>CAMPVQ010000001.1 GCA_946997535.1 uncultured Candidatus Saccharibacteria bacterium
TAAGGCGATTTGGGATCGTGGAATGCATATTCTGCGGTCACTGAATCGCCTTTTTAGTATTATATAAAAATCCAGTTGACTTTTTAAACTTTATTTAATATAGTAAATGTCTAAGGCGATTTGGGATCGTGGAATGCATATTCTGCGGTCACTGAATCGCCTTTTTTAATACCGTAATTTTAAAATAATCATTTAGAATTACAGTAAAGGACTTAATATCGTTGTATTGAAATCGCAAGTAACTTTAAAATACACTCAATTGCCACCCATAGAAACTCAACAATCTATCACTCGTCGGTTGGTTATATAGATAGAGTGATAGATTAGACTTATTTAACCTAGCTTATAGCGAGCCTATTCTATAGCACATAAGCTTTATTTTTGGGTGTTTTTACGGAGATTTGCAATGTCGTCTTTTAATTCTCGAGCTTCGTCTTTAGCGAAATCAGAAATATTGCCAGCGTGCTTAGTCGCAATATCAGCCGTAGCGTCAAAGCCATCTTGCGCCGCTTGCTTAACATCAGTCGCTTTCTTGGCAGCTGCATCCTTTAACTCATTAGCCTTATTTGCTAAATCAGCACGCGTCTCTTTGCCCGATTTCGGGGCAGTTAGTAAACCAACAATGGCACCAGCAGCAACACCGAGCAAAGCGCCTAACGCAAACTTACCGGCACCTGATTTATTATTCTGATTCGACATGATTATTCCTCCTTTTATTCAAATAATACCTAATATATTTAACTATCACCTTCATAACCACTGCTGGCGATACCAACTGGCTAACCGACGCAGTGATAGTCCTGACATTGCGCGAACTCTCGCAAAGATTATTACTGATGTCTTCGACATTACTGACTACATGCTTGATCTTACGCGAGATGCGAATCAGAATGATTGCAAGGGCAATCCCTAACGCCAGAAACACCGCTAGCGCAATCGCCAAGATAACAACCAATATCTGAAATACGTCCATTAAGCTAAATATAGCATAAACATAATAAATAGTCAAATAAAAGACCCAGCATAGCTGGGTCTTTGGGATTATCGTTTAATCATATAGTCACGCAAGCGGTCAAAGCAAGCTTCGTTATGGTCGTGTACGTAGCTTAGCACTGCTCGGCAATAGTTCTCCGGATCGCCCGTAGTACGCCAACGACCCTCGGTTCGCTCAACATACACTGGCTTTTGCATTGCTAGCTTCGTAATAGCATCTACCGTCCAAAGTTCGCGGTCTTTACCGACAGCATTTGACTTGAGATAATCAAATATCTCTGGCGTTAGCAGATAGCGTCCGTAAGACGCTAGAGTCGATGGTGCCTTACCAATCTCTGGCTTTTCGACAATGTTGTCAAGTAGATTGCCATTCTTCAGCTTAACAATGCCATATTTATCAACTTGATCTTCGCCAATTTCCTGCGTCATAATCACGCCAGCTGCATCAGAGTGCTTCGCGTAAGCCTCCAACAAAGTAGCAACATCGGATGAGCCAAACACCACATCATCGCCATAAATCACCACAAATGCTTCATCTGGGAAGATGAAATCTCGCTTATAGGCGGTTACTAACGGTGAGCCATTACCGTATGGCAAGGCTTGGTCTTGCTCGATGATACTAATCTTCGGGAAGTTTAGTACATGATTGACCTTCTCAAAGCGGTCGGTCTTGCCCTGACTGCGCAGTTGTTTACGAATGCGTGTCGCGCCATTGTTGAAATAGTCTTCATAAATCGGCTTACCTTCCGGGGTAGTCACAATGATGATATCAACAATTCCTGCTTGAGCACATTCCTCAACCGCCAGCTGCATCACTGGCACATCCCAAATAGGCAACATGCCCTTCGGGATAGTCTTGGTGATTGGTAAGAAACGGCTTGCATAACCTGCATCAGTGATAATTGCCTTAGTAGGCATTTTATATCTCATTTTAAACTCCTTTAATATCCCTCGAATGTACTGGGGTAAACCCCTATTACTATGATATCACACTGATTTTGCTAGTGCTTGGCTATTGCAGCTTTTTACGCAAAATGTCCTGCGCGAGGCTTGGATTAGCTTTGCCTTTAGAAGCCTTCATTACTTGACCAACCAAGAAGCCAATCACCTTTTCGTTACCAGCCTTGAAGTCAGCCACCGCCTTTTGGCAAGCTGCGCTGGCAATCACTTCATCAACGACCTTTTCGATCGCACCAGTATCGCTCACCTGCAAAAGATTCTTATTCTTAGCAATCTCCTCCGGGTCAGCATCCTCCACTAGCAGCTCGGCAAATATCTCTTTACCGGCAGTTGAAGACACCTGTTTCTGTTCTAGCATCTGCGCTAGCTTGACTAAATGTTCAGCACTTGGCAAATTTAATTCCTTCTTAGCGGCGTCAGTATCATCCTCGCTTGGCAGTGCAGAGGCAAACAGGTTAGCGATACGACGCGCCACTTGGTCGCCAGCTTGGTCGATAATCTTGCCAACCAATTCCGCAACAATTTCAGTATTAAGCAACACTCGCACCACAGAATCATCTACCTGCATGGCAGCGAATTTAGCTCGATATTCAGCCGGCATCATCGGCATATTTGCCTGCATCTTAGCAATATCATCATCCGTCAACACCACTGGTGGGATATCTGCATCTGGCATATAACGATAGTCCTGCGCATCTTCCTTACCGCGCTGCTTAAAGGTCTCTTGCTTCGCTTCCGACCAGCCACGCGTCTGCTGTTCGACTTCACCACCGCCTTCAATCACTGCAATCTGACGATTAATCTCATACTCCGTAGCACGCTCGACGGCACGGAATGAGTTAAGGTTCTTTAGTTCAGTACGCGTACCCATTGGTTCGCCCGGCTTTGTCACCGAGATATTAACATCAAAGCGCATATTACCATGATATAAATCACCCAACGTAACCTTAGCAAAGGTCATTAGAAGGTGCAGTTCTTCGGTATAGGCCCGCGCCATTGCCGCTGAATGCATATCCGGCTCCGACACAATCTCCACTAGAGGTGTACCAGCGCGGTTTAAGTCTACTAACGAATGGTCACTAAAGTGCGTCAGCTTACCGGCATCTTCCTCAACATGAGCATGGTGAATACGCACTGTTTCGCCGGTTGGCAAATCAACATGGCCACCCAAAATCAATGGCTCATACATCTGTGATATCTGATAGCCCTTTGGCAAATCTGGGTAAAAATAGTGCTTGCGGTCAAACCGGCTAACATGTGCGATTTTACTGTTAAGGGCATAGCCAGCGCGCGCCGCCAAACGAATTGCTTCACGGTTTAGCATAGGCAACATACCTGGCAAACCATAGTCAATCACGCTCACCTTAGTGTTTGGTTCCGCCTCGCGTGCATCATTGTCTGTGGCACTAAACAGCTTCGTCTTACTATTGAGCTGAACGTGGCACTCGATGCCAATCGTCGGCAAGTAGCCCTTTACCAAATATTTTTTTACATCACCGGCAATCACCGTGCCATGTTCACCTGCATTACCTAAATCGTTCATCATTCCTCCTATATTGCGCCCACTGCTTTTAGTGCTGTCTTATAAATGTCTAGCATCTGCTTTGATACCTTTAAATCAATTCTTGTATCAACCTCATGGACTATCTTATTACGAATCCGATGTGCCGCCCAAACCGCCTTTTGGTTTTTTATTTCACCACTAGCTGATTTTAATCGCTCCGCCATGGTATTGCCTTTATAGCCTAGCTCCTTTAATGCTCGGTCGAGCAGTTTATCGGCCGACATAATAGCAAACTGATAAGTTGCAGCATTGTTTTTGTCTAGGTTATTCTCAATATCAAGCCATGCCGCACGATATTGCGCTTGGTCAAGTTTCTTCGCGGTACCATGCGTCAAAAAGATAATCGCAAGTAGTGCTAGGCCAATCAGCGCAATGACAACTAGTAGCAAAATAATTGGGAGTGGCGAATCGCCCATTAAGCCTTAGCCTCCATTTGCTTTGCTACCGCCAAAACGCCGGCGTCATCCTTCATTTTACCAATCAATTGTACACCAACTGGCAAACCATCAGCAGTATTACCACTCGGCACCGAAATAGCCGGTAACCCAGCCATACTTGCTGGCACCGTCATCGCATCCGCTAGATACATCTTTAGCGGGTCAGAAGTGTTTTCGCCTAATTTAAAGGCAGGTGTTGGTGCGGTTGGGCAAATCAAGTAATCATATTGCTCAAACAGCTTGTTGAACTCGTTAATTAATAACGTACGAGCGCGCTGCGCCTTAAGATAATAAGCATCGAAGTAGCCGGAGCTCAACACATATGAACCAATTAAGATACGTCGCTTGTTTTCATCCATGAAGCCTTCACTACGGCTCATACCGTAGATATCACCAAGCGATTTAGCATTCTTGGAACGATAGCCATAACGGACACCATCAAACCGACCTAGGTTTGAAGTCACCTCAGCTGGAACCACAATGTAATACATAGCCAGCGCATACTTGGCTGCCGGCAGTGATACTTCGTCAACCGTAGCTCCTTGCTTTTGTAAGTGTTCAACCATGGCCTTGGTTTGCTTTACGACATCAGAATTAACATCGTCCGTCATGAAGTCTTTAATCAAACCAATTTTCAGACCCGATTTAGCCGGCTGCTCGGTCTTAAAGTAGCTAGGATAAACATTACCGTCGCGCTGGTCTTGACCAGCCAAGATATCACACACGATTTCCGCATCGCGTACGGTTCGCGCCAATGGCCCAACCACATCAGTTGAACTAGCCATCGCCACTACACCATAGCGACTAATCATACCATAGGTTGGCTTAAAACCTATCACACCATTAAAGCTTGCTGGCTGGCGAATCGAACCACCGGTATCTGTGCCTAAGGCAAACGGTACTACACCGGCTGCCACAATCGCCGCTGAACCGCCAGATGAACCACCCGGCACGCGCTCGAAGTCTACTGCATTGTGAGTCGGCCCAAAATAGCTATTTTCAGTCGAACCGCCGTGAGCAAAAGCGTCCAGGTTAGCCTTGCCAATCAAAATCGCATCTTCTTGGTCAAGTTTATCAATTGCCGTTGCGTTGATTGGCGACTTAAAATTCTCCAAAATATGCGCTGCCGCAGTCGTATGGCCAACTTTAGTCAAAAAGTTATCCTTAGCCACGTATGGCACACCTGCCAAACGACCAACCGGCTGTCCGGCCTTAATCTTGGCGTCAATTTCATCTGCACGCTTCAAGGCTTCGTCTTTAAATACCTCAAGCAGAGCGTGCAATTCTTTAGTGGCTTCAGCACGTGCCAAAGCTTGCTCAACTTCAGCACGAGCTGTAGTTTTGCCTGATTTAACATTAGTTACGATCTGTTCAATCTCGCTTTGCATATTACCTCCTATAACACCTTTGGCACTTTAACTTGCCCTGCCTCTTGGTCAGGAGCCAATGCTAGCAAAGTCTCGCGTGGCAACTGTTCTTCTATTGCATCGTCACGCATCACATTTTGCAGCCCCGTAACTTGAAATGTTGGCTCAACACCATCAGTATCAAGTTCATCGAGCATGTTAATATATTTCACAATATTATCAAGCTGGGTTGTGAGAGCCTCAGCCTGTTCGTCCGATACATCGATCTGACTCAGCGTCGCGAGATGGCGCACATCATCTTTACTTACACTCATTATCTATCATTATAGCAAAAATCCCCGCTTTTGCGGGGATTTTGTTAAGCTTTAGTGTTGTAATAGATACTTAATTGCCTTCGCCTCATTCTGTTGAGAACTATAGCTCGGAACACTAACTGTATTCTCGTGAGTTTTTACTACGATAGCTACAATTACCATTAGTAAAGCAATACCAGCTAACGCTGCCGTCACAATTGCCGCGTTCGAATTAGTTAAAGCCTTCGCCTTCATCTTACTAAACATAACTACTGCGCCAATCGCACCAGCGGCACCAGCTAATGCTGGGAAGACGTTGCCAAACATCAAGTACTTCCAGTCGCCAGAGCCACCAGCAGTCAAAAGTAGTTGCAAAATACCAGATACGGCAGTAACTACAGCGATCACTACAACAATCCAAGCAGCTGCGCTCACTGACCCAGCTACGCTCTTGCGCGCATCGTCATCAACCGCATCCTTTTTATTCTTAGCTAGTAGGCCTTTGCAGAAAAATACTACGCCTGCACAAGCTGCCGCCATCACACCAGCATAAGACAAGGTAGGCGCAATTAGCGACAAAATGCCGTTAGTGTCATACGACACACCGCACATATAAACAATTGCCCCAACTAGCGCCATCGCACCAGCAGTCATACCTAGTAAAATAGCAATCATCATCGCAGTGTACACTGTGCGCATTGATGCCTTTTTAGCTAGACTCAATTCTTCTTTCACGTTTATTCCTCCTCGTTTATGTTTATATGTTACATTTTTTGTTTAATTTGTGCAATAGTATCGCGTAAATCTGCTGCTTTCTCAAATTCCAAGTTAGCCGCCGCCAGCTCCATCTGCGCCGTCAAGTCATTTACTAACGCGCTGTATTCCTCTGGTGGAATGCGATTTAAGTTTAATTTTGGCTTAACATCCTCCTTACCGGGAATAATAGCACGCAGTCCCTCGCCAACTTCCTTTGCTACTGAATGCGGCGTAATATGGTGTACCTCATTGTAATGTTGTTGTAATGCACGGCGACGATTTGTCTCTTCTATCGCCTCTTTCATTGAATCCGTCACGCGGTCGCCGTACATAATCACTCGCCCTTCAACATGGCGCGCCGCGCGGCCAATCGTTTGAACCAATGCCGGCGTCGAACGTAAGAACCCTTCCTTATCGGCATCAACGATACAAACCAGCGACACTTCTGGCAAATCTAGCCCTTCACGTAACAAATTAATACCAACCAGCACATCATATTTGCCGAGACGTAAATCTTTCAAGATGTCACTGCGATCTAAAGTGGTAATATCGCTGTGAATATAAGCCGTCTTAATGCCGGACTCGATCAAAAACTCCGTTAAATCCTCTGCCATCCGCTTCGTAAGTGTCGTCACTAGCACGCGCTGATTTTTCTTTATCCGCTCACGAATCTCCGCCATAATGTCATCAACCTGATGTTCACTTGGTCGCACCTCAATTTCTGGGTCTAGCAAACCCGTCGGACGAATCACCTGTTCCACTGGCTGCGGCGAATGCGCCAATTCATAATCGCCCGGTGTAGCACTCACGCAAATTAGCTGGTTAATATGCTGTTCAAACTCACTAAATGTCAGTGGACGGTTGTCTAACGCACTTGGCAAACGAAAACCGTACTCCACTAAAGTCTCTTTACGCGCTCGGTCGCCGTGATACATGCCACGCACCTGTGGTAATGTCATATGTGACTCGTCAATCAGCATTAAATAATCGTCTGGGAAATAATCAAGCAATGTGGTTGGCTGCTCGCCTTCGTTCCGGCCCGTCAAATAACGTGAATAATTCTCAATCCCCTTCACAAAGCCCGTCTGTTCTAGCATCTCAACATCGTATTTAATACGCTGCGTCAAACGCTGCGCCTCAAGTAATTTACCACTCTGCTCAAAATATTTCACGCGCTGCTCATACTCAGATTTAATCTGCTCGATGGTCTTTTTTAGCTTCTCCTCTGGTGTAGCATAATGACTATTTGGAAAGATTCGTACCTCTTCTGGGTAGCCCAGCACTTCACCCGTTAAAGGGTCGACTTCTAACAATCGTTCAACTTCATCACCAAAGAACTCAATACGATAGGCTGTCTCGCGTCCCGACGGATAAATATCTACCGTATCGCCACGTACGCGAAATGTTCCGCGCGCAAAATCAAGGTCATTCCGCCGATACTGTATATCGTTAAAATGACGCAACAACTTGGCTTGCTGATACGATTTACCCTTGATGAGATGCACCGACATATCCATGTAATCAACTGGTGAACCGATACCGTAAATACAACTCACCGATGCCACAATAATCACATCCCGCCGCGTTAATAATGCACTGGTAGCAGCATGGCGCAGGCGCTCAATTTCTTCATTAATACGCGAGTCCTTCTCGATATAAGTGTCAGAGCTAGCGATATACGCCTCCGGCTGATAATAGTCAAAGTACGACACAAAATAATGTACTGCGTTATCCGGAAAGAATTGCTGAAATTCGGCAAACAATTGTGCCGCCAATGTTTTGTTATGCGCCAAAACTAACGTCGGGCGCTTCATCTGATTAATGACATTGGCCATTGTAAAAGTCTTACCCGTACCAGTAGCACCAAGCAAAACTTGACAGTGTTCACCACGCTGCAAACCATCCATCAACGCAGCAATCGCCCTTGGCTGGTCGCCCATGGGCTGATATGGCGCACATAATTTAAATTCAGCAAGCTTCATAGCATAATCTCTTGACTTATTGTTAATTATACTATGTTTTAGTAAAATTTTACAGAGTAACAGGCTTGGTCACTAGTGGTTCGAGCTCGGGCCGGCCACGTAAAATTCCTGGCTTAGCACCAACATGTTGAATTACACTCGACGAGTTAGCCGCCGCAAATAAAATCACGTCTTCTAGCTTATCCCCCAAAGCATAGCGCAAGGTAAAACCGGAGCAAAAAGCATCGCCCGCCCCAGTACGGTCAACCGACATCTCCTCACCCTTATATAAACCAGCCCGCAAAGCACGTTCACGGTCAACTATCAAAGCGCCATTAGCACCGTCCGTAATAATTACCACTGGGCATAGCTTACGTAATTCACGCGCCAAATCTTCTAGCGTATCACCCGATACGATTTGCTGCGCCTCTTGCTTATTTACCGACAAAATTTCCACATTCGGCAGTAGCGCCTTTAGCTGGTCTGGATGTTCCAGCTCACGCCCACCTGGATTAAAAGCAATCTTACACTGATTGGCTCTAGCGTACTGCATCACTTTATCATAAATCGTAAAATTGCCTACCAGAGAAGTAAGATAAATCCAATCAATTTGCCGATTCAGCTTTGTAAAATCAAAGTCTTCTGGCGTAAAATACATACCACAGCCCCGATAAGTTAAGATGGTTCGCTCGCCATTCGGTGCCAATAATAACGTAGAATAATCAGTATTATGGTCGTCTGAATATGCCATTGCTGCATAATCAATACCTTCAGTAGCAAACGACTGCAACACTGCCGCGCCAGCTGGATCATGGCCAATTTTACCCATGAATGTTACTAACTGACCACCACGCGCAAATGTCGTGGCAGCATTCGAAGCACCACCACCAGTCTGATAATCAACGTGATTTACATAAATCTTGTCACCCAGTCGAACATTATAAAAACACTCTTCTGGGTTAACACATACTGGGTTTAAGTGGTCGACATTACTTAAATAAACATCCTGCGTTGCAGAGCCAACACACAAGAAGCTCAGCGGGGCGCTATTCACTAGGGACGTGCCTTTCCGGCTGAGCCGAAGACTTGCATCTTACTCTCAACCACTGCCGCCACTGCTTCGCGCACTGCTGGCATCAACTTTACAATCGCGTATTGGTCAGGGTTGTCCTTTAATATTTGCTCAAGGGTCTTGCGATAAGCATAACGCATATCACTATTGATATTAACCTTGCTAGCACCCACCACGGCTGCTTCACGGAAGAAGTGAAGTGGCGTGCCCGAACCACCATGCAATGAAATATTACAGTCAATCGCTGCACGAATTCGTGAAAGTAATTCGATATCGAGAATCTTCGGCACTGGATATTTACCATGCAAATTACCAATAGCAGCAGCAAAAGTGTCGATGCCTGTCGCGTCAACAAAGGCTTTAGCACCCTCTGGCGTCGAAAACGTCTGCTTTACGACCTCGTAATCAATCGCCTCGTTATGATAATTAGATGACCCGCCAAAATAATGTGGCTCCGACTCAACTAATGCACCGGTAAATTTTGCGTATTCTACTACTTTGCGTGTAGCGGCAATAATCTCTTCATCCGTAGCATCGTGATTCGCTTGCGACACATCAATATGAATGAACTCAAAACCACAATCAATCGCCTCTTTACAAGATTCAATAGTTGGTGCGTGGTCAAGATTAAGATACATTTCAATACCATATTCACGACGATAATTATTCACCATATCGCGCAAATTTTGGCAACCAATCGCAGTAACTTCGCCATGACTAGCCTCTACCAAGACTGGCGATTGGTACTTCTGCGCTGTCTGACAAATAGCAATTAAAGTCGCTTGGTCATCAACATTAAATGCTCCTACTGCAAAATGTTCACTCCGTGCGCGCTGCATTAAATCGCGCGCTGCTGTTGTATGTTTCCTAATTTCTCTGATATTCATTGCCACCCTCTAAAATGTTATTAATTACGCTTATGTATACTATTATAGCACTACTCACCAATTAATTGCGTAATTTGACGTAGCACACCAGCTACATCCAAACCATAATGCGCCAGTAATTCATCTGCTGTGCCAGATTGGCCAAATTGGTCATTTACGCCAATTCGCTTAAAGACCTGTGGTACTACGCCAGATTCCAACAACAGTTCCGCAATTGCTGAACCAAATCCACCAGCCACTTGATGCTCCTCAAGAGTAACGGCAACGGAATTTTTGCCCACCTCGCGCAAAATAGTCTCACGGTCGAGTGGTTTAATCGTCGGCACATGCACTACCGAAGTGCCAATCCCCCGCTCTGCTAGCGCCTGCGCCACAAGTAGCGCAGCGCCAGTCATGGTGCCAGTCGAGAGCAGAGTAATGGTCGCCTCGTCGTCCTGCCGTACTACATAAGCCTTACCTATCTTAAAGTGGTCATCAGGCGTCGAAAATACCACTTGGTCAGAGCGCGGCACACGGATGTACACCGGATGTGGGTAATCATAAACCGCCTGCGCCATTTGCGCCGCCTCATTAGCATCACCCGGCGCCAATACGGTCATATTCGGCAGCACGCGCATCAACGCGATATCCTCAAGCATTTGATGCGTCGCACCATCAGGGCCTACATTCAAACCCGTATGACTACCAATCACTTTCACTGGCTGGTCATTAAGACAAATCGTCGTCCGAATTTGTTCCCAGTTACGCCCCGGGCTAAAAGCTGCATACGCCGCAAGATAAACGGTCTTACCCTCGTGCGCCAAACCGCTCGCTAGCGTCACTAGATTCTGTTCAGCAATTCCAGTTTCGATAAACCGAGCACCATGGCGCTCTTTAAACTCCGCTAAACCCACCGAACTAGCTAGGTCGGCAGTCACCGCCACAACGTCTTGATGTTGCGCGCCTAATTCTGCAAGAGCATGACCAAGCGCCTTGCGTACTGACTGCTTCACTGGGTTGCCCTTAATTAATTGTTCGTCCAACTTATACATTTAATTCCTCCAAAGCCTGTTGTGCTTGCTCTGCATTTGGTACCTTACCATGCCAATGATAGTCATTTTCCATAAAGCTCACACCCTTCGCTGGCACCGTATTAGCAATAATTACTACTGGCTGATTATTATCTTCTGGTAAATTCAGCACAGTGTTACATATTTCAGCCACGTCGTTACCATTTACCACTTTTACCAGCCAGCCAAAACTACGCCATTTGTCAGCCAGTGGCTCTAGCGGCATAATGTCCTCAGTCTTACCAGATAATTGAATAGTATTACGGTCAACAAATACCACCAGATTACTTAGCTGCGACTTACCAGCAAACATTGCAGCCTCCCAAATATTACCTTCGTCCAATTCACCGTCGCCCGTCACACAATAAACTCGGCGCTTAGTTTGGTCAAGATATTTAATGCTATAAGCCATGCCCGCTGCTTGCGACACGCCTGAGCCTAACGGTCCAGAAGTAGTCTCAAGATATGGCAAAGCAGTTCGTTCTGGATGGCCTTGTAAACGTGAACCAAATTTTCGCAAACTCATTAGTTCATCCGGCTTGATAGCACCACCCTCCGCTAGGGCAGCATATAGTACTGGACAAGTATGCCCAGCAGACAACACCAACAAATCACGCGTAGTATCGTGCGGGTCGCTAAAATTATAGTGCATCAGCTTGAAATATAAGCTAGCAAAAATATCCGCCAAATCAAGCGACCCAGCAGTATGTCCCGACCCTGCTGCAGTTAACATTTTAATAATATTACACCGCATATTGCGGGCATGTTCGCGCAATATGTCAGCTTCCGACTCAGTGATGTTCATGGTTATATTTTAACACGTTTTACCAACCAGCGCCGCCAGCTTTTGATAAGCAACACGGGCATCCGGCGCATGGCTAATCGCCCCGCCAACATTAATCCACGAGATTCCCGCTTGCTGCAACTCAACCACGTTATCTTGATTTGCACCACCATCCCACTCAAGTTGAACTTGCGGGTTAATTTGTCGAACCGCGGCAACCTTTTTAAGCTGCGTTAAATCCGCCGTGCCACCTTGATAGCCCAAATGACCGCCAAAAATCAGCACATGCTGCGCCAATTTAATCAGTTCCGCTGCCGACTCCGGCTGCGTTTCAGGCAATAATGCTATGCCAAATTCAATACCAAACTTAGCTAAGTGCTGCGCCAGACTAGGTAATTTTGCCGCTGCGCTAGCCTCAGCGTGGGCAATTACCAAATCAGGATGCAAGGAAACAATTTGGTCCGCCCAAGCGACTGGATCGTGCATCATTAAGTGCAACACAATCTTAGCATCAAATGGCTCAAACTGTAGCCAATAAATCTGATTTAAGTTAACTGTCTCACTTGGCGCAAACTGGCTGTCCGTAATATCAATGTGGATTGCCGGCGCAAACTGCACAAATTCCTGCATGCGCTGCTGATACAATGCAGGGTCGTCGGTAGTAATGGTAGGCACGATATAGGTCATAGCTCATCTAGCTCTTTGTTACGACGGATATAGCGCTCAGCGCCGGCAAATGGTGTCTTCAGGAAAGTATCGATGATATCCTTCCAGAGCGGTTCGTTATAATCTTTGTCTAGTACACGCGCCGGCAAACAAAGACAGTTAGCATCGTTATCATTTCGGCCATAGCGCGCGTCAGATACTGAAGTAGCAACAATTGCCCGTACTCCCTTAGTGCGGTTAGCCGCCATTGCCATTCCCTGGCCGCCACCACAAATTAAAATGGCCTGGTCGATATCATCAACCTCGTCAACTAGCTTAACCGCCGCACGATGTGCAAACTCCGGAAAATCATCATCTGGATCAAACTCTTGGTTTGAACAATCCGCTATTTGATAACCCTGCTTTGTTAAATAGTCTGCTATTTTGTTTTTTAGATAAAACCCCTGATGGTCGGCACCCAAGTAAATCATTTACCCTCCTATTTACAGTATTATTATATAACATTTAACAAAAATTAGCCCTTAATAAAGGGCTAATTTAGTTATGTATCTAGCTAGTTACTTGATGCTTTTTGCCACGTCAACAGTTAGTTCAACCAAGCGGTTTGAATAACCCCACTCGTTGTCGTACCAAGAAACAACCTTAACGAGGTTACCAGCCACAACATCGGTTAAGCTGAGGTCAACAATTGATGAGCATGGGTTACCAATGTAATCGCTACTAACCAACTTTTCATCGGTTGCATCCAAAATACCACGATAGTAATCCTCTTGAGCAGCCTTACGGAAGACATCGTTAATCTCTTCCTTGGTAACATTACGCTTCAAAACAGCCGTAATATCAGAAATTGAAGCCACTGGGGTTGGCACGCGCAAGCTCAAACCACCAAACTTATCCTTCAAGCTAGGAATAGTCTTAGTACAAGCAATCGAGGCGCCCGTAGTAGTTGGAATGATATTCTGGGCAGCACTGCGCATACGACGTGGGTCACGGTGTGGCGCATCAAGCAAGCGCTGATCTGAAGTGTATGAGTGAACCGTCGTCATCATTGCCTTTTCAACACCAAAGTTATTCTCTAGTACTGACATTACTGGCGCGATACAGTTGGTGGTACAAGAAGCGTTGCTGACGATGTCGCTAGCATTCTCTAGCTCGCCATCATTAACGCCAAGCACAATAGTCGTAGCACCCTCGCCCTTAGCTGGAGCACTAATTACTACCTTCTTAGCACCGGCATCAAGGTGAGCGCGGGCCTTATCTGGCACTACAAACCGACCGGTTGATTCAATTACGACATCAATGCCCAACTCACGCCAAGGTAGATTGTGCGGGTCAGTTTCACTATATACGCGATACTTACGACCGTCTACAATAATATTTTGGTCATCGTAGCTAACATCGCCAGCAAATGTGCCGTATGTTGAGTCATACTTTAAAAGATGCGCCAAAGCATCTGGGCTAACCAAATCATTAATCGCCACCACCTCGACATCATCGCGCTTTAGCGCAATCTTAAAGGCGTTGCGGCCAATTCGACCAAACCCGTTAATTGCAATTTTCTTCATGGATTCCCTCCTAATTACCCTTATGTTTATAGTTTAGCAAAAAATAGAAATAATTCAATATCGTAGCTCCGCGCCGGTATTTGGTACGCCATACTTGCCATGAGAGTAAGAGCTGTAGCTACCATACGGTACTAACTTTGGCTGTCGGCCACCCAACATTTTACTCTGAGCCGCAGCCAATTTGTCGTGTTGCTTCTGCATGGTAGTGTATTGCTTTAGTCTATCTTTAAACTGAGCTATCTTATCTGACACCTCGCGCTTCAACTTCTTTACTTGGTCGTCTGGCTTCGTATTATCTATATTTAGTTTAGACTTATTGCTTAGCAATAATTTACTACTATCATACGGCTTAACAATAGTAGATGACGGCTTTATGGTAGTAGACGAATGTTCACCACTAGCATCTGGAGTAATCGACGGCAATAATTGATTACCACCCATTACTTGCGATTTAATATAGTTGTATTCGCCCACCGGCCATTTGCGCCCATTAATATCTTCCATAGACACCGCCACTACACCAGCATGTGGGGACGGCGGCACAGAAAATTGCACCGTATTGTCGTCTAAATATTCAATTTTATCCGTATCCATCTCTACGCTGCCAAAAAATATTTTCTTAAGCAAATGTTAATTTTTACCCGTAGAAATCGTTAAATCGGGCGTAATGTCTGGTATAGCTTCGTTCCCAGTATGCAACTCATATAGTCTACCGCTAGCACTCAAGCCAAGCACCACGCCCGCAGTGTATTTATTGCCGTGTGGCTGCAATGCTAGCAATTTAATAATCCGCTCACCCTCCGGTGTAGCAATTTGAATCCACTGCTTGCCATTCAAATACCACATAAAAACATCTCCGGCGTCGTTTAATGCAAAATATCCCTCCCAGCCATCGTTTAATAACTGTGTAATGCTATTCGCGGCCGGTAAATTCGCCACACTACTATACTCGGTGCTGCCACCGCGTGTAAATAACGCACCACCATCAGACACCAAAAATGCTTGCTTTCTATTAATATCGCCAGCTGCTACATGCAATAAACCACTACTATTTGGATCCAAATTAAACTTGCTGCCTAACGGTTTCGGGCTAAGCCCAAGCGACCAGGCGTATAGCATATCACGAGTAATCGCCGCTATATCATGTGACGTCGGGTTGACCGCAATTTCGCGCACCTTAGCACCAAAATCATACGTCATAACTTGCTGCTTTAAAGACGACCATATAGCCACGTCATCAGCATCAGTACCACAATTATCGCTACGGCAAGTCCGCATAATCACGCTAGTAGCATTTTTCTCCCCAACAATACTAATACTCATTACTCTACTGTCAGCTAACGTCAGTTGTTGCGGCTCAAATTTTCCATCACCCCAGAAATAAACCGCGCCATCCTTCAACAATGCCACCGATGCGTTATGCTTTGCCGCAATAGCAGTTGCAGCCTTCGGCAGCTTAATGGTCACCGCCTGCTGCGCATTTATATGGCTATTATCAACCCGGTAACCAAGTTGACCTTTAGTATTATCACCCCAAGCCACTACCGAACCATCATCCAACAACGCCAGCTCATGGTTATCACCTCTCGCATAATCTTTTATATTGCCAATCGACTTGCGAACTTCACCCGACAGATATGGACTATGTAAAGTAATAACATCCCCTCCCGACGTTGAACCCGAAGTAGCACTCAAACCATATGGTTTGTCATCAGCCTTATTGCTCAGATTATTCTCTACTTTCTTATCCGCGCTAGAATTATTAGCACTAGCGTCTAAATCAGCCCGATTGGTAGAATCGCTAGGGGCATCAGAGTCAGTAGTCCCTGTATTGGAATCTACCGCCTCTCGGTCTTCTCCATCAACAGTATCAAACGCATCAGCAGCTTCATCGTTATCTACTAAAACATCCTCAGCTAATGCCACTTGTGGCATAGCCATTAATATCACACCTGCCGCAATTACCATACACGACCGAAATTTTTTGAACATGACGCCCCCTAAAATTAAATTATTACGGCCGCTAAAGAATATAGTTATATTATAACGCTAATGCTTATTTTGTCCAGTAAAGTGCTATAATTGTCATATGAAAGAAGCAACAGAATTTTTAAAGCTCGCGCGGCAGAAGTTTGCGGACGATAAAGACTACCAAAAAATCGTCTTGGCGCTTGATTTTGCCACCGAGAAGCACGCTGGCCAAAAGCGCCTCAGCGGCGAACCGTACATCATCCACCCAATTGCTGTTGCGACAATTCTCTGTGAATGGAATATGGACCGCGACTCTGTCGTCGCCGGTCTATTACATGATGTCGCCGAAGATACCGGCACAGATTTAAGCGAAATCGGCGCAAAATTTGGCGACGACATAGCATTATTGGTCGATGGCGTCACCAAAATCAGTAAGGCACGCAGTGGGCGCGATGATATTACTCACTATTTGCCAAAAACTAAAGATAACCTAACTAAGCTACTGGTCGCTATTGGCGCCGACGTCCGTGTCATCATTATTAAATTAGCTGACCGCCTGCATAATCTACGCACACTCCAATATCAAACCCGTGAAAAGCAGCTCAAAAAAGCGCGTGAAAGCCTTGAGGTATTTGGCCCGCTCGCCGACCGGCTCAACATGGGGCGAGTCCGCGTTGAGATTGAAGACCTAAGCTTTAAATACCTTGCGCCAAAACGTTATGAAAAATTACGTGCCTTAATCGACCGAAGAATCAGCGAGAGTAAACAGACTATCGACCAAGTTCGTAATGAAGTAAGCAAAAAGTTAGCCGAAGAAAAAATCCCTTGTCATGTAGAAGGACGTATTAAATCAGTTTATTCACTTCATAAAAAGTTGACTAAACACTCTGACATTAACGACATCTATGACCTCATGGCGCTACGCGTTATCACCGACGACGTCTCATCTTGTTACCTCGTACTCGGCTTACTCCACCAAATGTATACTCCGATGCCGGGGCGTATCAAAGACTATATTGCGCGACCAAAAACCAACGGCTACCAGTCACTACACACTACCGTGACTACACCCGAAGACCAAGTCGTAGAGTTTCAGATTCGCACTAAACAAATGCATGAATACGCCGAGCGCGGTCTTGCGGCATCGTTCCATTACAACGAGCAAAAGCTAACCGATACTTATAAACGCGGCGGATTAGCGCCCCTACCAGCCAACCTAAACTGGATTCATGAACTCCAAGTGGCTGCCGCTAAATTGCGCGCCGGTAAGCAAGTCAACTTTGATGCCTTTAAGGTCAACCTATTCTCCGACCGCATTTTTGTCTACTCACCACGTGGCGACATTTTCGACTTGCCATCTGGGGCCTTACCACTCGACTTCGCCTACCAAGTTCACTCCGACGTAGCCGCCAAAGCTGCTGGCTTTATGGTTAATGGACGACTAGTTAAGTTTGATACACCACTTAAGTCAGGCGATGTCGTAGAAGTGATTACACGCAAAAATGTCATTCCACACCTTGATTGGCTAAATAAAATCGCCACCGGTCGTGCACGACGCAAATTACGCAACCAGCTCAGTAAAAATAGCCAGATTAATCAATAATCGCCAAAATTAATAAGCACCCCATAGGGTGCTTATTGTATTGACTAAACTTACTAACGATTTGCCCAACGTTGCTGTGCTTCACGAATCACCGCTTTAGCAGAATCTAAACCTTCGATACCCTTAACCTCAGTTGAACCAGGCTTCTTAAGGTCCTTGTAGTGTGCAAAATGAAATTCAATCTGCTTCTTTAGCTGCGCTGGAACGTCATCAATCGTCTGATACTTATTACCCGTCTCACGGTCATCAGCTGGAACAACAATCACTTTGTCGTCCACTTCGCCACCATCAACAAACTTCAATACGCCTAGAACGCGAGACTCTACCACCACACCAGTTGGCAACGGGTCGTCGGTCAAAATAAGAGCGTCTAGCTCATCGCCGTCCTCGTCTAGTGTCTGCGGAATAAACCCGTAATTGGTTGGCTTAGCAAATACCTTTGGCTCTACACGATCGAGTGCCATCACCTTTTTATTACGGCGCCACTCAATCTTATTATTGCTACCCTTTGGGATTTCATTTACTACATTGATAATACCAGCGTCAACATCACCGGCGTCAAATACTTCGTTCCAGTCCATAAATCTCCTTCTGTTATACGGTTATTTTACCATACTTGATTCAGTACGGCCAAACTCGTCACGCGCCTTGATTGACTCAACTTCGTCCTCGGTATCACGCTTAAATTGTTGAATATCGTCGTAAATCTTTGCTGCTTCACGCGCTGCTTCCTCAGATTGCGACTTAGCAGTATTAGCCTTCTCCATTACAGCACGCACAATGTTTTGTGCATCGTCAAATTTTGGCACTCGACCACCAGCTGGCGCTTGGTCAATAAATTCATTGGCTGACTCCGGAATAGCGATATCATCCGTGTGATTCTTTACTGTATCATCAATCGACTTAAGTAGTGACTGAACAGCAGCTAACGCACGCGTAACCGTAGCATCATACTCGCTAGTATATGTTTTAATAAAATCTAGCTTTACTGGGTCGGTCACATTAAAGGTTGGATCCATTGGGTTAGTGGAAGCGGCAACAACCGGTGCTGGAGCTGGCTCTGGCTCTGGCTCGTCTTGGATCTCACTAAAATTACCTACCTTCGATTTATCGCTAGTATTAATAGTCTCATTGGTAATTAGCTCCTCGCGCTTGCCATTAGCGCCAATTGGTTCGCCACCTAAGCCATAACCGGCCAATGGGTCAAGCCCAAAATCAGTTGTAGCTGAATTTAACACTGGTTGACTCGCAGTCGAATTGCTCGCAGTTGGTACTGTCGCGCTAACATTCCCGTTAGCAAATACTGATGGTATATCCACATGCCCTCCCTAAGTTATCTTGTAAATATAATAGCACAAGCACATTATGATATGCAAGTTATTTTTGGTATAATGTAGTTATGTTGCATGCAACACCAAAATTATTGTTGCCGAAAGATTATATTGACGAAGTAACTAGTTGCGCCAAGAAAGCTCAGGCTCGCATTTATCTAACTAGTCTAACTCTTTTTGAAGATGGCGCCACTCAACCATTAATTGACGCCCTAATCGCCGCCGCTAAGCGCGGAGTTGATGTACATGTCATGGCTGATTTTATGACTTTTATGTATGCTGAACAACACACGCGTAATATCTACAAATTCCTTACCGGAGTCACTAGCCGCAAATCCGACCGGATTCGCAAACAATTAACCGAGGCAGGCGCAAAGTTCTCTTGGCTCGGCTGTTACAACGTGCCACTCTGCATTGGCCGGACTCACTCAAAGTGGTGCGTCATCGACGATACTGTCTTTACATTCGGTGGCGTCAATGCAGAAGGCGTAGCCGTTACTAAGCAAGCTGACTACATGTTTAGTATAATTGACCCCAAACTCGCCACTAAGCTAGCCACCGAACAGCTCAATATTGAAGCTATTAACCAGAATCCCAAACACCGCATCAATAAGTCTATTATTCTGCCATATGGCACAGCACTAATCGACAGTGGCAAGATGAATCGCTCATTAATCTACAGCCGTGCACTGCAATTAGCCAAACAAGCCAAACACATCACCTTAGTATCGCAATATTGCCCGAGCGGCAAACTAGGTAAAGAAATCGCCAGCAAACCAGCCGAGGTCTACTTCAATCGTAAATCACTTGCTGACAGCAAGCTAAATAAAATCCTTATTGGTTCATCAAAGCTTGTCGCTAGCATGCACAACCTCTACACGCGCGACCGCTATATTCACGCCAAATTTGCTATTTTTACCATGCCAGATGGTAAAAAAGTGGCTATCACCGGTTCACACAACTTTACCACCGCTGGGTCATTCTTTGGCACTAGGGAAATCGCATTAGAAACCACTAATAGCAAGATTATAAGCCAGCTCGAGCATTTTCTCGAAACTGAAATCAAATAATAAAAGGGCTGAGACGGGCTCAGCCTTTCTTAATATTGCAACCTATTTTTGTTTCTGCGTCAAATCAACGATTGACACCACGAACTTAAGTGGTGAGTTAGGAGCAATGCTTGGAGCCCCCTCCTTGCCATACGCCATATCCGCTGGAATAGTCAATAGATATGTTCCACCAACACGCCTGCCAGCAAGCCCATCGCGCCAACCCTTAATTACCTGCTGCAAGCCAAACTTCGCAGCTGCGAGTCCGTCTTTACTATTGGTGCTATCAAATATCTTACCGTCCGCCGTCCAACCGGTGTAGTTAGCGCTGATTGTGTCGTCAGCACTCACGGTCGCACCGGTACCCTCTTGCAATACATCAACCTTCAAGCTAGTCACTGATTTAGCATCGAACTTGCCAACTTGATTTTCATAACCTGGCAATGGCTTTAATGACTTCTGACGCTCTTCTTGCATTTGCTCAATCTTCTTCTGCTGGTCTTCCATTTGCTTCTTGTAATCTTCCATCATTTTTTCATTAGCTATCTTATTTGAATCGGTCTTTGGCAGTAACGACGCAATAATCATCGACGCAAAGCCAACCACTGTAAATACCACCATCATGATGGCAACAATCCAAATCATGACGCGTTCCTTGATTGGTGTTTTATCGTATGAACTCATTTTTCCTCCTATTGTTATACAATTTTAGCATTAATTTGACTGGCATTCTTCTCTAACCGATGCATTAAAACTGCCACTTCTTTAGTATCTACCGTCTTAGCCCGGTCGTAAAATTCGATATGCAACGTTATATTGCGCTCACCCTCGGCTGGCGTAAAAATATCGCCCGGCGTAACTTCAATGGCTAATTCGCTACTTGCTAGTTGTTTCAAAGTATAGCCCATCACCTCCGCAAATGTGACTGCGTCTGGCACACGATAAGTAATATCACGTGCCGTCCCCTGATAACGTAACACTGGAGTGTAATGCTTAATAGTCAGCTGCTTAGCAGTTAGCTGGTCGGTAAATAAACGGAAAGCTGCAACGTGCTCAGGTAGCTTAAAGCTCCGACGCACATCGGCTTTTAATTCGCCTATTACACCAACCAAAGTCTCACCTAAATATAGAGCAGCAGAGCGAAGTGGTTCAAATAAGTCGTTACTAACATCTAACGGCGAAGCTAGCTGGTCTAAACGTATATAGGTTGCATTATTGTGCCCCAAGACATAATTCACCACCCGCTTTGCCTGATAAAATGCCGAGTAATCATTATTTTTCGCTACGACAACGCCGCTAACCTCCGGGAATTCTGCTGGCAAACTTGGTTCATCTGGATCCATTTGGCCCTTACGGTGTACCTTACCCGCCTCAAATAACATAAAGTTATCGTAATTAGCTCGCAAATTATCACGCGCTGACTCTAGTAACTCCGGCAACAAACTACGCCGATAATACTGCAAGTCTGGCGAAATAGCGTTAACAATACGGTAAGCCAAATCGCACCGGTCATGCGTAGCTGTAAATAGCTCCTTTGGAATAAATGAGTAGCGTAACACTTCATTACCGCCCTGTTCGCGCAAACGATCTAGAATTACTCGCTTCGTTGCATACAACGGATTCATTGGCGCTGCGCTAAAATCGCGCCGCGGCACAGTCAATGCAATATTATCATAGCCATTGACTCGGCCGATATCCTCAATGATATCTTCCCTAATATTATTATCTGGCCGCCACCACGGAATGGTAACTGTTACATTATCATCTACTACCACCGAGTCGTACTGCAAATTTTCTAGCGTACGTCGCACGAGGTCGGCGCTATATGGCTCACCATGAAAAGTACCTAGAGTATCAGTCACTAGCTGCAACGGGAAAGTTACTTTACGCGGTACTACAGTAGCAGCGCCAGCTTCCGCTACTTCACTCGCCACCTTGGCACCAGCATACTTACGGAGTAGCGCCACAGCGCGCACTAATACTGGATGATTAAGTGGCGCTGGCTGCCCCTTTGTGAAGCGCGTAATAGCTTCACTGAAAATACCGTGCCTAAATTGTGTATTGCGCAAATTATAGAGATTGAATGTCGCCGACTCAAGCAAAACGCGCTTTGTTTGCGCATCAATCTCAGTGGACTTGCCGCCCATTGCACCGGCCAATGCAACTGGCACGTTATTGGCGGTGTCACCAGCGCAAATCACAATATCTTTACTAGTTAAAGTAATCTCTTTGTCATCAAGCAGCACTAGCTTTTCGCCATCGCGCGCCGCCCGCACTACAATATCTGGCTGGCCAGTTGGTGAAACCGCAATCAATTTATCTAAGTCAAAAGCATGCAATGGCTGGCCACTTTCGAGCATCAATAAATTCGTTAAGTCAACTACCGCCGTTGCGCTACGCACCCCATTACGACCAAGGCGTGAACGAAGTTTAAGCGGCAAAGTCGCCGTCGCATCAACCTGCGACAAAGCAACACACTCGTAATGCGGACACAACTCCGTATCAGCAATTACCACATGTGGCGTAACCTCTTGGTGGTCTACAGTTAAAACAGCCGTCAAATCATTGAACCAAGCTGGCACGCGCGCCGACTGGCCTAGAATCGCCGCCACTTCGCGCGCAAAACCAATCATGCCAAAACAATCTGGACGATGCGTCAAGCTCTTATTCTCAACTTCCAGAAGTGTATCATCCAAATCTAGTAGCTCAACTAACGGCTCGCCAACATACGCCTTAGGGTCATCCACCTCAAGAATCCCATCGTGCTCATCCCATAAATCTAGTTCTGCTGGGCTAGCCATCATCCCCTGACTTAGTACACCACGTAGCTTACGAGCGCTCAAAGTCAGCTCATCTTCTTTGCCATAACTTGCCGGCACGATAGTCTTTGGTGGCAGCCACACCGCCTTCATTCCGGCATGCACATTAGGTGCACCGCAAACTACCTGCACCGTACCATCATCATTTCGTGGCACATCAGGCGTCACACCACCATCATCAATTTGGCAAACATGTAAATGGTCGCTATTGGGATGGTCAATAGCTGTCTTCACTTCAACCACCACTGCGCCTTGATAGTGCGCCACCAAATCAGTCGTATTCTCGATTTCAACTAGCAGACGGCCAATTTTATCAGCTAACTCAGCCGGCGCTAGATTGATATCAACATATTGTTTTAACCAATTTACTGAAATAATCATCCCGTCTCCTTAATTAAACTTCCTTAAGAACGCTAACTTACCCGATTCAAAGTGACGCAAATCTTCAATACCATATTTCAGCATCACTAATCGCTCTAGGCCACCACCCCAAGCAAAACCACGATACTTGGTTGGATCAATGCCGGCCTCTTTCAACACATTTGGATGTAGCATGCCGCAACCCAGCATCTCCAGCCATTCGCCGCCCTTACCGCCACCGCCTAAGGCTGCCGGCTTTTCAATAGCAAATTCTAGACTCGGCTCCGTAAACGGGAAGTATCCCGGCTGCGTCTTGATGCGTAATCGCTGGCCGTAGTAAGCCTCAAAGAAGTTAGCTAGCAACCCCAGCATTTGACCAAGACTAGCATCACGCGACACGTATACACCTTCAAACTGATTAAACGTATGGTCATGCGTCACATCAGCATCCTCGTTACGAAACACGCGGCCGTAATGAATCTCAGCAATCGCTTCACCAGCTTCCAATTTAGCTAAGCCATTTTTGAGCGTGCGATTCTCCATTGCCGTAGTATGAGCCGGTGGAATATAACCCTCCTCGGTGCGGAAAGTATCATAGCCGTCACGCGCAGGATGATTTGGCGGAAAGTTAAGACTGGTAAACATATGGTAGTCGTCATCAATTTGCCGCGCTTCGTTACATTCGAAGCCCATCCGCATAAAGATATCAACTACCGACTTTAGCTCATCAGTCAACGGGTGTAATGTACCCTGCTCAACCGGCAAAGCCTGTGGACGCGGCTTGGTCTTACCCATTGCGCTTGAATCAAATGGTGCTGTCACATCGAGCGGCTCCACGCTAGCGTTTAATTTAGCTGACTCATAATCCGCCGCCAGCTTAGTCAATTCTTGCTTTAGTTGATTAATTTTACGGCCAAATTCCGCTCGCTCCGTCTGTGGCAAGGTTGCAATTTGCCGATATAGCTCCTTTAGTTCTGGCGCTTTCAGTACTTCACTTGGATTTTCCTGCTGCGCGCGTGCCAGCAATAACTTTCTCGCTTCCTCTAAGTTCATAGTACTATTTTACCACCGTTACCGAATCGCCTCAAACTGACTCTGGAACTCTGTCTTTTTCTTATTAACGCAATCACGAGCACCGCTAATAGCCTGATAGCTACAAGACAGCACAGCGTCGCCTTGTTTGCTCAAATCTTTATAATTAATGCTATTAGTTGCAGCATCTTTGAATTTACGCATCGCTTCTAAACATTTGCTATTATCACCCGGCAAATTACTAATACTATTAATCGCATCATCAATTTTATTAATAAATTTACCAGACAAAGTCTTACCAGCTAAAACGCCCTTATTAAAATCATCCGCCCAATCAGAGTAAATACTATTTGCCCGATTAAAGTTTTGTACGTCACTAATTAATTTTTGGTAAATCGGTTGCAACCGATCCATCTGAAGATATCCTTTAGCTAACTTACGAATCAATGGCAATTTAGCTAATGCAATATTACGCAATTCTACCGGCTGCTTTAATGGCTTACCAGATACAACTTCACCATACTGCGTATGGACATCAACTCGATAATGGTCTACAGCCGAACGGGTATCGCGCACTATGCAAATAGCTCCACCAACCATTACAACCACTAAAACGAATAGCCAGACGATGACTATTCGTTGCCAACGTTTCAGCGCAAACTTCGCCATTATCGCCTCACAAATAAAGCCGCTAATATCATTAGTGCAGCAATTACAACCAGTGCTATAGTAACCCCAACGGAACGACCAATAGAATTCGATTCAGCCGGAACTTCGCTATTGTTCTTTTGCTTAATCACTTTCCGCGCCTCGTGTTGACGCCTTTCTTCCAATTCAGCCCTAATTCGCTTCTGAAGTTCAGTCTTTTCTTCAGTACTATCATATATAATAGACATATGCATAATTATATCACAAAATTTAACCTTGTACATTTACCCTAAAATGCGTTAAAATAGTAAGCGTAATTTAATCAAAAGGAGGGATTAAAACATGGCTACAAAGAAGAGTAGCAAACGCGCTTCTGCCAAGAAGTCACCTAAGACCGCCAAGGTAGAACACGTCAGCGAGAAAGCTCCTGTAGAAGAAGTTGCTATCGTAGATACGACTGAACCAGAAGAGGCTGAAGCTAAAACCACCGAAGTTGAAGAAAAAGCTGAAGTTAAGACAGCTGAAACTAGTGAAAATTCTAATTCTACAACCGTGGTTAAAAAGGCTGTCAAAGAACGAAAGCCAAAGGCTTCTTTGGTTGACAACCTAGCCGACATCAACCCAACTGCAATGCTAGCTGAATTATTTGGCACTTTTGTGTTCGCCGCTGCCGTATTGCGTCTAGCTACCAACAACAATTTTGGCGCAATCGCTATTTCGCTAGTATTTGCCGTATTGGTTGTTGTGTTTGGCGCAATTTCAGGCGCGCATCTCAACCCTGCGATCACCATTGCAGCTTGGGTTAACCGCAAGATTAATGGCGCTAAAGCGTTCGCTTACATCGTCGCTCAAGTTGTTGGCGCATCACTGGCTGTACTAGTTGTTTCATTGCTCACTACAGCAACCTACGATCTAAGCAATGATATTAAGCAATTAGCTATCCAAAGTAATGTAGTTACCGAAGAGGAAATCGCTAAAGATGGCGGTGTTGAAAATTGGGCCAAGAAATATCTTGAGAAGAATGGTCAAAAAGTCGAAAAGGGCAAAACTGCTGTCGAAATGATTGCTGAAAATGCTGGCCTCGATAAGAACCGTGGTGTTGGCGTAGATGTCTCGGCTAAGACCAAGGTCTACACCCAACCAAGTCTAGCTCAGCACAAAGAATGGGGCGCAATGATTGCCGAATTTGTCGGTAGCATCGTCTTCGGCGTCGGCGTCGGCTTTGCGCTATTCAATAAGAAGAAGAGTGCCGTTGCTAATGGTGTAGCCATGGGCTTTGGCATGCTAGCAGGCTTAACTGTTGCTGGCGCGACTGCCATTCTAAACCCAGCACTTGCTATCGCCGTTGGCGCATATCATATGGGTGGCATTGCAACCGTACTATGGCCAATCGCTGTCTACGTACTTGCGGCCGTCCTCGGCATGCTAGCTGGCGTCAGTGCTTACCGCTTAGTTGCACGCAATAGCGACAATAGTGATGAGTTCGAAGCTTAGTTAAGGCTAATAAAATTAATCCCCTCACATGAGGGGACTTTTATTTGACATTTATTTACTTATTGATTACTTGGGCGGTCAACTGCAAGTGGTTCAACTGGGTCGTCCGCCTTATCTGCAATCTTAATGATATCTTTATCAACCTTAGCAAACTCTTTATAAGCGTTATTGTAGTGATTAACCGTGGTACCAAGACTCACGCCCAACTTTGACATGTATTCATTGTAACGTTCAATATGCATACCAAGCTGCGCCACACGCTTCTGAATTTCCTTCGCCTGCTCTTCAATCTGCAAACTGCGCAAACCTTGCATTACAGTTTCAAGATATGCCATAAAGCTGGTCGGGCTAACAATAATCACATGGCGATCGCGAAAAGCATACTCAATCAGATCACGCGACGATGCACCATCACCCACACGGTCTTTTAAGAGGTCGTAATACATACTTTCGCTCGGAATGAACATAAAGGCAAAATCCATTGTGCCTTCATCTGGACGAATATACTTCGCTGTCTCATCAATTCGTCCCTTGATATCTTGTTTAACTCGCCGAAGTAGTTGCTCACGCTGGTCTTTATCGGTCGCCTCAATATAACGATTATAATTTTCGAGCGAGAATTTTGAATCAACCGGCAAGATACGCCGCTTGTCTAAAAATATCACTGCGTCGACAATTTCGCCATTCTTAAATTTATACTGCGCCTGCCACTGGTTCGGCGGCAATACGTTCTCTAGCAGTGAATTGAGATAGAATTCACCAAACACACCGCGCTGCTTTGGATTTTGCAATACATTTTGCAGCGTCTTTAACTCATCTGCCACATCCACCACTCGTTTATTAGTTTCATCCAACTTCGTTAAACGGCGGCTCACATCGTTCACAATCGCCATACTTTGACGCAGCTGTTCCTGCATTGAATCTTGTGTCCGATTTAACTTGTCGTCGAACGTCTTTGATAAATTCGTCGATAAGCTCGACACTTCGCTGCGCAAATTTAAAATATCAGCTTGCAGATATCGCTCGGCATCACTTGGCTGCTTACGCTGCAATTTAATTAAACACATTACTAATAAGCCAGTCACGACTACTAATAATGCGGCAATAATATACTCTATGTTCATACTATTAGTTTAGCACAAGCTAAACTATAATTCCGACCAGCTAGTCGCGGCTGCAGGCACAACATCTTTACACCAAATGCGCCACGCCGCCACATTGGTCGCTACCATACCACTCCATACTTTGAGGGGCTGCGCAAAGTCCTGACTAACTACCTGTCCATGTTGCGCCACAAATAAATGGTCATCATTAAATAGCACTATCGCAGCAGGATACGTGGTAGTAAATTTATGAAGTAAATCCGCCGTTGGCTTCGCGCCCAGCGATAACGTCACCATACGCGGATAATACACCGCGCGCGCCAGCTTCTGCAGCTGCGCAATCCCTAATACCAAAGTAACGTTTTCATGATTTAGCACCGATTCCGCCTCGTTTACTAGCAAATCGACCGCATCACGCGTAATTGTGATGTGTACTGTCGGATAATTGGCCATCATTTCAACTAGCAAGCTAGCAGTCTCGGCATTACCGCCCAAATCGCCAATTATCAATAAATTGCCCGACCACTCACAAGCGGCATCAATAACTCCACCCGCCTTTTTCGCCAAGCCACCCGATGGATTCGATGACGCAAAAATCAAATCGTCGATTCGTGCCGACACCATACTTGGCAGCTTATTCTTTAATGCATCCGGCATGATTACCCTAATCTGACCCACCTTCGCTTTCAATGCCGCTTCATAACTATTAGCTACCGCAGCAAAACCATGTGTCGACCCACCTACAATCGTCAAACTACCAGACTGGTCGCGCCGCTCGGGGCGGCTCCACAGTGCATCAGTAAAAATCGGCCTTCCCGCTGCTTGACGCTGCCAATAATCTTCCATTATTGTAACCTCACACTAATCGGACAGTGGTCTGAACCCATCTGCTCCGCATAAATCCGCGCATCAGTGATTCGCTCCTTTAGCCTCTCATCCACCATAAAATAATCAATCCGCCAACCAACGTTATTTTCGCGCGCATGCGCCCAATGTGACCACCAAGTATATTGCTCCGGCAAATCACCGTGTACTGCGCGGAAGCTATCCACAAATCCTTGCGCAGTATACCGATGCCAGCCATCGCGCTCTTCGTCAGTAAAGCCAGCCTTACCCCGATTTTGCTTCGGGTGCGCCAAATCGATTTCTTCAGCCGCGACATTCAAATCGCCACAAAACACCACTGGCTTAGTTTGCTTTAACTGTGCCATGTAGGCTAAAAATGCTTTATCCCATTGCTGTTCGCGTAGACGAAGCCGACTCAAATCGCTTTTGGCGTTCGGTGTATAAACCGTCACCAAATAACAGTCACCCAAATCAATCGTAATTACACGTCCTTCCTGATTAGGGTCGCCATACGCATCGGCTGTCAAATACTGCTGCGCAATATCATCCGGCAGGTTATAAGTAACTGCGGCATCATCCGCCACGCCTCGGCGCACTAGTAGCGCCGTGCCACTATACCCAGCCTTAGTAGCACTATTATAAATAATGTTGTAATCGCCAAAATCAGCCTTGATTTGCTCCGGCTTACACTTTATCTCTTGTAGCCCCATTACGTCTGGCTGCACCTTAGCCAAAAACTCCTGCAAACCGCCTTTATTTAGCACCGCCCTCAGGCCATTAACATTCCACGAAGCTAGCAACATCAGCGCACGCCTCGCTTTAGCTCACGCGCCGTATCGCGCTGTTTGATAGCTTGGCGCTTATCATATTGTTTCTTACCTTTACCAAGCATGATTACTAATTTAATATACCGCGCATGCGTCAACAATTTAGTTGGCACTACCGTCAAGCCTTTACTGCGTGCCTCAACAATCCGCGCAATTTCCTTACGCTGAGCAAGCACCTTAATAGCATCCGTACTTACCGTAGTAGCTGGTTGACCACTACCGCGTGGCGCATTATTCTGTAGCGTAAAAGAAGCGTTGATTAAATACAGTTCATCACCACGCGGCCCGCGCTTTGGCACTACGTAGGCACCCTTCAAACTAACTCGGTTCAGCCGCGCCGCTTTTACTTCAAGTCCAGTCAACGACAAACCAACCGTCAAACTATCCGACAAACTATAATCATAACTAGCACGTCGATTAATTATCACTCCGGTAGATGCTTTATTTTGTTTGTGTCCACGCCGCGTCACTGATTTTCCCATATCTCAATTATATAACATTATGCTATACTTTTAATAATGCAACGCTTAACTGTTAACTTAGTTTCTGAAAGCGAATTTAGCGTGCAAGGACATGGCGTCCACACTGCATATCTTGAGATGCGCCATTTGTTAGAAAAACAATCCGAAATTAATCTATTAGTCAACGCCAAGCCGCTAGCTGACACCGATATTACTCATATTCATACCATCGGTCTATTTTCATTACGGCGTTTATTATCACGGCACGGTGGCAAAAAAATTGTCAGCGCTCACATGGTACCAGACAGTCTGGTTGGCTCAATCGTTGGCGCTCGATGGTGGCTGCCATTATTTAGTCGTTATCTCTGCTGGTTCTACAACCACGCCGATACGCTTATCGCAGTTTCACCTTACACTAAGCAGGTTCTATTAAAGCTAGGCATTAAAGCGCCAATTGTCGTGATTAATAATTCTATCGACACTTCTGCCTATCAAACATCAGCAGAACAGAAAGCTAAATTAAGGCGCGAACTACACTTGTCGCCTAGTAAATTTATTGTCATTGGTAGCGGTCAAATTCAACCGCGCAAACGATTCAGCACATTTATTCAAGTTGCCGCGACACTACCAAAATTCCAATTCATCTGGGTAGGTGGCATTCCATTTAAAGCTGCCGGCTCAGATTATCTAGGGCTTAGTCATCTTATCAAGCACCACCCCAAAAATGTCTTGGTCACTGGGGTTGTACCGCAAGATGAGGCACGTAAGTATACCCGAGCCGCCGACATAATGTTTATGCCATCAATCCAAGAAACCTTTGGACTATCTATTGTCGAAGGTGCCGCCAGCGGTTTGCCAGTAGTAGTACGCGATATCACCGACTACAATGCCACTTTCGGGCAAGACGTCTTACGTGGCGATGAACATAATTTTACTGAATTAATTCAGTCGCTCGCCGATGACCCGGATTTTTACCACAAATACCAACAAAAATCACACCATCTGGCACAAAAATACGACTCTAACCACACTGCGAGTAAACTATTAGCAGTTTATCGTAAGCTAACACACTAATGTGGTATAATAATCACACAATATGCGCATTGGTTTATTTACCGATACCTATCGACCCGCTCAAAACGGCGTGGTTTTAGTAGTAGATGTGACACGCCGCGAACTCGAAAAGATGGGGCACGAAGTTTGGGTATTTGCTCCGAGCGCCAACCTCTTAAATGAAGTATCAGAGATAGACGCTGAAGATGACCACCTAATCCACTTCCCTACCATTCGCGGTGCAGGCTTTAAAGAAGGGCAATTACCACTATTTTATTCGCCACATTTACTTGCTAAAGTACAAGACCTTAAAATCGACGTCCTTCACTTCTTTACTGCCGGCCAAATGGCTATGTTCTGTTGCTATGCCGCCCGCAAGACTGGCGCAGCTCTGATTGGTCAGCACTGCACTGATACTTACGAGTATTCCGACAGCTACCGTTTACTGAAGGTTGGCTACGCCGCAATGGCAACACTAATGCCACTTGCCGTCAATATGTCACGCGAACAGCGTCTCAACTTCGTTCGCAATATCGCCGACCACAAAAGCGAAGATTCGTGGGGACGGCGACTAGTAGGCAATATGCTAGCTCTCTGGTACCAAGCTTGCGATGAAGTGATTGCGGTTAGTGAAAAGTCAGCCAACCAACTCCGCGAGATTGCCGCCACCAATAACTGCAGTATTAATCTCACTACTATTCCAACCGGTGTCAACCAACCGCGAGTCCCAGATGAAGCTGAAATCGATGCTTTCTGCACCACGCACCATATCGACCGACACGCTAATAACCTAATTTATTTTGGCCGACTAGGGCAAGAGAAAAATCTTGACCTGCTGATTCCAGTAATTGAACACGTCCGACAGTCAGTGCCAGATGCCAACTTAATCTTTGCTGGCGACTGGGAATATCGCACTCATCTCGAAGAACTAGCGGCTGCAAGTCCAGCACATGACCACATCTACTTTGTCGGGCGTTACCCGCATCGCGATGTCGGTATTCTAACTGCCATCAGCAAGATATACCTCTTCCCGTCGCTTACCGACACTCAAGGATTGGCGGTAACAGAAGCTGCATATGGTGGATTGCCAATTGTTTTGTGCGACCCATTAGCACCAGCCTGCTTTATTGACCACAAAAATGGCTATGCTGCACAAAATGACGCCGCCGATTTTGCCGATAAGATCGTCGATTTATTACAACACCCCGTGCGCTATCGTAACTTTAGTAATTGTTCCAAGCGGCTTGCCGCCGAGCTAACTGAAACAAAACAAACCGAGAGAGTAGTCGAAGTTTACCGCCAGGCCCTCAAACGCTAATAGCCACTCCGAGAGTGGCTAGTTTATAAACTAGTGGTAACTAGCTACTTGATATAGCCGCCGTCGCGCAGCTGCTCATCAATATTAGCGCGATCAAAGCCTAGAATAATTTTGCCATTAATATCAATCACTGGCACGCCGCGGAAGTTACCGCCAATCTTTTTCATCAGCTCATCCTGCGCCGCTGGATCTTCCTCGATATTCTTATCTTCAAATGGCACATGCAAGCTAGTTAGGTATTGTTGCGCCATTTTGCAATACGCACACCAATTAGTGCTGTAAATAATAACTGGGGTTTTACCGTCCTGATTCATAGTTCTCCTTTGGTCTACGTATATAATTACGTTCTAAACCATATTATAGCACTTAAGTTTATAATTGTTAATACAAATGCTTCGTCAAATGCCATCCACCACAAAACATACAGTGGTAAACGCGAAGCCGCAACTGACCAGTCAAATCATTTAATTCTTGGGCACGCGCCACATCTTCTGCCTCACGCTCTGAATTATATTTATTTTTTCCGCACGAACGCTGCGTAGGCGCAGGCATGACAATCTTGTGCTTACGCGACATTACTAATGCCTTTAATATACTGTCGAATCTTAAATACCGCTTGCGTGCCCTCGGCTGAAGCTGATACGATTTGCTTAACCGACCCAGCACGCACATCGCCAGCTGCAAATACACCAGCAATATTGGTTTGCATCTGAGCGTCCGTCTTCACACAGCCAACTTCATCAAGCTCAACTCCCGAATCCGCCAAGAATCCAGTATTCGGCGTAGAACCAGCAAAAATAAAGATGCCGTCCGCCACCACGGTTTGCTGCATGGCAGGGTCATCGGTCTTATAGGTACTCAATCCAACCACATTACGATGCTCGTCCAGCTTAATTTCATCTGGCGTCCAGCCTTCCAACAACGTAATTTTGCCGTCTTTAGTATATTGTGCTAGCTCATCTTTTAGAATTGCACTCGCCTTAATATAGCTCCGCACTACCATAGTTAAATGTTTAGCGAACTTAGTTAAATAAAATGCCTCTTGAACCGCTGAATTGGCGCCACCAATCACAATCAACTCACGTCCCTTATACAATGCGCCATCGCACGTCGCGCAATAATGCACGCCGCGCCCAGTTAGTTTGTCCTCTAGTGGTAAGCCCAAACGCCGATATTGCGCACCCGTAGCCACTAAACACGCCTTTGCTTCATAAATGTCGCCCTCACGCGTTGAAACTTGCACTAGCTCACCAACTTTTTTTACTGCTGTTGCCTCCGCAAATTTAATTACTGCGCCAAAGCGCTCCGCTTGGTCTTGATAATCCTGCGCCAAGCTCATACCCTCAATTCCCTGGCTAAATCCCGGGTAGTTATCCACTCGGTCAATAGTTGCCATCACGCCGCCGACTAGTGCACGTTCTAACACTACAGTCTTAATACCCTCGCGCGTCGCATAAATCGCTGCTGTTAACGCCGCTGGGCCGCCGCCTACAATCACTAAGTCGTAATCTTGATTCATATTACGATTATAGCAAATTACACCTGAGTGAGTAACATCACCTGATATGGAGCAAGCGTAATTTTGTCACCACTGTTAATTTGCTTTAACGGCTCACCTACAAAATCAGCCGAGTAGCCCGACCACGCCGAATTAAATGCCACTTGCCACGTACTGCCCGGCAAATTAATTTGGTAGTTATGCCACTTTAAGCCACTAAAGTTCGCCAACACTATTACTGGTTGTTGCCCAGTATCACCACGTTGATACATTAATACCCGACAATTCTCGTCAGCCAGCAAAATATGGAGTGCTGGCGATTGCAATCCACCAGTTTGATGATATTGATTACGCCTCAAAGCAATCAAATCACGGTGCGCCGACACAATACCACCAAATTGGTCAATATTAGCCCAATCTAGTGAATTCCAATCATTAAAATCACCGCCCTGCAAAAATTCCGAACCCGCCAGCAACATTGGTACACCAGGCGCAGTCAATGCAATAGCAGAAGTCAAAATAGCAATCCGACGCGCATTGATACTATGCACATCCTTCACTGCAACCGCCACCATTCGCGAACCACCATTGGCAGCCGTATCATGACTATCCGCAAACACAATGCGCTGTTGCCAACAATTATTAAAGCTTTGTCCTAGCACATTACAAAGATTAGCTAAGCCTGGCGCTTCACTTCCGATATGAAGAGCACCGCGCAACACATGCGGCAAGCCCAAATCCCACTGTGCATCAAATCCCGCGCCGCCCGCTAGTTGTGACGCCGTAATAGCACTATTGCCAGCACAGTCCTCGGCAATTACTAAAGAACCCGGCTTAATTTTATGCGACACGCGCGTAATTTCAGACAGTAAGCTCCAAGCCTCTGGAATATCATGCGCTGGGTCGTTGTTGTTACCGGCAGTATTACGCATATAGATCGTACTATCCACCCTAAAACCATCAACATGGTAATTACTCAGCCACATCGACACATTATCAAGAATAAACTCCCGCACTTCTGGACGGCCAAAGTCCGGCCGGCTACCCCACGGCGTATCGCCGCGCTGGTCGTTATAAAAATAAATACCTCCACGGCCATTTTCGCTCCAGCCATCAAACTGCCATAAATCGTTGTCGGCCGAAAAATGGTTATAAACCACATCAAGAATCACTTCAAGCCCACGCTTATGAGCCTCCTTGACAAAGGTCTTCATGCCAAATGCGCCACCGTACTGACTTTCTACAGAATAAATTGCACTCGGCGCATAGCCCCAACCGAAACTCTCCGCCATCGATGTCACCGGCATTAGCTCCAGTGTGGTTACACCTAAATCTTGCAAGTAATCGAGGCGTTCAATTGCCGACGCAAAAGTACCAGTAGTCGACGGGTCGGGGCGATTAAACGTACCAATATGAATCTCATAAATTACCCGTTGTTCCGCCGGCTGCGGCACTACTACCTCATACCCTTGCCAGTCAAAACTGCTATCGTACACCACAGATTTGCCATCGTTACTATCAGTTAAGACGCGCCCACGTGGGTCGTTACGATACTTCACTTGGCCATCGTAGCCGGTAATCTGATATTTATAAGCATGGCCTGGTTCAACACCGTCCACTCGCACCGACCAATAGCCAGTAGTCTGGTCGACCTCCATAGTAATCGGCTGCCACCTCGAAAAATCACCCACAACCGACACGGCACGAGCAAACGGCGCCCACAATCGAAACACCGTATAATCTTCATGCTGCTCTAGACCCAACCGACTCATTACTACAATTTTAACACAAGCGTGATAAACTGGTATAATTTTATTAATGAAAGCAACTGAACCAATTACCATTCTATGCTACGGCGACAGTAATACTTGGGGCAAGGACCCCGCCGCCAACCAGCGTTACCCCTTCGCCGACCGCTGGCCAAATATTTTAGCGCAAAACTTGGGCGACAACTATCGCGTTATCGCCGAAGGTGAACTAGGTCGCACTATCATTTTCGATGACGAAGACCCAAGCGTCCCTTGTCGCAATGGCTACACATTGCTAACGCCGTTGCTCGATAGCCATCGACCAAATTATCTCGTGGTTATGCTTGGTACTAATGACACCCGCTTTTTCAACAACGCCAGTCCAACCGAAATTGCCGAGCACTATGTACACTACTTACGCGCTTGCCAAGAATACCACTGTCGAATGATTATCGTAGCACCGCAACCAGCTAGTGACGGTTTTATTGACCCGGCAACCGGCCTCAGTGCCAACAAGTGTTTCAACGAGGATAGCTTCCATAAAATGCAAAAGCTGCCAGACGCAATGCATAAATTTGCCGCCGAGCACAACGTTGATTTTATCGACCCAACCGACTTTGCCGCTGTCGGCCCCGACCATCTGCACTGGACAAAAGACACACATCGCCAATTTGCCGATAAATTAACTGCTTATTTTAAAAATCTTGCCTAATTTATTTGACATTTAAATTGCCTTAGGTATATAATAATTGTCGTTGGCTATTGGGGATTGGCCAAGCGGTAAGGCAATGGGTTCTGGTCCCATGATCGGGGGTTCGAATCCCTCATCCCCAGCCAGGATATTATTAAACGCAGTTCATCGACTGCGTTTTTTGTTTCCAATCGCTATTTAGGCTGCTCCAACTTGCAGTACGGTACCACCGAGCCTACGACGAAAATAATTATCGTGTGAAATATAAATGATAGCCCCTGCGTACCCCGCTAGCGCCTGTTCTAGCTCTTCGATACTTGGCAAATCAAGGTGCGAAGTCGGCTCGTCTAAAATAATTAGATCCGGATTATTGGCAAGCATACGAATAATTTGCAGCCGAGCCTTCTGACCACCAGATAAATTATCGACCAACATATTGCCATCACCCTCAGTAAACAAATAGTTGCTGAGTAACTGCCGAATTTTAGTATCACTAATCGGCAAATCGCGCCTGAGGTAAATTTGTTCAATCGCCGCCTTTAAGGTCAGCCCAGCATACTGCCCACCTTCTTCTTGTTCGTAAATACCAATACGAATCTGGCTGTCTAGATGCGCCTCTCCTGCAAAGATTTTCGGTCCCGCGAGACCCAACATAACCTTAAGTAGCGTACTCTTACCTACGCCATTACGGCCACGCAGCTCAAGACGCTTGCCACTCCGCAACGCAAAATTAATGTGCTCCAAAATTGGTGTCTGATAGCCCACTGCCAAATCAATCGCCTGCACGAGCGGCCGCTCACTCCGCAATTTCTCACCCTTCATTGACACTTTAATGTTTTTTGCCTGATATTTCGCATAACGATCAGCATCTTTGTAACCAACTTGCGCCAAAGACTCACGGTCAATCCAAAAACTCGGCCGCTCTTTATTCAACAACTCATCCAATTCAGCACGAGCATTCTCCTCAAGTCTCTTAAACTGATGAATTGTCGCCGGATTGCGCGCTTTCTCCTTTAATCGCTTATAATCAATCACCTTTTGTTGCAAATTTTTCATTCGCTTCTCGACCTGCTCGTAATCTTGCATTGCCGTAGCTGTGCCATGTAAATTCTGCCGAATATAATCGTCATAATTACCCTTGTAATTTACCGACATACCATCCTTTATCTCGATAATGCGGTCAACATGTTGCAAGACGTCGCGGTCGTGCGTAATAATCAACATCGCTTCCGGTGCCGCCACTAACCAATTGATAAATTGCTCCTTAGCCACATAGTCCATAAAGTTAGTCGGCTCGTCAATCAACGCCAAATCTGCCTTCGCGTGCATAATTTTAATCACTTCACTAAGGCGCTTTTGACCACCCGACAAGCTCTTAAATGGCTGCTCCATTACACCATCAAGCTGGAATTTCTTTAGCTCCTCCTCAACTTCACCCTGAATATTGTAGTATCCGCGCTCGCCAAATTCATCAAGTGCAGCGCTATAGCGCTCAATCTGTTTATCTGTTGGATTTTCAAGTAGCGGAAACTCGCGCAATGTTCGCGACAAACTAGCATAATGCGGCAGCCCAGCTAAAATATATTCAGTCGCCGTTAAATCACGCACCTTGTCATATTCCTGCGCTGTTGATACTAGCGAAGCGCCCTTGCGCAAAATAATCTGACCAGTGTAGTCATTGTCTTCACCGGCAATGATTCCAAACAGTGTCGACTTGCCAATACCGTTACGGCCAATCAGGCCGACTTTTTCGCCGGACTCAAGCGTAAACTTTACATTAGTATAAAGCTGCTTCACGCCAAAAGATTTTTCACTGACCGCCACCTGAAGTAACATATAACATATTTTAGCATACCTATGGCATTATTATGGCTTAAGCGCTAAAATAGATATAAGGAATTTTATGATATCATTCAAACAACTCGGCAACACTCTCGATAGCATCTGGTGGTTAGCACTAGCCAGCGGTATAATTAGTATTCTATTTGGCGGAGCAATTTTGCTTTGGCCAGGCTACATCCTAAATATCTTTATTTACATAATATCAGCTTGCACTATAGCGGCCTCAGTAGTTAGTTTGGCGCGTAGTATTAACCAAATCAAACTCCGCCCACTCTGGTGGCTGTCATCATTCTGGTCAATTATTGGCATTGTCGGCGGCATATATATCATTATTGCTCCATCGATTATGCATGTCGCTATTGGTATTCTACTGGCCGTATTTATTATTCTACAATCATTCTTCGACCTTGTCGCCGCTAGTTACGCAGCCCCAGGACAACACCGCGTCAATATGTTAATCCTCGGTATTGCTGGGTTAATCTTTGGTTTTGCTGCACTATTTCTACCTCAATTAACTGCCAGCACTATGCTCTGGTTAATCGGCGCTTATATCTTCGCGCATGGCGTTTTATCGACCTACTATCTGTGCCAAATGCGCCGCGCCGCTCATCAAATCATCAATCATATTACTAGTACCAACCCACGCGCAGCTAATGCAATCGAAGCCGAAGTTAAACCACTAAAGTCACACCGGAGTAAATAATGGACATTTTAACATTCATCGAAACACTTATCCTCGGCGCCGTCCAAGGCTTAACTGAATTCATCCCAGTATCATCATCAGGGCATCTTGTTGTACTAGGCGACGTTTTTCGTGACCACAATAATCTCCATCTTTTGGTGCAAGCACTCGATTTTGGTACCGTCCTAGCACTAATTATCTTCTTCCGCCATCGCATCGCCGACCTATTTCGGCAAGTATTCGTTAAGCGCGACTACAAACTATTTCGCAACCTTATTATTACCGCCTTCCCGGTTTGTCTGGTAGGACTAATTCTCCACAAATTAATTGAGCATTCTGACTTCTTTACTTCTGCTACAGTAGTAGCAATTGCCATGGGGCTAGTAGGCATCTTGATGATAATTCTCGATAAATTACCACATAGATCGAGTGTTGCCGACGGACATGAGCTAACTCCGCTACGCGCTCTCGTTATTGGCCTAGCACAGTGCTGCGCACTAATTCCGGGCGTATCTCGCTCTGGCTCCACCATTGTTGCCGGCGAATTTATGGGGCTAAACTCAAAAGCTGCTGCTGAGTATTCATTTATGGCTTCTTTGCCAGTCATGCTAGCCCTCGTTGCAAAATTAATTGTCGGCGATCACAGTTATCTGATTCAAGCTTGGCCAATAGTATTGCTAGGCAATATCGCCGCCTTCATCTTCGGCATGGCCGCCATTAAATTCCTACTAAATTATCTCTCAAGGCGTGGCGTCAAAGCTTTTGGCTATTACCGCGTCATCCTTGCCGCAATTATCGTTGTCGTCTGTATTGGTATCAAAGTTTTTTAGCATTAGCATTATTTATGCATAATATAGTATAATTAGATATAGTTATTAAAGAGGGGGTTTATGTCTAATAACGTTAGAATTAGTAGTGTCAAGCTCTGGCGCGACCGGCTAATCTTAGCCGCTATATTGACGATTCCATTCGTCTATTTCTTAATGGTTGATTTATTCGGCAACAACATACCGTTTGCCCGAGAGCTTAAACCATATACTGCCCCAGTGTCATTTGTAATTGCCACCGTTGCCATCGTCTACCTTGGCTCAAGTTTCTTTCACAATATGATTCGTGGACTAAAAAATCGCCTATTTAATATGGATAGTATTATCTTTATTGGCACCGCCACTGCATATGTCTATTCTTGGGTATCGTATCTCGCTTACATCGTAGCGCAACGCAGCATTCTAATGGATTACTCATTTACTACCCCTCACCTCTATTTTGAAACTGTAGTATTCCTCTTTCTTTTTGTTACGCTTGGCAAATATGTTGAAGCTCGCGCTACACACTACACTAGCCAAAGCGTTCGTAAGTTATTGCGGCTCCGCCCGCGCCGCGCACATTTAATCAACAGTGGCAATCATTCCGACATCCCAGCACGTCGCATTCAACCTGGCGACCGTATTTTGGTATTGCCAAATGAGACTATTCCGGCCGACGGTGTTATCGCGCGTGGCACTACCAGTGTAGACGAATCAATGATTACCGGTGAAAGTATTACCATTGATAAAAAATTAGGCGACTCAGTAGTAGGTGGAACTATTAATGGACATGGGCAAATTGAAATCATCGCCAGTGCTAGTGAGAGCGACAGTGTGTTATCGCGTATCGTTAATGTCATGCAGAGTGCTCGCGCTACCCACAAAAATACTACCAACATCTCCGACCGCATCGCTACTATTTTTGTACCATTTATTATTGCATTTGCACTGACTACCTTCGCAATCTGGTTCTACATCTTTAACTCATCGTTGTCTGCGGCACTCATCGCATTTATCTCAGTCTTGATGATTGCCTGCCCATGCGCTTTTGGGCTTGCCGTGCCCACAGCCTTGACTATCGGCATCGACCGCGCCGCTAAACTTAATATCTTTGTTAGAAACGCTCTGTCTCTACAGAAATTAGCCAAAGTTGATACCATCATTTTCGATAAAACTGGCACATTAACCGAAGGGAAACCGGCCGTAACTGATATCGTAGCCCTTCAAGGTACCAATCGCGAGGCTCTCCAAATCGCTGCCAGCCTTGAAAGAGACAGTAGCTATGCCCTAGGCCAAGCCATCGTTGACCGCGCAACTCATGGCAGAATTAAGCTACTATCCGTCTCAGGCATTAAGGATATTGCTGGCCAAGGTATTAGTGGTAAAATTGACGGCAAGAAATATTTTATTGGCAACGCAAATTTAGCCCTCAAGCACTTAAAGGGTGAGATACCTGACACAACTAGGCTGCATAAATCAGGCAAGCATGTCTGTTATCTATCAACCGCCACTGAACTAATAGCATATTTCGCCATTTCTGATCGACCAAAACCAACAGCAGCGCATACTATTCGCACCCTCCATAAAATGGGCATCGATACCTATTTGTTGTCAGGCGACAATTCGGAAACTGCCAAAGCCATAGCCAGCCGACTTGGCATCAAGAAGGTAATCTCTCATGTTACACCAGAAGGCAAAGTTAATACCGTTGCTAAGCTACAGCGCGAAGGAAAGCGAGTCGCCATGCTAGGCGATGGTGTCAATGATGCACCTGCAATCGCTGCCGCTGATGTCGGACTTGCCATCGGTACTGGTGCCGATATTGCGATTGAGGCGGGCGAAATCGTGCTTGCCTCGGGCGATCCGATTGATATCTGCCACATAATCCACCTAGCTAAAGCTACTAACAACAAAGCTTACCAAAACATCTTTTTTGCTATTTTTTACAACCTAATTAGTATGCCAATTGCAGCCGGCGCGCTGGCGATGTTTGGCGTGCAAATGCATCCTGAGCTAGCCAGCCTAATTATGGCGCTATCGTCTATTGCTGTCGTAGTTAATTCCGCCACTCTACGCACTATTAGACTTGGTAAACGCGACGCAATTGCCGCAATTGCACCTATTACGTTATTTATCCTATTTTCAGCCATCTACCTGTTAATCGTGATCCATTAAAAAATGTTGTAAAAAGTGCAAAATACTATTGCAACCGTATAGTGCATGTGTTAACATAATAATAAGCAAAAGTTCAAACAAAAACTTGAAACAAATAGTTCTAGAGCGAATTTTTGCTTTTGTCTCCACCACACACCTCTTTTGAGCCGGCCACTACCTCTTGCCGGCTCTTCTTTGTATTAAAAATAGAGCACTCATATGGTGCCCTATTTTTTATTTAATTAAATTACCTATTTTACTTCGTGTTCGCGACGCCAAGCTAATACTTTAGCGTGGTCGCCCGATAATAACACTTTTGGCACTGCTTGCCCCTCAAATACTTCTGGGCGAGTGTATTGAGGATATTCAAATTCTGCTTCGTCAGAGTAGCTTTCTAATGCTGTAGCTTCAGCGCCACCACCTAATACACCAGGCAATAAACGCACTACCGAATCGATAATCGACAATGCTGGCAATTCACCACCCGTCAAGACATAGCGACCAATCGATATCTTTTCATCAATCAACGCCTCTACGCGCGCATCAAAGCCCTCGTAACGACCACAGACGATTATATAGTTATCCTTGCTCTCAGCAAACTCTTGTGCCTTCTTTTGGCACCAAATATTTGGGGTTGGCGACATTAATAATACTTTAGCGCCAGGTAACATCTCTTTAGCGCGCGTTATCGCCTTACTTAACGGCTCAATCATTAGCAGCATACCCGCACCACCGCCAAATGGTTTGTCATCCACTTGATGGCGCGGCCCCAAACCAAAATCGCGCAAATTAAGTAGTTGAAACTCCGCTTTACCATCTTTCTGTGCCTTCCACATCATTGATGAATTCAATACTGGCTCAACAATTTCGGGGAATAACGTAATAACTAAAAATCTTTTCACTACTAAAATTATAGCATACAACCAAAAAGACGCCCCTCTATCAAGGACGTCTTTCAGGCACAAATAAATCTCGCATTTATTTTATTTAGTTCGCGCACAACTTCGAACTGATATAATTATATATCAAGATCGTTGATTTCCGCAATACCCTTTTTGAGATTTTTTAAGCGGTCATCAGTGTTTTCCACATTTTCAGAGGAGGTGTTTTCCACAGCATCGCTTGCCTGAGCTGGTTCTTTATCGGTATCAACAATTTTTAAATAATAATGTTCATTATTCTTAGTACCCAACGCACGTAGCAAATTACGTAACGCGGCAGCAGTATCGCCATGTGAGCCTATAATACGGCCTAAATCACCCTTATCAACCCATAGTTTCAGTAAAACACCATTCTCGTCAGTAGTGTGATCTACCTTTACGCTATTTGGCTTATCGACAATTTGTTCGGCAATATATTTGATAAAGTCTTTCTCTATCATACCCACCCTCCTTTCGTTGATTAGTATTATATCAAAACAATTTAGCCACCCATCGAGCTACTTACTCGGCGAGTGGCAGATTTTCACTAAGCTTCGGCGGCTTCAGCTTCTTTTGGCTGGTTCTTGCGTAGCTTTTCTGGGTTACGAATAGCACCTTTCTGTACAGCACTAAACTTCTTTACCCAGCTTGGCAATGCAACGCCTTCCTTCTCAAACAGAGCGGCAACGCGAGTAGTTGGCTGCGCACCATTTGATAGAAACTTGTTAGCATCATCCTTGTTTAATTCAACAGCCTTAGTGTGCGGGTTGTAAGAGCCTAAATAGCTCACAACCTTACCACTAGTTGGATGGCTATGTGAATCTTGTACTACAATACGATAAGTCGCATAATGCGCCTTACCTAATCGTTGTAAACGAATCGTTAACATCTCTTCCTCTTCGTCCTTTTAATTATTAATGACGGCTTAAGTATTATTTTACTCCACATTGTCCAATAACGCAATAGTAAATTAGCATCTTTCGCGTTCAAATATTCTAAAAAGAAAAGCCCTCTCTAGAGCTCCATTAGAGAGGGGAATATACCTTAAAATATTTTTGCTGTGAGGACGAATCGTGAACGACTCACGCAAAAATAATCATAGTAGCGCAATTAGCGAATCAATCCTTGGAGTGACGTGGAGGAGACTCAGCCAATCGGGTATAATAGCACATGCCTACAGTTTGGAGAGTGCTTGCTACTAAGTAGATTAGCCTGCGCCATTGCAGGCTAAATTGTTTTCACTTTTACATCTCACACCTAGAATAGGAATTGAGACATCTACACATTACCACACTTTACTATTTTAGTCAAATACAATTATCTACCTCGCTTATGATACGCCCCAAAACGCCACCAATATAAATAGCTCCACGGCTAATTAGTTATGAATTAATCCTTAAAATGATTAACTAGCTCCGCGATTTTAACCCGTTCCTGTTCAGTGGTATCGCGATTTCGTACTGTTACGCTATCGTCGTCCAAGCTATCAAAGTCAACCACCACGCAGCTCGGCACGCCAATCTCATCAGCCTTGCGGTATCGCTTACCAATATTACCGCTATCATCCCAGTTTACGCGGCCTGGGAAGGCGTCATTAAGTGCATCATACACCGCCTTAGCCTTAGTCACTAATTCTGGCTTGTTCTTTAGCAGTGGCGATACCGTTACCAATACTGGCGCTAATAACTTTGGCAAACGTAACACATTACGCTTACTACCACCAACTTCATCTTGCTGATAAAACGCGCTCAATATTGCCATAACTAGGCGCTCAACACCGAACGAAGGTTCAATGACGTGCGGCACAAATGGATCGCTACCATCCTTCGGGCGATACTCCATTGACTTCTTCGCTACGCGCTCAATATTCTTCAAATCAAAATCCGTACGATAAGCAATCCCCATTAGCTCTTCGCGGCCAATCGGATAGTCAAACTCCACGTCAACCGTACGACGGCTATAGTGCGCTCGGTCGTTTTCTGGCACCTCGTACTCATGAATCTTATCTGTCGGCAAACCAATCACCTGTTCCAAAAATTCATGTACTAGTTTTAATAGAGACTCAAAATGCTTTTCCCACTCATCCGGCTTCACGAAATACTCGATTTCCATCTGTTCAAACTCGCGCGATCGAAAAATAAAATCACGTGGGCTAATCTCATTGCGGAACGCCTTACCTTGTTGAGCTAAACCAAATGGCAAATCAGGATAAACCGTATCCACCACATTGCGGTAATTTGTAAAAATGCCCTGCGCAGTCTCTGGCCTCAAATAGGCCACCGCATCAGCTGTATCAATTGGTCCCACCGTCGTCTTAAACATCATATTAAAGCTACGCACTTCAGATAATTCGTTGCCATCCGGCGATTTTATATTGTGCTCACGAATCAACTTGGTAATTTCATCGTTGCTTAAGCCCTCAGCCGAGATACCAACGTCTTTCAATAAGTGGTCGGCGCGATAACGGCGATGATTAACCAAATCTTCTACCAATGGATCAGCAAAAGTTGCGACATGTCCCGACGCTTGCCATACTTTAGGATTCATAATAATAGCGGCATCTACACCATAAATCTCGCGATGATGGTCAACAAAAAATTGCCACCATAAGTCCTTTACACGACGCTTCAATTCGACACCAAGCGGGCCCCAATCCCAAGTGCCAGCGAGGCCGCCATAAACATCTGACCCCTGATAAATAAACCCTCGACGCTTACATAGCGATATAATATCTTCCATATTACTATTATAGCACTACACCTGGGCAGCCGTAGCTGCCAAGTAAACCACATTAGACAGTACAGTGTCATCTATACCGGATAAACGAGCAGCCACAGTAGCATCATTTGCCAAAAGCACCCGCAACAATTTTAATACTGTGGTATTGTACTGTCCTTGTGAGTTAAACACAAACACACCATCAGCCTTATTGTAATCATAGCTCGCACCTTCTACTAACTGCATGCCGTTACCATCTGTCAGTAAATTCAGCTCCATACCAGATAAACGCGCCAGCTTAAGGTAAAACCACGCCTTAGTCATACGCAAATCAACCGTAGATTTATTCAACAGCTCAATCACACCCAACAAAACATCATACAACTCCGGCGAATCGATCGCATCAGCCAGTTTAGACACTCGCTTAATGGCATCGTAGCCAAATTGCAACCGGTCGTAATCAGTCATAATATAATCATAAAAATGCATTAAACGCGCACCCGTCAAAGTCCACATACCCTGCAAATTCATCGCACTCTTTACTAGACTAAGCTCACATGTAGCAAATAACTCGATACCACCAGCCAAACGCGATTGCTCTCGACGCACACCACGCGCAATCACCGCCAATTGACCATGCTCGCGGGTCAGCACACTCAAAATTCGGTCCGCCTCCTTGTAATTAGTCCGGCGCAAAATAATGCCTGTAACTTTCAGCGTATCACTCATGCCGGCAGTCCCCAAATTGCTTGTTTTAAGTCAGTTAAATGATAAGTAGATTTATCAAACACAAATTTAACACCAAAAGCCGCGACATCATCCAGCTTAATCGCTCTGCCGCTAGCAGACAGTATTATCTTAGGCAACGCCAAGGTATCATTGTAGCTCGCCATTTCGTTTAATAGCGTCATCACATTATCCGTTCCTAGATGCCAATCACACACCAGCACATCCGGCGAATCGTTGTCGATTAAGTCGAACACCGCCCGCGGGTCGTTCTCTATAGTAACCTCAGCATCAAAGTGCCTTAAACTATTCGCCAAACTAGCTGCAAACCACTCGTCGTCATCCAGTAAAACAATCTTCATATTAGCTCCAGAAGACTAAGCTGGCTACTTTCCGGCAACCGCGCCTCAATCGTCATACCGCCTCGGCGATGATAATGAAACTCGATACTGCCACACATCGCCCGCGTTAATTGTTCTGCTAACAATAAGTTGAGACTACTCATAAGTGGTCGGCTAGCTACTGGGTTTAAGCGCTCATTGTGTTCCAAATTGCGCGCACCACTTGTAAATGACACACCCGAGTCTCTTAGCTCTAGTACTACCTCCCGTCGCCTCGTCAAGTGTGCACTTAGTCGCACAGGGCGTTTACTATACCTCATTGCATCCAGGCTAAATCTCACCAATAATTGCTTTAATGCATTATAGTTACCACTCAATAGCGATGGGCGTTTGGGCAATACGCAAATAAATTGACACGACAGCTCGCGAGCTTGGGGCTGCACCTCGGCTTGCACAGCAGCCAATAGACTATTGACTGACACAGGCTCAATTACTAAATCGCTCAACGGGTTGCTCGCTACGCTCAGCTCATCCACTACACCCAGTGCTTCGGATAAAGTGGATTGTATCCTACCTAACGCCTTTTCATCTGCTCCGCATTGCTCTACTTCAAATGCTAGTTGGCGCAAACGGACTAACGGGGTGCGTAAGTCGCGCGTGGCCGCCGCCACAGATAGCACACCCAAACTTACCCCCGCTTGCTTCATAAACATAGTATAGCAAAAAGTAGCATTTTTATGCTACTTATGCTAACAATTAATTAAATTATGGTTGGAACTGCAAAGTACGTAGAATTGTCTCGTCGAAGTCTTTTCTAAAGTCTTTACTATCCACGTACAGCTTAAGTGTTTTATCGCGTACTTTAAACACTACCACAGAACCATTAACTGTCGGCGTCAGCTGGCCATCAAACCTCATGCCGTTATAGCCTGCAAACCCTTCACGAGCACCGATAGTGATTGGACTAGCTTTCATCATACCCTTATCAACTAAGCTTTTGAATTCAAGCAACACTTGAGAATAATCACGCGGCACCACTAGCACGCGCAATGCATATGGTGTAACACCAGGGTTAACAGCAGGTATCATTATTGGGAAGAAATATAGGCTTAGATTATTGTTTGTAGAACCAGCTACATAACCAGACCATGTCTTTGGATAGTCAAATCGCACTGAGCCAGTTTCAGCAGGACCCTGGTAATGACGATTTGGCGTTTTTTCACGCTGCATAAAGTCTGCGTTATCTTGCTTAGTTTGCATCTCTTTTGCTTGAGTTACTGCTCGATCAATTTTAGCTTGACCGTTCTTCTGCCATTCAGTCATACCGGAGTATGCCCAGATAAACGCGCCACAAGCGCAAAGTAAAAAAATACCTAAAATTATCGTAGATACTAGCAGCGGGCTGACTACGCCGCTTTCACTTAACCTATGTTCTGACCCATTGTTGTCCATATCTAAATTTTAGCATAAGCAGCAAAATAGCGCAAACTGAATACTATAATAATTAATCCTGCAATTTTAATTTTATTTCGTTGATCTTATTCTCTGTATCAGCTAATTTACGCTTAATTACCTCAGATATTTGCACACCTCGATCAAACTTAGCACTTGCCGCCTCTACATCAACATCACCAGCATTAAACCAGTCTACAATAGATTTTAGTTCATCCATTAGCTCTGTCAAACTGCGTTGCTCTAAAGCACCCTGTTCTTGCTGCTGTTTTTTACTTATCTCTGACATTCTTCACCTCCATTGCAATTAATTTCTCATCAGTCTCAGCCGTTACACTCATCCCAATTTTCCACTCGTGCGCCACCCCGTGATGCTCATCCCAAATAATCGCATAACCGCGTTTCAAGACAGCTTGCGGGTCATATGCACGCAAAGCTGCAATAAGCGTTCCAGCTCTACTGCGGCTATCGCTCAAACTACGCGCCATCTGATTATTTAGTTGTATAGTCAATGTAGCCAATTCAGATTGCGTATTACTGATTATTAACGCCATACTATTATTTAGCCCCGCAATAAAACGAGTTAACTTATCACGTCGTTGCTGCGCATCTAGCACTAGTATATCGACCATTGACTTTAAGTAATGAACAGTTGTAGCAATTAATTCCCGCCGATCCGGTACTAGCAACTCGGCTGCATTAGACGGAGTTGACGCGCGTTTATCTGCCACTAAGTCAATTAACGTAGTATCTACCTCATGACCAACACCCGTCAATATAGGAATCCGTGAAGCCGCCACTGCGCGCACCAGCTTCTCGTCATCAAATACCGCCAAATCTTCTCGCGACCCACCACCACGTAAAATACATAACACCTCTGGCGGGTCAGGCAGCTCATTAAACTGCTGAATTGCCGTAATAATCTGGTCAGCCGCAGCATCACCCTGCACTTGGGTAGAAATAACATCAATCCGCATACCGCCCATCCGTGCATTAACAATTTTAATAAAATCCTTATATCCTGCTGCTTGATTGGACGATATCACGCCAATATGCTGCGGCAAAACAGGCAACGGTCGTTTACGTGCCTCATCAAACAGTCCTTCTTTGGTTAACTTTTGCTTGAGTAATTCAAACGCTCGCTTAATAGCTCCCTCACCAATCGGCCGAATCGCTCGAACAGTCAGCGAGAACCGCCCCCATTTGGTTAAATTTGGCGTAACACGTACTTTTACTTGCATACCATCCGCCAGCTCCATTCGCAAAGCATAGACTGACATAAAACAATTCAGCACAGCAGTGTCGTCCTTAATATCAAAAAACACCCATTTGCCTTGATTTATTTTAAAATTAGCCACTTCGCCTACTATATCAATCGTCGGCACTGCGGTATCTAGAACTTGGTTGATAACATCTACCGCCTGCGCCACCGTAAAACATGGCGGCATGCCAGGCATTTCCTCTTTGTTCTGGTTAGTCACGCTTATTACTCCTAATCTCAGTCTGATACGACGGACGTCCATACTTATGCAAAGCATATTGGTAGGCAACAAAACCAGTAGATAAAGTACCCATCAAGAGCAACATTCTTGCCAGCAATACGCCAGTTAACGCCGTAGCAGCATCCACCCCGCCAGTAGTCAATACTGTTACCATCATAGCTTCATATGCCCCAATTCCGCCAGGAGTAATCATAAAATTACCACATATTGTCGCAGCTCCATATGAGATTAATAGTATTGACGGGTCAACTACCTTGCCAAGTGCCAAAAACGTCACAAAGAATAACGATACATCAAGTAGGTTAAATATAAAACTCCATGCAATTGGCTGCTTTAGTAAGCGTCGATCACGCTTTAATGCTGTAATATCCTCATTGAAGTCTAAGAAAAACTTATCTAATTTGCCAGAAGACACCGATTGCTTGCGGCGTCCAAACGTTACAATTCGGCCAATATGATTTATTAAATCCGACAACCAATGTGAAAAGCTGACAATACGAATCTTATTACCAAAAATATAATTACCAAACAGCAGCACCACTAGTAGCACTGTAACCGCTACAGCCGAACTCACAACCACCCAATGTGCCGCCAGATTCTGCACGGTAGCCCAAATTAATGCTAGTAGCATCAAAACCATAAATGTGCCAAATACCACCAAGAATCGCATTACCTGAGTCATGGTAGCCTGTCCAGTTGGCACGCCATGATGTTTCAGGCGCCACACCATATAAGAGGCACCCGCCACCCCCGCCGCTGGAAAGACATGATCCACAAAAGTAAATTCAAGCGCCATACCAGTAGCCTGCAAGCGAGAAACATCCTTTAGCTGACCACGTTGGCGCAAATACGAGAAAAACACCTCAGTATTAGCATAATATGACATAAACTGCAGTGGAATCAATAATAAAATTAACCAGATATTGGCATGCCATAAAATATGCCAAGCACGAACGATATCTTTATGTGCACTAAAAAGCACTCCCACTAAAAAAATCAACATTATGGCGTTAAGCCATAGCTTCAATCCGCCACGATGTTTGCGCCACATATGAGCTCGCGCTCGTAAAAATCCTCGGCGAAACTCCTCTTTAAATTTAGACATAACTACATTTATTATACCAGATAGCTGATGTGGTGTATAATTATAGCAATGATTATGTTCATCCTAGGCCGCCAGCCAGAAATTGGCGCCGCAGAGCTGGCTGCCGTATTTAACCAAAAACCTCGTATGATTGGTAGTCACTGCGCCGTACTGGATATTACCCGCGAGTTAGCTCTTCAGTTCGCACCCCGCCTTGGTGGCTCTGTAAAAATTGCTGAAGTTGTAGACACTATCAATCAAAATGACAGCTCAATCTCTACTCTAGCCAGCACTTTATTCTCTGGTGTTGAGGGTAAAATAACTCTTGGCGTATCAGATTATAGTCAACGTGCAACTCGCCACAATACTGTCAAATTAGCCAAACAGATTGCCAACGTATTGCAAAATAGTAATTCAGTACGCTTAGTACCAATTACCGACACTATGTTGTCATCCGCAACGGTTGAACATAACGGTCTCGGCCACGGCAATATCAAAAAATGCGAGTTGATTTTTGCTGCCATACATAATAAATGGGTGGTAACACGAACCATTTATGTCCAAAATATTGAATCGTACACTATGCGCGACCGTAAACGCCCCTATCGCGATGCTCGCAATGGCATGCTGCCACCAAAGTTAGCCCAAATAATTATCAACCTAGCATTGGGTGCAACAAATCCAAAATGTCAATCGAACAATTCTTATCTGTTAGACCCATTCTGCGGCACTGGCGTTATCTTGCAGGAAGCTATTTTAATGGGTATTAGTAATTGCTATGGCACCGACCTCAACCCCCAAATGTCAGAATATACCGCCAAAAATATCACTTGGATAAATGAGTTTATATCTAGACGCAACAGTACAGTAAATTTGACCAAATGTAGATTTGAAACTGCAGATGCCACAGAATTCAACTGGTGTAACCAAGCGAATACTAATAATATCAATCTAGCTACCGTTGCTACCGAGACCTATCTTGGGCGACCATACACTGTTGAGCCAAATCTCAATGAGCTCAAAGAAAATATTAAAAATTGCGATACTATTCTTAGCAAGTTCATTAACAACCTCGCACCACAGCTAGCAACAGGCGCCGGTTTGTGCCTAGCTGTGCCGGCATGGTTTGTCCACGACAAAATCTATCATCTAAACTGTTTTAATAATCAAACGTTACAATCGCTCGGGCTGAAAGATCTTCACTCCAACCATCTTATATATCATCGTGACGGGCAAATTGTCGGTCGTGAGCTAATCGTACTGCAAAGATCAACTATTGCAAACCTATTGCAGATTAAGAATAAATAATGTATAATAATAAACTGAATAGTAATCGATTAATCGAAGGAGATAATTTAATATGTCACACGTGAAAGCTGGTGGTTCGTCAAAGAATAACCACAATAACGCTGGTCATCGCCTAGGCGTCAAGCGCTTCGGTGGTCAGAAAGTCAATGCTGGAGAAGTAATTGTTCGTCAAGTTGGCGCAACTAAGATTGCCGGTGAAGGTGCTTACACTAGCCGCAACTTTACTATTCATGCCGCTAAGGATGGTGTTGTAACGTTCATCAAGCGTCGTGTTCGTAACTTTGCTGGTAAGACCGTTACTCGCACCGAAGTTACTGTTAAATAATAAATTTCTTCTACTAGTAGTTAGCCCCGCTTAATGCGGGGCTTTATGATAATGTTATAAAAATACCTCGGGTATTTGGCCGAGGCATTTTATTAATTATTGAGCACTTTCGGGATTATCTAGACCTAAATGATGCTTGATACGATCTACAACATCACTAATCACCACCTGAGACTTAACCAAAAAGTCATCAGCGCCTAACTCTTTAGCGCGCTCCGCATCCTTCGGCTGCGACAAAGCCGTTAACATAATAATATGCATATTCTTTGTCTGTTCAGTATTGCGCAGTATATCAAGCACATCGAAGCCATTCATACGTGGCATCATTACATCAAGCAGAATTAAGTCTGGATTAAACTCAATAGCATCTTTAAGCGCCTCTTCACCATCTTTACTACGACGTGTATTAAACCCCTCAAGCTGAAGACGCTGGCGGTAAATCTCGGCTAATGTATCATCGTCCTCTACCAAAAGAATTTTAGCTTTAGGTTTCATACTAATAGTATAGCGTTAATGCTTTAATATTGCAACTACTTTTCCTCATTCTTCTGTAGTTTTGCCTTGTAATAAGCAATGGCTTGATGTGCTGCCTGTTGTTGAGCCAATTGTTTACTACCACCTTCACCGCTACCCCACTCAATTTCATCAACAAATACCCCAATAGTAAATTTTTTATCGTGATCAGGACCAGATTCAGCCAATACGCGATATTTTGGCGTCATACCGCAATAGCGTTGCGATATCTCCTGTAGATACGATTTCGCATCGCGCCACGAACCATCTTCGATAATCTTATCAATGTTTTTAATAATATGTTTATCAATAATCTTTTTCGCCACAGCAAAACCCTGGTCTAGATACACCGCGCCAATTGTTGCCTCAAAACAATTAGCTATAATATGTAGTTTGGAATGCTCTGTGCCGTTTTGTTCACCCTTACTCATTCGCACTAGTTTAGCATACCCAAGTTCTTCACCGGCATCACGAATCGACTCTGTTCGCACTAGAGCTGCGCGCCAAGATGTCAATACTCCTTCTGGCAAATCGAAGTGTTTAAACAAATACTCAGTAGTTACTAACTCCAAAACAGCATCACCCAAAAACTCTAGTCGCTCATTATGAGCGCGCGCTAGCTTACGGTGTTCATTCACATAGCTACGGTGAGTTAAAGCAGTTACAATTAATGACGGATTATTAAATTCAAAGCCCAATGATTGTTGCGCCCAAGTCTGGTAAGGCGCAAAATCCACACCCTCAACTTCTGGCACAATTGGCTCATCAGCTGGACGAGGCTCAAAGTCAGAAAAAACAGCGCGCTTCTGGCGAGTATTCTTAATCCTAGACAACTAAATTTCTCCCTTCTGCTCTAGACGTCGATAGCCTAGTCGCATTAACTTAGCGATATCTTTATAGGCAATAATCTTCACCGCAGCATCATACGAGAACCAACGAATTCCGCTCATCCAATCCTCTTTTTTAATGTCGTTAGTATCGCCCAACGCCTTAAACAGATAGATTTGCGTGCTCATTAGCACTAGTACATTGTCGCGACGATAGCGAAAATGAATTTTCCCTAACCAGCAAACTGGCTCTAACTGATGCACACCGGCCTCCTCGCCAATTTCGCGGATAGCCGTCTCTTGCGCAGTTTCACCTGCTTCAATATGACCCTTGGGGATTGTCCAACGCTCAAATCGGTCAGCTACCAACAATATTTCTAGCCCAGTAGGGCCAAAACGATAAATCACACCGCCAGCCGTAGCCTCACGAGATATCTCACTAATCGCTGGTCGATGCCGTTCATAGACAGCTCGTTTTAAGGACTCACTCGGCGTATCATCACGCGGCAGCAATGGCCTTACTGGCACAACGGCTGGCTTAGATTTTGCTTGCTGCTTCTTAGACGCCATAATATGCGCCCGCACAGTAGCTAATTGTTCAATTCTAAGCTGATGCTGTCTTCGAATCTTGTTCTTGTTGCTCGCCTTGCTCATTTACATGTCCTTCGTTCATGTGGCGCCAGATTGTACCTAATACGCCATTAACAAAGCGAGAAGAGTTTTCCGCACCAAACGACTTGGCTAGCTCAATTGCCTCATTGATTGCAACTTTTGGCGGAATCTTACCATTAAATTCACTAAGCTCAAACACCGCCATACGTAAGACGTCACGATCTACAATCGCAATTTGATTCAATGGCCAATCTGGTGCGACCGGTGCAATGATAGCATCAAGCTGACGCCCAGCTTTATTAACGCCCATCACTAGCTGTCTCACAAATTCCTTATCATCAACACGATCTTCGTAACGCTTAAGATTGCGCGTCAAAATCTCATCAATCTTCGCCGTTTCATCACCTAAGCGTTCACGAAAATCATATTCATACAATGTCTGTAGTGCGATAATCCTACCTAAATGCCGATTACTTGCCATGGAAACTCCCCTCGTTTGTTTTAATGTTTAGTCCAAATATTGTCTATTAATTAATGCTTGCTACCAGTGTCATGTTTGGTAGTATAAGCCTTTACTGGTGACTTTGCGTTCACGGCACGCGCTAGCTTTAATACTAGCTGGCTACGACGATTACCAGTACGACGTGGACTTGTTTGCTTCTTTGGTTTACCCATTTAAATTATTCTCCTTCTTTAATTACACTTACTACCATAGTAACACTTTTGGGTTATAAACGCAAATCTTTACGCTTGACATATATAAGCGTTTATGTTAATATATAGGTATGATTAGCGAATATAGTCATCAAAACAAAAACCACAATACAGCAATCGAATCTGATCAACAATATTATCGAAGGAATGCTATTGGTACACTAGCTACAGTTGTTGCGATATGCGGGCTAAGTACTGTGATTGGCGGTTTGACACATCACGACGCACCACTTCCAAAAGAACCAACCCCTACTAAAGAAAGGGTCTTATCTTATAAGGAGCTCGGCGCAAACCATACCATAGAATACACTGTACGCTACGGCGACACATTGTCCGAACTGGCAGACGATTTGCAGCATGACAATGTCAATTTGCAGGACAATAGTAATTCCCAAATTGTAGGCTCAATTATCAAGGCTAACAATCTAGACGGCTTCGTTGTTGATACTAAAATAAAATTGCCGGACGACGATGGCATCAACGACCCGCAGTCATATGTCAATAATCACGTGCTGCCGACCGACATTAGATTGCAGAACAGCGACAAATAAAATTACCATACTAAAATAGCCAAAACTACGAGTAGTGTCTATAACATCCCGTACTTTGGCTATTTAAATTAGCTATTTTTTAACTACAATATTGACAATCTTGCCTGGCACATAGATTATTTTTGCTGGCTCTTGTTCGCCAACAAACCGTACTACATTTTCGATTGATCGCGCCGCCACCTCAACTTGTTCCTTGGTTGCAGTCTTGTCGATAGTTAAATCACCACGTAGCTTGCCATTAACCTGAACCGCGATATGCATTGTGTCATCTGCAAGATATTTTTCATCCCAACGCGGCCAATCCATCTGCTCAAGGCGCGCCTTGTCACCATATAGTTCAGTTAGCATTTCACTAGCTACATGAGGTGCAAACGGCGATAGTAATTGGCACAAAACTGTCAAGGAATCCAACCAGTATTGGTCATCAAACCCGTTATCACGCAATTTACTTAAACCATTTAAGTACTCCATAATGGCTGCCACGGCCGTGTTAAATTGCGCATTTGTAATATCTTCCGTAACTTTCTTAGCGGCTGCATGGCGCAAACGCAATACTTCAAATGCATTTTTATCGTTTAAGGTAGCTTTATCAGCACCAACGTACTCTTGCACTAAATTCCAAACACGATTGATAAATCGGTATACTCCACCAATTGAAGTAGTACTCCAGGCAGCGTCCAAATTGTATGGCCCAATAAACATCTCATATGTACGCAATGTATCGGCACCATATCCACTATCAATAACATCAAGTGGGTCAATTACATTCCCCTTACTCTTACTCATCTTGCAGCCATCCGGCGCATTAATGTACCCATTGTAGAGCAATCGCTTAACCGGCTCACGGAAGTTAACCCAACCCTGATCGGCAAAGAACTTGGTCCAGAAGCGAACATACAAAAGATGCGCCACGGCATGGTCGCCACCGACATAAAAGTCTAGCGGACACCAATAATTCACCTTATCTGGCGACCAAGCCTGAGTATCATTATTGGCATCACAATAACGCAATAAATACCAAGACGAACAGGCGTAGCCATCCATTGTGTCAGTTTCACGCTTAGCTGGCGCACCGCACTGCGGACAAACCGTATTAACCCATGCAGCTTCATTAGCAAGTGGCGACTGACCATCACCACTTGGTGCAATACTATCTACCTCTGGTAATAATACAGGTAGATCTTTCTCTGGCACCGCAACATCACCACAATCCGGACAATGAATAATTGGAATCGGACAGCCCCAATAACGCTGACGTGAAATCAACCAGTCACGCATTTTATACGTGGTCTTACTGTGCCCCAAGCCATTTTGTTCAAGCCAAGCCACAATTTCTTCACGCGCTTCAGAAGTTACTCTGCCATCAAAATCACCACTATTAATTAAAGTACCCTCTCCAGAGTAACATTCATCTGGATTTACATCAGCACTATCTACTACTTGGCGAATTGGCAAACTAAACTTTTCGGCAAACTCATGATCACGATCGTCATGCGCTGGCACTGCCATTACAGCACCAGTGCCGTAACCCGACAAAACATAATCTGCAACCCAAATTGGTACGCGTTCACCAGTCGCAGGGTTGATGGCATAAGCACCAGTAAACACGCCAGTTTTTTCTTTATTCTCCTGGCGCTCGATTTCGCTCTTTTTAAGTGCAGATTTAACATACTCTTTAACTTGCTCGCGCTGACTATTAGTCACAATCTGGTCAACCAGTTCGTTTTCAGGTGCTAGTACCACGAAAGTCGCACCGAATAATGTATCTGGTCGTGTAGTAAATACAGTAATTTTATTATCACTGCCATCAATCTTAAACTCGACTTCAGCACCTTTACTACGGCCAATCCAATTGTGCTGCATGCGCTTAATTTTTTCTGGCCAATCGATATCATCTAAGCCATCCAATAGCTCGTCAGCATACGCTGTAATCTTAAAGAACCACTGGCTCATCTTCTTTTTCTCTACTTCGTGATGACAGCGCCAACATTTACCGCCTTCTACCTGTTCGTTAGCCAGCACAGTCTTATCTACTGGGCACCACCACTGATAACTCTCCGACTGATACGCCAAACCGTGCTTAAATAATTGCGTAAACACCCATTGCGTCCAATGGTAATACTTTGGGTCTGATGTATTAATTTCACGCGTCCAGTCGACCGCCATACCAAGCCGGTGGTATTGCTTTTTAAAATTAGCAATATTAGTGGCCGTCACATCCTTCGGCGAAACATGCATTTTCAAAGCATAGTTTTCTGCCGGCAAGCCAAATGTATCCCAACCAATTGGACGCAGCACATTAAATCCCTGCTGACGATAGAACCGAGCAAGCACATCAACAATCGTAAAATTACGTACGTGCCCCACATGCAAACCGGCGCCTGAAGGATATGGGAACATTTCCGCCACATACAGCTTATTCTTATCACTGTTATCAACAGCGGCAAATGGCTTTTCCTTAAGCCAAATATCCTGCCACTTAGCTTCAATCTTTACCGGTTCGTATCGTTTCATGATACTATTTTAGCACACTGACAACTATTCATTGCCATTGTACGTAACATTGCGAATGTGTTCAAACCAAAGGCGCTTCTTATACATCCAGTCATCATCTTGGCGCACCAATTTGGTCGAATCAGCCGGATCGTCTAATAACATTTTTGTCGTCTCCTCTGTAAAAATACCATTCTGCGACCCTTTAATTAATATAGCAGCATGAGGTTCCATATGCTGACTTACAAATGTACCAGCCATAATTGCTCCAGGGAACTTAAATACCTGACAACCGCGCTTCTGCGCTGCCGGTGCTAAATAGCGCGCTGCTTCATCGCCAACCGTAATAACCATATCTAATTTTTTCGGATCACAAGCCATACCTACTTGACTGTGCGCCATTGGCGACATATTGCCAAGTTCATTCATCGAGCCAAGTACTGCTATACGCTGCGGTGCCTCAATCTGATATAACGTATTCAAAGCAGCTATAGCTGCAATTGGAGATGAATTATATGTATCATCAAGCAATATCGTATCCTTACGGCCATGAAGTGGATTCATCCTACCAGACACGGGAACCAAATTACTTAGTCCAGCCTGAATTTCATCATGTGTCATATTAAGCTGCATTGCAACCGCAGCGGCGGCAACGGCAGCGCCCATATTATACTCACCAACATATTTAACATTAGCTGCCACGCCACTAATGTCTACATCATACCCAGACAGAGGGTTGCCGCTAATTTTACGAAAATGATATTGCCCTTCATTAACACCATAAGTTAAAATATTTGGATTTTGCGTCAATTGCCAATAATCATGCGATACAGCGTCTTGATTAATCAATACTGACTTAGAAAATTTTCCAACCGATAATTCTTCGCGCGCTACATCATTCAACCCACCGGGGAAATTCTCCATATGCTCTTCAGCTACAGCTGTCACCACGGCAATATCTGCATGTAAATAATTACCAAACGCCGCAATATCGCCCGGCTTATCTGTTGCTAGTTCTTGGACGATTACGTCAATAGTAGATTTTGCCTTAATTACATTGCGCATAGCCTTAAACACGCGCATCCAAGCCGTAACGGTCTTTAGTTCTGCTGGCTTTGGATATTTTACGCCTAATAAAGTCGTCGGCACTGACATTTCACTATTTAAATTCGTCGGCTCCATACGAACTTTAAATCGCTGTGCCAACACTGTAGCAATTGCGTTCTTAGTAGTTGTCTTTCCCACTGCGCCAACCACTACAACCAATATTGGATGATGCCGCTTAAAATATTTCACTACATATTTCTCAAGACGACGCCTGACATACTGCTTAAAATCAAACATAACCTTATTATACCACGACGCGCTTTGACCTAGTCAACCACGCTATTACAGATATCATATAGACACCAACAAATAAACCGATACATAATGGAATAACCAGATCACAGCTAAATTTATACTGCAAAACATCATTTAGCCGCGGCAATAATAGTACGAGCGCAAATAGCCCAGCACACATAGCAATCAAACCAGCCTTCCATAACTTCATTGGCTGAGCCAGAATAATCAACACTAGTACTCCAAGTCCCATCATCACAATCGAAACCGCCGTACTAAAATAGTCTACGTCTAACGCTGGATACGCCCTAGCTAACTTATAAGTTAGCACCATAGCTATTGCGCTAACTACGCCCACTGGAATAGCAAATTTCAAGACACGCTTCATAAACCCTTTAATGTATACCTTATTATTTGGCGCTAAGGCCAAGAAAAACGCCGGCATACCAATACTTAAAACAGAAATTACTGTCATATGTTTTGGCATTAATGGGTACGGCTCGCGCAAAAATGTAAACAACAACGCTAATACCAAAGAATACACATTCTTAATAATAAATAAATTAGCTACCCGCTCAATATTAGCAATCACGCGACGCCCCTCAGACAACACTAGTGGCAAATGAGCAAAATCACTATCAAGCAGCACCAACTCCGCTACTGCCTTAGTCGCCGTAGCGCCACTATTCATTGCCACCCCCAGATCAGCTTGCTTTAAAGCTAACGCATCGTTAACACCATCACCAGTCATAGCTACTACTTGACCAGAATCTTGCAAAGCGCAACAAATCTGCCGCTTTTGCTCTGGCTGCACACGTCCAAATACATTATATTGCTTAATTAGCTTCATAAATTCTTCACGTTGGATATCGCCCATATCTGGGTCTGGCAATCTTCTGGCATCGAATGTCTTGGCGTCTAGACCAACTGATTTCGCTACAGCGCCAACTGTCACTGGCGAATCACCAGATATTACTTTAATATCAACACCCTGACTTGCAAAATAGTTTAATGTCTTCTTGGCACTCGGCCGAATTTGTTCACTTAGCACCACCAATGCTAACGGTTTAATGCGCCTAAAATTAACCCCTGCTGCACGTGGAATCAAGTCACTCTTCACCAACGCCAACACACGTTTACCTTCAGCCGCCACTTCTTGCGCCCGCTTTAACACATCCGGATACTCCGCCAGTACAATTTCTGGAGCACCCATTATATAGTTAATTTTATCAATTTGCATAGCACTCCATTTACGCGCACTACTAAACGCCACCTCGTATGTAAATTCAGCTGGCTTAATCCTCAGCCCCGCTACTAATGCATCATTCGTCGGCGAGCTGGCGCGACTAGCAATAGTCTTTATAACGCGCTTCACCGTATCAGCATCTGCTTTAGTAATTAATTCAATATCCGTCAATTTCATAGCGCCCATCGTAATAGTACCTGTTTTATCTAGTAATATCGTATTAACTCTAGCTAGAGTTTCAACTGCTGGCATCTGCTGGACAAGAGCGCGATTGCGCACCAGCTTAACAGCCGCAAGCATAAATGCTGTACTAGTCAATAGCACCAGCCCCTCAGGAATCATACCAACAATCGGTGTAATAATCCGCATTACGCCATCACCAGATATACTATCTAGCACTGCTCTAATACTAGAATGATCAATCGTTAAATCTCGACGAATAAATATTCCTACAATCAAAATTGGCACTACCGCCACCAAACTCCAAGAAATCCATTTTAAAAGTTGGTTCGTACTATCGACTATTTCTGATTTTGCCGTCTTATACTGACGCGCGTTGCGCGTCAAATTAGCCGAGTAAGATTCTTGACCTACCTTAGTTGCCTTAATGTAGCCAGAACCGGCTACCACCATCGAACCTGACATAACCTTTGACTTAGCATTTTTTACTACTGGGTCAGATTCGCCAGTTAACAAACTTTCATTAATCTCTAAATCACTAGAAGATAATACTACACCATCTACCGGTACCTGGTCGCCTAAACTTAATTTAATTACATCATCAACCACAATGTCACTCGACGCTATGACTTGTTCATTGCCATCGCGAACCACTATGGATTGCGGCTTTACTAGAATTGCCGCTTTATCTAAAATCTTTTTGGCACGCCACTCTTGAGCTACCCCGATCACGGCATTTACAATTAGTACACAAAAAAATAACGCATTAACAATACCACCACCAGCCAACAGCACTACAATCGCTAACGCAGTAATTAAAAAATTAAACCGCGTAAAAATATTAGCCTTGATGATGTCACCTAAAGACCGTGATGAACACTGGTCGACGACGTTACTCCGGCCAGACTCCATACGTGACTTAACTTCAGCAGCGCTTAATCCCTTATAATCCATACCTTATAGATAATATTATACTATCAATACGCTTATCTTACAAAATGCCCTCCAAATGGAGGGCAATAATTTTGGTGGAGTAGATCGGACTTGAACCGACCACCTCAGCAATGCGAATGCTGCGCTCTAGCCAGATGAGCTACTACCCCGTCGCAATTATTATACCACAACCATTGCTAAATTATAAAAAATAAACCCACGCAGTTTACGTGGGTTTATAGCTGTTGCGTGCCCACCCAGGGGCTTTTACGTTTTTGTTTCTTGCGTTCAGACGAATTGCCCCGTCCTTACGCACCAGCTCTACCATTATATTAGCACAAGCCTAATAATTTACCAAGTCTAATCGTTTATTAACGCCAAAAAATCTTCTTCGTTAATAATTTTAGTATGATATTTTTCAGCTGCCGCCAACTTACTAGCACCAACTTTGCCACCAGCCACTAAATAAGTAGTAGACTGCCCAACAGAAGACTGAAAGCTTCCACCTAATTCCCTCACTCGGTCAGCCGCCTGTTCGCGCGACATAGAATTTAACGTACCAGTAATAACTACTGCTACACCACTTAGCTTATCCGATGTGGTAGCGTCTAGCGGAGTAACGCCTAACTGCAATAATTTATCAACCAAGGCAACATTATCACAGTTGGCCCACCAAGCTGCAATAGACTCAGCTACTACTCGGCCTATGCCAGATACATTGATCAATTGGCCATAGGTTGATCGTCGAAAATCGGCAAATGTCTTAAAGTAAGTCGCTAAATCATCCGCTGTTTTCACGCCAACATAGCGTATTCCAAGTGCGTAAATAAATTTGGACAACTTAGGCTTCTTACTGGCGTTTATAGCAGAAATCAACTTGTCGGCCAAAACATTACCAAACCCCTCTAATTCCACTACTTTATTTCTGTCTAGTTTATATATATCGGCCAAATCATTTATTAAGCCAGCATTAACCAGCGCGGCAATATTACTAGAGCCTAGCCCAGCAATATCTAGCGCCTGACGACTAGCATAATGATCAATTGATCGCTTCAGAATTTCCTGTACACCACCAGCATTACAAACTCGCCAAATCACTTCACCCTCAGGCCGTTCAAACTTTAAATCAGGGTACTGGCGCTTTAGCTCGTCGGCAAAATTAAATACCTTACTCTCATCAGGACGCAATTCCATTATTACACGATTAACTTTTGGAATAATCTCGCCAGCCTTAAATATTTCGACCGTATCCCCAACTCGCACATCCAAACGCTTGATTTCATCTTCGTTATGCAAAGTTGCATGCTGAATAGTAGTACCAGCTAGCTGCACCGGCTCAAATACCGCCACTGGGGTCACGGCACCAGTTCTACCTAAACTAAGTACGATATCTTGCACTTTAGTTGCAGCAGTTTCTGCTGGATACTTGTACGCTAGTACACCACGAGGATTCTTACCAACAATACCCAAATCATCATATAATTTACGGTCATTAATTTTAATTACTAAACCATCAGTATTAAATGGTAAATTGGGTTGCACTGATTTACGAAATCTATGCGCATACTCAATTGCGTTATTAAAGCCATACTCAATATGCGCTTCAGGATTTAGCTTAAACCCAAGCTCTCTCATTTTCTGATAAGCAAATTCATTAGTTGGTACTTCACTTACATCATCACGCAACAAATCATAAGCATGAAACTCAATTTTACGCGATGCTGCTACTCTTGGATCTAATTGACGTATTGTACCAGCCGCCAAATTGCGCGGATTAGCAAATGGCTTCTCGCCCGCTTTTACCAATTCTTGATTAATTCGTTCAAACTCGGCGCGCATCATAATTAGTTCACCTCGCACCTCAGTTTCACCATGACAAAATATTGGGTCATCATTCAAGCGCAGTGGCACCGTTGGCATTGTTTTAACGTTAGAAGTAACTATCTCACCCACAAACCCGTCACCACGCGTCACAGCACGAACCAAGATCCCATCCACATAATGTAATGCACAAGCCAAACCATCCATCTTATCGTCTAACCAGAAAATCTGCCTTGCTAGCTCAACGCAGTCACGCTCCGATAAATTCTTAGTTGCATATGACTTAATACGCTCAAACCAATCCATAGCTTCTTGATCAGAAAATGAATCTAAAATCGAAATCATCCGTCGCTTGTGTGTATATTTTTCAAATTTACTTAGTGGCTGCGCCGCAATACGTTGCGTTGGTGAGTCAGGCGTAATTAAATCAGGATATTTCGCTTCCAGTTTTTTTAACTCAGCAAATAATGAGTCATAAATAGCGTCTGATACTGACGGATTATCTAAAACATAATACTCATACGCCAATTTTGTTAATTGACCCCTTAGTTCATCAATCCTTAATTTAGCTTGATAACGATCCATAGGCGCACCTCTATTTATGTCCATCTTTGCCGAGTAGAGTAACTTTACTGGTAATAAGACCTAAAATGCAACCAGCTATTACACCGCAACCATCAATCACTATGCGATTATTAGATGCAAACACACCATAAAGCACAGTGCAAAAAGAAGCAGCGATAGTTAATGTAATACCAAATTTATATTTTTGCCACCGTAGATGCGCCACTGATTTATCATCTAAGGCGCATGCTATCCGACGACGAACACTACGATCATCAACAATAAACGCCACTATAATTAACAAAAATATAACTTCCATCAGCTATTCTTCTTTGCACCATTACTTTTGTTAAGCGTTTTCAGCCTATCTAGAGCACGTATAACGAATTTACCTGTCCTGGAATTATAAACCATATCAGGAACAGACTGCCAACTAAACTTCTTTCGTGGTAACTTACTGTATGGCGGAGTTGGGTCATCTATAATATACCTATATAGCATGTATGTATATACTGAAACCCATAACAACGTTATTGGTATCAAAAACGACGTAACAATTGGCACAATTGGCAAATACGAAATATTCAGCGATGTATCCATAAATATCGCACTCATCACTACAATTAGCCACACCAACACAACTGGGATTATCATCACAACTACACGCATAAGTACCGCAGCCCTTCTGCCTGATATTAACTCTCTAGATAATTTCAAAGCCTGCAGAGGATACATTCCAGGCAAAGTAGTAATAATCATAGCCAATATAGTAGCCGACATCCAATAAAACGTTAGTACCGCAACTAATATCAGAGCACACCAAAAGGCCATATTCTCTATTTGAATACCGCTGTTAATCCACTGGGCTGCCGTAGCAGTGTAATAAAAAATGCTAGCAAACGCTAATGGTATAGCCTGAGCTAACATAATAGCAATCAACGCTAATTCACCAAACAGTGGGCTACCGCTATTATATAGCCCATCGCGCAGGGCTAATTTGGTTTTACCATTATTAATTTTTCGACACAGCCATACTGCAATCATCCAACTATAAAACAACATGAGACCGAGCATAACTTGCTGACTAGCGTCAGGCGCAGTGCTAGCGCGCGAAATAGCTTGGGCAAATAACGCTGACCACTCATTCCAACCGCCTACTCCGTTATTCTCCAGCCCGTCTCTGAGTTCTCTTAAATTATGTTGGCTAAGGCCACCAACGATAAACAATACTATCGCACCCATAACTAATATGTATTTAATAAAGAGTCGCTTATTACTCCATATCAATCGCACTACCTCAATTGAGAACCCTATATATCCAGGCATTTTAATGCTACGACGGGCAAGCGTGGGGTCAGTAATAAATAATGTTCGGTGCGGCGACAATTGCCGAACTTTAGTAGTCTTATGGCGCACAATGGCAACTAAGCGCTTTAAGAAACGACCAATTGCAAATACAGGAAGCAAAATATTATATAGTACATGACTTTTTTTATAGATAGTAGAGCGTTCGCGTCTAGCAACATTCAGCTCAGTTCGACGCCTCGCTCGGTTAATCATTCTATCTAATCTAGCGCGCTTATGCGCCAGCTTATTAGTAAGATTCTTTTCTGAGTGGACGGCCCACTCGGTTAAGCCCACACGACGTCGTTGTAAAAAACTTATATATCTCGATTTTACTTCTATTGAATTATTTGCTGGACTATTTTTTTTATTATTACGATACTTATTGTCGCTCATACTACATTTTATCCAAGCTATTCCTTAGTCTAGCAATTCTCTCGTCTAGTGGCGGGTGAGTCTGCAATATCTTATCCCACAAAGTCGGCTTGCTTGGGTTATTAAAATACAGTGGAGCCAAACCAGAACGCTGACGGCGCATTGGCTTGCCATCAGTTTTTAGCTTCTCTAATGCACTAGCCAATCCCTCTGGGTCGCGTGTCATTAATGCACCAGATGCATCGGCTAAATATTCTCGCTGACGCGACACTGCTAGCTGCAACAAAACAACAATAATCGGTGCTATAATAGAAATTATCATTAAAATTAATCCTATCCCACTTCTGTCGTTATCACGATCATCCCTATTACCACGGTAAAAATAGTAGATCAAATCACATAACATAGCTATGGCACTAGATAAGCCAAACACTATCATACTAACCCTGATATCATAATTTTGAATGTGCGACAGTTCATGCGACATAACCGCCTCCAATTCCCGCTTATCCATAATATTGAGTAGTCCAGTAGTAACTGCTACATAGGCGTGTTGAGGGTTTCTGCCCGTAGCGAATGCATTTGGGGCATCATCATCTATAATAAATATTCGTGGCATAGGCAGCCCACTGGCAATACATAAGTTTTCAACTACCCGCCACAATTCCGGACAATCTTTCTTGGCTATTTCATGCCCACCGCAAATTAACATTGCAGTACGGCTAGCAATAAAGTATTGCATCATAGCATATAAAATAAATCCGAGCATTACATATAATGCTATGCTATAATCTCTACCACAATAGCCCACTAGCCAACTAATTACACCACCAATAATAAGGAATACCATCATAATAAGAACAGTATTCCTTTTATTGGCCTTGATGTTGCTATACAAGCTTTACTCCCCTAAAATTTAACCTGCGGCGCCTCTTCAACTGTTGCGCGATCTTCTACTTCGAAAAATTCACGTTGTTTAAAATTAAACATACCAGCAATCAAATTATTAGGAAAGGTCTGGATTTTGGTATTTAAATCGCGCACACCACTATTGTAAAAACGACGAGCAGCTTGCACTTTATCTTCTGTATCGGTAATCTCATCCTGTAATGCACGAAAATTATCCGACGCCTTTAGCTCTGGATAAGCTTCAGCTACAGCAAATAGGCTCTTTAAAGCTGATTCAAACTGGCCCTCAGCCTGCGCCGTAGCCTTTGGCCCTTGAGCAGCGGCAGTCATCACTGCTGTACGTGCTTTTGTAACATTCTCAAATACCTGACTCTCATGAGAAGCGTAACCCTTTACCGTCTCAACTAAATTAGGAATTAAATCAGCTCGACGCTTTAACTGTACGGTAATATCACTCCAAGCCTCATCAACGCGAACTCGCAACTTAATTAAAGCATTATAAACAGCAACAACAATAGCGATAACTACAATAAGCAATATCGCTAAAACTGCAATAATTAGAACGTTACTAGATAATCCAAGATTAGTATTCATATATATCCTCCCTTTAAATGTCAAAGAATGACTCTCCTACAATAATAACAAGCCAAATTACTCTTGTCAATTAAACATTAATTATTTAGTTTATGGTGCGCCGGAAAGATATTTTTATCCATCGGAGCAAATGTATAGCCTTGTGCCTTATAATATTCAATTACTTTAGGCAATGCATCTACCGTAGTAGTTTTTACGGCCGTATCATGCGCTAGCATTACAATTTTGTTTGCATGGCAAGATGTAGCTTGCTTAATAATAGCAGCTGCTGGCACCCGATTAGCAGATGCATCGCCAAAGTCGCAGTTCCAATCGATATACTGATAACCACGGCGCTGCATCTCTCTAGTAATACGCGTCATGATACCTGGAGAATATCGTCGGCTAATAGTGTTACTTGACCCACCAGGCAAACGTACCATATATGAATGCTGGCCGATTAAATCATATACCATATCATCAATCCGCTTTAAATCGGCAAAATAAGCTTGGTCAGACGAATAAACCTCTTGGTAACGATGCGTAAAGGTATGCAAACCAATAGTATGCCCATGATCAAATGCCTCTTTAATGTAATGGTTATATGGTTGGCCATTGCCGGTCACAAAGAACGAGCCTTTAACGCCATACCGGTCCATAATATCCATGATCTTCTTGGTATTTTCGCTTGGACCATCATCAAAGGATAGGTATACTACTTTTTTACCGTCATCAACATATGGCTTTGTTGGATCTACCGGTTTATTACTATCCTGCGGCACAGGTTTATTCTTGCTATCATCAGATTTAGACTCATTATGGCTAGTATTATCAGCATTGTTCGTCTGAACAACATTGGCACTTTGCCTTGCTTCAACTTTATCGTTATGCTTTTGCGATAAAAAGAATGTGCCCGCCACTGCACACAATGCAACCGCTAGGGTAACTACTCCACCAATAATATACCAGCGCTTACTTTTAGACTTCCCTTGTTGATCTTGTTGGTTGTTAATACGATAACTATCCATGCCCACTTTATTTACTCCTATCTATTAGTAATAATATACCAAAATAATAAAAAATTAAAGACATAAAAAATAAGGCTACTCGAGCCTTAAATAATTGTGGTGGGCGAGGAGGGACTTGAACCCTCACGAGCGTAAGCTCACAAGATTTTGAGTCTAGCGCGTCTACCAATTCCGCCACTCGCCCATAGATGTTATTTATTTTAGCATACTAACACTAAAATATAAACCTGGAGGCACCTGTGGGAGTTGCACCCACCTACGAGGTTTTGCAGACCTCTGCGTAACTGATCCGCCAAGGCGCCAAATAAAATAGGCGATATAGATCGCCTAAATAGTCAATATATGGTGCGGGTTAAGAGACTCTAACTCTCGACCTCATCCTTGGCAAGGATGCGCTCTAAACAACTGAGCTAAACCCGCAAAGATTGACATAAACTATGTTATCAAACATTTAGTCTGGTGTCAAATGTATTTTCTATTGGCGATATCACCCTATTAGTTGCAGTGCGTTACATCAGCACCTAAATATATAATATCACATCAACCGCTTGATTCAAAAGAAAACATTACTAAAATTATACAAAACTAAAGCCACCCCGAAAGGTGGCTTTAGAAGTAAAAACACTATAAATGTACACTCTCTTAGCGCTGTGGTGGCCCATCCCAGACTCGAACTGGGGACACAAGGCTCTTCAGGCCTCTGCTCTACCAACTGAGCTAACGAGCCACAACAGCGCCACGAGCAATACTATTATAGTACATCTTGCCCTATTTATGCAAATCTTTCTTTGACTTCTTTTCTAGCTTACTCGTAGCCCCAGACACGATATCATCGATTAGCCCATACTCCTTCGCTTCACTAGCAGTCATCCAATAATCTCGTTCCATATCTTGGTATACTTTGTCGCGGTTTTGACCAGTAGCTTCTGCTAAAATATCAATTAAGGTATTTTTCAATGCTAATGTCTCGCGCAAGTCTATCTCCATATCAGTAAACTTACCAGTTGTACCAGATGATACTTGATGAATCATAGTCTTAGCGTGAGGCAGCATATAGCGCTTTCCTTTAGTGCCACTGGCCAATAAAACAGCACCCATCGAAGCCTGCAGCCCCACCCCAAAAGTCGCAACATCAGACTTAATTAAATTCATCGTGTCGACAATAGCCAAGCCATCATAAACTAGACCACCCGGAGTATTGATATAAAAGCTGATATCATCGTGGCTCTGTGAGTCCAAAAACAACAGCTGCGCCACTACTAGATTGGCAGTATCTGGGTTAACTTCATCGCCCAAGAAGATGATTCGGTCTTTTAGTAACCTAGAATAGAGATCAAAAGACCGCTCACCATTAGTTGTCTTTTCTAATACAGTCGGTATCAAATAACTCATTATTTCTTGCCTTTTTCAGCAAGTTCAACCAACTTTTCTAGAGCCTTCTTGGTTAGCATCTGCTGATTGATTTGCGCCAAATATTCTGGCGTCTTAAAATGTGCCTGCACCTTAGGGTTGTTAAACTGCTCAAGCATTCTCTTTTGCTGTTCAACAACCTCTTCTGGATCAACTGTAATCTTTTCCTTCTCGATAAATGCAGTCAAGACCATACTATTGCGAATTCGCTTTTCTGCAGCAGGCCTCAGTTCAATCTCAACCCACTTATCTTCAGTTAAGTTCTTCTGCTTGAGATATTTATCGAGATCTAGCCCACGATACATTAAGCCTTCTGTAAAGCGCTTTTTCATTTGTGGAATTTCGTCGTTTACTAAGACTTCCGGCACATCTACTTTGCTTTTTGCTGCGAGTTCGGTTAATAGCGCTTCTTCGTACTTCTGTTCAGCGTCAGCCATTTCGGTTTCAGCTAAATTATTCTTAATATCCTGCCTTAAATCAGCTACCGTCTTCAAGTCGGCCGCCATACTCTTAGCGAATTCGTCATTCACTTCCGGTAATTTTAGCTCATTTACTTTAGACAGTTTAATCTTAAATGCAGATTTCTTACCGGCTAACTCAGGAGCGCCATATTCTTTTGGAAATGTTACATTAACATCAAATTCTTCGCCAGCTTTATGACCGACAATACCATCCTCAAAGCCTGGAATAAACGAGCCCGAACCAAGCTTTAGGGCATAATTCTTTGCAGTACCACCAGCAAACTCTTTGCCATTAACTGAGCCGGCAAAATCGATAATTACTTCGTCGCCATTCTGCGCTGCACGTTCCACTTCAGTCTTTTCAGCAGCATTCACGCGCAACCGGTCAATTACTTCATCAACCTGCTTGTCTGAAATCTCAGAGCTTGGCTTCTTAGTGGTTAATTTACTTGGATCACCTAACTTAACCTCTGGCATCAAGTCGAATGTAGCAGTGAACTCTAACTCCTGGCCAGGAACATATTTGGTTATCGACACAGTCGGTTGATTCAACGGCATCAAATTATCTTTTGTTATTACCTCACGAACAGATTCCGTAACACTCTCGTTAATCTCAGCCTCAGCTACGCGTGTTGGATCTAAATGCTGTTCTAGCACCCGCTCAGGTACATGGCCCTTACGAAAACCGGCAATCTTAGCATTACGGCCAAGACGATGCAATGCACGCTCGTGATTAATAGCCATCTTTTCACTGTTAACGGTAACGGTGTATTCCACCTTGTTCTTTGAAACTTCCTTCTTGTTGTAATCCATAATACTCCTTATTTTACCAGATATTACTATTAACTGTTAACCCTTTGTGCTATTTCCGACACTGAAAGTTGTTCTTGGTCGCCAGTAGCAACATTTTTTAGCTGCAATTTACCTGCCGTAACTTCCGACTCGCCAACAAATACCATGTATTTAACACCATGTTTAATTCCAGCCTTAATCCGCTTATCTAATTTCCGCTCCGTCGCATCAACTGCAACGTTAACACCGAGTTTGCGTAATTCACTAGCGTAATTCTCGGCTTCCAATAACAAGTTATCTGTCATTGGTAATAAATATACCGACACGTTGGTTGATAGCTCTGGCACAAGCTGATGTGCACGCAAGAACTCACCAAACATCGTCTCACCTGGCGCTGCGCCAACTACCGGTAAGGTTTCCACGCCAAACATAGCGACTAAACCATCATAACGACCGCCACCAAACATAGCACGACGATTCTCAGGCGCCTCATCAAATACCTCAAACACAACACCTGTATAATAGTCAAAACCACGCATTAGTCTAATGTCGTACTTGGCGTTATTGACACCTAATTTACGTAAATTGTTTAATACTTCTCGAACTGGAGCCAGCACATCACTCGACTTAATCTCAGCCGGCAAATCATCGATGGTATCAACCTTTAGTATTGCCGCCAACTTGTCTACAGCCGATTTATTGCTGCCAATAATCTCCTCAGCCAATTCGTCAAACGTCTCGCGTGGCAATTTATCAAACCGGTCTAGAAGTTTGATCATACGTCCGCCTTGTTCAGCGTCAAGGCCAAGATAATTACTCATAATGTAGTTTGTTAGACGACGGTCATTTACTTTAATAGTAAACATATCGTCAGTAGCACCGAATTCCTTAACGATGTCATGCGCCATATGGATTATCTCAGTATCACCAGCAATACCTGGCTCGCCAAATAAATCAAAATTTAGCTGCCAGAATTCACGTTCACGACCATGTTGCGGGCGCTCATAACGCATAAAATTGGCAATCGAATATAGCCGTATCGGCAATGGCATATCTTGTCGCCGCGCCGCCACCATCCGCGTAACAGATGGTGTCATTTCCGGACGAATCGCCACCTTACGCTCGCCGCGGTCACTAAATGCATATGTCTGCTCATTGACTATCTCTTCGCCACTTTTCGCCGCATACATTTCCAATGGCTCTAGCATAGGCGCCATGTATTCTTCATAGCCATACCGTTCTACCACCTTACGCCACCCAGCAAAAATGTACTCGCGCAATCTCATATCTTCAGGATACAAGTCGCGCATACCCCGCAAACTAGCTAAACCTAAACTCATACTCTTATTTTAGCACACGCCACACTGTTGCTGTATGTGCTGGCAAATATAACGTTATTTTACCATCCGATGGATAACTCATCTTCGTATCAATTCGTTCAAATCCACCATACCGATTATCATCTGTAGTTAATTCAATATGATATTTACCGACAGGAGCGTCTATATCTACACCAGTATATGACGTATTCGAAAAGTTAAACACAAATAAATAATTATCACGTATATATGCAATAATTTTTCGTTGCTCATCCACCAATAGGCACTTCAAACTACCGCTCAGCTTTTTAACCAAATTAATCATATCTCGGTCAAAATTATTCAACCACGAGAATTTCAATTTAGGATCATCCACTAAATGCCACTGGCGACGAGCATACTTATACGACCAATTATTACCCTCACGTGGAAAATCAATCCACTCCGGATGGCCAAACTCATTGCCCATAAAGTTTAGGTATCCCCCAGCGTTAGTACTAGCGGTAATTAGTCGAATCATTTTATGTAGAGCAATGCCGCGATCGACTATTAAATTATGATCTGATTTTTGCATATGCTCATACATTTCTTTATCTAATAGGCGAAAAATAATTGTCTTATCCCCCACCATTGCTTGATCGTGGCTCTCGGCATAATTAATTGTTTTTTCCTCAGCGCGATGCGAAGTTAGCTCATACCACAGCTTACCCATCTGCCAATCTTCATCCCGCTGGTCCTTTAGCATCTTAATCCATAAATCAGGCGCACCCATATTAAAGCGATAATCAAAACCAATACCAGCCACATCAGATGAAGCAGCCATCCCTGGCATGGCACTCATGTCTTCGGCAATTGTTATTGCATTAGAATTCACCTCATGCACCAAGGTATTTGCCATGGATAAATATGCTAAAGCATCCAGATCAGTATTGTCAGTAAAATAGTCCTTGTAAGATGTAAACGACTGGTTTAAACCATGATTATGATAAATCATACTCGTCACACCATCAAAACGAAACCCGTCAAAGTGATACTCATCCATGAAATACCGTAAATTCGATAGCAAGAAATGCACCACTTCTGGTTTGCCATAATCAAATAAACGAGAGTTCCACGCCTCATGCAAACCTGGCTTGAAATACTGGTTATAGTCACCAGCAAAATTACTCAAACCTTCGTTCTCGTTCTTAACCGAGTGCGAGTGCACCACATCCATCACCACCCGTAACCCCATACCGTGTGCCTCGTCAACTAGATGCTTTAAATCAGCTGGGGTACCAAAACGCGAACTCTCCGCAAAAAAGTTTGCCACCTGATAGCCAAAACTACCGTAATACGGGTGCTCCTGAATGGCCATCAATTGAACAGTATTGTATCCTAGCTGTCTTACTCTTGGCAAAACATTATCAATAAAGTCTTGGTACGTTGCCACTTGCTCATCTTCGCCAGACATGCCAATATGAGCCTCATAAATTAGTTGTTGTTGTGGTTTAATCGGTGCTACATGCCGCCAATCATATTTTTTAGCCGGATTCCATACCGCTGCCGCAAACAATTTAGTTTTTTTATCTTGTAATACATATTCTGCATACGCCGGAATCCGTTCAGCGTCCCCACCATCCCAAAAAATATGTAATTTATAGTGATCTAAATGCTCTAGTTTATCCTCTGATAACTTTAGCTCCCATACACCATTTTCTAATGGATGAAACAGGTACGATAAATCATCCTGCCAATTGTTCTTGTCACAATGAAGATATATTTGACTAGCATGTGGCGCCCACTCCCGCATTACCCAACCGTAGTTAGTATGATGTAGTCCAAAGTATAAATGTCCTAGCGCAAAATTGGTAATACTATTGTCGCCTAGAATTTCGCAACTTTTATCATATATATATTTTTGTCGATCAATCAACGTAACTCGATATGGTTTTAGCCAAGGATCAACTTTTAATAACCTATCAACTACCACATCACTATTCATATAATCTATTTTATCATGATTAAGCTTATAAAATAAATACGGGCAACTTAGCCCGCAAATAAAGCTGGTGCGCGCGAGAGGACTTGAACCTCCACGAGCGTGAGCTCACTAGCACCTGAAGCTAGCGCGTCTACCAATTCCGCCACGCGCGCGTGATTATATTATAACACACTAGCTTCGTATATTGTATGCGTCACCATGTGGTGTACTATATGAACTGCGCAAACATTCAACCAATTTGTGTGGATCAGTATCACTGCAAACATCGCGATTTAATGTATTAAATGGATCGAACTCCTTTCGTAGCTTATCCATCACATCAATCACTTCCTTGTGTTGTACATTCCGTGCATATGGTGTTAACAATCGACCAACACCTCCGTATCCAGCTATATCGCCATCTAATTCAAAGGCTGTTTGACTAAAATCCTTTAATAAACGAAATACTAACTGACGATGGCCAATACTGGATAAATTCAATAATGGTCGGACTGTTACAGTACCAGCACCCAAATTACCCCAAACACCAGCTTTGATATGGTTATTATCTAATATGGCACGAACTCTATCAACCAAATCCACAAAATGTTCCGGTACTACCGCCAAGCTATCAACTAAACGTATTGCAGCATTACCATCATCACTATAATTGTTAATAATATACGTAGAATCCCTTAATGCAGCTAATTCCATACGGTCATCGGCGCTAACCGCCACCTTAGCATCCACTACACCGGACGAGTCCAATATCTTACCGGCCTTCCTTAGCTGTTTAGCTTGATGTTTGCCATCAAACGACATAAATATTAATAACTTAGGAATATTTTTTGTAACTAGCCTCCACGGTTCATATCCAGTAGTTTCTGTAATTAACTTCAATGTATCACCATCTATAAAAGTGAATGTGCTAGGCGCCAACTGGGACAAACGATCAAATAAGTCAGACTCATTCTGGTCTGCCGTAATAGCAGCCGCCACCATTGATTGTTCCTCTGGCAAATCGTCAAGTTTTAGAATAGCTTGTGTAATAATACCTAAAGTACCTTGCGCCCCAATAAACAACGGCGTTAAATCAAAATTGCCGTCCTTGTCTTTTACTCGGTCAAGCGCGCATACAGTACTATCTAAAGCACGACCAGCACTAATTGCATCTATTGTTTCAGGGTTATCTTCAATCAATGAATCAACAAAACGATATAGGTCACCCTCCATTGTTTCCAAGCCCTTCTTGGCACTTAGCTCGCGCTTGGTTAATTTACCGGTCTGAATCACTTCGCCATTAGCCAATACCACCTCTACACAATCAACACAATTTAACATGTCACCGTACTTAATATAGCTATCAGTTATTGTATTTGAGCTCAACATACCACCAATTGTACAATCAGTAATAGCGCCATCATCAACTAATAACCTCAAACCATGCGTAGCCATTGCTTCACGCAGTGTCATTAATTTAATACCCGCCTGCACACGAACTAACTTGGATTTAGTATCTAGCTCCATAATATGATTCATGTAGTTTTGCATAGATAAGATGATACCGTCAGTAATAGCTGCACCAGTTGAATCCGTACCAGATCCCCTAGCGGTCAATGACAAAAATTGTCCTCGCTCAGCTAGACGCCAAGCAAATCGAGCCACTTTGCGCACATCATCCAAAGTTCTAGGGAGCACCACTAAACGCGGAATTATACTAAGCACACTACCATCAGTTGAATAACGTTCTCTTGATCCAATATCAGATAATACATCGCCAGATAATCTCTGATTTAAATAGTCCCCTATCTTGCTCATATCACTAGTATAGCATAACCAAGATAATATTTTAAAATAAAATAGCCCGAGTGGGCTAATGATTACAATAATACTGGTGCGCGAGAGAGGACTTGAACCTCCACGCCCGAAGGCATATGCTCCTAAGGCATACGTGTATACCAATTTCACCACTCGCGCAAATCAAATGGCTAATAATATAATAACAAATAACAATATTTATTTCAACTATATTTTTAAACTAGTTTATAATTATAGCATGGATAGTAGACAGCCACTAGCAGAACAATTACGCCCACAAAACTTATCTGACGTAGTCGGCCAGCCCGAAGCAGTTGAGATATTGACTAAAATAGTAGCCAGTAGTCACCCTGCTTCGCTCATCTTATGGGGTCCACCAGGCACCGGTAAAACTACTCTAGCACGTATCATAGCCCACGAATTTAATGCTGATTTTGTCGAACTATCCGCCGTCAATGCAAAACGCGCCGACGTAGACCAAGTAATTGAGCATGCTCGACAAAATTGGAATCTACAAATTCGTACAATTTTATTTATCGATGAAATCCACCGCTTTAACAAAGCACAACAAGATGCCTTTTTACCACATGTTGAATCAGGACTAATTACTTTAATTGGCGCCACCACAGAAAATCCATCCTTTGAAGTTATTGCTCCACTTATTTCTCGAGCGCGCGTTATTGTGCTGCACCAATTATCTGAAAGCAGCTTAATAGAAATACTCCAACATGCAGTTAAACTACTCAGCAACGATATTAAAATATCAGATGAATCTGTCAAATTAATCGCTCAGTTGTCGCACGGTGATGCGCGAGCTGCCTTAGGTAACCTAGAGATGGCGGCAACGTTCACTAATGGCAAAATTATTACACCTAAAGTTGTTGCTCAAGCAGCTGGAACTAAGCTACCTCGCTATGATAAAAATGCCGACTCACACTACGATTTAATCAGTGCCTTTATTAAATCCATGCGCGGCAGCGACGAACGTGCTACCTTGTACTACTTAGCCCGCATGATTGAGGCTGGCGAAGACCCTAAATTTATTGCCCGCCGCATGATTGTTTTTGCCAGTGAAGACATTGGGCTAGCTGGTAATGGCGCGCTGGGCCTAGCAACTAGTGCATCACTAGCGCTAGAAAGAATTGGCATGCCAGAAGGCGGTATCGTATTATCTCATACAGCATTAGCTTTGGCTAAATCAAAAAAATCACGCGAATCCTATAATGCTTGGCAACAAGCAAAGCTAGCTGCTACTACCCTACCAAATGCCGAGGTACCACTCAATCTTCGTAACGCACCAACAAAGCTAATGAAAGACTTGGGCTATAACCAAGGCTACAAATGGGTTGCCGGCTTTCATCAAACCGGTAGCTACTTAGCCCCGGAAGTAGATAAATTTTATAATCAGCTTAGACTTAACGATCCGTCGACGCGTCCCGACTAACTAAATTCTTATTGTTATCCTCGGTTTGCTTAACGTAACTAGCTACAGATTTTACACCCAATACGCCAGATACCGTTGCAGCAAGTGCACCAATAAACTTCACTTTCTTAGCTAAGCTAGATTTACTTTGTTCTTTAGCCACGTTTCCGCCAATAATTCCTGCCATTGCCACCCAGCGCGATGCTTCAGCTATCTTGCCTTCGCCAGTGGTCTTTGGCTCATGGCGTAAAACAAACTTAGCAACACCGTTTAGTGCCCAACCGGCCATTTTTGGCCCATAAATTACCGCTAACTCAGACTTTTTTATCATTTTAGTATCGCAAGCTGTCTTCGCAATTAATGCAGCCTTCGCTCCATCAGCCGCAATATCGCCCCAACGCCCAGCGGGATAATTAGCTACACGCGTTTTACGCGCCAAGGCGCCATCCACTAAATCGCATGCTGCACCAAGCGCCACCAACCCAATACCTCTAGCGCGATGACCATGTTTAAATTGATTGCATCCTAATGCCACCAACCCAATACCCGCAATAGTAATTAAATTCGGTAACGTCACGATACCGTGGGTTTGTTCTGCTATCTTTTGCATAGCAGTTAACTCTTTACCGTCAGCCATATCCTGCTGGGGCATCGGTACTAAATCCTTATCTAACTTATTGGAATTATTCATTATGTGTATCCGCAAATTTTTTGATCATATTTTTTAGCAACCTCTTGTCACACATTTCATTTTTATGATCATATTTTTTCACCACCTCTATAATATCACATATAACTTTTTCGTCATACCACGCAACTAGCCAATCAGCGTTTATAATTAAATAACGCAAAAGAGCGCGCCACACTTCAATGCCGCACCGCGGACACAACACTACAGCATCACAAACGTCTTTTAACCACCCCTCTACTGCACTACGCTTAGCTAGATTGTCAATTATCTTGTCGGCTATTATTGGCGAACTGGACTTATCTAATATATCAGAAGCCATATAATTAGCTTTAGGCCAGTTCATCTCACTAGCAAATTTTGCTAAAATATCCGCAATATAGTCCGCGCGCTCCACACTGTTTATTGGGCTTAAGTCATAAGTCACTCCCACCCCGCCACAATAAGCCGTCTTAGTTGCCCTACTATAAGCCTCTTGCGGATTCAACTTAGCATTCTTAATACAATCAAGCAGCTCGTCTTCAGTATGAACTAGAAGCATCCAAGCTCCATTGCCCAATGGTTTAACTACTCCTATACACCTCAGCTCATTAACTATATCAACAAACTCTGCTTCATTAATACAAAATAATTCTTTTAAACAATCTGGGTTAGCCACATCCAAAGTAATCAGCGCTCGAGCAGCTGACTTTAGAGTGAGCTTACCACGCTTATTACGAACTAATTTAGCTATCTGCAATATCTTCTGCATTTCATCGCCGCAGCAAGTATCATCACTATAATTGCTCAGCATTAATTGTTTTAGCGTATTAAATATTTCTATATTACTTGGCTTTAACTGAAATCGGTCACTATAAATCAAGCTATTACAACCTACAACAATTTTATGATCATGTTTTACATACACCTCTGTATCAAATAGCCTAAACGACAAAAAATTTGCATCATTTTGCTTAATTTCTTCCAATAATTTACCCATAGCGTATGACGTTGCATCCTTCTGATTTGGTGTAATTCTTACACTACGCACCGCAACATTATCGCACTGCTCAACATACAGTAATATATTGCTTAGATTATGCTCATTTTTTTGAAATTCAGCATATAATACTTGGCTTAATCTGATCATATTATTCTCCCGCACACATTGTTTAAGGGTATTATATAATAAATGCATGAAAGATTCCATTCTGGCGTTTCTATTTCGATTTGGGCTGGGCGCAATATATCGCCTGCTCTATCAGCCAAAGATAGTACGCCCAGTTAAACTTCCTCGGACTCGCGCCATTCTAGTCGGTAATCACACTAGCTATTATGACCCCATTACTATTGGCATCTTTTGCAATCGCTTTCCACATTTTATGGCAAAACGCGAATTGTTCGCTGCGCCATTTGGTTGGTTCTTTAAATGGCTCGGTCTAATTAAAGTAGACCGCGACCAACCACATCAAGCCTTCACTGAAGCTAAGAAGATATTAGAATCTAACCATATAGTTTTATGCTTTCCCGAGGGTACTACTAGATGGAAAAAGCCTAACGAGCTTTTACCGTTTAAGAATGGTGCCATTAGACTAGCCAAGGAGACCGGAGCACCCATTATACCATTTGCTATCGTAGGACACCCACAACTATTTCGCCATTCCACTACAGTAATATTTGGTAGCCCAATAGACGTAACCGATGCCAATGACGCAACAAATGAGATATTGCGAAACGCAGTGGCTAGATTAATGCAAGAAATTAATGGGGAAAAAATTAATCTTATATCCGGTAAGCCCGCACGCAATCCATCAAAATGTCCACCGCCAAGCCGTAAATCTGGTAAAATATAATTATGGCTAGAAAAATTAAGGCTCCTTGGCTCAAGTCATACGGTAATCGCAAAAAATCTTTACGTTACCCAAACATTTCCATCTACGACTTTATTGAACGCAACGCTACACGGAACCCAAGCGACATTGCGATAGACTATTTTGGCAATCAAGTTAGCTACGATGATTTAATGCGTCATATTGACCACGCCGCCCGCGGCTTTCGCGAATTAGGCATTAAAAAAGGTGATGTTATTTCAATCTGCAGCGCCAATATTCCCGAAGCTATTTATGCTATTTATGCAGCCAGTAAAATCGGCGCTATCGCCAATATCTTTCATCCGCTATCGGCACCCGAGGAAATTAAGTATTACCTCAATCTCACTTCAAGCCGCTACTTAGTAATGATTAACGTATCTTGGCCTATGGTAAAGCCAATTATCGATGAAACTAATGTCGAAAAAGTTATTGTAATTGATCCACTAGCTTCACTACCATTCGTACCACGTTATGGTATGAAGATAGCATCGCTAATTCCAATCATCGGCAAAAAGCAAGAGACACCACGTGGCGACAAGGTAATGCTCTGGTCTGATTTAATTGCTCAAGGCGCACGCTTTTATGGGAACACTAACGCACACACTAAAAGTAAAGATTTAGCAGCCATCATTTACAGTGGCGGCACTACCGGAACCCCTAAGGGAGTGGCTCTAAGTAATCTTTCATTTAACTCTATGGCAATGCAAGTCCGCGAAATGTTCCCTTCATTCGCTTTACCCGGTAAAAGCATTCTTGGTATTATGCCGATATTCCACGGCTTCGGACTAGCGGTGGGCATTCATGCGATGTTTGTTAATGACATGAAAGTAAGTATGTACCCTAAGTTTGACATTAAACGCTTTGATCGCATCTTAAAACAAAGCCGACCAAACTTAATGGTTGGCGTGCCAACGCTTTACGAAGCGTTGTTGCGCAATCGCCATATTAAGCACCTCGACCTAAGCTGTATTGAGCTAGCAATCTCTGGTGGCGACTTATTAGACGACTCATTAAAACAAGACGTTGAAAAACTACTCCGCAAGGCCGGCAGTCAAGCAAATCTAATCCAAGGCTATGGACTAGCTGAATGTCTCTCAGTATCGTGCGTAACACCAGAAGACCAATACCGACCATACACGGTAGGTATGCCAATGCAGGATGTATATTACAAAATAGTTGAACCAGGAACCGGTATCGAGAAGCCTTATGGCGAACTTGGCGAAATTATTATTACTGGGCCAAATCTTATGTCTGGCTATGTTAACAATGCCGAAGAGACCAACAAGGCTTTGCAAAAACACGACGATGGCCATATCTGGCTCCATACCGGCGACATCGGATATATGGATAAAGATGGCTACGTTTACTTTAAACAACGACTCAAGCGCATTATTATTAGTAGTGGCTACAATATTTATCCTAGTCAGGTTGAATCAGTAATTTGTAAGCTGCCACAAGTATTAATGGCAACAGTGGTTGGCATTCCTGACCCATATCGTGGACAAATCGCCAAAGCATTTATTGTGCTAAAAGATGGATTTAAGCCAAACGGCGAAATGCGCGCACTCATACTTGACCAATGCAAAAAGCATCTCGCAAAATTCGAGATGCCACGAGCTATCGAGTTCCGCAAAAGTTTACCAAAGACCAAAGTTGGCAAAGTTGCCTACCGTGAGTTAGAGCAAGAATCTAACGAGAAAAATTAGTTGCATTGCTAGGTCTATATCTGCTATAGTATAGGTACGCGCGCGTGCTGGAATTGGTAGACAGGCATGCTTGAGGTGCATGTGTCGCAAGCGACGTGGAAGTTCAAGTCTTCTCGCGCGCACCATGGGTTGGTAGCTCAGTTGGCTAGAGCGCCACATTCACACTGTGGAGGTCGGGAGTTCAAGTCTCTTCCAGCCCACCAGACATTATTACACCCTACTTCAGTAGGGTGCTTTTATTTTTATTATGCTTCATAAAATTAAAAGCCAAGGCAATCGCCTTGGCAATAATACTGGTGGAGCACAGCGGATTTGAACCGCTCACCTCTTCGCTGCCAGCGAAGCGCTCTAGCCAAATGAGCTAGTGCCCCAAATGGTGGGTCGCAAGAGGCTCGAACTCCTGACCCCCTCGGTGTAAACGAGGTGCTCTAGCCAACTGAGCTAGCGACCCAACAAAACTTAGTTTATCACACTGCATTATCTTTGGCAACATTTTAATTTTGTGTTATAATAACTGCCGAGGAAGCACCTGCTTAATATGGTGCAAATTTTTATGTATACACCAGATAAAATTCGTAATATTGCAATTATTGCACACGTCGACCACGGCAAAACCACCTTGCTTGATGGTTTATTAAAACAATCCCACACTTTTCGCGACAATTCCGCAGAAATGGGCGAACATTTAATTATGGATAGTGGCGATCAGGAGCATGAGCGCGGTATCACTATTACTGCCAAAACTACGGCAATTCATTATGATAATTACAAAATTAACATTATCGATACCCCAGGGCATGCCGACTTTGGTGGCGAGGTAGAGCGCACTTTGCAGATGGCTGACGGTGTTCTATTAATTGTTGACGCTGCTGAAGGTCCAATGCCACAAACTAAATTCGTTTTAAGTAAGGCACTTGAGCTCGGCCTTAAGCCGCTAGTAATCATTAATAAAATTGACAAACCAGCACGTCGCATTGAAGCGGTAAAAGACGAAATTGCTGATTTATTCCTCGAACTCGCCACAACCGATGACCAGCTAGAATACCCAATTTACTATGCCATTGGTCGCGAAGGTAAGTCATGGAACGAAATGCCAGATGACCCAAGTGAACCAGCTGATTTAAAGCCAATTTTTGAAGCAATTATTAAACAAATCCCAGCACCAAAGGTTGACACCGATGGTCCATTTCGCATGTTAGTCACTTCCTTGCAATACGATAGCTTCCTTGGCAAATACGCCCTCGGTCGCATCGAGCGCGGTACCGCTAAAGCTGGTATGCCAATTTGCTTAATTGATTACAACGACAATATTAAGCAAGCTAAGATTGATAAATTGTTCACCTACGAAGGTCTCGAAAAGCAAGAAATTAAGGAAGGCCTAGCTGGTGACATTGTTGCTATTACTGGAGTTGGTGATGCTAAAATTGGCGAAACAATCGCCGACCCAAGCGACTCAACGCCATTGCCTCGTATCGAAGTCGAAAAACCAACCATATCAATCTATCTCGGACCTAACACATCGCCATTTAAAGGGCGCGAAGGTGAATTTAACACATCACGTCAAATTGCCGACCGTCTCAATCGCGAGCTAGAAACGAATGTTTCCCTACGTGTCGAACCAGACGGCATCGGCTTCAAGGTCAGTGGTCGTGGTGAGCTTCACCTATCAGTCCTTATTGAAGCAATGCGTCGCGAGGGCTATGAATTCGAAGTTGGTCGCCCACAAGTAGTTTTGTCAGAAGAGAACGGCCAGACTATGGAGCCAGTTGAGGAGCTATTTATTGAAGTAGCGCCTGAATTTGTTGGCGCCGTCGCGCAGGAACTGGGCACTCGCCACGCTGAATTAATCAAACAAGAAACTTCAGCGCAAGGTGCTATTCGTTCTACATATAAAATCACTTCTCGCGCCATCATCGGCTTACACAACTTGCTGCTTACCGCTACTAAAGGCACGGTGATTATGAGTTCTCTACCAAATGGCTATCAGCCGCTTAGCGCGCCACTAGTTGGCTTGCGCAACGGCGCCTTAATTGCTGCTGAAACTGGTCCGTCTACCGCCTACGCTCTAGCAAACGCCGAAGCGCGTGGTGAGTTGTACATTGGACCTGGCGTAGAAGTCTATGCTGGTCAAATCGTCGGTCTCAACAAGCGCAAAGAAGACCTTGAAATTAACGTCTGTAAGGGTAAACAGCTCACCAACATGCGCAGTAAATCATCTGATGGCGCAATTCAGCTCACACCTTATACTGAAATGTCTCTCGAGCAATGTCTTGACTTCATTGAGAATGACGAACTACTTGAGGTTACACCGAAGAATCTTCGTCTCCGCAAAGCCGAACTAGACCCAATTAAACGCAAACGTGCTAAGCGCATCTAATAAAACGCCCCTCATACGAGGGGTGTTTTATTTATTATGTATTGTACCTATTTTTTATCTAGCATTTTCTGCAAATATTTTGCAGTGTAGCCACGACCAGTAGCTGCAACTTGCTCGGGCGTACCGGCCGCCACCACGCGCCCACCATCTAAACCACCGTCTGGACCCATATCGATTACCCAGTCAGCACTCTTAATTACATCCAAATTATGCTCAATCACTAGCACACTATTCCCTGCATCTACTAGCTGTTGAATCACGTCCAGTAAGCGCCTCACATCTGCCGAATGTAGACCCGTAGTCGGCTCATCCATAATATAAAGTGTCTTACCGGTTGCCTTACGGCTCAGCTCAGTTGCTAGCTTTATTCGCTGCGCTTCACCACCAGAAAATGTCGTAGCCGACTGCCCAAGTTTTATGTAGCCTAAACCGACATCCTGCAATGTCTTCAGCTTGCGATAAATTACTGGAATCGAACTAAAGAACTCTGCAGCCTCATCAATCGTCATCTTTAAGACTTCAGAAATATTTTTATCATGCCATTTAATCTCCAACGCTTCTTTGTTATAACGAGCACCATGGCATTCTTCGCAAGTCACATAAATGTCTGGCAAAAAGTGCATTTCAATCTTAATCGTGCCGTCGCCTTGGCAATGTTCACAGCGTCCACCACGTACATTAAAACTAAATCGACCAGCTTGGTACCCCCTGATATTAGCTTCAGGAGTAGCAGCAAACAAATCACGAATCGCGCTAAAGACGCCCGTGTACGTCGCTGGATTAGAACGTGGTGTACGGCCAATTGGGCTTTGATCAATTGTAATTACTTTATCTAATAAATCAATACCATCAATACGCTGATGAGCACCTGCCACTGACTTTGAATGATTCAACCGTGCCGACAGCTCCTTACTTAAAATATCGTTCACCAGCGTCGATTTGCCGGAACCAGATACACCACTCACCACAGTAAAAGTACCTAGCGGAAACGCTACATCAATATTCTTTAGATTGTGCTCACGAGCCCCACGCACAATCAACTGGCGCTTCAAATCAACAGGCCGCCGACTAACTGGCACCGCAATTTTTTCCTTGCCGCATAAAAATCTGCCAGTTAATGAATCAGGGTTAGCTGCCACTTCTTCGGGCATTCCCGCCGCCACAATCTGTCCACCATTTGCGCCTGCACCAGGGCCGACATCCACTAAATAATCGGCCGACCGAATCGTGTCTTCATCATGCTCCACTACAATAACTGTGTTACCGAGGTCACGTAAATGCTTTAGTGTTGCAATCAATCGGTCATTGTCGCGCTGATGTAATCCAATACTCGGCTCATCTAGTACATAAAGCACACCCCTTAGCCCAGAGCCAATCTGCGTAGCTAAACGAATTCGTTGCGCTTCACCACCTGAAAGGGTGTTTGCGGCACGACCCAACTCCAAATAACCTAAACCAACATCTTTCATAAAGCTCAGCCGTGATTTAATTTCCTTAAAAATCTGTCGGCCGATTGTCATTTCCTGTTCAGTCCATGCTACTGCGTTAAATACATCTATCGCATCATCAATACTTAAACTGCAAATATCGACAATAGATAAGTCGTGGACTGTAATCGCCTGCACTACTGGCTTTAAGCGTGCGCCATGGCAAACCGCACACTCACGCTCATGCATAAAACGCTCAATATCCTTCCGCACAAAATCGCTATCCGTCTCCTGCCACTTTTTCTCTAGCCCAGGTATCACGCCTTCATACTTAGCGCGAAATGATTTCGTACCATCTAACTGAATCGTGTAAGTATCATCGCCAGTGCCATATAAAATCATATCTTTTACCGACTGAGGCAAATCCTTTACTTCGGTACGCAAATCAAAGCCATGACGCTCCGCTACGGCTGCCAAACGCTTCTGCCACCAGCCGCCCACACCGGTGCGGTTATATGGCCGAATTGCCCCTTCCATAATAGTTAGATTAGGGTTCAGCACTAAATCAGGGTCAATCTCCATCCGGCTACCTAGACCACCGCAGGTTGGACAAGCTCCGAATGGCGCATTGAAGCTAAATAAGCGCGGCTCAAGGGCAGGAATTAGCTCGCTAGGATGATCTACACAAGCATAACGCTCCGAATAAGTATGTGTCTGTTTACTGTCTGCATCAATTACCACCACGGTACCTTCACCAATTAGTAACGCCTGCTCAATACTCTGCGAAATTCGGGCAATATCACTGTCATTCAATACTAGCCGGTCTACTACCAAATCAACATCATGCTTTAATTTTTTATCTAATTCAGGCCACTCATCCAAAGCGTACACCACACCATCAACCCGCGCCCGCGCATAACCACGCTGCATATATTTATCTGGAATAAATGCAAATTCACCTTTTTTCTGTCGCGCGAGTGGCGCATCAATATACACGCGACGCGGGCCTAGTTTCATAATCTCGTCAATAATCGACTGCGCCGTTCGTTTCGCCACAACTTTACCACAGATTGGACAATGTGGCACACCCAAACGAGCAAACAATAAACGCAAATAATCGTACGTCTCGGTCACCGTAGCCACCGTAGAACGCGGATTACGACTAGTAGACTTCTGGTCAATTGAGATTGCCGGACTCAAGCCCTCAATTTGATCCACATCCGGCTTATCCATTTGCCCCAAAAACATCCGCGCATAAGAAGATAGCGATTCTACATAACGCCGCTGGCCTTCAGCGTAAATTGTATCAAACGCCAACGACGACTTACCGGAACCGGATAGCCCTGTAATTACTGTTAACTTATCGCGTGGAATAGCAACATCCACGTTCTTGAGATTGTGCACCCGCGCACCAATAACTTTAATATAGTTCTCTGACACTTCGGGCATTATAACACCTTATAGCCGTTATGTCAATCTACTTGCCACAATACTGTCGCCAACGCCACGAATCACGACACATGTCAGCCAAATCATGCTGCGCAGTCCAGCCCAACAATTTCTTGGCATAATCGCAATTAGCATAGCATGTCGCAATATCACCCGAGCGACGACCATCAATTTGATATGGCACGTCAACATTATTCACTCGCTTAAAGGTATTGACTAGCTGCAGTACACTATAGCCTTCACCCGTGCCCAAGTTAACCTTCTGTACACCAGTATGATTTTCAAGATAGTCTACTGCTTTTACATGACCTTGTGCCAAATCTACTACATGTATATAATCGCGCACACCTGTGCCATCTGGTGTATCGTAATCATCACCAAAGATGTGTAACTTTGGCAGCTTACCTAACGCTACCTGCGTAATATACGGCATGATGTTGTTCGGTATACCATTTGGATCCTCACCAATTAAGCCCGACTGATGTGCACCAATTGGATTAAAGTACCTCAGTAGCATAACCGACCAACTATTGTCAGACGTATAAACATCTTGTAGAATCTGCTCGTTCATAATCTTAGTGGAGCCATAAGGATTAGTTGCAGTTCCTACCGGCATATCTTCCGTAAACGGCGGTCGGTTAATTGCGCCATAAACCGTAGCACTCGAGCTAAAGACGATTTTCTTAACGTTAAATTCCGCCATTACCTCAAGAACTGATATTAGTCCATCAATATTATTATGATAGTACTTTAGTGGTTTTTCTACCGATTCACCAACTGCCTTAAATGCTGCAAAATGAATTACCGCATCAATCTTCTCTTTTTGGAAAATATCGCGCAAGGCTGCTTTGTCTAAAATATTAGCTTGATACAATTTCGGTCGCTTACCAACAATCTGTGTTACGCGATCTATCACATCGGGATGACTATTTGAGAAATCATCGACCACTACAACATCCTTTCCTGCCGACATTAACTCAACTACAGTATGTGATCCAATGTATCCAGCACCACCAGTTACTAATATTGCCATAAATACCTCCTATTCTTCCATATCAAATGGCATAATTGACTCCGCCCATAGCTGCAATTCTTGCAAGATAAACTCATCGGCCCCCGCCGCTTGCGCTTCGCTCAAAGCTTTAAGATATCCCGGTAATTCGCGCTTTAATTTAGCAGAACGATATTTTTCCCAACTTAGCTGCTCACTTTCACTTAAACTACGTGGATAATTGCGTGCCTTATAACGTAATAATAGCGCCGGCAAACGCGGGTCATGAAACGGCGGATGGCAATCAGCCAACGCGTTTTCATCCATATGCGCCACAATTCTACAATGCACCTTGTCGCCATCAGGGATAAAGCTCTCGTACATCGTACCGTCAACATCGGTTGCAGAGGGCATTGCGCCAGCCTTTAACGATAGGCGTAGTAGTGCTTCAATAAATTCTTTGTGTTCTAACAGTTTCTTTGCATTCTCTTGTGCTTGCTGCTTGGTCAACTTAATTCGCACCTCGCTTGCTTCATCCAATACGCCAAACGGTGCTACCGCCGGGCAAGCGTTAGTTTTAATCGTTAGCAGTGGCAAACGCGCCAAACCACGTTTATCCAACTCCGCCTGCTCGCCCACAATGCTGGTCGCGATATCATCATCGTTATATCTAAAATAGCTACTCGGGTCATGTCGCAAATCCCAACAAATATAACTACCGCTGTATTTACCGTTACCAAGCGGCAATGCTACAGTGGTGCATTGCGTATCTGCCGGCAATCTACCACTAGTCAATACGCACGGCATGCCTATCTTAACTACACTAGATAACGACGCTTTATTACGGTGCAAATAAAGATAATCCCATAATTTTGGTTGCTTCGCTTTAATTAATTTCGCTAAATTAATTAAAGCCTTTACATCAGCTAAAGCATCGTGCGCTTGTTTATTCTCAAACCCATTACTCTTTGCCATATCTACCAAATTAACTGTTGGCTTAATTTCGCCATCAACTTCTTTGGTCGGCCAGACAATTCCCTCGGGGCGCAAGGCGCGCACCATACGCACTACATTAAGCAAATCCCATCGTGAACAATGCTGCGTATACGACCACTCGTAAGGGTCGCGGAAGCTGCGCCAGAGTGTATGACGAATAAACTCATCATCAAAATGTATGCTATTGTAGCCCAAAATAGTTGTACCATAACACATTACTTCTTTTAGAAAATAATCACAGAACTCCGCCTCAGTTATGTCATCCATCTGCGTAGACTGTGGTGTAATATGAGTCGTGAGAATTGCACCTGGGGATGGCAATACATCATCGCTTAATTTAATTAAGAGATCGACTGGTTCGCCAATTGGCTCTAACTGCATATTAGTCCGAATACCGGCGAACTGCATAATTCGGTCATAGCTCGAGCTAAATCCCGTGGTCTCTAAGTCGTAGAAGAAAAATGTGTCAGGCATATCTACTACCATTTTAGCGCATATGCTCTAAAACCGTAAATTAGTGGATAAAACGCAAGCCATTCAATGCCGAACCAGAAATTGTTCGAGTAGAGCGCCGATTCCAACCAGAATAATTCATCTCTGAAATAAAGATTGATCCGTCAGGATTAACTCGTTCCACAATACCAACATGACCATAAGGACCGGCTTTAGTCTGGAAAATTGCGCCTGGTTCAGGGTGGCGATCAACTGCATATCCACTCATTGCAGCACGTGTATCCCAAGTATTAGCATTGCCCCAACCACCAGCCACTGGCAAACCAAGTTCACGACGACGATTATAAGCGTACCAAGTACAATAACCATAGGCGTAGTTATTACCCGACACAATCCGGACACGCGGAATAAATGCTCGCGAATTACCCGCGCCACCGTTAGCAATCATCAAAGTAAGACCTGCTGAATCAGGCAATAGTAACCGTACACCATCTTTAACACCAGACTGGTCAATATCATTAATTGCCAAAATATCATTCGGATTTACTTGATACCGACCACCTATACCTTCTAGGCTGTCGCCAGCCTGTACTGTATACACAACACCGTCATAGCCAGGAGCCGTAATTACGCTACCAGGTACCAATGCATCACCATTAATATTGTTCGCCTTTCGCAAGGTGTCTGGCGAGATGCCAAATTTCTCAGCCACTAACGGAACATTATCACCTTTCTTAACTCGATAATTACTGAGCGCTTTGGCAAGATGAGACATACTGGCATTCTGTCGTTTATTCGCTAATCCAACCTCTGCCTGCGCCAACGCCGCCAGAGTGTTAGTTGATTCAGCATTAGATGTCACGCTGTTTGTAGATGACAAATTAGATAATGTCGCAACATCACTTGCCACATTTACTACCTTTACGTCATTGGCTGTCTTCGTAATCGGCTTATTAACAACTTTGCTTGGATTGTTAGCCGCCGACAATCCTGTATTAACATTCGCTACGTCAGCATTCTGCCCTTGCATTCCGTTAACGCCAACTGTTGCCGTGGTAGCTGGTAAACTAACCACAGTAGCATCCGCCGAACTATAACTCATACTCAAAATCGCTACAAATAACAAGAAAATCGGCGCGTAAACATAGAAATTTATCTTATGGTTGCCACGCTTTTTATCTCGCTTAAATGCACCCGCAAGATGCTTTATCAAATTGTGGTTATCCTTCATAACTCTATCTAACTACTCTTATAATAGCATATTAAAACTGCTAGTGTCAACTTAGATGCTATTTACATAGCTCAGTACAATGCGCTGCAATTGCTTTGTTATGCTGGTCTAGTGTATCTGAAAAATACGTCTTACCGTCATCGCCCGCTACAAAATACATTGCTGTCATGCTATCTGGATTAGCTACCGCTTTCAAGGCGCTGAGCGATGGATTAGCAATTGGCCCTGGTGGCAAACCTTTGTTAATTCGCGTGTTGTAAACCGAATCACATTTCGAGCTATTAGTGTTACACAAGCCTTGCGCATAAGCATACTTAAATGTCACATCAGAGCCCAAATTGTACCCTTGAGTTAAACGATTATAAAACACTCCCGCCACCTTTTTCTGATCGCTCAGGTCTTTAACTTCCTTGGTAACAATCGAAGCCAGTGTAATGCCCTTATGAATATTCAATCCACGCTTCTTGAAGCCTTCCAATATACCATTGCTTTTAGCTACCTTATAAAATTGATTTAAGGCCTTATTGATTACTACGTCTAACTTATCACCAGCGCGCACGCGGTAAGTATCGGGGTACAGATAGCCCTCTAACGATGCGCCCTTTGGTAGATCAGCTAATATTGGATTATCATATTTTTTACTAAATGCCGCTGTAACATCTTGCTCAGTATAATCATACTTCTTAAAGTTATCCTTCAGTTTATCTAATGTCAGTCCTGGTGGTATCTGAATATTAATTTCCGTGCCAGTTGACGATGCCAAAGTCTGCGCAATCTTGGCTAACGTAAAACTCGGACTTAACATATGCGTACCAGCCTGTACATTTCCACCGTATAATTTAACATAAATACAAAATGCTATGGCATTGCGAATAAAACCGGCCCGCTGCAACGCGGTAGCGACCGACATACTAGAAGATCCTTTATCGACTACAAACTGCCGCACGGTAATATCTTTCGCATCAGCCGCAGAAGTCGAAACATTCCACCACGTGGCTACAGTACTACAAACCAGCACTAAAACAACTATGACGCATAACGCAATACGTAGTGCATGCCAGCACTTTGGACTAAGCTGCTTCCGCGCTGCTCGCTTAGCAGCTAGTTCAGCAGCTTTACGCTCCTCTGGAGTCATAGATTTTAGCCGGTCTGCGTCAATTACCGCCTTGAAGTCTAGTTCAACATAGTCGCGCGCAATCTCTACTGATGGTCTACGATTCACGTTGTGTGACGCTTTACTCATGATGCCCCTCAAGATAGTCTGACAATATTATTACTGCCGCTCTAATATCTAATTTACCATTACGCAACATAATTGGATCAAAATGTCGCTCTCTGCGCAGTTGTTGTTCAGCTTTAACTGAAGTTAGGCTTTCATCCTGCATTAACACATCAACCTTTAAATTGTTATCCATCAAATACCGTCTCAAATCATTAGCAAACTGCTTACATTTGGCAGTTTGGCTAGTCTCAGCACCTTCATTATCACGCGGCAGCCCAACTACCACGATATCGGCGTGTTCTGACTTAATAATATTTAATATTTGCATCCAAACATTATCATCACCAGTATTAATCAGCAACCCTAGCTCGCTCGCCAACTTAACGTCCGTATCGCCACGCGCCAAACCAATATGCTTATCGCCGTAATCTATCCCAATAATTATCCGTCGCATCACTGATTAATCGAGAACTTAACTCCTACTTTATCGGCTGAACTTGGGGTTGACACCCAGAATGGCGACATCTTCACTGTCACATCCTGCACCCCAGGAATCTTCATTAATTCTTGTTTAATTTCAGCCTGCTTTTTGCCAACAGCCTTCTGCTTTACGTCATCCTCCTTAATTATTGGACCAACGTAGCCAACTGTACTAGCAGCAACTGTATAGCCACGACGCTCAGCTTTAAACCGTTTAAATGCTAACTTCGCTAAGCCATCATCATAAATCTGTTGGCTGCTGGTTGGTGATAATTTAGCATCTAGTAGCGTCTTTAGGTCAGTTGTACGAACCGCCAATAAGCTATACGTAATCTCCACAGTCAAATTAGCCTTGCCGTCGTTAGAAATCTGGTCGATCGCTGGACTAGCTTTAGGACTGCTAGTCTGTTGTGTAAAGCTATCGGCAATGATCGTTTCACCTACTAATTGTTCTTCTAGTTTATGCTTTGACTCATCTGATTTATCCTGCTCCTTTAACTTCGCCAATGCACCATCAATATCTTGGCGCGTCACCACTTTAACTGTCTTACGTGTACCACCAGAGAAACCATTAGGTGCTACCGCGGTAACGAGGTCTGCCCCATAGCCAGAAATTGATAGTTTGGTGCTATCGGAAATGTTAAAATCGTCACCAATGTTAGACGCTGTAGCCTTAGTAGATACACAATTTTGCTTCACATCAGCACCATTGCCAATACTATACCCCTTTACTGTTGTAGAGGCATCTAAGGTATAAATTTTCCCGCTAGTACTACGTAGCTGCGTTCCAGCTTTAATGCTTACAACATTTTGCTGTAAACTAGTGAGACTTAACATAATTGGCTTCTTATTACAAATCGTAATATTGCCAGTGGCTTTATCACCTTGGTCGCGCGTGCCAGTTGCATCAAACTGAATCGAGCTAGTTGATTTAATAGTCTTAACTACGGCTGGCAATATATTGCGACTAACATCCGCCTTGCCATCAGGAATTAAACTCAAATTAGCCACAATGTCTTTTGGTATGGTTTTGGCTTTAATAATAATATCGGTATGCGGTGCAAATACAACGGCCCACGCAACAAATATACCAAGCCCGACGATTACCATAATGCTACCAATAAGTTTGGCCCGAAATACTCCAAAATTAGGCACTTTAGTACGAGTATGTCGAGATTTTACACTATCGCGCTGAGTCTGCTCTTCATCATCGTTGACGCCATCAGCATCTAAATCATTACGGTGTTTATCATCAGCTTCAATCGATGCCACCGCCGCGCTGATTTCTTTGTCTTCCGGAATATCATCCACAGATCTCGCCATATCGTCAAGTTCGCCAACTGCAATGTCGTTGCCGTCAATAACTTCTTCATTTTCATCACTCGCATCGTCCCGTCTACTGCGCAATACAGATTGTGCATTGACACTCTTTGCAACTGGAATATTTAGACTCGAGGCCATACTAATTAGTGCAGATTCTGTGGTCACTACGGTAATTTTTTTATGCGCCCGCTCAGCAGCACGACGAATCAGCTTTAAATTCACTAAGCTATTTAGCACACCGCGTTTCGCACTCGGCACCAAAGCTACCACTGATTGTCCTGATGCTACTACACGCTCAATCAGAGATGTCACATCGTCATCGCTATCAACATACACAGTATCACGGCCGCGCAAAGTAGATGCCTCCTTGTGCGATTCGTATGATTCAACTTTTTTACTTATCTCAACATTATCCGACTCGTTGTCTTCAATGGAGAGATCTTCTTTATTTTTCGTCGCGACGCTTTGCTTGTTCTTATAAGTATCCTTAGTGTCTGTCGCACGACGAATACTACTAGCTTCAGATTCATTAGATCTTATATTATGCCTAACTTTTATGTTACTATTTTCACTCGATATTGTATCCAATTTGGCCATTGCAACCTCCTAAATCCGCAAAATGCGGTCTAACCTACCCTTAATACCTTTATCGCTATTATCGGTTGTCTTTATTGTATCATATCCAACACGCAATAGCCCCAAAGCTGTTATAAAATCACATCCTTGCACGTCACCAGTAGCATCACTAATACCAATTACATCATCAGGCCCGATATGTTGAACCTGTGGACGGCGCACAAATGGCAACTCCTTATACCAATCAGTCGTCTCTAAGCTATCAACTAACCCCTCTAGTGAAGCACCACCACCACAGAGCAAAAACTTAGTCGGCAAATGGTCTAATGTATCAAATTCATCTAATGCAATCTGCACTCCAGATAGCCAAACAGTTGTTGTTTTATCAACCGCAGAGTCAATCGCATCTCTAACCTTCTGCTTGATATTATCATTCGATAAATTTACCTTTAATTTTTCAGCAGCTTCATAACTAATGCCTAAATCATGGCTAATTGTCTTAGTGAATGAACGGCCAGCAACGCCAAACATGCGTGTTCCCTCCACCCCGCCGTCATTCACAACGGCAATGTCAGTACTACCACCACCAATATCACATAGAATAGCTGTGTAATTTTGATCAGACTCATTACCCAAAACCGCTCGTGCTACAGCAAATGGCTCTGCAGCGACAGCCAATAACTCTAAATCCAAACTATCCGCGGTCCGCCCAAGCGCACTAATATGCATCGCTGGCGCGAATGCTGTATAAATCTGAATAGCAACATCCTTTCCAGTAAAGCCTAGCGGATTAGATACTTTATAGCCATCAATATGAATACTTACAATTGCTGAATTCACTAGTTTAACGTCAACGTCAGGAGTGCCAGTCTCAATACCAATTTGTTGCTGTGCCTTAACGGCGGCACGCTCTTGTATTTTATTAATAATTAGACTCATCTCCGCCGAGTCTAGCTCACGGTCGGGCCGTGGACGGCGATAACGGATTGTCGACGTAATACCCTTAACAAATTCACCTGCTATCCCGATTACCACATTACGCGCACGCACACCCGCTTGATCTTCCGCCTTCATCAATGCAGATTCACAGCTCTTAATCACACCGGTAATATCTGAAATTGCGCCACCGGTCATATTGCCAAACTCCTGGCGCGCACGACCAACACCTATTACGCGCAAATCATTTGAGTCATCATCGATAAACTCAGCAATCAATACTTTAGTAAACTCAGTACCAATATCTAGTGCCGCCAGATATTGGTTATCACTCCCGCTGCGTGAGAATAACTTCATGTTATTATTATACTACATAATGCTTATGAATTTAATAGTTTTAGCTGACGTGCTAAATTATTAAAATCACTGAACAGCGTCTGGCGCAGTGAACCGTTATACAAAGCAGCAGCGGGGTGATATAGTGGCATTACCTTCCATTTATCATACATAAACGACTGACCGTGTGCTTTAGATATACTAGCATCTGGCAAAAAATACGTCATCGCGTGCCGCCCCATTGGCGCGATCACCTCAGGGTTAACAATTTCCAACTCCCGCAACAAATATGGCCAGAATTCCGCCTTCTCGCACGGCAATGGGTCGCGATTCTCTGGTGGACGGTACTTTACAATATTTGTAATATAAATATCATCTCGCACTAGCCCGCTGTCAGCTAACATTTTATCTAGTAGCTTACCGGCAGCACCGATAAACGGGCGCCCCTCTCGATCTTCATGTGCGCCAGGAGCCTCGCCAATTAGCACTAACTTAGCGTTTGAGTTGCCATAACCCATTACTAGTTGGGTAGCCTGAGTAGCCAAATCGTGACACACATCCCGACTTACTATTTCCTGCGCCAGTTTCGCCAATTCGCTAGATTTATTCATTTAGTGGCCAGCTTTATCTTCCAGATAGCCGGATAAGTCGCGTAACGCCTTACTAAAATCGGTACGGTGCTTCACTAGCTTCTCAATCATACCCCGCTTCTGTAAGTCAAATTTTTTCATATTATTGTCCGCAACGTTCATTGCATCAGCCGCATCTGGCGCTTTCGCAAAGCGTTTCTTCGCTGCGCTAGCTACATCTTTATACGCCTGAGCAGCTTGGTTGAACGCTAAGTCAACGTCATGGTCGGAGGTATTAAAGCCTGAAAACTTATTGGCAATTGTATCCGTGTCGTTATTAAGCTTATTAATAACCTTATCATCAGCCGCTGGCTGTGCTATTGTGGCATTAAACGAACGAATATTTGATAATACCGGCGATAGCGCGTCATATACATTTGATATCACGCTTAGATCTTGGTCGAATGCTTGATATTTACTAACTATATCCGTCAGCTGCTTGTTGGCATTAGCATCCTTCTTAATTGCCAAGCTACCTTGTGCCGATACCACAGCCGTATTTAATGAATTACGAAAAGTTGTTAACTCATTGCGTGACTGCGTAAATTGTTCGTCTGTAATATTTTTTTGGAACTCATTAAAGCCCTTTAAAATACTCGCTGGGTCCGTACTATTGATTACACTAGAAATAGATTCAATAGATTGCGCCGACTCATTATAAGACTTATTGCTTGGACGCATCAGCGGCGGCACCACAATAACTGCAAAAATCACCAAAATTAAGGCAAATGTAATTAAACCACCAATCAATAGATTGCGCACCGACAACTGTGGGTCGTTCTTTTTTGTTGTATTAGTATTATCTTGTTGATTATAAGTACCGTACACATCATTATAGAGTGGCGCATTTGGCATTACGTTCGGCTGGCCAGCCTGTGGTACACCATACTGCGGCATGCCATACTGCATATTTTGCTGATAATACTGCGGCATCGCTTGAGGCGGCGTATTTGCACCATAACTTGAGAGTGGCACGCCCGATTGTTGTTGCCCCATGCTATTAGCCTGCTGCGGCGGCAATTGTCCAGTCACAATGCCGTTAGAGGGAAACATGGAATTAGAAACCACATTGTTAACTTGATTCGGTTGACTAGTCTGATTTGGTTGATTGTTTCGCATTACCTACCCCGCAATTAATTATCTTTAATATAACTCAAAATAAATTTACGCCTATGTTTATTTTATCACACTCTTTACAATATTCGTATCCTACTTTTTGGCTAAGGAGCTAGCAATCACGCTTTTTACTCGCTCGGTCAACTCCTGTGGCGTCTCATTGTCTTTTGGCTTTATCATCGGCAAAAAATTAACTTCAACCGGCGGCTTACCTTTATGCCACCGCTTACTATTATACGGCCACGCCTGAAATGCGCCACTGATGGCAATTGGCAAGATTTTTACGTTGGTATCCAATGCGATACGCGCAAGGCCGGTATGGAATTTTCCTAGATTACCAGAACGAGTCCTGGTTCCCTCAGGAAATACCAAAATTGAAATCTTTTCATCAATTAACCGACGCGATACCCCTTGGTGTCGTCCCGATTTATCGCGGTCGATTGGATAGGTGTTTAGCAGAATGCGCGTTGGCTTACTCTGCAACCAATTACGAAAGAAGTTGTCTGTCGCCGCACCGACCGCAGTACGTGCTGCAATTTGATGCGGCAAACTACCAATAATCAACAGTGCATCAAGGTGCGACTGATGATTTGACATCATAATCACTGGGTCACTAAACTGCTTTAAATGGCTAGCACCTTTTACTGTTACCGTAAAATTACGGCGCAAAAATGGTCTCAACAATACTGCCTGAACACCACGACGGAGCCAATACAATACCTTTGAATGATAACGATTTAATCGCTTTGCTGAACTATCAACCATGATAATTTTTCGTTTTCATATACCTACGCGTTACACTATAGCGAAGTGCTACTGGCCCATGTTGTAAGAACCAAATTGCCAAACGCCAGCGATGGGTTGGAATAATCCAACTCTTACCACGCTTAGCAGCTTTGATAGCTTCACGAACTACCTCAGGCGGCTTCACGTAAACCCACTCTGGGATTGACGGCTCAGGCAATCCTAATGCAGCATGAAAATTAGTATGCATCCAAGCTGGACAAACTGCCGTAGCCGTTACGCCGCTACCCTTTAGAGCCAACGCCAAACTACGCGTATAAGTTAACACATATCCCTTAATAGCTGAGTAATTACCCTGCAGAGTCCACGCAGCGGTTGATGACACATTAATAATATGGCCATAGCCTTGCTGTTTCATCACACGCACCGCTGCCAGACTAAACCGCATCAAGTTAGTTGCCATTACATCCATTGCACAGCATTGCTTTGCAATAGTATCGTCTGAAGCGTCATCAACTGGTGCGTGCAAACCAAAGCCCACGTTATTTACCATATAAGCCAAATCCGAAGTGCCAATAATTTGTTTAAACACCTCATCCGCGGATTTTTTATCCGCTAAATCCATCGCTAAAGTCTTAACTTTAATATGATATTGCTGTTTTAATTCTTTGCTAACTGTTTGCAAACCAGCATTATCTCGTGCAACCAAGCATAAATCGCACCCAGAAGCAGCAAGCTGGCGGGCAAATTCCAAGCCCATACCAGAACTGCCGCCAGTAATTACTGCCCAAGCCATCTAATTACTCCTGTGGTATTCCTAACATTGTGAGGCTAAGCCGACCTTTGTCGTCAATCGCCACTAATTTAACGTTAACCTTATCACCTACATTCAATACTTCTGACGGGTCTTTAATTCTTCGGTCAACAATCTTACTGACATGCAGCATGCCGTCAATTCCTGGCAAAATAGTCACAAAAGCGCCAAAATCTTTAATTGTTGCTACCGTACCACGATATACATGGCCAACTTCTGGCTCTTCTGTCAGACTACGTACCCAATCCATTGCACGCTGCATAGCTTCGCTATCGTTAGATGCAAACGTAATTAAACCGTCCTCGGCAATGTTAACATCCACACCAGTCTCAGTCGTAATTTTATTAATTGTTTCGCCACCTTTACCAATAACTGCACCGATTTTATCTGGATTAATCATCAGCTTCTCAATTCGTGGCGCGTATGGCGACAAGCTCTCACGTGGTGCCGGCAAAGTAGCCAACATATTAGCAAGAATTTCCGCACGAGCCGACTTAGCGCGCATCAAAGCTTCACGCAATATCTCAGTCGTGAGACCGTGCACCTTAATATCCATCTGCAAAGCAGTAACACCTTCGCTCGTACCAGTACACTTAAAGTCCATATCGCCTGCGAAATCCTCTTGGTCGGCCATATCAGTCAAAATGTAGTGTTGGTCGCCATCAGTCATCAGGCCCATTGCAACACCTGACACCGGTCGCTTAATTGGCACACCAGCGTCCATCAAAGCCAAACAAGATGAACAAGTTGCCGCCATCGAAGTTGAGCCATTTTGTGACATAATCTCTGTTACTGAACGAATCGCATACGGAAATTCCTCTTCACTCGGCAAAACTGGCAATAATGCACGCTCCGCAAGGTAACCGTGACCGATTTCCCGACGACCCGGCGTGCCTATTCGCTTAATTTCACCTACCGTATAGCCTGGCGCATTGTAATGATGAATGTAACGACGCGTACCATCAGTGACCTCCATGGTATCGACTAACTGCGCAAAGGACAGTGGCGCTAAGGTTACAATATTCATCGCCTGAGTTAAACCGCGCGTAAACAATGACGAACCGTGCACTCGTGGCAAGACAGCCACCTCTGAAGTTAGCGGGCGAATCTCCGTCAAAGCACGACCATCTGGGCGTACTCCTTGTTCAACAATATATTTACGGACATCTTTTTTAATCGCTGTATTAAACGCCTCAAGATATTCTGGCGCCAGCTCAGCCCACTCGTCTTCACTGTGTTCGGCTGCAAAATGCGCCTCAAATTCATCTTTGATTGCCTTGACCTTCTCGTTGCGCTGTGGATATGGCATATGGAGATTGTCACCAAGCTTATCGCCTAAATAGGCATCGACTTCAGCTTGAATAGCTTCATCTGGCTTCTCTAGTTCATACGGCAACTCAGCTGGTGCAACTTTTGCCTTGAGCTCTTCCTGAAGCTGCAAGGCCGGCTGGATATTCTCCTCTGCCCAAGCAAAGGCATCCACCAAAGTGTCTTCCGACACTTCCTTGGCACCTGCTTCTACCATCATAATGCCATGTTTACCGCCAGCGACAAACAAATCGAGCTTGCCAGCAGCTAGTTCATCGCGACTCATAAAGGCTTTGAATTCACCATCTTCTGTGAGACCAATACGCAAACCAGCCACCGGACCATCAAATGGGGCACCGGTCAGCATCAAAGCCGTTGAAGCCGCCAACATCGCAATAGCATCCGGACGGAAATTCGGATCCATCGACAACACAGTCGATACCACTTGACATTCATTTTTATACCCCTTTGGAAATAGTGGTCGAATTGGGCGGTCGATTAGGCGCCCTACCAGAACAGCCTCGTCCGATGGTTTGCCTTCGCGCTTAATAAAGCGCGAGCTGCTCATTTTACCGGCCGCATAATACTTTTCCTCATAGTCAATTGACAATGGGAAGTAGTCTAAATCTTGATTTACCTCGCCCACTTGAGCCAAACCAAGCACCGTGGTATCGCCATAACGTACCAACACCGAAGCTTGTGTACGGAAGCAGACCTTATTTACCTCCATTGTTAGTTCTCGCCCAAGCCAGTTGGTCGAGACCTTGATTAATTCTTTACCTGTTTGAATGACTTTAGTCATAGTTTCCCTTTCTGTGTCAGTAGCGCAAGCTGACCAGCTAGCTTAACTAAGCAGCTTTCACTGCCGACACTTTATTACACTACCATTATAACAGATAAATCATCTTCTAAAAACAAAAGACCCCGCGAAAGCGGGGTGCTTTATGCTTATGTAATTATTTACGTAGCCCTAGAGCTTCGATTGTACTCTTATATAGAGCGTAATCATTCTTCTCTAGACCGCGCAACAACTTCTTGCGGCGACCAACTAATTGGATTAAGCCACGACGAGTCATAAAATCATGCTTATTAGCCTTCATATGCTCAGTCAAGCCATTAATGCGCTTAGTTAGAATTGCCACCTGTGAAGCTGAAGAACCAGTGTCACCATCGTGCAACTGAGTCAACTTAATAGCAGCTAGCTTTTCCTCTTTAGTAATCATATGTCCCATATTACCATAGATTTTAAATCTATGCAAATATTTAGTGCTTCGCCGCCTTAGCTAGACTCACCTTAAAGGCAACACTGTTAGCTTTAGCGTCGGTGCTATAGCCATCAACTGGCTGTTCGCTCCAGCTAGTTGCCAAGGTTTCCTTCTGAATCGCCGCTTGCCATTCCGTAAGAGCCTGCGCTAACTCGCTATCTTTAGTCGTAACATTAAGTGTAATACGGTCATCTACATTAAGGCCTGCGTCCTTACGCGCCTTTTGCACAACACGAATCACCTCGCGACTTAGTCCTTCGCGCTTCAGCTCTGGGGTTAGTTCCTTACTAATTTCCACCCAAGCCTGACGTGAATCTGGGTCGTCTATCTTAACTGGCACAGCGCAAGCATCGCTAGTGTAATCACGCAAATCCTCAATCCAATTAATACGCTTTACATTCAGCTCATCGCGCATAATCTGCTCATAATACAAATCCAAACGCTTACCTGAGTAACTAGCGAAAGCTAATGGCTGACGAATCTTCACCTGAACTTCACTCGTTGTATCATTTTTACGCATTCTTAGCGCCAAGCACTGATTAATTAAATTACGCGTGCGCGCCATATCCGCCAGCACCTTATCATCTACTGGGTTATTGTGTGGCCAATCTAGCAAATGCACAGACTCACCGCCAGTAAGCTTCTGATATAATTCATCTGCCAAGAATGGCACAAATGGCGCCAATACCATACTGAGCCGCACCAAGACATAGTGGATTGTTTGGTAAGCCTGATTCTTATCAGTATCATCCTCACTCTTCCAGAAGCGACGGCGCGAACGACGCACATACCAGTTCGAGGCATCATCAAGGAATGGCATCACCGCGCTCAATGCGTCTGGTATGTTATAACCATTCATAAACTCCTCAATATGAGCGCTCAATTCATGCACACGCGACACAATCCAACGGTCAAGTGGATTCTGCAAAGCAGCTAAATCAATTTCTGGCACCGCGCCACCGTTATACTCCCAGCCATCAACTGAAGCGTAAGTCGTAAAGAAATCGTACATATTCCAAACCATAGCCAACTTGCGCGCTACATCCGAGACATCCTTATCAAGCAAGGCAAAATCTTCGCCGTTTAATAGCGGTGAACTCAAGAGTAAGAAACGTAATGAATCTGCGCTATACTGGTCCATCAACACGTTAGGGTCGGTATAATTACCGAGACTCTTACTCATCTTGCGTCCATCGTTACCGGCCACAACACCGGTGGTAATGACATTCTTGTAAGCGTTTTTATGGTCACTCTGCTGGCGTTCCTTACCGAACGCACCAATTTCCGCCAATGTAGTGTTGACTACGTGAACATAGTAGAACCACGCGCGCACCTGACCAATATATTCAACGATAAAATCGGCCGGATAATTGCGCTCAAATTTGTCTTTATTCTCAAATGGATAGTGTAGCTGAGCAAATGGCATCGAACCAGATTCAAACCAGCAGTCTAACACCTTGTCAATACGAGTAAACACTTCACCGTCATGCATTCCGTAGGCCTGACGCGTTTTTTCATCCAACTTATCAGCATAAATCCTTATCTGATCAATCCACGGGCGGTGATAATCCTTCAGACGCTTACCACTAAGATTGTATAGCTCATCATATGAGCCAACCACAATCACGGTACCTTGGTCACCCTTCCAAACTGGCATAGCCGAGGCCCAGAAACGGTCGCGACTCAGGTTCCAATCTGGTGCCTGTTCGATATTCTTCATAAAACGGCCGTGCTTGAGGTGAGCAGGGAACCAATTGATGTTCTCATTCTGCTCAAACAAAACCGGCTTTGAACCTTGCACGTCAAAGAACCATGACGGTATCGCGCGATACATAATACGCTGCTTTGAACGCGGGTTAAACGGGTATTCGTGCTGAATGTAGCGAATCTGCCAAATTACGCCCTTCTCAGCTAAATCTTTGGCCACAAATTTATTGTTCGACCAGACTTCCCGACCTTTATAATTGGTATCCATGTAATAGCCGTTGTCGTCAATCACATGGAAGGCTTTAATGCCCAGACCCTGCGCTAATTTAAAGTCGTCTTCACCGTAAGCCGGCGCAATATGCACGATACCAGTACCTGAGTCGGACGAGACAAAGTCGGCAGCGTAAATCTGGTGCACCTTCGGGTCATCCGGCCAAGTCGAACCAGTGTCAAGTGGCTGATACTTCAAACCAACTAGCTTATCGCCCGTGAATTCCTGTGCCACGGTATAAGCAAGTGGCTGGTGCTTTTCATCTTGGAAAGTTTGTTCTAGACAAGACTTCGCCACTACAAAATGCTCATCGCCACAGTTAACTAAACAATAAGTCATCTCCGGGTTAACTGCCAGCATTAGGTTGGCTGGTAAGGTCCATGGCGTAGTAGTCCATGCTAGAATCGCTGTATCATCTGGCAATCCTGCCTTACTAGCTTCGCCAGCACGCAATTTAAATCGTACAAAGGCACTCGGGTCGGTTACCGTCTGATAGGCGTCGTTGTCCATCGTCACCTCAGCCTTCGAAACTGGAGTAGCAAAGCGTGTATCATACATTAATACCTTTTCGCCCTCGTAAATCTTGCCGGCCTGATAAAGCTGTTTAAATGCCCACCACACGCTCTCCATGTAATCATGGTTCATCGTGCGGTATGCGCCCTTAAAGTCTACCCAACGACCAACACGGTCAATCACGCCTTCCCAAGTTTCACTATTGGCAATCATTGAATCGCGTGCTGTCTCAATATACTTCTCTAACGTAATAGTTGGCAACGTATTCCCATCGCGGTCAAGTGGTGGTTTTTGATTTGGATCGGCAATAATTTGCCGTCGGTCAGTAATACCCAACTGCTTTTCTACAAAATTCTCCGCTGGCAGACCATGACAATCCCAGCCCCAACGACGCTCAACGCGTTTACCTTGCATTGTCCAGTAACGCGGCACAGCATCCTTAATAATCGAACTCAGCAACGTACCATGATGTGGCACACCTGTAATAAATGGTGGGCCATCATAAAATACATATGAGTTCGCCGGATCTCGTAGCTCAACGGACTTATGAAATGTGTCGTTGCGCTTCCACTGCTCAACTAGAGCCTTTTCGTATTCATGCGCGCGGCGCCGCATACCGGATTTAAATTTCATATCACAATTATAGCACAGCAAACGCGCCACTAAACCAAATTAACTAATTTCGCGCAACTCTTGCAGCAACTCTTTTTGCTTGCGTGATAAATGTGTTGGCGTAACAACATTAATGGTGACAATTTGCGGTCCACGCGTCTTACCGCCGCGATGCGGCACACCATGACCAGATAGCTTAAAATCAGTACCTGACTGCGTGCCAGCTGGCACTTTCATCATCAACGGACCATCAATCGTTTCTACCCCAATATCGCACCCCAAGGCAGCATCCGCCATCGAAACCGATTCCTCGCTCAATATTAGCTCGCCTTCGCGCGTAAACTTCTTATGCGGTTTAACATGAATATCAATGTACAAATCTCCATGTGGCGCATTAAATGCTGCCTCGCCACGGCCGCGTACGCAAATCGTTGAGCCTTCATCAACGCCAGCCGGTATCTTCACTTCCAAACTATTCTTCTGGCGTATTACGCCCTTACCAGCACAAGCCGAACACGGTCGTTCCGGACACTCGCCGCGACCGTCACAATGACTACATGGCACCGCTTGCTGCATCACGCCAATAAACGACTTAATTGTCCGCACTTCTTGGCCTGAACCGTGACAGTACTCGCATTGCACCAACTTCGAGCCTGGCGCTACTGCCGTACCGTGACAAACTGGGCAATCGTCTAAAATGTTTAGCTCTATCGTCTTTTCTGTGCCAAACACGGCTTCTTCGAATGTCAACGTTATGGACGCGCTAACATCACGACCGCGATATGACTGACGCGACTGTCCACCTCCACCAAACATTGAACCAAACAAGTCGTTTAGGTCAGTAAAATCACCTCCGCCAAAGTCAAAGTGAACATTTTGCCCACTAAATCCTTGGAATGGATTACCACCGCTAGCACCACCATTGACGCCAGCATGACCAAACTGATCATACCGTTGGCGCTTGGCGTCATCCTTCAATACCTCATAGGCCTCGTTTGCTTCCTTAAATTTCGCCTCCGCCTCCTTGTCGCCAGGGTTGCGGTCTGGGTGATATTTAATTGCTAATTTACGAAACGCCTTTTTAATTTCATCAGCAGAGGCTGATTTGCTCACACCTAATACATCATAATAATCTCGTTTTTCAGCCATATGCCTCCATTATATACAATTAGCACCCTAATCGACTAGGGCGCTAATTGCAGTTTTAACTATTTCTTATCGACGACTTCGCCTTCTACTGGGCCATCGTCTTTCTTATCATTCTTGCTTGCCTCTTGTGCAGCTTGCTGATACAGCTTAGCGCCAACCTTCTGAATCGCTTCCGACAAAGTCTTCTGAGCTGACTCTAGTTCACTCTTATCTTCTGACTTGAGATGCCCCTCAGCTTCCTTAACAGCAGCTTCGACTACCTTCTTGTCGTCTTCAGAAATTTTGTCCTTAAATTCATCTGGCATCTTCTTTGCCTGATAAATCGTATTCTCTAGCTGGTTACGGGCATCAATTGCTTCACGCTTTTCCTTATCTTCCGAGGCATGCGCTTCAGCTTCAGCCTGTGCTTTAGCAATATCTTCCTTCGATAGATTACCACTGTTTTGAATCGTAATCGATTGTTCCTTACCGGTACCCTTATCCTTAGCAGTGACATTTAAAATGCCGTTAGCATCGATATTAAAGGTAACTTCAATCTGCGGAATGCCACGTGGCGCTGGCGCAATACCATCCAGAATAAAGCGACCAAGCGACTTATTATCCGCAGCAAACTCACGTTCACCTTGCAAAACATTGATTTCTACCTGAGGTTGGTTATCTGATGCGGTTGAAAAGACCTGCGACTTGCTAGTCGGAATAGTTGAGTTACGGTCAATTAACTTAGTTGACACGCCGCCCATCGTTTCGATACCAAGGCTCAATGGAGTAACATCAAGCAGTAAGACATCCTTCACATCGCCAGCAAGCACGCCACCCTGAATTGCAGCACCGTCAGCAACAACTTCGTCCGGGTTTACACCAGCCATTGGTTCCTTGCCAAAGATTTCCTTTGCCTTCTCAATCACTGCTGGCATACGAGTCATACCACCAACCAAGACAACGTGACCAAGTTCACTTGGTTTAACGCCAGCGTCATCCATTGCCTTACGGCACGGAACTGCCAAGCGATCAAGCAAATCAGCGCACAATTCCTCAAGTTTAGCACGCGTCAATGCAGTCTCAAAGTGCTTTGGGCCTGAGGCGTCAGCCGTAATAAATGGTAGACTTACATCATATTCCGTAGTAGTACTAAGTTCCTTCTTTGCCTTTTCGGCCTCGTCCTTCAAGCGTTGCATAGCAGCCTTGTCGGATGACAAGTCAATGCCAGTCTCATTCTTAAATTCATCAATAAAGTGACGAACAATCCGGTTATCGAAGTCCTCACCACCAAGGTGGGTATCGCCATTCGTAGACTTAACTTCAAACACGCCGTCACCAAGTTCCAAGATAGATACATCGAACGTGCCACCACCAAGGTCAAACACTACAATTTTTTCATCAGCATTCTTCTCTAGCCCATAGGCCAAAGCAGCAGCAGTCGGTTCGTTAACAATACGCTTCACCTCAAGGCCAGCAATTTTACCAGCATCCTTAGTTGCTTGGCGCTGCGAATCATCAAAGTAAGCTGGCACCGTAATAACGGCTTCTGTCACTGGATGACCCAAGTAACTTTCCGCATCAGCCTTGATTTTAGCTAGCACCATTGCGCTAATTTCCTCTGGGCTATACACCTTGCCATTAATTTCAACCGCAGCATTGCCCTTGTTATTGACAATCTTATATGGCATTACGCCCAAGTCCTTCTGGACTTCCTTGTCAGTGAAGCGGCGACCCATTAAACGCTTAATAGCGTAAATAGTATTCTCAGCATTTACTACACGCTGACGCTGCGCCACCTGACCAACTAGGCGTTCACCCTTCTTGTTAATCGCTACCACCGATGGGGTAGTGCGATTACCTTCTTTATTAGCAATAATTTCTGGTTTACCAGCTAGCAAATACGCTACTGCGCTGTTAGTTGTACCAAGATCAATTCCAATTATCGTACCCATATGCTCCTTTCCTTAGAACAATACCCTGGCAGTCAGCTTATCCAACTGCCAACTATCTCTAGTGTAGTACGTTGGCACTCGTATGTCAAGAGTGCCAATTGTAGTAATATAGTCAACACTATTTACGCGTCACGCTCACCATAGCCGGACGTAAAACTTGCCCATGATAGAGGTAGCCCGTACGAAGTACCGCCTTCACTACCTCAGTATCGCCTTCTGACTCATCGAACTGAATTGCGTTATGCTGGTTGTGGTCAAATAAATCACCTGATTTCACTGTTATCGGTTCTACCCCAAGTTCACCCAAAGACTTTAACAGTTTAGCGCGCATCGCAGCCACACCCTTTACCCACTCATTTTCCGCTAAATCAGCCGGCACCTGTGCTGTCGCACTATCAATAATATCAATCGTCGGCAATAGTTTACCTAGTATATGCTCTGCTGACCGCAATTGCGCCGCCGCAATATCCTGCTCGGTATGCTTACGATAATTCTCAAAATCAGCCCGCGTCCGTTGCAAATCATTGGTCAACTCGGCTATTTTTGCCGATTGCTCCGACTGCTTGGTATCATTATGCTTATCATCTTGCTTCATTATTGTCCTCCCGTAAAACATGTTCCAACATTCGCCCTGCCTCTAAAACTAACATCATCACCCGCGCATAACTTTGGCGCGTAGGTCCTAGCACGCCAATGTAGCTATGGTCTGAATACGGCGAATTAAATCGACTAATTATTAATGACGAGCCGCTGTCGCGACCAATTGGATTCTCTGACCCAATAAATACATTTAGTACGTCATTTGGGGCAGTCTCCCTGAGCCATGGTTCTAAATTATCTAGTAGCGACGCCACCGAACGTACATGGTCGCCGTTTTCAAACTCTGGCTGTGAGAATAAATTACTGATACCAGACATGTACAATTGCTCACCGATAGTAGCTAGACCCAAATTGTGCGTCGCTTCCACAAGAGAATCTACTGCCGCCCGAATTGCCAAATCGGCTCTATCGGGGGATGCCATAACTCGCGCTCGAATTGCCTTAGCCTGACGCTGCTCTTTTGTATTGTTGCTACGCGCCATCGCACCAGTCTCAACAATACTATTAACATACAAGCGATACCCCTTATCGGTTGGTATACGCCCAGAAGAAGTATGGGTATGCTTGAGATACCCCATCTTTTCTAGCTGCGCCATCTCGCTACGCATGGTAGCTGGCGACACGTCAAACAACTTAGCTAGGAGCACACTGCCCACTGGAACAGCTAGCTCAGCGTACTGCTCCACCATAGCTTTCAAAATCCGCGCTTGGCGCTCAGTCATCATACCTATATGATAATGCTTTGGCGCTCTAATGTCAAGAGTGCCAAATTAGTTGTGTGTTGGCTGCGAACTGCCATCATTGTCACTATCAGTAATACCCAGGTTCTCGTCGTCTAACTGTTCAGCATTAAAGTTACCTAGATTCTTTAACTCACGCTGATATTTATCAATTCGCGCATCAAAATCTTTCAGCGCTGCCGCATCAAGCGCACCAGTTGAACCAAACGGATGGTCGTCCGCCTCCTTTTTTACTTGCGAACGCACCTTCTCATAGCCTGGGCGACTAAGGTCAAGCTGAATTGCGCCACTAACCTGATATATCCGAAGACTAATTGAGGTCATTATTATCGTAATAACAATGCATAGTAAGATAAAGCAGCTTAGACGATGCCGCGCCACCAAAGCTTGCGCCTTATTTAACATCTAGCCTCTTTCGCACTGCATTAAACTCATCAACATAATCATGAAACAACTTATCTAGCGTATCTACGCTTTGCTTTAACTTACTACGCTTATCACGCAGTTTAGTCAAGCTACTATAAAAGTCATCCGGATTAGACCGACAATCCATGCCAACTAGATTAGTTAAATCGCCATCGTAATCACTATATAGCGACCGAAAATCTTTCAGCTCGTTACTGTAATCATCCGTAATGCTTGCTAGTTTGGTTGACGATAAACGGTTCACCGAAACACGGGCATTCATTGCAAAAAACAAGTCATTCAGTTCGTTGTAGACACGCCCGCGGTTAATCCTCAACGCCGCATCGGTTTTTTCAATCTGCGACAACATCGACTGCGCTGAGGTGCAGCTCACTTTTACCACATCTTGGCTTGGCGCTGCCACAACTGGCAATGTTATCAAGGTTACAGCCAAGGCCGCAACAAACATACTTAATAAAATTGCCGTTCGCTTCATATTTTCTATTATATAATACATATAGAAAATTGTCAGTTTATATAAAAATCATGGAACAACATTCAACCCAATATCACCAACGCCGGCGCATTTGGTATGTCGCCATTGCCATACTTATTGTGTACATAATTTTTGCGCTCATTTATAGCTACTGGCCCGATTTCAATAAATATGATCATGCTAAAAATTTTGACTTATCAGCACAAAATTTACTTGAGCATTTGCCCGTAAAACCTCTTGATAGTAGCAAAAAATATGATCGTAAAAAATTTGGCCATGGTTGGCAGCCGTGGGGAAAGTGCAATACAAGACAGCGAATTTTACAGCGCGACCTCACAGACAAGACGCTTGATGGCTGTCATGTCATAGCTGGAAAATTATACGACCTCTATACCGGAAATTTTATGCTCATAAAAAATAAGGCTGAAATGCACAAAAATGTACAAATTGATCATGTTGTCGCCCTTGCTAATGCTTGGCAAACTGGCGCTGCAGAACTATCGCCCGCACGCCGACAAGAACTTGCCAATGATGACTTGGAGTTATTGGCCGTCAGTAGCAAAAGCAACTTACAGAAGTCTAGTAGCGATGCTAACCAATGGCTACCCACCAACATCAAATTCCGCTGCGCCTATGTAGCACGCCAAATTGCCGTAAAAATCCGCTACCACCTATGGGTAACCGCCGCCGAAAAAGCCACTATGAAAAAAATAATCGGACACTGCCCTATGTTAGCAGTGCCCGAACACTAAACTCGGTTATTTATGCCTTACCAAATAACTTAGAAACCTTCTTGACAAAGCCGAGGCTCTTAAGTGACAGTTTTTTATTGTACGAAATTGCTCCAATTTGGAACAGCTTAGCAGCCAATAGCATCACTACTATAATCGACACTATCATGATAGTAAAGACAATGGCCACATCCTGCATCGTTAAATAGCCCATAGCATTACGTACTAATAGCGGAATTGGCGCCGTAAATGGAAAATACATTAAAATCTGCGCAACTAAATCAGCCTTAGCTGTAATATATATGTTAAGCGCATAGATTGGTATAAACACCAGCATCATTACAATTCCAGTATATTGGCTGGCTTCCTTCGCGGTCGGTGACACCGCTCCCATACCAACCAGTGTTCCACAAATTAGCATTAAACTGAGCACAAAAATACCAAACCCTACGCCAAGCCTTACCGGATCAAGCGGAATCTGTGAAATAAATGGTATAATTCCACCAGCAAATTCAGGCTTAAAAATACGCAGTCCAGCAAACACTAACACCAATATGCCTACCATCTCAAAAATCTGCACAAATATCAATGAAATGTAGGCCATAATTTTAGCTGAGATGAAAGTCCGGCTATTAATCGTAGTTAGAATAATCTCGGTAACACGATTCTCCTTTTCTTCGGTGGTCGAATTAACCATCATGCTACCGTAAACCGACAAAATCAGATAGAACACAATAATCAACGCCCCTGGAGCAATCATCTCAGCAATCGGGTTGATTGGCTTGCCATCACGATAATTCTGCGTATTGTATCTCACGGTTGACTTTGTCATACTTGTCAAATCATCTGACATACGACGCTTCGCACTCTTTGAAAGAATACCCTTCGAAATATCTTCATAGCGGCCGCCTTCCATCATTCCAATATAGTTTTGGTCAATTGTAACCGGCATATTACTGAGGTTCTTAGGATAGTGAATTACAGCATCAAGCTTCTTGCTCATTAAATCGCGCTCGCTACCAGCCAAATCGCGCGTCAAATGCGCGCCCGTACCGGCAATATCGTCTTTATTGATTAAACCGCTATCATCAATTATCGCAATCTTGTACGATCCGTTTCTAGCAGCTTCGATATTATCGTGCTGTGTCTTCTGAGAAAACACTGAAATGCCCGCAATTATAAATATAATAGCTGGCACAATTAGGATGCTAAGCCAAAACATCTTTTTCTTCATGGTGCGTATCATCTCAAAACGATACACTGTACCAAAATTGTGGCCAAATAACCTACTCATTGTCTTTGTCTCCTTCGTAAACTTTAATAAATACATCGCGAAGCGACTTTTCGCCATATTTATGCTCAACTTCCTCTGGTGTACCATAGGCCTCGGCCACGCCGTTCTTTAATAAAAGTACACGGTCGCAAAGATGTTCCACATCTTCCATCTGGTGGCTAATCATTACAATGGTGGCACCGCGTTCCCTGCTCTCCATAATAAGTTGCATTAGCAGCTTGCAGTTCACTGGGTCAAAACCTTTAGTCGGCTCATCTAGCACTAATAGCTCTGGGTCGTTCATTAAAGCAACGCCGAGCTGAATTTTTTGTTGCTGGCCACCACTCAATTTATCAAGACGAGTATTGGCATATTCGGTCATCTTGACGCGCTCTAGATATTGCTTGATGTACTGATTGGCCTCCTGGCGCGACATACCTTTTAGTTGACCAAGAAATCGCATAGCATCAGCTACCGTCTCTTTACGATACAGCCCCCGCTCTTCCGGCAAATAGCCCAATTTAACACCACTATCAACCCTATATGGAGCACCATCTACCAACAATTCTCCCGAAGTTGGTTTATAAACGCCAAACAGTGCGCGCAGCGTTGTGGTCTTACCGCTACCGTTACTACCAAGTAGCCCAAACACTTCACCACGCTTAACCTCAAACGACAAATCTTTAATAACATGTTTGTCGCCAAAATCCATTTTAAAATGCTTAACAGTGATAACATCACCTTTGTCAGCAGCTCGAGATTCTACCATTTTATCCTTTCTTCATCTAGTTGACTGGCAACTATTACACTTAATTATACTACTTTTTTAGACTAAGCAATGCCTTGTCTAAAGCGCTCTTCAACGTCTCATACTTTACGGCACCATCTAGCTTCTTGCCATTAATGTATATTGATGGCGTGCCGTTTACCCCCATGCGACGACCGAGTGCGCAGTCTCGCTCAATCTTTGCTTTTACACCATTTGTCTGCGCATTAACAAACTCAGCATTAAATTTGTCAGCATCCAAGCCCGATTGCTTTGCATAATCTGTCAAAGTCTTATTTCGTGTTGCTGAATCAACCGCATAGCTTACCCACATATCATTCTGAAACAGCAAATCATGCATCTTCCAAAATGCTTGATTGCCACCCAATTTTGCTGCCGTCTCGCCCGCGATTAGCACCGTATCGGAGTTTGGATATGACAAGCTGAAGTTACGATAAATAAACCGCACACGGTCACCATATTCTTGATGAATCTTATCAACATAGCTATGTACCGCCTGACAATGAACACAAGCAAAGTCCTCGTATTCAATTACTGTCACCTTGCTGTCCAATTTACCCTTGATGTGATCTGGGATGACCTTATTAACCTCATCTTGCGCCATCTCTTTACCGGTCAAATCTTTAAAAGCTGCCTTCACTTTATCTACTGTGATGGGATGCTGCGGGTCTAGCTTATCCGCCAATGCCTTCATATCAACACGCCGCGTAGCATTAGAGGTATCTTTAACGTCAAACTGACCTTCACCTGGCTTCGGCTGCGAACTCTTATACCAAAACAGGCCAACAAATACTAATACTACTACCACAATCAGCACAAACGCTAGGCGCATACTACCCAATTCATTATCTCTTCTCACAATATCCTCCAAATAACATTATTACTAGTATAGCATAAATGCTATAATAATATCATGCCTATTATCTTCATAATCTTGATTACCATATTATCGACTGCGTTATCAAGTGTTAACTTTGCCCCTAGTTTAAGTGATTTTGAAATCAAACGGCTCGGCAAAACCAATAAGAAGTATCAAGACGTCGCCCGTTTCATTCATGTCTACCCGACGTTCTATCTATTCTTAAAGTTTATTCATATCTGTTTAATTATTATCCTAACCAGTATTGCCGCCCGTAGCTACGGTATCATCACTGGTTCAATTTTGGCGGGTGCACTAATCACTCTGTCCGAACTACTTGGCAATAAAATTTCACCTGTCACTACTGTGCTATTAGCTGACCAATCTAAATTCGTCAATCACTACTTCAGTTGGACTGAATTCTTGCGCCCACTAACCGTCGAACCGCCAAAGCCGCGTGTTGCCTCAACCGACGAGCTTAGTCATCTCATTGAAGATAGCAAACTAAATATTGATCTCAAGCAAGAACTAACCCAAACACTACTAAATAGCCAACAAACCGCCCAAGACTGCATGCATCCTTGGGCAGAAGTAGTAAAACTAAAGCAGCGCGACCGCTTGACGCCAAAAGCACTAGACGACCTCTTTAAGAGCAAACAGGGCGTCTTCCCCGTACTAAAAAACGATGAGGTTGCTGGATTAATCTACCTTAGTGACGTCTCGATTGTAGCGCAAAGCGAAAAGTCCATTTCAGACTATCTGCGAAACGACGTACTCTATGTTACAGTCGACGAACCGCTTAAATCAGTGGTCAACAAGATGGCTGCCAGTGAACTAACTATTGCCATCGTAAAGCATGATGAAGCGATTGTTGGCCTAGTAACACTAGACAGTATTGTCAACCCCATCTGCGCCAATCTAAAATGTGGTAAAATATAACCTAGTTACAAGGAAAGGATTATTTTAATGCAAAGAACACTAGCAATTGAGAGTGTTAAACATGTCGGCGAGACCATCAAAGTCGCCGGCTGGGTCAACACAAGACGCGACCATGGTGGCGTTATCTTCGTTGACCTTCGCGACCATACTGGTCTAGTACAGCTGGTCTTCAACTCAGACGACCCAGCTATGTTTAAAGATGCCGAGAGCCTCCGTGACGAATTTTGTATCAGCGCGGAAGGTCTAGTGCGTAATCGTGGCGCAGGGCTCGAAAACCCGCATATTCCAACTGGCACAGTGGAGGTTGTGGCTCAAAAATTAGAAATTTTAAACCGTTCTGAGCCTTTACCAGTAGCCACTAAGGATGAAGGTCAACAATCAAGCGAGGAAATGCGGCTTAAATATCGCTTCCTCGACCTCCGTCGTCCAAGTATGCAAAAAATGATTAGTGAACGCGACCGTTTCTATCGTGTAATTCGACACTACATGGAAGACCACGACTTTACTGAGGTAGCTACACCAATTCTCGCTAACTCTAGTCCAGAAGGCGCACGCGACTTCTTGATTCCATCGCGTCTTCGCCCTGGTCAGTTCTACGCCTTACCGCAGGCTCCACAACAGTTTAAGCAGCTGTTAATGGTTGGTGGTGTGCCAAAGTACTACCAAATTGCCGCCTGCTTCCGCGATGAAGACCCACGCGCCGACCGCCTCTATGGTGAATTTTACCAGTTAGACCTTGAGATGAGCTTTGTTGACAAAGGTGAAACAGTTCGTCAGACTATCGAACCGTTAATTCTCAATCTTGCGCAAGACTTTGGTAGCAAAAAGCTAGTCAACACCTATCGCTCTGCCGACTTTACTTACACTAAACCAACCGACGTGCCGCGCATCCCGTACACCGTTGCAATGGAAACATACGGCACCGATAAACCTGACTTGCGTTACGGTATGCCGCTAGTTGAACTAACTGATGCACTAAAAAATACTAGCTTTGGTGTCTTTGCTAAGGCGGAATGTGTCAAGGCAATTTGTGTTAAAGGTGGCGCCGCAATGCCACGCAGCCAAATCGACCTCTTCACTGAGATGGCACGCAAAAATGGCGCTGGTGGTCTAGCCTACTTGACCTACAAAAATAACGAGATTAAGAGTCCAATTGCTAAATTCCTCGCACCAGCTGAGCTTGATGAGATTACCAAGCGTACTGAAGCTACCGATGGTGACATTGTCTTCTTTGGCGCCGACAAACGCGACTTGGTCAATAAGGTGCTTGGCAAACTCCGCATTGCATTCGCTGACTACCAAGGTCTAAAACACGACGATGAAGTTGCCCTCTGCTGGATTACCGACTTCCCATTCTATGAATACGACGAGGCTAATAAGCGAGTTGACTTCGGCCACAACCCATTCTCGATGCCACGTGGCGGCTTAAAGGCGCTTACTGACGCCAAGACCGACGCGGATAAGCTCGCAATTGTCGCCGACCAATATGATATGGTAATGAATGGCTATGAAATTTGCTCGGGCGCAGTCCGCAATCACAACCCTGAGATTATGTATCAGGTATTTGGTCTGCTTGGCTACAACAAGGAATACGTCGATCAAAAATTCGGCGCAATGCTCAACGCCTTCCGCTTTGGCGCACCGCCGCATGCAGGTTGTGCCTTCGGCATCGACCGCATCTTCATGGTCATGGAAAACACCGACAATATCCGTGATATCGTCGCCTTCCCGAAGAATGGTTCTGGCATCGACCTCATGATGAGTTCACCGAATACCGTATTCAACTCTCAGCTCAAAGAACTTCACGTTGGTATTGTCGAAACCAACACCGACTAAACCAAAATCACCCCTGCAAAGGGGTGATTTTTAATCTCTACTTTAGTTGGATAATTGCCAGCGAGGCTTGCAACCGAGGACCAGACTTAATTAAATTACGGTGCGCATTACACCATTCATCCACTGCCTGCCGCGCACCCGGCAAATGTTCATTGCCGTAATCGTCCACAACAATCGCAGCACCTGGCATCCAACGACCAGCGCAAGCCGCAAAGCTATCTTTAATGCTGCCATAAAAATCACCATCAAAGTAAGCAAATGCAATCCGCTCCGGCACATCTCTCGGCGTTAAATCAGCAAACCAGCCCTTCTTTATCTCCGGCAAAGGCAGCCCAGCGCGTTTGAAGTTCTCTATTACTTCGCGCTTCGTGGCTTTTAGTTCGCCCCGTTTAAATTCTTGCCCTAACCCAGCGCGGTCTGCTGCAGTCTTATCTGGTAACCCATCAAACGAATCATAGATATATAGCTGACGCTGCGGAGCAATTGCGCGCAATAGGCGCATTAAAAACAAACTGGTCGTGCCTTTGTAGCAGCCAAATTCAACGACATCGCCCGCTACATCAGCCACAATCACCTGCTGCAATGCCGTCAAAATCAGCCTGATTTCCTCTGGGCTAACTTGGTCAGACACCAGCTGGTGTTGAGCGATTACTTTGGCTACATCAAATTTCATCATTAAGCGTGAGTTTGCTCAATATCGGCGTGCATTTCTTCGCGTGACACCGCGCGGCCCTCGGCATCTACCTGATATTCAAGCACTGTACCAAATTTCATCTCAAAATGAGCAATGTCAGCATCAGAAATACTGTCAATATACTTCACTAGTGCACGGATTGAATTGCCGTGCGCTACAAATAAGATATTTTCACCCTGCTGCAACTTACTAACAATCTGTTCGCGATACCATGGCACTACACGATTATAGACATCGTGCAGGGTTTCACCATTTGGAATTGGCTCATCAAAATTACGGCGGATAGCATTAAACTTCTCATCACCAACCTTAGCCTTGACATCCCACTTATTTAGCCCAGTGTAGTCACCATAATCGCGCTCGTTTAGTTCAGACACTGCCGTATAAGCTGGATTATCTTGCCCCTGCGCCTTCATCACTTGTTGCATGGTCTCAATCGACCGTTTGAGCTTACTTGTATAGATTTCATCAAACTTAATATCCTTAACTAGCTCACCCATCTTCAAGGCATCACTGGCACCCTTTGGCGTCAAAGAGACATCCGTCCAGCCAGTCCACTTGCCAAGCAAGTTCCATTCACTTTCACCATGCCGCATCAATACTAATTTACCGCTCATATTACTCCTTTTTTATTTAATAACCTGCATTCATTATAACACTTTTATCTAATCGTTCCACTGTTCCAGTAAGGTAAATTGATGGCCAGCAATCTCGATAATTGACTCGCCGTTAGCGCCCTGATGCTCCAACTCGCGCGCGATGCCACTACGTTGTAGAATATCACGCAAACGATTTACCCCAAAGGCATTATCGAAGTCGGTCTTCTCAGCAAACTTTTCAATTCGGTCACCAGTCACCACATATACCGTGCCGCTCTCACGCTCTTCACGCGTCACCCACCAAGTTGAATTTAGCTGTTTCTTCGATAACTCAATCACTTCCGGTGTATCATCCAGCGCCTCAGCCTCCGTTGCCGCCTGCTCAGCCTGCGCCTGTCGCTCATCTGCAACTACTACCGCCAACTTACGTAGCAATTCCTTGGTGCCATGGTGCGCCTGCGACGACAATAGATAAATTGGACTCTCCGTCACTTGCCTCAGCTCATCTAACTGCATAGTAGCGATTTCATCATCAACTAAATCAGTCTTGGTAATCGCGATAATCTCCGGTTTGCCCGCCAAATCAGCTGAATACTGCGTCAGCTCGCTACGAATCTTCTGGTAATCGCCACTAATGTCATTTGACATTACATCAATCATATGTAGAATCACTGCCGTGCGCTCAACGTGGCGCAAAAACTCGTCGCCCAGTCCTTTGCCTTGGCTGGCGCCCTCAATCAACCCTGGAATATCGGCAATTAAAAGCGACTTACCATCAACGTCAGCCACGCCTAGATTCGGAGTCAATGTCGTAAACGCATAATTAGCAATCTCAGGACGAGCGTTACTTACTACTGACAGAAAAGTCGATTTACCAGCGTTAGGGAATCCTACTAAACCAACATCTGCCACCATTTTTAGCTCCAACTGAGCAGTAAACTTCTCGCCTTTTGTGCCAACTTCTGCCACTCGTGGCAGCTGACGAGTCGATGACTTAAAGTGGGCATTACCAAAGCCGCCCTCGCCACCACGCGCCACAATCGCCCGCTGACCAACCTCAGTTAAATCAGCAATCACTTCACCATCGCGCCGCACGATTGTGCCAAGCGGCACCTTAACTAACCTATCAGCACCATTGGCACCATGCATCTTGCGCTTGCCACCCGCACCGCCATCCTGTGCCTTTAACTCTGGTTTAAACCGGAATTCCGCCAAAGTATTCACATTGCTATCCGCTACAAACACCACATTGCCGCCGTCACCGCCGTCACCGCCGTCTGGGCCGCCCTTTTCGACGTATTTTTCATGACGTAAACTAACCGCGCCGTTACCACCACGGCCGGCTTCAATAAATACTTCTGCGGTATCAGCAAACATAATACTTCTATTTTACCAGATTCTTGCAATAATTGCTATTTTATTTTGTGGTAAAATAGGTTTAATGAATCAATTGTTAGCCGACAAACTAAAAACTCTCCCTAATTGTCCTGGTGTCTACTTTCACAAAGATGCCAACGGGGCAGTAATTTACGTTGGTAAGGCGTCCATTTTAAAACGACGCGTCATGCAATACTTTAATCGCGAACATCCAGACGCAAAAACTCGCGCTTTAGTAGCTGACATCGCTATGACGGACTGGATTGAAACCGATTCAGAGATTGATGCGTTATTCCTCGAAAACGAGATGATTAAGCGCTACTTGCCACGTTATAACATCTTACTTCGCGATAACAAAAACGTCTGCTATGTCCGCATTAATTTCTCCGCCGAATGGCCGACCCTCACAGTCACCCGTCTACCAAACGGCGATGACGCCACTTATGTCGGACCATTTTACAGCGCCACGCCACTCAAAAAAGCTTTGCATTGCCTCCGCCGCGTCTTTCCCTATCTTACCAGCGCAAGCGAGCAAGGCTCCGCGCTCATGCAACAGCTTCACCTAATACCAAACGGCACTAGTGTTGATTACAAAGCCGACCTCCATATGCTCGTGCGCTACCTGCAAGGTGACTGGAGTAAAATCACTCGCGAGGTTAAGGCTGCCATGCTCGACGCTAGTAAACAGCTAGACTTCGAACGGGCCGCTAGTCTCCGCAACCGTTTGCACGCACTCGAAGAACTTAAACGCCAAATTATCTTCGGTCGCGCAGAATTTATGGATATTAGCAAGGATAAGGCGCTAACCGGCGCCCAACAATTATTTTGCCTAGCAGAGATACCGCGCCGCATCGAAGCCTACGACATCTCCCATCAAGGTGGACAAGATGTAGTGGGTTCAATGGTAGTCTTTACCAATGGCGTCGCCGATAAACAATCATACCGTAAATTTAAAATTTCTGAGCAACGCAACAACGACTACGCCGCGATGGACGAAGTGATGCAACGCCGCTTCTCGCCGCGCCATAAAAATTGGCCACGTCCCGACTTAATTGTAGTGGATGGCGGCGGCCCACAAGTCTGTGCCGTAGCACCTCTGGTAGATGGCATACCGTTAATTGGCCTCGCGAAGGAAAATGACCTGATTATTGTCAGCGCCACCGATTCTCACATCAACACCGAGGTTATTACCAGCCTAATCCAGCAGCCACTAGCTGGAGTTGATGTCACGCTCGAAGGAGGTTACTACCAGATTAACCTCCATGCCGGCATGCTACACACTGCCGGTCACAGCTTCACCTTCCGCGGACACAATATCGTCAATCGCTACACCGACCTACTGCAGCTCATTCAACGCCTACGCGACGAATCTCACCGCTTTGCGGTCGCTTATCATGAGGTAGTAAAACGTCAGCGCGGCGTTAGCAGTATCTTGAATGACATTCCAGGCGTCGGACCAAAACGCCGTCAAGCTCTATTGCGTCACTTTGGCTCAGTTAAAGCAATTGCCGGCGCCCCCGAAGCCGAACTAACAAATTTAGTTGGCGCAAAATTAGCCGCTGCCATTAAATCAAAATTACAAAACAACTCGGATATGTTATAATTAATGTAATGCAGAGGTATATTTTATTTGCCATTCGTTGGCTATCCTGCTCGGCCGGGCTTTACATTTCGGTAGAGTTATTTGGTCACAATAGCCTGCACGACTTACTCGGCAATATCGGCATTTTTCTGATTGCCGGCCTCATTTTCTCTATTATCAACGCCGTCGTCAAGCCAATTGTCACCGTCATGTCGTTGCCGTTTATGCTTGCCACCATGGGTCTATTTACTATTGTCATTAATGGCTTCATGGTTTGGCTCACTATCGTACTGTTACCACCAATAAAAATGTCATTTTTATGGGCAATGGTTAGCAGTTTAATCGTAAGTCTGTTAAACTATTTAATAAATAGCTTAACGCCAAATAAGTTAATAAAGGAGGGGACAAATGAAACTAACTGATATTCTAGGCACAATTACCGTAATTAGCTCGGTATTAATGGTGGTAGCAATCCTACTGCAAGCACGTGGTGCATCACTCGGCGCTGGTTCAGGTGCAAGTGGCGAGCTCTTTACCACTCGTCGTGGCTTCGAGAAGAACCTTTACGATTCAACTATTGTTTTGGCTATCATCTTCGTACTAAGCCTATTCATCAACTTGGTTATCTCTTAATGACTCAGAAAAAATCGCATAATTCTACCACCGCCAGCGTCAAAACCGACCGGCATCTCAAGACCGTTCGCAAACGGATTAATTCAGTCGGTCGCGTCATCATTAAACATTGCAACAGATTTATCGTCCAACGTCGCGATAGCCTGCTAGGGGCGCGAACGCCAGTGGTAGTCTGGATTTTAATTATCTCTAGTCTGATTACACTAAGTGTCGTACAAAACATTATCGGTTCGCATAACGATATCGTCGCCATCCCGGCTGCGGGCGGCGCCTATACAGAAGGTGTAATTGACAAAATTACTTCAATCAATCCAATCTACGCCACCACTGATAGCGAAAAGGCAGCTAGCTCCCTAGTCTATAGTAGTCTAGTGTCATACGACACCACTGGTAAATTACGTGGTAAGTTGGCTAACAACTGGACAGTTAGCCCAGATGGCAAGCTATGGACAATCAAACTGCGCGACAAACTTAAATGGAGTGATAACACGCCGCTCACCGCCGATGATGTCGCCTATACTCTAAAGCTAATTAAAACGCCCGAAATCAATTCCCCGCTCATTGACAACTGGAAAAATGTTACCGTTAAAGTCAAAGACCCAACTACAATAGAACTAACTACGCCAACGCCGTACCTATCGTTGCCAAATGCCCTAACTTTCGGCATTTTACCAAAACATATTCTAGCCAGTAAATCAGCCGCCGATATCACGACACTCTCTACTAAAGCGCCACAAAAAATCATCGGTAGCGGTGCATTTAAGCTACGCTCCGTAGAAACCCGCAACAAGCAAACCGTTTGGTCATTTGTTGTTAACCCTTATTATTACGGCATCAAACCACTCTTGCAGCAAATTGCGATTCGCATCTACCCAAATCAGGACGCCATGTTAGATGGACTCAAAAAGGGCGAGGTCAACGCCGCCAGCAATATCAACATTGATAAAATCAGCCAATTCAGCAACAGCCACCACATTGTACAGCTAGACACTACCGACGGTGTATTTGCAATATTTAACACTAGTAGCGACTTATTAAACGACCCTCAACTCCGCTCGGCGCTATCGCTTGGTGTTGACCGCGCACAGATTATCCAGCAAGTAACCGCCGTCAATGGCGTCAAACCCGCTCGACCATTAAATACGCCACTCGCCAATGGTATCTACCAATCAGTCGACCAACTAAAACAGCCTGAATTTAATCGCAAACTAGCCGAAGATCTGCTGGATAAGGCTGGCTGGGTACGCCAAAACGGTAGCGATTACCGCGTAAAAGGCAATCGCACACTTCAGCTTAATATCGTCGCCATTAAATCAACTAATTACGCTAAAGTTGCAGATCTAATTGCCAGAGCTTGGCGCGAACTCGGCGTCGACGCCAAAGTTACCAAAGTTGATACCGACACCGCGCAACAATCAACCTTATCACCGCGTAACTACGATGTCCTAGTATATCAGTACCACCTTGGCGCCGACCCCGACCAATATTCCTACTGGGCGGGCAAAGAGGCTAGCGATACTGGGTTAAATTACGCTAATTACAAGTCCAAACGCGCCGATGTTTATCTAGCAAACGGTCGTAGCGCCATTAATGCACAAAAACGCGAATCAAGTTACTTGGCATTCGCTAAACAATGGTTGCATGACGTGCCAGCAATAGCTCTCTATCAGCCGAGTGTATATTTTGCCGTACAAAAGGGCGTCAATACATTACAAAATGGCGGCTACTTAACCGATATCGGTGGGCGCTTCTATAATATTAGCACCTGGACTGTTCGGTCAAGCGCCGCCATGGCTACGCCTTAACTAATTAGCGATTGCTAAATGGATTAGCCAAACGTAACGTATTATTACTATCACTGTAAATACGCAATAGTTCATTGTATTTCGCCACGCGGTCGGTACGCGACAATGAGCCCGTCTTAATCTGCTGACAATTCAAGCCAACCGCCAAGTGGGCAATTGTCGTATCTTCGGTTTCACCTGAGCGATGGCTCATTACTGTGGTAAAGCCATTAGCCTTAGCTAACTGGACAGCGCGGATCGTCTCGGATAGCGACCCAATCTGATTTGGCTTAATCAGAATTGAATTCGCCGCCTTTAAGCTAATCGCCTTCTGTAATCGTGCCACATTCGTCACTAGTAAATCATCACCCACGAGCTGGATCTGATTACCCAACTTAGCTTCAAGCTTAGTCCAGTTATCCCAGTCCTCTTCAGCTAGGCCATCTTCAACACTGACAATTGGGTTGTTACACACTAGACCATCAATAAACTCAATCATCTGGTCAGAATTGAGCTGCTTGCCTTCAACCTTCATGTCATAGATGCCATCGTGATAGAATTCGCTCGACGCTACGTCCAACGCCAAAACAAAATCTTCACCCAAACGATAACCCGCACGGTTAATAGCCTGCTCAATCAAATGAAGTGGCTCAGCATTGCCATTCTGCACGCGCGGAGCATAACCACCCTCGTCGCCAACCGTAGTAGGATAATCGCAGTCCTTTAATACTTTAGCTAAGTTATGGAATACATTACATGACCGCTCAAGCGCTGTTGGAAAATCTGGTGCTGACAACGGAATAATCATAAATTCCTGAATATCAGTGCTCCAAGAAGCGTGCGCGCCGCCATTCATAACATTCATCATTGGCATCGGCAAAGTTAAATCAGCAACGTCATTTCCTACCATTTTTGCAATGTAACGATATAGCGGCAAATGCTCCGAATTCGCCTCCGCCTTTGCGGCCGCCAAACTAACTGACAAAATTGCATTAGCGCCAAGTTCACTCTTATTGTCGGTGCCATCAATATTCAACATGGCATGGTCAAGCGCATCTTGGTCTGAAGCTTCGTAGCCAACTAGATTAGGAGCAATAATACCGTTAACATTATTAACCGCTTTGTTGACACCTTTGCCCATGAAATAGTCGCCGCCATCACGTAACTCTAAAGCCTCAGCAGCACCAGTTGACGCACCACTCGGCACTCCAGCGCGGCCAAATGTGCCATCTTCCAAGCGCACTTCCGTCTCAACAGTCGGATTGCCACGTGAATCAAGAATCCAACGCGATTTAATAGATTGAATTTTTGCCATTTTGCTCCTTTGTTATTTTTTTAAATCTACAGTTGTATTATAGCACTTATGCCAATAATGTGCTAAAATAAAGCTGGTTAAAGATACAGAAAGGAACAAATGAAAGCAAATAAAGTTTCAATTGTTGGCGCCGGTCTAGTAGGTAGCACTATCGCTTACACGCTAAGCGCCCTTGGCACCGCCAGCCGCATTGTCCTTGTCGACATCGACCGCAAGCGCGCCGAAGGTGAAGCAATGGATATTGAGCATGGCTCACCGTCACTTAAGGAAGTTGATATTCAGGCTGGCGACTATGCCGATACCGCCGACTCTGACATCGTAATTATCACCGCCGGCACTAACCAGCGCCCCGGTGAAACCCGCATGGACTTAATTACTCGCAATGCTAGCATTATGCGTAACGTCGCTTCAGAGGTCGCCAAGCATTCACCGAACGCTCTGCTACTAATTATTTCTAATCCAGTCGACGTTATGACACGCGTGGCGCAAGAAGTTTCTGGCTTTCCAGCTGAGCGCGTTATTGGCTCTGGTACCAACCTAGACTCGGCGCGGTTCCGCCACATCTTAAGCGAAAAGTTCGGCATCGACAGCCATAATGTTCACTGCTACATCTTAGGCGAACACGGTGATAGTGAATTCGCCGCTTGGAGTCTGGTCAATATTGCCGGCATGAATATTAACGAAGCTAGCGATAAATTTGGCGGAGTCATGCAAGACATGGACTACCTCACCATTGCTGATGACGTTAGAAATGCCGCTTACAAAGTAATTGACCGCAAGGGAGCTACTTATTATGGCATTGCCGCCAGCGCTACACGTATTTGTGAAGCATTGCTTCGCGACGAAAAGTCGATTATTCCTGTCTCAGTTAAGCTTAATGGCGAATACGGTATCAACGACGTCTACCTCTCGCTACCAGCAGTTGTTGGCCGCGCCGGTGTGCTCAAAGTAGTTGCACCAAATCTATCCGACGAAGAACAAGGTAAACTTCGCGCTAGTGCCCAAATTTTGAGCGACGCTTACGATAAAGTTCGCCAATAAAGGCATTGCATAATAAAACAAGGGGCTAAATGCCCCTGTTTTTGTACTAATTTAACTTATTTTCATCTGGCTTGATATTAGTGTCAGCTAATTTAGTAGCACGACGCTTTTTATACTGCGTCAAGGCCAAATGACCTATTACTGGCAAGAATGATATTAAAACAATCACCATTATAACTGGTAGTAACACTTGGTCAATGCTTAAGCCTAGCCGCTCAAATTCCTTACCTAAAAAGTATCCCACAAAAGTAATACCAAACGTCCAGCCCGCAGCACCAATTATATTAGAAGCAATAAAATGATGGTAAGTCATCTTTGATGCACCAGCTACAATTGGTGCAAACGTCCGCACAACCGGCACAAAGCGCGCTAAAATAATTGCCGTCTTACCGTGCTTTACGTAGAATTCTTCTGCTTGCAATAGATATTTTCGCTTAAATATCCTGCCGTTGGGTCTTTTTTCTAGCTTACGACCATAATGCTTACCAAACTCATAGCCCACAGTGTCGCCTAAAATTGCCGCCAAAAACAAAATACCGCAAAGTAACCAAATATTAAATTGGAATACGTGTTGACTAACTAAAAAGCCGGCCGTAAAAATCAGACTGTCACCTGGCAAGAAAAACCCGGCTAACAGGCCACTCTCAGCAAATACGATTGCCGCCACCGCCAGCACACCGCCGCCCACTACTACTTGGTCGATTGAAACCCCAGGTATCATATATTACCATTCTATCATGATTACGCCTACAATACAAAAACCCAGAGGTAAACCCTCTGGGTTAAATTTATAACTAGTCGGTATTACTTATTAGATTGCTTAGCTCGTCTATTGGCGCGCACTAATCGATAAGTGATAAATGATGCCAAGCCAAGAAACAGCACTAGACTAACCGCCGCAGTTGCAACCTTTACGCCAGCACGTGGAGCACCAGGCTTTACACATTTCTTATCACTTGCTTTTAAGTTGCGATTATATTTACAAATCTCAGTCTGTGGCTGCTGCGGTTTATTTGGATTGTTCGGCTGCTTTGGATTGTCCTTAGAACATTTCTTTACAACAGTTACAATACTAGTTGCTATTTTGCGTACATTTGACACGCCAAGCATTACGGTATTCTCAAATCGGTTTTCACCACACTTTAGCTTATCCTCGGTCGGTAATTTAGCACGATAACGAATCGTTGCTTCAGAACCAGATTTATAGCTACCAATGTTAGCAAACTTACCATTTTCTCTGAAAAATGCTGCTTGCGATTTTTCATCGAGCTTAACGCCATCAGGATGACTCTTATTGATAACATTAGCGCTATCCTTCTCGTAAATCATATCATTTGGTAGATAATCATGAGCCTCAACCCCATTCTGCTGTGATTTAGAAATATTCTTGTAGTGGACCTCATATTCAACCGTATCGCCCGCCTTAGCCATTACAACTTTCGGCATGTTATCATCTGATTTAGCAGTGGAACTCTCCGGACTATTGGAGCTATCCTTCTTATTTGAGTCTTCCTTCTTACTATTAGACTTACTATTAGAATCCTCCACTACTCTAGCGGTCTTTGTCAAATCAAAATCAGGCATTTCTGGACGAACTAACGTAGCCTGAAGTATAGATACCACATATCCAGAGTATTGAAAACACCCCTGAAGCTTGCCGTCCATTTTTTCATAACCCAGTAAAGCGCCCGTGTCAGCCCTCGAATGAATATCATTACTCAATAAGAACCCCTTTGTTGTAAAGTCCTTTTTATTGTTAAAGTATCTACTAGTATCAATAATGTACGATAAACTGTAGTCATCGTATTTACCATTATTGCCTTTTTCGGGTTCAATAAATACATCATCCCAAACTTTACATGGTTTACCAGCATTGCCTTTATTATCCGCACCACAGTTGCTAGATGATATGGTAGCTTGAACATTAAATACCGGCTTTTTACTGTCCTCAATATTAATTTTAATTTTTGTATCATTCGATACTAAGTGTAAGTTCTCCGCAGCATTGTTATGCACAAAGGCCTTTACCATATAATAATGTTGATCAGCAAGTATTGCCTTATCTGTAAATCCACCGCTCTTAGCAATAGTGTTCAAACCACCAGCACCCTTGTATTCAGCCGTAATATCCTTAATTACTAAAAAATTACGTTCGTCGCCCCACCCCTTACTATTGGTAATTGAGTTAAAGGTAACTGATGGCGCTGGGCTTTCCATGGTGTAAGTTGGGCGATTCTCAGGCCCCCACGCTAACGCGGTAACTCCGGTAGCGACGGCTAACACTGATGCCGAAACAAACATTGCTGATTTATATAACAGACTTGTTTTGTGATTCATCCTATGTTTCATTTATTCCTCCTATTAATTTATTTAGTTCTAGTGTATCTTTTATCAACTATTTTAATTAACCTCATTTGCCAAGTCTACCGCCTGCCCAGTGGCATTATCCACGCCCGTAGCATGTACGCTATTTTGCTTCATCTCTTCATAGCTTGGACCACCTTGGACCACCTTGGCATTCTGCACACCAGCTTCAGTAACGTTCTTTGCTTCTGTAATTGCCACAATATTCTTCATTAAATTATTCATGTTGTTTGCAAATACACGATCCTTAAAGTGCACTTCCTTCATCTTAGGCGCTTCTGGTTTAGGCTCTGGTGCTACGCTAGGCTTCTCGCCACTAACTGCATTATATGTTATATGCTCAGTCACGCCATTTGGATTTTCAGCCGAACCCGGTTGATGATTCACCGTATAATTACTTGATGCATTCTGACGTTGAATCTTCGATATCACCTTTGGCTCCAATTTAATTTCTGGCTCTGGGGTATCTGGTGTCGGAGTAGGCTCCGGTTCCGGGTTAGGAGCTGGAGTTGGATTATTAGGCGTTGGTGTAGGAGTTGGCTCCGGAGTTGGTGTTGGAGTAGGAGTAGATTCTGGGTTAGGAGCTGGGGTGTCGTGATGAATATCTACTGTCGTATCGTGTGTTATATCTGTAGTAGTATCTGGTGATGGTGTTGGCGTACTATTAGTTGTAGTCTCAGTTTGTTGTACCGCTGGCGCAGGAGCCTGGGGTATATTCATTCTAACTAGCACATTGCCACACGCCATATTAACATACATGTCGCCAAATTTAACTACGCTAAGTTTACCATCATCCACTCGAATCGTGTCATATACTAAGTGCTTCGTGCCATCTGAATTTTGCCTAATACCGTAGTTTTCATATTCGCCAGCTGGCAATTCCGCAAACTCTATATTAATCTTGCCATCATTCATTAAGTCAGCTAAATCGTTCATAGCATCAGCACGCAATTGATTATCACCCGATAATCGCGCCGCAAATGCGTCAATAGCAGCTCCATCAGCACGATTGCCAGTGAAGCCGAGCTTGTTTAGCTGCGCATCGCTCAATAAATTAACTGAATAGATCGCCTGCTGCTGTGGATTAGAAGTTGTACCTTCAAAGTAATACGACTTAGCCCCTTCCAAATTATTAGGTAATGGCGTGCTAAATGCCGTTGAGTTGACTTTGCGACTTACGTCATACGTACCATCACCACGTGCAGTACCCCATAGATGATAATCCGCCTTCGGTAAATTATCTGCCGTATAATGAACTTCAGCACGGTTTAGATCTTTTACGTCGACTTTAGTCTCCGTATCATGTTTAACTTTGGACTTCTCATGCTTCTCAGCATGGTGTTCTTTCACACCTGGGTTAATTGTAGCCGTAATTGGCGCATTAGCTCTATTGTTACCCATATAATGCTCACTGTTCGCTAAACCAATAAAAGCGCTAGCCGACAAAATACCGCCCACTGTTGCCGCAATTGCCTTAACGGCCATTTTGCGCTTATTTTTATCTCTAAATGATTCGACAATCCTATCCTTAAAATTAGCAAATCGGTTGCGCAGCGTATGGTTAGCTTGCTCAACTTTCTTTAATTCAGTTGATTTAATCCACTGCTTAAAGAAAGTTATTGTAGCTAAATTAATATCACGATCGTTCAATGGATGATCCGTGTTTTTAGATGCGTCAGACAGAGATTTACCATACTCACCAGCGAGATCGTTTAGAACATATTTATAATCACGCACCTTTTCTCTGCCTCTGTCGCTCCAACCACCAGTACGCTCCGACCTAAGCATCTCACGCGATACCTTATCGCGCATTTTTATTGCATCACCAAACGAAGGCAAGTTGTCAAAGAATGAATAGCTAGCTATCATATCATCGCTAATCGCCTTACGCTCTTGGCGACTTAACAAACCGTATTTTGCCTTTATCTCAGTTGGCACATCATCCAAATTGCCCGCCTTCTCAGCCTGTTCAACCATGGCGTCATTGATGTCGACATGCAGCTCATACTTAGCTTCTTGACTATGATCAACTTCTTCCCTTGCGGCATCACGTTCCGCCTTCTGGCGCGCTTCGTGCTCTTCAATACTCTCCGAACGAACATTCTCGTATTTGCCTGGCTTATATTTGTCATAGTCACGCTGACCTTCAGCTTGATTAAATGGAGCTTCTGTAATTGGATCACCGATAATCTCCGTCTTTAAATCATCGGCGGTTTCGCGCTTATTGTTATTATTTTCGTTAGTGCCAGGATTTAATGGCTCCTCTGAGTGTCGCACCGATGCCTGCTCACTAACTTTAAACAAATCATCATATAAAGATTTATTGTTAGCGAGCTTTTCGTCTAGCGTTTTAGAATCATCTGTTCGCTCAGCCTCGTCCTTTGCTGAGGTGTACGCCCACTTCGACGGGTCATTTGGGTTGCCAAGGCCCTTTGCCCACGCGTCAGCATTCGGATTATATAAATTAGAGTTAGATTTATTTTTATTGTCCACTACTACCCTTACTTTTAATTGTCCTTATGATTATTTTAGCACAACCACCATAGTAGTCAACACTAAAAGGGGCGATTGCCCCTTTTAAAGCTCTAACCGTCAAGATAATCTAAAACTTATTTTTCTTAGTTGCCGCTTGGCTTAGCTCGCGCTGATGCTGCATCTGCGCCTCAAACTGCTCACGCCAGTCATCAGGAATAGTAATACCACGCTTGGCCGCCTCTTCCACTGATAGTTCCACCGGGAAGCCATAGGTATCATACAAGCGAAAGATTTCTTCGCCCGTTAAACCATCAGTCGATAACTTACTAAATTCCTTAATACCCTTGCGCAAAGTCTGACGGAAAGCCTTTTCTTCCTTCATCATCACCGCAATTACTTCATCGCGTGCCGCCTCAACTTCTGGGAAGAACTTTTCATAAATACCAGCAATAACCGGTACAATCTCCTCCATAAAATTCTGCTCCACACCTAAATCAAAAGCAAAGCGAACAGCACGGCGAATCAACCGGCGCATCACATACCCCTGTTGCTTATTGCTTGGCCGTACCCCATCTACCGCGAGGAAGGTAGCAGCGCGCAAGTGGTCGGCAATCACCCGCATCGACTGCTGATGGTCGGCATAAGACTTGCCACTAATCTGTTCCAAATGAGTGATAATCGGAGTAAACAAGGTGGTCTTAAAGACGTCTGGGGAATCGATTGCAGCCGCCGCGATGCGTTCCAGACCACCGCCAAAATCCACATTCTTCTTTGGTAATAAATCAAACCCATGCTCGCGCTTTACATACTGCGTAAACACCTGGTTGCCAATTTCCATATAACGACCACAATCACAGTTCGGGTGACAGTGCTTACCAAACTTTGCATCATGCTGGATATCAGAAAATTCATAGAACACTTCGCTATCTGGGCCACACGGGTCACCTAGCGGTGTTGTAGCTGGGCCACCGTTGCGACTCCACCAGTTTTTGCTACCGTCATAGAAGAAAATACGTGCATTCTCCGGCATACCAACTTCAGCGCCATGCGCTTCTGAGCCCATATCACACATTTCAGCTTTAATACCTTTAGAGGCAAATAATTCCTGCCAAATTTCCGCCGCCTCAGTATCGCGTGGCACGTTATTCTCTGGGTCACCCTGAAAACAAGTAACATGCAACCGATTCGGGTCGAGACCAACCTCCTCGGTGAGAAAATTAAAGAACCAGGTTAATTGCTCACGTTTGAAGTAATCACCCAAACTCCAGTTGCCTAGCATCTCAAAAAAGGTTGTGTGGCGGTTATCGCCCACCTCTTCAATATCCTGCGCCCGCACGCAAGTCTGCGAATCAGCTAAACGCGTACCATGCGGATGCGGCTCACCTAATAAATACTTCAAAAGTGGCTGCATACCGGAGCCGGTGAATAATGTTGTTTTATCGTTCTCTGGTACAACCTTAGCGCGGTCTAAAATATAGTGACCGTTATTCTTGGCATAGTCCAAAAACTTTTGTCTAATATCCTCAGCATTCATAGTACCATTTTACCACATAGCTGGGCACTAGCGGACAATACCACCACCCAAACACTCTTGGTCGTCATAAATCACAATCGACTGCCCAGCAGCAACCGCACGCTCCGGTTCATCCGGCTTAATAAGCAAGCCATCACCCACATACTGCAAGCTAGATGGCACTAGTGGCGCCCGATGGCGCACCCGAATCTGGTACTTTTTATCTGGTCGTGACGCGTCGTTTATCCAATGTACCATATGTAATAGTATTTCATCCTTAAAGAATCCAGCAGCGTTCAAATTGCGACTCACATAAACTTCGTTGCGCTCCATATTTTTACCCACCACATAATAAGGCAAACCGCCGCCCACGTTTAGCCCGTGGCGCTGACCGAAGGTGTAAAAAATTGCCCCGTCATGGCGCCCCAACACCTTACCGGTCTCTTGCTCAATGACATTACCAGGCGCTGTTTCAACATACTGACTCAAAAAATCCTTAATTCCCACCGTACCCACAAAGCAAATGCCTTGCGAATCACGCTTCCGCGCCGTCACTAAACCGCGCTGAGCGGCATCTGCACGCACTTGCTGCTTGGTCTGATAATGCGCCAGTGGAAAAATCGTTTTACTAACTGCCTGCCCCGTAATGCGATACAAAAAATACGTCTGATCCTTAGCTTCATCCGCTGCGCGCAAGAGGCGAGAACCGTCTGAACCAGCATAATGACCAGTAGCAATCATATCCGCCCCGTCCGCCAAAGCCGCACGCAAAAACAAACCAAATTTGACGTTTTGGTTACACATGATGTCTGGATTTGGCGTCCTACCTTGTTTGTACTCATCAAGCATATAATCAACCACTAGCTGTTTGTACTCAGTCTGAAAGTCAAACACCTTAAACGGTATACCAAGGTGCACTGCCACTCGCTTGGCGTCAGCTAGATCGGCCGCCCAAGGACATTGCATGCCCGGCAAGTCTTCCGTCCAGTTCTTCATATAAACGCCGACCACATCGTAGCCCTGCTCTTGGAGTAAGGCCGCCGACAAAGACGAGTCAACGCCGCCCGACATACCAACATAAACTTTGGTCATTTTACATGCACTCCTGCAGATAATTCCATGATGCCGCCCCATTCCACAATAGCCGTCGACCAGCCCTTAGGCTTGAAGAACCAAAGATGCCATAACCGGTCATGTGCCGCTGTCGTTCGATAACTGATATTACGGTCAATCTTCTCGAAGTTAGACTTCACACGATGCAAATGATAAGGGCTACTCACTAAAATTGCCCGCTGCGCCTTCAAGCTGTGCAATAATTTACTACTGTTCGCAGCATTCTCCTTAGTATTACGACTACCGCCTTCCGCCACCAACGCTGCCTCTGGCACACCTTGCTTAATGGCATAACGACGCATCATCTCGGCATTAGAGGCCGTAGTCGGGTCAGCCGCAGCGCCACTAAATATTACCTTCGGCGCCCAGCCTTTCTTGTATAAATCAACAGCGCGCTCGGCACGAGCAAGCGTATTACCACCGCTCACTGCTACAATGACATCCGCTTTCTGACAACGTCCCGCATCCGACGGCTGCTGGCAGCCCGCCAAATCGTCCGTCACTAATACTTTGTCGGTTGCGATTACAAAAGCAATCGCCAATACTAACAGGGGAGTTATGATTGATAACACAATTTTTAATACTAAATGCATACCGCGCTCCCAAATTGCAATTGCTCTTTAATTACCGGCGCCAATATTTGCTCTAACTCGGTTAATTTAGCATCGTCTACCAAGCGGCCCAAAGACAACCGGATTGAGCCATCCACTAGCTCTGGCGATAAACCTAACGCCAGTAGCACATGCGACCTAGTACCGCGATTCGCCGCGCAAGCCGACCCTGTCGACACCATGACACCACGCTCGTCAAGCGCAAACACTGCTCGCTCGCCATCCAGCCCTGGCACTGAAAAATTCAAAATCGCTGGCGATTGATGCGCTTTGCTGCCGTTAATTTGCGCATTCGGCAGTTCGGTCTGCAGATATGCTACTAACCTACGACGCATTACGCTTAGTCGCTTCGTTTCACTTTTTCGCAAACGTTCTGCTAACTCAAGCGCCACCGCAAACCCGACAGCGTTAGCAACATTTTCTGTTCCGGCGCGCAATCCCATTTCTTGGCCGCCGCCATAAATTAACGGCCTCAATATCACGCCACCACGCACATAAAGTAATCCAGTCTGCTTTGGCCCATAGCATTTGCCGGCGTTCAAAGTCATTAAATCAACACCCAAACGCGCCACATTTAAATCACACACGCCAACAGCCTGTGAAGCATCAGTATGAAGCAGTAGCTGGCGCTTAAGATTGCGCGAGCGACGCTCGGCACGGCATTCCGCCAGTACTTCGCTAATCGCCTTTAAGTCCGCCACTGTGCCAGTTTCACTATTAACATAGCAAACCGACACTAGCTCAGTCTGGTCAGTAATCGCTGCCTTTAGCTCCGCCAAGTTGATTTGGCCCTCGCTATCTACCGACAAGATATTGCCACCTCTGGCGCGCGCCAACGCTAACACCGCCGGATGTTCAATTGCCGTGGTAATAACCTCGCCCGTCACGCCATGTAAGGCAATATTATCCGACTCAGTCGCACCAGCCGTCAAAACAATTTCCGCTGGGCGAGCGCCAATAACCATCGCCAAACGATGCCGCGCCCCCTCAAAGTCAGCCTTTACTTCACGTGCCGGCGTATAAGCTGCCGCCGGATTAAAAAAGTTATCACTAAAGTAAGGCAGCATTGTCTTTAAAACCCGCGGGTCAACGGGGGTAGCGGCAGCATGATCTAAATAAATCATTACCTTTATTTTACCACCTAAGCCGCCAAATCGTATAATGCAACTGTGTTTGATGTCGTCTGCTTCGCTACTTCATCTAGCGTTAAGCCACGCCGCGCTGCGATAGCCGCCGCAATATCTTTAATGCGCGCCGGCTGATTCGTCTGACCGCGATACGGCTTTGGCGTCAACCACGGCGAATCTGTCTCAAGCAAAATCCGCTCTAGCGGCATCTGGTCGTAAGCCGCCGCTAACTCTGGGTCTTTATTAAACGTCGCGATACCATTTACCCCCACATACAAGCCATAATTTAGCACACGATACAGACTCTCGGTGGTATCAGTAAAACTGTGTACCACGCCGTGTATTTTAAATGGTAATTGCTCAAGCGTTGCCATTAGGTCATCAAAAGCGTTGCCGCCGTCACCCGACCGAATGTGCATTGATACCGGCAAGTTAAGCTCATGTGCTAGTTCAAGCTGCGCCTTTAAAGCTTTAATTTGCAGTTCATGACTAGCAAAATCATAATAATAGTCCAAGCCAATTTCGCCCACGCCACAAACCACATCGCGGTTCGGCTCAATTAGCCGTCGAATCTGGTCGATAAAGTCATCTGGTAAATTACTTGCCTCTTGCGGATGCACTCCTAGACAAGCATACACTTTTAGACCGTAGCTGTCGTGATAGCGCTTGGCATAGTCGAGTGCTAACTGTAGATCAGACATTTCACCCGACAAGGTAATAATTCGACGCACGTTCGCTTCAGCTGCAGCCTTCAACACGCCCTCAGCGGGTAAGTCGTAGTCCGGCTCATGGATATGGCAGTGGCTATCGGCTAGCACGTTCATCCTCCAACCGTGGGAAGAGAATTGGCGTCTCAGATGGCACGTAGTCGCCACCTAAAACCGCTTGAATTTTATCCGCAGTGCCAGGCATAAATGGCCTGAGCACTAATGACGCGCGATTGATATCATTCACTAACGTTGAAAAAATCTCTACCAAGCGGTCGGTACGCGCCGGCTCATCTTGCTTAGCTACACGCCACGGCGCCACTTGCTCAATGTACTGATTCAGCCCGTGAATGTAATTGAATACACTTTCAGCCGCGGCTGCCAAGTTGAGTGCGTCCATATTTACGCGATAATTGTTGGTCATCGTTTCAGTCGCATCTTTTAGCTCGTCAAAATCAGTAATTTTACTGAGGTCACCATCAAAATACTTGCGCAACATTGCTGCCACGCGCGCCACTAAATTGCCTAAATCATTAGCAAGCTCACCATTATAAGCCGCCGCAAACTTCTCTGGTGTATAATCACCGTCATCAAAGGTCGGAATGTGCCGAATCAGATAGTAGCGAAAAGCATCCACTCCATATTCGTCAATCACCGCTAGCGGACTAACTACGTTACCCAAGCTCTTACTCATCTTGGTACCATTCACGCCAATATGACCGTGCACCATCAGCTTCTGTGGTAGCTCTAGCCCCAGCGCCAACAAAATCGCTGGCCAAATAATCGCATGGAAACGAATAATATCCTTGCCAACCACCTCAACCGCCGCTGGCCAAAAATCGGCTTGGAAACTGTCCGGATAGCCAAGCACCGTCAAATAGTTCGACAATGCATCCACCCAAACGTACATCACCTGACTGTCGTCATCCGGCACCGGCACACCCCAGTTAAGCTTGGCGCGTGGGCGCGACACCGAAACATCCTTGGCTTCGTCGCCAATTAACGCTAGTAGCTCCTTACCACGAAAACTTGGCACCACTGCTCGCTTGATAAATTCCTTGATTTGCGGTGTAAACTGCGACACCTTGAGATAATAATTCTCTTCACTGAGTTTATCATATGGCTTCTTGTGGTCAGGACAAATGTAGTTGTTGTCCTTCGCCTCTTGGTCAGTCACAAACGCCTCGCAGCCCGTACAAGCCCAGCCCTCATACTTGCCCTTGTAAATTACACCTGCCGCCACTAGTTTACGCCAAATTTCTTGTACGCGCCGACAATGTGTCGGGTCGGAGGTACGGACGTTCAAAATATGCTGCTTTATAAAATCTTGTTGGTCAAGCGGCCGCGCCACTTCGTCTAAACTTGTCCCCAAAGCCAAATTTAACGCCGCGCGCATCTTCTGAAACTCCGGCTGCAAATCATCAACAAACTGTTGTGGTGTCTTGCCATTAGCAAGCGCCTTCTGCTCTACCTTTGTGCCGTGCTCGTCAGTGCCAATCGACAATTTAGCATCATCACCCTTTAGCAGATGATAACGCAGTAATGCGTCAGCATAAACATAATCCATCGCCGTGCCGATATGCGGGGCGGCGTTCGCATATGGTATCGCGGTCGTTAAATAAAACTTCGTCATACTACTATTATAGTACACTATCTCAGATAACGGCGTCTCAATTACATATCGTAAAGTTTCCTCAGTCCATCACCAATGACATTTAGCATATCAACCAGTAAGCTGCCAGCAAATTTTGCAATTGACGCCTAGCCTATTAATCATTGAAGTGTATCGTGCCGACGCCGTTCTCGTCGACTATTGGCGGCTCCGTGCCATTGCGGCGCTTAAAGAAGTCCGCCCAATACGGGTTTTCTTTATCGAACAGCGCTTTCTGATCTGGGGTGAACTTCCATGGATAGTCGCACCAAAGATTAAGCATGGTATGGTGGTCAAAGGAGATTAAAAGTTCACCTAACACCGGTTGAATATTACGAGGATCAGATTTGTCATATGTAAAATGGTCCACCCAGTACACCTTATCGGATTTGTTCTCCTTGTAGAAACTATACCCCTCAAGCCTATGGCCAAGATTATTTTTCAGCACCGCTTTTCCTTTCATTTGCGAATATTTCTTAGTATTAATATACCCCATATACTCACAAAATGTAATAGGAGATATTTTGCTAAGGGCTTGACCTTCTGCCCCAGGTTCGGTAGAATGGGAGCATAAGGCGATTTGGGATCGCGAGCCGTATGGTTTGCGGTCACTGAATCGCCTTTTTTGATACTATATGCACACTGATGATTTGTGCACACTGCAAAAACGCTTTAATATCTTTTATTTTTGCTTTCTTAGCTATTTAGATAATTTATAAACAGTAAACCAACGGTTATCACTATAAATCTGCCAGCCGACGCCACTCGTCAATACTGAGTTCTTGCGCACGGCGATTCGGATCGATTTGCGCTGCTGTTAGTAGCTGCTCGGCGCGTTCTTTAGTAGTATGTAAACCAACCGCCAAGCTCGACTTAAGTTTCTTTCGCTTCTCACAAAAACCAGCATTCACCAGCGCAAAGAATTCTGCTTGCTGCGCCTTCGGCACCAACGGCTGCGCCCGACGATGCATGATTACCACTTGCGAATCTACCTTTGGCGCAGGAATGAAAAGTTCAGCCGGCACGACGATGCCAAGTTTAACCTCAGCAAATAATTGGGCACTAATCGCAATCACCGATAGCTTACCCGGACGCGCCGCTAGCCGCTCTGCCACCTCCTTTTGCACCAACAGAACAATGGTTTGTGGTGCGTTATCGGCAGTAAGCAACTTTTTAATAATTTTAGCTGTCAAATTATACGGAATATTAGCCACCACCTTATAGCCATGCGGCAAACTAGCTAAATCAAACCGCAAAATGTCTTGATTTACTACTGTTACATTCTTGGGCGGCACTTTAAGGTCGTCAAATTCCAAGCGCCACTTCGCAATGTTATCAAGTAAGCTATCCGCCAACCTCTGGTCAAACTCCACTGCTGTCACCTGCCCTGCCTTGTCGCACAACTTAGTTGTCAACGTGCCAAGCCCCGGGCCAATTTCCAACACATGGTCGGCAGGTGTCAATGCCGCATAATCCGCTATCTGATGCAACACAGCATCATCAAATAGAAAATTCTGCCCTAAATCCTTATTCGCTTTAATATCCATCCTACCACCAGTGTTGCTGTCGCCACCTATTGTACGAATTTTGCCAGCCACCATACCGCTGATTAGCGTAGCCAGTAAAATGCCGCAACTGGCACACCGGATCAACCTGCCAGTTCGGACAGCTCGCCGACAAGCTAGCTGGCGAAGTCTGGCCAAGTCCCACGTATTTGCCAGTTCGATTGCGCGAAGCTGGGTTCCAGCCCGATTCATGCGTCATAATGTAGTCAACATAACCATAGTCACTTGGGTTAATCCCCGCCGCTGCCATCCAGTCAGTATGGCTACCTGATGGCAGCTCCACCTTCGTGCCAACCACCTCAACATGATTAGTCGGTTGTACGGTAACAACTTCGTTGATTTTTACTTTATTCTTCGTGCCATCTGGGCCAATTGTGATCTGATAAACCACCGTCTTCTTACCATTATTGCCACCCGCGAGCACCTCATGATAACCCACCTTTTTAGTGTTATCTTGGCGTGTCTCAGTACCCATTGGGATATCCTCCGTCTCCTCGACGATCGACTCACCCTTCCGCATTACGCTAAAAACTGGCATATTATCGGTAAGCCGTGTATTGACATCCACTGATACTTGGTCGCTCGCCTGCAAATAGATTCCTGCCTCGCGTAGCATCTCACCTACGGTAGCCTTAGTGGTATAAATATTAATCAAACTATTATAGAGGTAAACTCGCACTTGGCGCGCTCGCTTAATTTCAACTTGCTCACCCGCACCGCCGTTAGCCACAAAATCGCGCACCAACCTAGTATGCACCTTGTCACCCGGTCGCAAATCCCGTGCCTTGCCGGCAATCTTCACCTGGTCAGTGCTAGAAGTCACCACGCGGTATTTTTTATTACCTTCCACCACTGTAACCGGCCGTGCTCGCTTCACATTAATTACAATTACTGTACCTTTTAGCTCTGACTGCAAAGGTGGGTCGGTCTGGTCGCCATTATTTAACTTAATATTGAGGTCTTTTAAAGCCTGCGCCACTGTCTTAGCTTGAGTAATTGTGGTGTGTTCCACTCCACTATCATAAGCGGTCACAGTTTTACTATCTAAACTAGCCGTCGCCGCTAACGCCGGCAATGGCAATATAATACTAATAGCAAACAGCACCGGTAACATAGTAGCTGTTACCCCCCACCAAATATTCCGATAAGAGTGCATTACTTTTATCATCGCGTAGTATTATTATACCACACTTTAATAATCTAGCTAATTTTTACGAGCGGCGCATACTCAAGATTGATACTGCGGATACGCGAAGCAAACTGCACTTTAACCGTCGAACCGTTTACTGCTAGTACCGTACCATCACCAAACATCTGGTGGCGTACGCGGTCGCCGACGCTAAGGGTTGCATCTTCATATTCGTAATGCGGCTCTTGATCATCCACTGGACGGCGTATTGCCCAGCCCGTATTATCGCTAACATGGCGATAATCATCATACTGGTCGTAATTGTCGTAATTACTATTCGCTGGCTTCACTGGCTCGCCCTTAATATCACTCAAAAATTGCGACGGCATATTGTACTGCACTCGGCCGTTCATCATTCGACTCCGCGCATAACTAAGAGTTAGCTCCTCCTTGGCTCGCGTCATACCGACATAACAGAGGCGACGTGCCTCCTCAAGCGCTGAGTCAGTCAGTAAGTCTCGCGCGCTCGGGAATAGTCCGTCCTCCATACCTACTAAATAAACCACCGGAAACTCCAGCCCCTTCGCGGCATGCATGGTCATTAAATTAGCAGCATGATCATGATTAGTATCATCCGCGCCCGACACTAGTGCCACTTCCTCAAGAAAGCTCACTAGGTCGCCATACTGCTTGGCGTCACTTACTAGTTCTTCAACGTTCTCCACCTTGGCGCGCCCCTGGTCGGTGCCGTCGTCTAGGTATTCTCGATACTTCGTTGCCTTAATTAAATCTGTCAGTAGCTGATCAGGTGTGATCACCGTAGCCTGCTCGGCCAATTTACTAAACAATTCGCCTAGCGCCTGCAATTCTTTACGGGCACGCGGCGTTAAATCATTACATAAGTCTACTTGTTGCAATGCCTCAACCACTGACCGCTCCGTTTGCGCACGCCACTTCAAAAATCGGTCAACCGAAACTTCACCAAGACCGCGCTTCGGCACATTAACGACACGCCGAAAGCTAACCTCGTCATATGGTTGATAAACGATGCGCAAATACGCTAGTAAGTCCTTGATTTCAGCACGGTCATAGAAGCGCAACCCACCAATGATTTTATAAGGCAGAGCTAATTTGCGGAACATTTGCTCGAAAGCGCGTGACTGGGCGTTGGTGCGATAGAGAATTGCAAAGTCGTTATACTGTCGTGCCCCCACAGCGTGCGCCGTCTGAATCTGTAAACCAATCGTCTCGGCTTCGTTTAGCTCGTTATACGCCTCAATAAATTGCACCGGTTCGCCATCACCCGCCTTCGTCCAAAGTTGCTTATCGCTTCGCTGAGTATTTTTGATAATAACATTGTGCGCCGCATTTAAAATATTGCCGGTTGAACGATAATTTTGTTCCAACTTCACCACTTTGGCACCGGCAAAATCCTGCGAGAAATTTAGAATGTTCGTAAAATCTGCACCGCGCCAGCTGTAAATCGACTGCCAATCGTCACCCACTACACAAATATTATTTTTACCGTTCAGCAGTAACTTAATTATCTGGTACTGAAGATGGTTAGTGTCCTGATACTCGTCAACCAAAATATACTTAAATTGCTCCTGTAAGCGCTTCCTCACCTCTGGTGAATCATGTAGTAACCGATGCGCCTCCACTAGCAAATCATCGAAGTCCAATGCACGCTGCTTACGGCGTTGCTCTTCATAACGCCGATAAACCTCATAAATAGTACGCCAGTAAGGATTATTTGCCTTTTTGTTGTAATCTTCCAGACTATCACCCGCATTTTTACTGTTAGAGATAGCCGAAGCAATGGCCTTTGGCGTAAATTGCTTATCTGATATCGCAAAATCCTTCATAATATTCCGAATCAGCGTCATTTTATCGGCTTCATCAAAAATCACGAAATTAGTCGGAACATTGATTGCCTCGCCATACAACCGCAATAACTTTACAGCAATGGAGTGAAATGTACCCATCCAGGGCATAAATGAGCGGTAATTTGGCTGATGCAACAGTGTCGCCAACCGCTCGCGCATCTCGCCCGCCGCCTTGTTGGTAAACGTCACCGCCAAAACGTCCTGTTCGGTTGCTAAATGGTCTAATAGAATATAAGCGATGCGATGAGTTAAAGTCTTAGTCTTACCCGAGCCAGCGCCAGCAATTACCAACAGCGGTCCCTCAGTGCACTGCACCGCCTCACGCTGTTTAGTATTTAGCCCTTCTAAAACACTGTCGCCCGCATTATCTAGCATAACTCTATTTTATCACTTTAAAGAGTTAATTAGATGGTCAAGATTGCCAGCCAAATAGAGGTAAACACCAGCTCCCGAAATAGCGATCAATATAACTAGGCAAACTACAATCCAAGTCCAAGCCGACCGCGAACGCTTGTCGACTACCTGCAAGTCATCAAACGGCGAATTGTCGTCATCATCATCACGACGGCCAAGCCGACGGCGCGATGGACGTGCTGCGCTCCCCATATTATCAAGCGTTGCCTTTGGCCGGCGAGGCATAGTGTGCGACTCCACCATACTTTGCTGCTCGCGCTTCATTTGCATGCTATTAATAAAGCTATCGATAAACCCATCACTATTTGTAGTGGCATTGTGGCTAGTCGGGGCAGGCTTTTGATTCTTACGCGACGCTACCTCTACCTCAGATGACTTACTTTTAACCGCAACAGCATTTGCCTTGCGCTCCGGCTCTTTAATGCCAAGTGGTGCTTTTTTAACTTTCACTCCCTCTAAAAATGGGGATTCATAAGGCTTTTCATCTGGACGACTATCACCAGCTAATGGAGTCGTTGCTTCCTCTATTGGCCGCGGCTGACGCAAAGCACGGCGCGACAAGCGCTGGCTATATCGCACTAAACGTCGATTCAATCGAGCAGCCACATCATTCTCAGCGGTATCATCAGTATCATCTGACGACTTAGCGGCCGGTTCAGAAGCCTCGGCATCCTCTGGTTCAGATTCCGCCACATCAGAATCTTTCAACTTAGACAATTCAGCTTCAGTAGGTGTAACGTCGTTCTCAGTCTTAGTCTCAGTCTTTACTTCAGGCTTATCTTCGGATTTATCTTCGGATTTCGCCTCAGACTTTGTCTCAGATTTCTCTTCCGACTTTAGCTCAGCTTTGACTGCTGGCTCTACATCGGACTGCTTAGTTAGCGCCACCTCTGGCTCGTTGGCATCTGATTCTGTCTTGACTGTGTTAACAGAAGTCCCCGGTTGTACCGCCTCTGATTCAGTAGGCTCAACTGATTTATCTAGTTCAGCTTCAACTTCAGCCTTCACTTTATTGAGCTTAGCAGCTTGACGTTGCTTACGCTCCTCCATCATGCGTTGATTAATTTCTGCCGCGCGCTTTTTCCGACGCGCCATTATAATTGCATGGGCATCTTCCTGCGAGATAACGCTAATAACCTTGTTCGATGTTACATCCATCGCCTTGGCTTTCACAATCTTTACCTCAGATACTTCAGTCTGCTGCTCTGCAACCGGCTCCGTAGCTGCTTTTTGAGTTTGAGAAGCATCTTCAACCAAGTCTGCCGTCTTTGACTGTGCCGAATTTGCTGGCACGTCAACGTCCGACATCTCCTTAATTACTCGGTCAAGCTCCTCAAAATCAAAATCAGCCATTAGCTACATTCTCCTGCTTTGCGACTTCAGCCGCCGTATCAACAAAGTGCGCAAACTCTGGTGCAATCAAGCTATTGTGCCCAACTAGCAAGCCATTCACGCCCTTGGCTGATAAATAATCTCGGTCATTCATAGTACTAACACTACCACCGTATAACACTGGTACTTTAGCGGCAGCGGCGCGTCCAAACATATGCGCCACCTGAGCGCGGATGATACTCACTGCCTCTTCGACGTCTTTTACCTGTGGCGTGCAACCTGTGCCAATAGCCCAAACCGGCTCATAAGCAATCAGTACGCCATCCAATTCATCTGAACTAATGTTCATTAGCCCTGAAGCCACTTGGTCGTTCAATACATGCTGAGTATCGCCGTCGTTGCGCTCAAGCTCAGTTTCACCCACGCAGAGCACTGGCGATAGCTCATTGCGCACCGCAGCTTGCACTTTAAACCGAATATCACGGTCGTCTTCATCAAAAATGTTACGTCGCTCACTATGGCCAATTAGCACATATTGCGCCAAACCGCGAAGCTGCGTTGCGCTAACTTCACCCGTAAAAGCTCCGCCATCTCGCCAATAACAATTCTGTGCGCCCAATTTAAGCTGACGGTGATTAATTTGCAATGAGACTGGTTCAAGCGCCAAAAAGCCTGGGCAAATCACCGTCTCGACATCACGCCGAATCGGCACTACTTGCGCCAGCTTAGCCACAAACAATGAAGCCTCGTGCACATTGAGGTTCATCTTCCAGTTACCAATAATATACTTCTTCATATGCCCCCTAATTAATACTATTTTAACATAAGCACGAGACTATTCAAAATACAAACTATAGTTTCCAAAGCAGTGCCGCAATACCCGGCAGAGTCTGCCCTGACATTAGCTCTAGGCTAGCGCCACCACCAGTCGAAACGTGAGTGAAGCTACCACCGCGCTTGCTATCCCAGTTACGCACAAAGTCAGCCGTATCACCGCCGCCAATAACACTAGTTATCTTCGGGTCGCGCGCTAGGCTCATTGCGAGACGTGCTGAGCCATGGGCAAATTGCTGACGCTCAGCCATGCCAAGCGTGCCATTCCAAATCACCGTACCGCTGCTAGCTACTAGGCGATCGATCACATTGATGGTCTTTTCACCCAAGTCATAGATCACATTAGCGCCTGACACTTGGTCGAGGCTCACTTCACGACGCGGGTCATCTAGACTGCCGTTCGCTGCAATCGCCACATCACGCGGCAAAATAAACTTTTCATCAAACGCGTCACCATACTTGTCGTGCGCCAGTTGCAAGATATCCGCCACAATGTCATCCACACCGTCTTCCACCAAGCTGGCACCCACGTTATAACCTAGGTGCTTTAGAAAATTATTTGATAGCGCACCGCCAACAACCACGTTGTCGGCTGTTTCAATAAATTTCTTCACTAGTGGAATCTTGTCGCTAATCTTAGCGCCACCAATAATAGCCGTCATCGGCCGCCGTGGCTGGTCGATCGCCTGCTTAATAGCCACATACTCGCGCTCAAGTAACAAACCTGCTACCGCTGGCAAATATTCGGTAATTGAAGCCGTTGAGGCATGGGCGCGATGTACGACACCAAAACCATCCTGCACAAACACTTCGGCGTGCGTGTCGGTAGCCAAAGCCTTAGCAAAGGTTGGGTCGTTCGCCTTCTCTTCTTTATGAAAGCGCAGATTCTCTAGTAAAATAATCTCACCTTCAGTCTGTTTGGCAGTTGCCTGTTGTACTTCTTCACCGATACAATCGTTCAAGAAACGCACTGTAATATCTAGTTTCGCCGCCAAAGCGCGCGCAACTGGCGCCAATGAAAACTGCTTATCCGCCGCGCTCTTCGGTCGCCCCAAGTGTGACATAACTACCACTTTAGCGTGGCGCGCCAACAAGTATTTTAGTGTCGGCAACGACGCCTCGATACGAAAATCATCCGAAATTTGCCCTTGCTCATTCAATGGCACATTATAATCCGCACGCACCAGCACATGCTTGCCCTGGACATCGATATCTCGGACCGTCTGATATGGAAAAGTTACTTCGCTCATTTACCCCCCTAAATATTTAGTAACCGAATTGCATCAGCGCATGGCGCCTCATTAACCAACTGCTGCACCAAAACCACGCGGGCGTGCTCTTTACCAAAGAAACCTTCTTGCACCAAACGACGAGCGAGTTGCTCCGCTTCGCCACGCTGCCCTTGATAACTTCGCGTATTAAATAGTAAGCTTGCACGATTCACAATACGCTTAGTTGGCGCCACGGCAATAATCAATGTCTCTGGGCGATGTACTGCCACATTACGCGCCATTACACCATCGGCGGTTTCAACTACAATTGCGTCAGCCTGCGCTTCGCGCGCCAAAGTAATCGCCGACTGCGCCATGGCGTCACGGTCAGGGTCAGTGCCCCGTCGCTCATAGAGGTCGTACACTGGTTGGTGCTGTTGTGTATATTGCAATACCTTGTTCATCACCGTCACCGCCTCAAGTGGATATTGCCCCATCGCAGTCTCATCAGATAGCATCACTGCATCGGCGCCTTCAATTGCTGCCGTTGCAACGTCATTAACCTCAGCACGCGTTGGCTCTGGATTCTCTACCATCGAACCCAACATCTGCGTTGCCACAATACATGGCTTGCAATACTTCTGGCAAAGCTCAATAATCCGGCGTTCAACAATCGGCACAATTTCCATACCAGCTTCCACGGCAAGGTCACCGCGCGCTACCATCATGCCGTCAGCTTCCTTCACGATATCCTCAAGATTAGCTGGGTCAGCACCCGATTTAGTCTCTAGCTTAACAATAATCGGACGGTCGCTGCCCTTCGAGCGAATAATCTCACGCAATTTACGCACGTCATCAGCATGGTGGATAAATGAAATTGCTGTATAATCAATATCTTGCGTCAAACCCCAATCAAGGTCTTCTAAATCCTTCGGTGTCAAAACTGGTGCTTTACCACCCTTCATATCTGGCAAATTAATTGCCTTGTGTGAGATGATATAGCCTGGATTCTGCGCCTTCACCCACACCGTCTTACCTTCAATCGACTGAACAATCGTCTTGATTTTGCCATCGAACAAATAAATCGCATCGCCCGGCTCGCATTTGTCGCTTAAGTCATACTGTGAAGGCAAATTATTACCACCATCATGCGTAATACCATAAGTCAAGCCCAACACATCGCCAGTCTTAATGTCATACCGCATATCGTCCTTTAGCTCGCCGAAGCGAATCTTCGGCCCTTGTAAATCCTGTACGATTGCAATATGCCGACCTAACTTCGCCTCAATTTCACGGATGTGGCGAATTTCACCCAGGCGCTCTTCCTCAGTACCATGACTAAAATTCATCCGGCAAGCGTTCACGCCAGCGCGAATAATCTTTTCTAGCATCGCGGGGTCATCTACCGCTGGCCCAATCGTGGCCAAAATCTTCGTTCGTTTAATTGTATCAATATGTGCCATTATTTATCTCTCCTATCTGGCACTATTGTAGCACAAAAAGCGCAAGCGCTTAAGACTTGTTGTTGCCGAGATTACGACGCTTCAAAATCTCCGCCACGCGGCTTACCACTTGGCGCGGCGTCGAATTAGCCTTCACGATGTAATCGTCAATATCCCACTTCGCAAGCTGTCTTGGTGCGTCAGCATCGTCTAGGTTAGTCAGAATTACCACTGGCGTAGCCAACGCTGTATCAATGTGTCGAATGCCGTCAAGCACTACATCGCCTTCAATGTCTGGCAATGTTAGATCAAGCAGAATCAAATCTGGCTTGGTGTTCTCTACCATCTCAATACCAGTCATACCATTCACCGCCACGTTGACATTGTAGCCCTCGCTCTCTAACTTCATGCGATACATCTGGGCAATCAGCTGGTCATCCTCGATAATGGCAATATTCTTCATACGTTTATTTTAGCACATTAACGAATACTCATGATACCGAGTATCACTAAGCCAATCGCTATAACAATGATTGCACCGTATTTTAGCTTAGTGGCATTATCGTGAATAAATTGGCCAACTCGGCTACGCGTCACCGCTTTTACTCGATGAACGCGCACTACATCGTTGCGAACTGCGTCAACGCCGCGATACTTTTTGTTACGCTTCTTTGCTTGTTTCATTACTTCTATTGTAACACAAAACCACCTCACGTGGAGGTGGTTATAATATCTGGTGATCTCGCCGGGAATCGAACCCGAATTGTCAGGATGAAAACCTGATGTCCTAACCGTTAGACGACGAGACCCTATCTTGTTAGATTATAACCTATTTTTATGTCTTATGCAAACATTTTGTCGCTAATAGCTAGCGCGAATCACATTATCGAGCAGAGCCGCAATGGTTAATGGCCCCACGCCGCCCTTCTCAGGTGTCACCGTCAAGTCGCTCCGCTGACGCGCGGCAGGGTCTAAATCACCCACCACTTTACCACCTTCGCTCGCCGTACCGGCGTCTACCACCACTGCGCCAGGGCGCAACATTTCCGATTTAATCAGTCCCGGCACACCAGCCGCTGAAACGATAACGTCATAATCAATTAACTCTGTAGCCAGTTTATCCGTGGTCGATTCATCATACACCGTCACATCCAACCCAGAATTACGCCACATTTTAAGTAGTGGTGCGCCCACCAAGCGACCATTACCCACCAAGGCCAACCGCTTGCCTGATAAATTGACGTTATAACCAGCTAGCAACCAGTTGATGGCCGTAGCCGTAGCAGAATCCCACTTCGCATTTTGACCCAAGCCATCCACATCCTTCTCTGGCGCAATTAAATTCACCACCGCATCGGTCTGCGCTGGGTCATCAAGCGGTAACTGTACAATAATACCTTTTACGCTTGGGTCGGCATTCAACTGCGCTAGCAAATCACCCGCCGCTTGGCTAGTTGTACGGTGTACCTCAGTTTCTACTGCAATATCTGCGGCATAATTGCACTTCAAACGCACATATAAATCAATTACCGGACTATCAATCGTGGTAATAATCGCCAGCTTCGGTACAACTTTAAAATGTTGCCTCAAGCCACGCACTTGATGCGCCTGACGCTCTTTAATAAACCCAACTAGCTCGCGCCCATTTAGCTCGCGCGGCCCAACTTGTTTTGGCTGCTTTGTCATAAATAATATCTGGTACACCCGACAGGGTTCGAACCTGTGACCACTTGGTTCGAAGCCAAGTACTCTAATCCGCTGAGCTACGGGTGCTCTGATAATATTGTAGCACAATTTTGCGCTACCCTTAAATCAAGCCTAATGTTTGCCAACTACCCGCTTTAACTTTTTAAACGCAGGCTTAACCAAAGGCACGCGCGCCAAGGCCGTTTTAGCGTAGCTAGAAAAATTACGGTGCTTATTTTCACTAGTCATAGGGATTTTCCGATCCACCATAAACTGCTTTAGCACACTAGCATAGCCCTTAGATAATGTACCAACCAAGCTCGGATCAACTTTATCTAAGTAGTCCTTATGTCGAAGAATAAAATACTTAAACATTTGATTGACATCTGAAATGCAATCCGGCCCAGCTGACATCAAAGCACAATCACAGCGCGAAACAATCCATTGCGACATGAAACTTTTATATTTTGGCAGTAAGTCGTACTTTTTAACATAATCATTAAATAGCCATTCAGTCACTCTCATGTTATCGAGACCTTTACGGTTGTAACTATAACGCTCCCGCGTGGTACTAGTGATGCTACCAGCGCGATGAACGTACATATAAACTGGATCAGACACAAAGTAAACCGTATCACTTAGCATCATGTAGGCCAGCACGAAATAGGTGTCTTCATACCATAGTCCCTCTGGAAAATGCAACCCATATTTATTAATCACCGAACGGCGAAACAGCTTATTCCAAACCGCAATATTAGTATAAATTACATCATTATCTATTTTTTGCAGGCCATAATATCGCAACATGCAGCCAAGACGCTCCGCCCGCATTGAATTGTAATCGGCGTGATACTCGTTTTCGATTGCGCCAACCGTTAAATCCGCTCCAGATTTAATCAGATTATCATACAATACTTCGCAAGTATTAGGAAAAAGGTAATCGTCGCTATCCGCAAAATACACAAACGGCGCATGCGAATACCATAAACCAGTGTTGCGCGCTCCAGACAACCCCTTGTTATTTTGGTACAGAATAGTGATACGCGGATCTTTCTTGTAATATTCCAGAGCCGTCATAATCGAATCATCCGGGCTTTCGTCATTAACTAAAATGATTTCCAAGTCCTTCATAGTCTGGTTGACGATTGAATCTAGACATTTACCGATATACTTACTGACATTATAGAACGGTACAACTACTGATATTTTAGCTTTATCTACCGCATCAAAGCGCCGTAATGCTAGCTGTGGATTATCGATAATTTCGTTTAGCATGTAAGTATCAGTCTCGTTGACGCACCACCAATTAAGGCGTAAATTATCCCGAATCTGCTTAAACTCACGCGACATCGCACATAGAAATTCTTTGCGCTGACTACTGCGTAATTTACGCAACACCTTAAAATAACTGTCCATTTTGGCAACATTCATCGCTTGCAATGCCATAATGTCGCTCGAATTATTGGTATCTATTTTAGCTTCGGTGCGCAAAAATTCTTTGTTAATATCAGTAATATTAGCGCAATTGTCACTCTCCTGCCGATAGTGCCAACCATACTCATTACTAAATATTATGGCATGTGTCGCCGCGACCGCACTCACCCAAAAACCAACATTGCAACAATAGCCATTATTAGAATTAGAGGCTACAATTTCATTATCAATTAACCACTGTCGACGATAAATGCCATTGATACGTGGCGCAATGGCGAAAAACGGCCAAACCTTATTGCCACCCTCCTCCCTCGGGTCAATAACCACATTGCAATCTTTTCCATATGGCCAGCCGTTCACATCATGTGCACGAACCAGCTGCGCCATAGGCTCACACCACACGCCACCCATAGCTTCGTTATAAAACGGGCTACTGTTAGTTAAATCATCGTAGTAATAGCTGTAACAGCTACGAACGATATCCGCCCGACGCTTCACTGCCAACCGATATAATTTATCTAATAAACTGTCGTCAACCAAATCACCTGCATCAAGGACAGCCAGATATTCGCCGCTAGCCTGTTTAACACCCAAGTTAATTAACTCACCATACGTATATCCTTCGCTACAAATCAGTTTAATTGGAGTACTCAATTCTGGTTTAATATCGCTGGAGCTAACTACAATAACTTCTATTTTATCCAACGTCTGAGCAAACACACTATGTAGAGTTTCATTTAAATGATGGTTGCCGTCTTGATGAATAATAACAACCGACACTTTAGCTTGATGTTCCATATATAATTATTATACACTTATAATAGGGTATTAACTAAAATTATGCATAGAACCATCAAAGGATTCATCTGTAAATTTAAACAAAATCAAGATAAGCCACGCGACGCCCGTTTCGAACTATTACGGGTCATGCCATGTTGCTAATTGTTACCTGCCACGTTAGCATGTATCTAAATCAGTGTCTAGGCATACACACCCCACGTGGTTTACTAGTCGATGCAGCACCAATATCTGCCATGTATCATACTGTAGCTGACGCTGGTCAAATTGGCGTAGCTATATTCTTTATTATTACCGGATATTTCTGCTGCAAATCAACCTTTAAATTCAATAGAATCATCAATGTCGCCGCCCATACTTGGCTGTATTCAGCAATCATTACACTTGTCTACCTCAGTTTATATTACTTTAAGCTAGCTCCAGCAACAGCAAATGAAGTTATTAACTCCAGTGATGGCATCAACACCATTTTAACCACCATCTTGCCGATTTCGCATAATGCCTATTGGTTTATTACCAGCTATATTATGTTGCTAATCTGCACACCAATTATAAATAATGCCATAAAACGTTTCTCTCGTACTCAATTAATCATTTGTACGTCTGCTCTTCTCATTATATCTATGATAGGTACGCTGCTTGTTAGTGACCCCCTTACTCGCATTCTACCTAACAGTATTATTATGTATCTTATGGGTGCTTCAATTAGGTTATGCGGCGATAAAATCAAGCTTAGTAATGTAAAAATCATTGGGCTAATTTTGCTCGGTATAATACTAATGATATTAGTTAACTATATAGCTGCACTACCAAATCCACCAATTGTATTTAAAGATATCTTACACAGCTGGCTATACACCAATGGCGTCCAACAAATTCAATGGCTAATTGGCGCAGGTCTCTTCGTGCTATTTATGCGCGCAAAACCAATGGTGCGTAATAACATTACAGCCAAGCTCATCCGCATCGCTGGTGCATCTACTTTCGGTGTCTATCTGCTACATGAACATAAGTTTTTGTTACTATCAATCTACAATAATATCAATCACCTTATTGATCCTATTATCGAAACTTGGCGTGGTAGCTTTAAGTTACTAGTGTTAATTGGGGTAGGTGCAGCCTTATTTATCGTCTGCGCCATGGTAGCTATTATCTGCGATCACTTATTTGTTAATCGAGTTGTCAAAAAATTATTGTCATTAAAATTCGTTAAACAGTTATGTGACAAAACCGACAACTTAGTCAACGCTTAGCTCCAGCCTTTAGTCTTAGTGTGTTATAATATATAAGACTAAATGGAGGATAGATGAGTTCAAAAATCAAGATACTAGTAGCATGCCACAAACCAAGTGAACTACCGCATAACGACTTGCTTTTACCAGTGCAAGTTGGTGCCACTAAAGCATCTCGTAAGCTTGGCTTGCAACGCGATGATGATGGTGAAGATAATATTTCAGCTAAAAATGCCGGTTATTGTGAATTAACCGCCATTTATTGGGCATGGAAAAATCTTGATGCTGATTATTATGGGTTATTCCATTACCGTCGCTTTTACTCATTTGCTAATGAAAAGTTTCCTGTTAGCAATGACGGTCATATGATGATTCGTGCTAAAATTCTCTCGCCAGAGACCTTCCGCAAATATGGGCTAGAGGATGAAGCAGCCATGCGTCAGCTAATTGAAGCAAATGATCTCATTATTCACGACGCCCGCCCGGTACGCGGTATTCCAACTCCGGTCGGCATACCAGGTAGTACAGTTTACGAACATTACAAGCTCCATGACGGCACTATTATTAAGCTTAGTGATATCGACCAAATGCTTGATGTAACTAAGCAACTTTACCCTAAAGTTTATCCTTATATTCAGGAATACATGCAAGGTCATACTTTCCTAGGGTACAACATGTTTATCATGCGTAAACGCTACTTTAAAGCTATGTGCGATTTTGAATTCACTATTCTCAAAAAGATGGAGGAATTGCTCACTCCTGATTTGCCAAATCGTAGTATTAATGGCAATCGCATTTATGGCTACCTTGCTGAAATTTTAACCAGCGCCTACATTTACTACATTCAGCAAACAAATCCACAGCTAAAGGTTAAGCATCTTCAAATGATTTATGCACTCAAAACCGACCCGATTACACCACTCGAGCCAATCGCTAAATCAGTGCCGATAGTAATTAATTTTACTAACGGTAAAAAGAGTCAGTCGTTTTATCTCGATACCACGGTCCGTCAGCTCATTAACCAACGCAAACAGTCTAACTACGACATTGTCATTGCTTATAAAGACAATTTATCGTCTTCCGTTCGGCAGTCACTACTAAAGACTGCTAATAAAAATGTTTCAATTCGCTTCGCCAACTTCGCCGACTTTATCGACCAATTACAAGAAACACGTGGCGAAACAGTAACCGCCAACCTAAAGGCAGTACTACCGTATTTTCTCCCAAAATTTAATCAGGCTATTGTGCTTGACTGGCACACCTGGGTTAAGACCGACTTAGGTGAATTAGACAACACCAACTTAGGCGAACATCCTCTAGCTGCGGCGCAAAACATTATGGACTATGGCTATCTTTACGACATCAACGCCGACCAGCCAGTAAGCAATGCTAATAAACTATCTTATCTAAATCTAGACTTTAACAACTACTTCAACACTGGCGTTATGCTACTAGACTTAGCTAAGCTACGCAGCCAACTCACGCTCGATCAGGTTGTCAACACTAGTTGCCAGCTTGCCAACCAAAACGACAATGTGATTATGAACAGTTTCAAGCTATCACCACTTGTCTTAGATAGTACATGGAGCTATCAACTACCAACTAACGAGGGTGTCACACATACTGCTAACTTTTTAGCGCCAATTAGCCTTGGACAAGCTTGGAAAACAATGGGTGATGCTTACAAAGTCGGCAAATTCTACCCAGAGGATCTTACTGCCGATTTTAGTTCGCCATTCTTAATGGAATTTTATTGCGTTATGAAGGACAGCCCGCTTTGGCCACTCTTTCTCGCCACTCGTATTACCAAACCAAACAAGCCAGATATCAAGTATTCTTGGCGTCACGATCTAGCTCCAACTGGCTCACGACGCCGTGAATTTATCAAAAAACTTCTACCACGCGGTAGTAAGCGACGCGCTGTTATAGAAAAAACTTACCGTAAACTAATAAGACGTGGCTAATAAATGCTAAATATCTTAAAAATCTTCCATCGATCCAAAGAAACCAATAAACCGCGCGATCTACGTTTTGAGATTTTACGCATCATCGCCATGTTTATGGTTGTGTTCTGTCATTCAATATGCAACTCAGCACTATCACACCCCAAAGGTGCTCTAATTAGCGCTACTTTTAGCTCGCTATCAGATATTGGCAAAGTTGGAGTAGCCATCTTTTTTATTCTAACTGGCTATTTCTGTTGCAAACGCCAATTTAGCACCAAGCACATCATCAAAACATTCGCGCATGTCTGGTGGTACGCCATAATGATGCTGCTTATCTTCTTAGTCGCCGACAGACTAAACTTATTGCCCGACATCGCACAAACTGCGTTTGACAAGCTAAATACCTGGGGCATTGTATTGTCTAGCATCTTACCGATTCTATCTTATGGCCACTGGTTTATTATCAGCTATCTTATTTTATTGTTAGTGTCGCCGATGCTTAACAAATTCATCCAACACTCCAATCGCAAACAGCTCGGCTATCTCATTCTGGCACTCAGCGCTGTGCATTTTATTAAATATACTTTTGTACCCAATCCAGAGCCGTATCTTTTCTTTATGGTCTCTATTATCACTTACCTCATTGGCGCATGGATTAAACTATATGGCCACACAATTAAACTAAAGACTTATCAAATTTGGCTATTGATTTGCGGTGGCTGTGCGTTTAACATATTTATTCACTATATCGCCAACCTACCAATATCGCACAACGGCGCCCTTGCCTACCTCGGTCTACCCGAAATGACTATGAATTCTGGTGTAGCAACAGCCGAAAACTTCGTTGGCGCTGGTATCTTTATCTTGTTTACAAAAATTAAGCCTATATTATCCAACTCTATTCTCTGTAGGGCTACTAGGTTAATCAGTGCGTCAGTACTCGGCATCTACCTTATCAGTGACAGCGCAATAATCCGCGAGGCTTTATGGAAGAAAGTTGACCTACTGACCACTCTGTCCGTCAACGACGCCCCCTATGTTAGACTACTGGCTCTCACTATTGCCAGCGTAGTGGTCTTTATAATTTGCAATATCTTATCTATTATTTACGACCATTTAGTAGTAAACCGCATGGTAAAACTCACACTCAATACCGGTCCGATCAAGCGCTTGTGTGCCAAGATCGATAACATAGTTAACGACTAAAAACACCCCTCAAATGAGGGGTAATTAGGTTGGTACACCCGATAGGATTCGAACCTACGACACCTGGTACCGGAAACCAGTGCTCTAATCCACTGAGCTACGGGTGCATAACTCCATTATACTACAGACTACTCAATTGCTGTAATCTCACCATCTTTAAGGTGTAACAAACGCTGGTTGCGCGACCCGCGAAAGCGCAGAGTTAAATCACGCTCTGGCAAGATAAACATCCCGTCAATCATCGCATCCAACGACTTAGTGAACTCCCACATCTCTGGGCGCGCCCATTCACGCTGATATTTGATATTCTCATAAGTAAACCCTGTAAACGACCAGATATTCCAACCCATTTCGCGTCGCGCCCAGTCTGCGATTTCCTTACAGGCCTTTGCCTGCAGCATCGGTTCGCCACCACTAAAGGTTAGTCCCGTCTGACCGCGCATTTTCTTAAGCTGTTCCTTCACCCAATCGATTTTCACCACCGTACCAGCTTGGTCGCTCCACGACTCCGGATTATGGCAACCCGGACAAGCGCGGTAGCACCCTTGGCACCATACCACGGCGCGCAGGCCCGCACCATCAACGATTGAATCGCTCTGGATTGGGCCAGCTAATAATATTTCATCGGGTGCTACTTCAATTGCCATAACTTAATTATACCTTAAAGTCGTTACGACTGCTGGTAGCCTTCTTTAACTCACGGTCCGCCTTCTGACTCTTAGTGTATACGCCATTTAGGCTCGTTGAAACGGTGTGCTTGACGCGCGCAGCTTCCTCGGCGCGCTTCGCGTCATTCCAGCGGTCAAGTGTACCCACCAAGTAACCTGTAATCCGGCGCAAGCGCTCAAAACCGACTGGGCCATCCGACTCCTCGCGGCCACAAGATGGACAAGTTGTGCCCGAGATGATACCCGAGAAGCCGCAGACCGGGTCAGAATCAACCGGGTGATTGACCGAGCCATAGCCTACGCCCTTCTCCTTCATGTGCCGAATTACCGCCTCAAAGGCCTCAATATTCTGGCTTGGGTCGCCATCAAGCTCAATATAAGTGATGTGCCCACCTAAGCATAACGCGTGGAACGGCGCTTCCTTGTCGATTTTATCAAAAGCACTAATCTTGTAATATACCGGCACGTGAAACGAATTAGTATAAAACTCGCGGTCAGTTACACCTTTAATTTTGCCATAGCGTTTTTGGTCCATTTTCGTGAATCGCCCTGATAGCCCCTCAGCTGGCGTTGCAAACATGCTAAAGTTGAGATGATACTTATCCTTATACTCGTTACACTTGTCGCGCATGTGGCGCACAATTTCCAAGCCCTTCTGCTCCATCGCATCTAACTCACCATGATGGTGACCTGTCATCGCCACCAAGGTCTCGGCTAGCCCGATAAAGCCAATTGTCATTGAACCGTGCTTGATGACCGACTCGACCTTATCATCCATGCCCAGCTTATCGCTACCCATCCAGTTGCCTTCACCCATGAGGAATGGGAACTCGCGCACTAGCTTTTCCTTCTGGAAGTTATAGCGGTCCATCAGCTGCTCCGCCACCATATCCATCAAATTATCTAAGTCCTGATAAAATGCCTTCCAGTCAGCTGCCTTACGCTCGCCAAGGCAAATACCGTGACGGATGCCAAGCCGTGGCAAGTTAATTGAGGTATAAGACAAGTTGCCACGCTGACAAGCCGTACCATTCGACTCTGAGAAGATTGACTCAAACACACGCGTGCGGCAGCCCATAGTGGCAATTTCACTACGGTAATCGTTTGGCCGATACCACTTTAAATTAAATGGCGCATCCAAGAACACAAAGTTCGGGAACAAGCGCCTGGACGACACCTTCATCGACAACTTAAACAAGTCGTAATTTGGGTCTTCAGGGTTATAATTTACCCCTTCCTTCACCTTAAAAATGCTAATTGGAAAAATTGGCGTCTCATGGTGGCCAAGGCCAGCCTCAGTAGCTTTAAGCCACTGCTCAACCACCAATCGACCAGCTGGCGTCATATCAGTGCCAAAATTCAAACTCGTAAATGGCACCTGCGCACCAGCACGGCTATGCATGGTATTAAGATTATGCACCAGCCCTTCCATCGCCTGATAAGTCTGACAAATCGTGTCCGCTTTAGCTAATTTAAAGACTTTCGCTGGCAATCCCTTGATGGCGTCAGGATAATTTAGCTTGGCTAATTCATCAGCAGCTACCGTCAAGTTCTGATCCGTTAAATCATTATATTCATTTAAAATGCGCTTGATAGACTTACGATAAGTCTTGTTAACTCCCGGCGCCATCGCGTAATCAAAGTTCGGAATGGCTTGACCACCATGCTGCTCGTTTTGATTGGACTGTAAAATAATCGCACACAATGCCGCATAACTACCAATGCTATTTGGCGTCCTCAGGTAACCGTGACCGGTTGAGAAGCCACCATGGTCAAACAAAACGAGCGGGTCGGTCTGGCAACAAGTCAAAGTACCCGTTGCGTAAAAATCTAGGTCATGAATGTGGATATCGCCGTCGTCGTGGGCATGGGCGTGAGCAGGGCGGAGGAGGCAGGCGCGAGCGTAGGCTTTACTGCCTTGCTGGCCAAACTGCAACATTTTGCCCATGGCCGTGTCGCCGTTCACGTTTGCGTTCTCACGCTTGATGCTGCTTGAGTCCTTGGCGAGCGAGCCGGCAATGGTTCGATAGGCTCTCATTAACTGTACAATTAGCGCACTGATTTGATAATCTTCATTATTAGCGACAAATTTATCTTCTTTTACCCCTGTTGTCTCTCGTGCTACCCGCTTCACACACCTTGGTTTTGCTTGTACAGCTTCCTTCATATTCCCCCATTCTTGACTTTTGATTATATTACACACGCTTTATCTTGCGTGTATTTATGATTTTACTACACTGCATGTAGCGTGGTCAATATGCTTATGCGTGTAATATTTGCAACGAGTTATAGTGATGGCATCGAAATTATGTTTGCTATTTTAAAATTTCCCTGCCATAATACAACTATATGAAGGGGTTAAAAGTTGAGCATCTCAGCGTAGCAACCATTGAAGGCAAGCCAATTTTTCGCGACGTCACGCTCGATTTCCAAGACAACGCCCGCTACGCCTTACTGGGCCGCAACGGCTCCGGCAAGTCCACTCTGGTTAATGTCATCGCTGGTCACCCGCACTACCAAATCACGGGTGGCAAAATCATCCTCGACGGCGAAGACATTACCCACCTCAAAGCTGACGAACGCGCCAAACGTGGCATCTTCCTTGCTATGCAGTATCCAGCCGAGATTCCGGGTGTAAGTTATGCGAACTTTTTGCGCACCAGCCTTGCCAAGCTAACTGATAACCAGTTTAACTTCCTCGAAGTATTAAACCAGCTACAAACTGAGGCAGCCAACCTCGGCTTTCAGCACTTCGACTACAACCGCGACTTAAATGTCGGCTTTAGTGGTGGCGAGAAGAAAAAGTCTGAGATTCTGCAGATGCTAATCTTAAAGCCACGCTTCGCCTTCCTCGACGAGCCCGACTCAGGTCTCGATAAAATCAGCGTCAAGTACTTAAGCTCCCGCCTGCGCGCGCTTCACTACCCAACTACGCTAGTAATTATTTCGCACCACGACCAACTTTTAGCGGCCGTGCACCCAACCACCACTTACGACATGGAGCAATTTAATGCGATTGCCTAACGGCCTCAGCGAAGACACCGTTCGCCAAATTAGCACCCTTAAACATGAACCTCAATGGATGCTCCGCCGCCGCTTACGCGCCTACCGTCAATTTATTAAAATGCCCATGCCAAAATTCGGTCCTAAATTAGATATTGATTTTGACAGCATTTGCTACTACGCCACCAAGTCTGACAAACCAACCACAGATTGGTCAGACTTGCCTTCTGATATCCGTCAAACTTATGACCAAATCGGCCTGCCCGAAGCTGAACAAAAATACCTCGCTGGGCTCGGCGCACAATACGACTCCACTATCGTCTACCAAAATCTCAAGGCAGAGTGGGAAAACATGGGTGTGGTCTTTCTCGATACCGATACCGCCCTGCAACGCTACCCAGAACTATTTAAAAAATATTTTGGCACTGTCATACCAGCAAGCGACAATAAATTCGCCGCACTCAACACCGCCGTTTGGAGTGGTGGCAGCTTTATTTATGTCCCGCCGCACGTCAAATTAACCATCCCACTCCAAGCTTACTTTCGCATTAACATTGCTAATCTCGGTCAATTTGAACGCACCCTAATTATTGCCGACGAAGGCGCCGAGGTGCAATATGTTGAAGGCTGTACCGCGCCAATTTATACGACCGATTCACTTCACGCCGCCGTAGTGGAGGTTGTTGCCTTAGCTAACTCACGCGTCCGCTACACCACCATTCAAAACTGGTCAACTAACGTTCTCAACCTCACCACCCAGCGCATGCATATTTACGGCGATGCCCTTGGCGAGTGGATCGATGGCAATATCGGCTCCAAAATCACTATGAAATACCCATCTGTTGTCCTACTTGAACCGGGGGCGCGTGGTGATATCTTATCCCTCGGCGTAGCTAAAACCGGTCAAAATCAAGACAACGGTGGCAAAGCGATTCACTTGGCACCACACACTTCTTCTACCATCATCGCTAAGTCAATCTCACTGGGCGGCGGCATTTGCTCGTATCGCGGCAAAATTTACATTGATCAAGCAGCTGCCGACGCCAAAACCTCTACAAAATGCGACGCTCTCCTAATGGATGCGCAAAGTGTATCTAATACCTTTCCGAAAAATATTATTGAGCGGCCAGACGCACAAATCGCTCACGAGGCCACCGTTAGTAAGGTTAGTGAAGAACAATTATTCTATATGATGAGCCGTGGTATCGACGAAGATGAAGCCACAGGCCTAATTGTCAACGGCTTTGTTGACCCAATCGTCAAAAACCTGCCAATGGAGTATGCCGTGGAACTAAATCGCCTAATTAACCTCAGTATGGAGGGTTCGGTAGGATGAAATATATCACTAAATCCATTACGCGCGACTTCACACAAAAATATTTAATTGAGACCGGCACTAATTGCGCCTTTAAGTTTAACTTTTACCATAAAAAACCAGGGCTACGCTCACGCATCCAAATCTTAATTATTGCTAGCAGCAAAGCTAAAGTGCGCGCCGACGCCACCATCACCATCACGCCAACCGCACCCCGCTCCGACGCTTGGCTTGAAATTCACGTTATCACGCGCGACCACGCCACCGTAGAGGCCGCACCGAATCTCGAAATCAACAACGACACTGTCAAAGCCGGCCATGCCCTCAGCACAAAATACATTTCAGAAGATGAATTGTTTTACCTCATGAGCCGTGGTTTATCGCGCACAGCAGCCGAGAATTTGATGCTCGATGGCATCGCAGCGCCGTACCGCAAGGAGGGGATTAAATTAAATGAATCGTAGCAACTTCCCTTATTTTTCCAAAACCCACCCAATTTACCTCGACAGCGCAGCCACTAGCCTCAAACCCGCGGTAGTAATTGATGCTATCACTAGTTATTACACCGACCCAGCCAACATTGGCCGCTCCAATTATACTAGGGCCGGCGAGGTGACGGCACAATTTGCTGCTGCTCGTGCCACCGTGGCGCGTTTAATTAACTGCCGCCCCGATGAAATTATCTTCACTAGCTCCGCTACTGCCAGTTTGAATGCCATTATGCACTTTTTACAACCTATAGTTGGCGCTCAAGACACTATTGTGCTAACGCCTTACGAGCATAATTCAAATTACTTACCTTGGGTACATTTGTCCCATATATCAGATTGCAAATTAAACTTTTTGGCGCACGACCAACCGACTTGCCCGCCACCTAAATTGTTTTCCTATGCCCTAGCAGACAACGTAACCGGCTGCCAACATCACTTTCCGCAATTTGCCAAAGCCGTCCATCAAGCGGGTGGCTGGGTAGCAATCGATGCCAGCCAAGCCATTGGCCATTATCCGGTCGACGTCAAGCAACTCGACTGCGATTTTCTCGCCTTCAGCGGGCACAAACTCTACGCCCCCACTGGTATTGGTGTACTTTATATAAGGCGTGAATTACAAGCCAAACTCACACCAGTAGCATTCGGCAGCGAAACCTTTAGCCAGCTTGATCCAGTTCATCACCAGTTCACCTTGCTTGATACGCCCGCCAAATTCGAACCCGGCACACCTCACATTGCCGGCGCCCTTGGCCTCACCGCTGCTATAAATTATCTCAATAATATCGGGTGGGATAATATCACCGCACATTTTCAAGCGCTTAAAAATACCGTAAGAGAACAACTCGCCGCACACGACTTCGCGCGCTACTGCGTAGGGTACTCCGGCACAATGCTTAGCCTAGCAAAGCCACGCCTTAGTCCGCATGACATCACCATGCTACTGAGCGATAATTATAACATCAATGCCCGTGGTGGCCGCCTCTGTAACGACCTTTACTTGCAATATCTCAATTTACCATCCGGCGTCGTGCGAGCGTCATTCGGCATCTATACTACTAGTGAAGAAATAGCACAATTCTGCGCCGCCTATTCAGCCGTCATCAAGGAGCTAGCGTGAGTCAGCCCTTGCTTAACGAAATTTTGTTCCGTTCCAAGCACCCCAGCTACCGGACTCTGCCCGGTAGCCAAGTTGGTTTGACCACCTGCACTGTTCGGGCGGAGCACCGGTCCTGTGGTGACAGCTTGACGCTGACGTTTTACTTGCGGGATGGCATCGTCAACTACGGCGTGATTAGCGGTAACCTCTGTGCGATTGCGAACTGCGGGGCTGAGCTGCTGGTCGAGCGAGCGCGTGGTGGGTCGCTCGCTAGTCTTAGCAGCCTCAGTACTGCTGACTTGCTGGCTGGTCTCCAATTTGACGCTACTAGCCTGCTCGCTAATCCGGTTCGGCTGCGCTGCTTTGAGCTGGGGTTGCAAGCGCTGCGGAGCCATTGATGGCGGCACCACAACATTCTTTCCACCCACCGGCCACGCCCAAATAGTCTTATTATATTGGGTTTCGTTATCATCTTCAATGCGCTTCACACGATTTAGCTGCCTAGAGCGCGCAATCCAATCATTACCACTTATACCGCCATCGCAATAAGTAGCTTCCCATGGATTAATTGTTTGACTACCCCATAATTCATATAACGCCTGACCACCACAAGTTTCAAATGTACACTGATTCATAAACTTAGCTATACTCTCGGTAGTATCATAATAAGTCAACCACGGTGCATTAAACGCTGGTTTTGGCTTGTTTGCCCTAGTACCTAATAAATATTTGCTGTCAACGGAAACGTCAATCCCCCAACAATCGCCTTGACTAGACGCAATACAACCAGCCTGTAGATATTTAAATTGCGTAAAGCTATCTACGCCATAACGGCTCATAGCAAAATACATCATAGCACCCCACTCATAGCTATTGATCCAATGTTCATTTTTCTTAGAATTATTCTGGGCTAGATACATTTCATCAATATTATTATTACTTCCGTGTACATTAGTAACATCACTTAACCAAATACCATCAAATAACGTACCTTGTTGCAAAAATGCTGGCGGAGTCGCCCAAGGCTGCAATGGGTGACATTCACCTAAATAATCTCTGTGATCAGTTTTACTAGAGCAAGTTGGCGACGGCTTTCTAAATTCATTCTGCGTAAAGCCTACCTCAAAGCTATAGTTATTATGCTGAGGTGACATTGGTTTATCCACCACATCACGACGTTGCACTTTGTAATTATACCGCGGGATATATGTCCAATGTCTAATGTAATCACTTTTAGTAAGCGTACCCGACTGGCTTGTCTGATATTTTTCCTTTGGCACCTCTACCACATTCGCCCAGTGTTTCTTATCATAATCATACCACTCACCAAATTGGCTATTATCACCAGTGCCATCAGGTACCACTCTCCATTCGCCCTCGCCGTTCGGCACCACGGGAATAAATTTTGTTTCCTTTGACTGCGGCAAAACAACTTTACATTTGTTAAATTCACTATTACCCGACACACAATCACCCTTTGGCCAAACCACCAATGGCTTAAGCACTTTATACGACCTACCACTCACAGAGTATACTGTTGCAAAGTAACGCCCAGCCGATAAATTGCCAAAATCAAACGTTATGCTGGTGCCGTCACCACTATCACCCATGCTCTCTTCTTTAGTACGACTAACAATAGATTTACCCGACTGATCAAATAATTCAACTGATTTAATACCAAATAAATTCTCGCCCTTAACGCTAGCTTGCACTTCCTCGCCATCACGATATTCCCAGCTACTCATTTTATCTTCTACTACTGGCTCAGGCGCAGGCTTAGCAGTAATTGTATACTGTACCTCACCACGATAATTACCCGCCGGCAAGTCAGCTTTTGGCCTAGCTTCATACATCACCGACACCGGCTGATTATTCTCGCTACTAATTTCACCTTCACTCTTCAGCTTATCACCCTCTAAATAGCCCCAAACGTTGTCAGATTGGTTCTGTTCTGTTGCTAAATTTATTTGATGCTTAGTGTTATTAAGCTTAAGTTCGTGTAGTTTCAAGCTCAATCGATAGCCATACTGACACTCGCCCTTCGGTGTAATCACACTACTCGCCTGATACTTACCATTTATATTGCTTAGCTGTACCGGAGGCACTAATTCCAATCCTACACTGTCCGCCGCCTTAGCATTGCTCGCTAAAACTACCGTCCAAAATAATTACACTAACCGCCACGACTGCCCACTTAAAAACGCGGTTCATGATAACTCCAAACTATGATTTAATATTTTTGTTTAATGATTACAGTACCATTATAGCGCGAAAAATTTAAAATAAAACACTAGACAAAACAAAAATAGTGTGATACTATTGTAGTCGTTAAGGGTTGATAGCTCAGTTGGTAGAGCACGGGCCTCTTAAGCCTGGTGTCGAGGGTTCGAGCCCCTCTCAACCCACCAGATTTTATGCGACCATTTGGTCGCTTTTTGTTTAGCCTCATCAAATAGCTTGTGCTATAATTAAACTATGAAAGTTATCCGTCGACTCACTCTTTTTGGAGCCGCACTTATTACCTTGGCTAGTGCTTCACAGCTCTGGTTGGGTGTTAATCCAGCCACTTCTAGCCTCGACAAACTCATTCAACGCCTCAAATTTAGCAATATGACGATTAGCGTTGATTTTCTAAGCCAAGTCACCCTCGCCAACATCATTACTGGGCTTTGCGTCATCTTACTACTCGCTGCCGTAACCGGCTTTAAATCAATTGCTTGGCTGGCAATCGTCTGTCACATTCTCGTCGGGGCATTTATTATATTCGCAACCAATTCTAACCTCGATAGTTTAGTCAGCCCACACGCCGGCTGGGGTATTTGGCTCGCCATCTTAAGCGTGATTATCTCTCTCGTGGCGCTATTCTGGCCGAAGCTCAAGGTGCCTGACGCCAAATAACCGTGGTATAATAATCACATGCAACCAGACTACCTAATTCAGCTGGGTGAACTTATTAAATGGCATCGCTTGCGTTGTGGCCTGACGCAAAAAGATCTTGCACTGCAACTTGGCACTAGCCAATCAACCATCAATCGTATCGAACGCGGACGACAAAACGTTAGTCTGCACTGCATTGCCCGCCTCAGCGACATCCTCAATGTGTCACTCATTGATATTACCCCCAAAACCCGCCTTGATTTACAGTTACAGGGCGGCAGTATCATAAACACCACCATTGCTATCCGATCGGTCGCAGCAACTGAGCTGGCGCCATGGCTTAATTTGGCGAGCCAACTTGGTATCACCACTTATCCGCAGCCTGATAATGCCAGCAACCAATTTAAGCTCGACTTCACTATTTGCCTCCCGCTCACCGTCACACCTCAGTTTGACACTACTACCGCAGCGGGCTGCTTAGGTGCAGTGCTAGTAGCTCTCTCGCAACATACTCCAACCAAATTCGTCGACCACTGGCAAGCCAACGCTATAAATCGCCCCATCTACCAACAATTAAAAACTCTCGGCGCACATATTGAAATATTACGTAGCATCTGATATTATATTAGTGATGGCGTCTGTAGCTCAGCTTGGTTAGAGCGTCTGTTTGTGGCACAGAAGGTCGTAGGTTCGAGTCCTGTTAGACGCCCCATGAAATTATTACCCTCCTTACGGAGGGTATTTTAGTTAACCACTTGATTAGCTAATCAGTTACGTGATAATTGCCGTATTTATTAATTGCCGTCTGGCAAGCACCCCAGAGGCCAAGATTAGCATTGTGCGCTCGCTGCTCAGCCGCGACAAAAGCATCTTTATACTTAAATTGTTGATGATTAAACACATAGAGCATGCCATAGCCTAGCTCAATCAACTTCTGATTATAGTTTGTACCATCCTCAAGAATAATGTAGCGTAGTGGCCGCCCGTAACGGTCTAAATCGCCCGAAGCCGGGTCGGTTTCCACATACACGCTCTGACCAAGAAGCTGCTTAGTGTAATTTGACGCCTCTTTACCATAGCACTGCTTCTTAATAGTGCTCTCCGGCGTATCTACACCCACCAAGCGCACCCGCTTTGGCAAGCAATCTACTGTCAAAGTGTCACCATCTGAAACATGGGTAACCTTGCAGTGTGGCAACTTACGATAGTCCCCACTAGCTGGAGGAGTTGATGCAGCGTGCTCAGTGGGATTAGCTCCTGACTTTACTACCGGAGAACTTGTCACTGACTTTGTAGCAACTGGCTTATCTACAGTATGTTTAGTTAAATGTTCTCGCCTAGTTGGCAAATCGCCAACAACTGTTATAACAGCACAAGCAACAATAATTAACACACACAAATAGCCCGTTCTCACCCAGCGCCATTTTTTATCCGATTGTGATTTCTTTTGTTGATGTTGTTGATTCATCTTACCCTCCAAAATAATATCTGGTACCTCAGGAGGGATTCGAACCCCCGACACGATGGATAGAAGCCACCTGCTCTAATCCCCTGAGCTACTGAGGCAAATAATATTGGTGCGGGTGGAGAGAGTCGAACTCTCGTCGCAAGTTTGGAAAACTCGTATATTAACCGCTATACGACACCCGCATCATAATAATTATAGCACAGAACTACTGCGTCTTATCAAGACTGGCTTGAATATCTGCCGCTCGTAGCATAATACCAGAACCAGCAACTAGCTCACCAGTCAACATCTTCTCGGCAATAATATTCTCCACTGTCTTCTGCACTACGCGGCGCATCGGGCGAGCACCGAGCCGCGGGTCGTAACCGGCGTCAACTAACAAGCGGCGACCCACTTCATCCACCGCCACAGCAATCTTCTGTGTCTCAAGATTCTTATTAATACCCTTCAAGATTAAGTCGACCACTTGAAGTAGTTCATCCTTCGTTAGCGGACGGAATACTGCAATCTCATCAAAACGGTTAAGGAATTCTGGCTTAAACTCGCCGGAATTAATTAACTGGTCCTGAATCTGGCTCGAGAACTGTTCGATTTGATAGCCAGCCTCGATGTAACGGCGAATTAAATCGGCCCCAGCGTTCGAGGTAGCAATCACTATTGTATCGCGGAAGCTAATTTCGCGGTTGTTGATATCGCGCAACACGCCTTCATCTAGCACCTGCAACAAAGTGGTAAGCACGTTAGGATGCGCCTTCTCAATTTCATCAAGCAATACCACACTAAATGGATTCTTTTGCACCTGCGCCGACAAAGAATTAACGTCTGTCGCACCATCAGCAATCAAGCGCGCTACGTCGTCAGCACGCACATATTCGTTCAAGTCGATGCGCACCATGTGGTCCTCGCCACCAAAGTAAACTGCCGCTAGCGACTTTGCTAACTCAGTTTTACCTACACCAGTCGGCCCAAGGAAAAGGAAGGTACCAATTGGGCGGTTTTCATTTCGCACACCCGCACGCGCTCGACGCAAAGCCGAAGCCACAGCAGTCACAGCGTTCTTCTGATTAATCATCCGCTGATGAATTAAATCTTCTAGGTTTAACAGGCGTTCACGTTCGGCTTGGTCATCACCATACGCCAAATCGCCGCCTACTTTAATACCCAGGGTCTTCTCAATCGTCGCTGCAATCGCCTTAGCATTCACTACGCCATTCACTGCTTGCTGCATCGACTGCTCCAGTAATTGCACCGACTTACGCGGCTGCGCCACATCATAAATATAACGGTCACTAAGCCGAATTGCCTCAGTTAACGCCTGGTACATAATAATACCTTGCGACCGGTACTCCAAACGCACCGCGTTATCTTCTAGTACACGCATAGTCTCCTCAGCACTAGCTGGCTGAACTTCAATACGATTCAATGAATTGGCGAGCGCTGGCTTCGCTTGGGCAATTTGCAAGAAGCGCTGGCGATTCATCGACATAATCAGCTTCACACCACCACCGTCAATTACTGGCTGTAACAGGGCGCTAATATCAACCGAACCTGTGCCATCCTCAAAGAATAGCTCAGCGTTATCTAAAAACAAGATAATATTCTTTGCCCGATAAGCCTCAACTAGTAGTTGATTAATCAAACTCTCAATCTGACCACGCCCAGCCGCGGCTGACAAAATCGCCGAAGCATCGAGTGAGAAGACCTGATTAAAACGCAAATCCTTTGGCACTTTAGCGCCAGCATCCATCAAAATATCCGCAAACTTATCTACAATCGCCGACTTACCAGCGCCAAATGGCCCAATTAGCGCCACATTGTGTCGCCCTGACATCGATAAGCTACTTAACATATTATCAATAATCTGCCGGTTGCTCTCTAGTTCTGAATTACCCGACCCATGGGCACTATACTGCGCGCTCAAGTTCACGCCAAAGTGCTGCAATAACGGAATATAACCAAACGACCAGTCGCGCGCCACGCCGCCTGTAAAACGCGGTTGCTTCTGCTGGTCAATCAGATAGCTAATGTGTTCATACCACTCTACTACCTTTAATAGGTCCTTATAATCCACGTGATGTGTGCGCAAAATATCTTCTACGCCCGGCGTATTTAGTAAAATAGCAGCTATTACCACCGGCGCCGTCACAACATCACTATGCTCATTTAAGTTACGCCATATATCACCAATTGCCTGATAGATTGTAGGTAGTTGCGCCGAGTTATCACTAATCAAACTCTGCAGCAATTTTGGGTCAACGCCCAACCGGCTCGAAATAAAATAACCACCACGCGCATTAAGAGCTGATTGATATAAAGTTAACGGTGATACAGTTTTTCCAAGACGTCCTAAAATATCTGCACTTAAATAGTCGTCAATTCGCTGACCACCGGCACGTGGCTTAATATGAGCTAAATCTAGGTACACCCAAAAAGTCAGCACCAACGACCACCAGCCCAACGATTCCACCAGCCAAGCAACGGCTTCGCCCATTAGGAATAGTAGTACACCCAAGGCACATAATAAAGCCGTTACAATAATCGAAACAATCTTTAGCCAACCGCCATTTTGCACATAAAAGCGCGCCTTGTTGCTCCGAAGCGAGTGATAATTTAAATTAGCTTCCACGGCGCCCCCACAGTAATCGTTAAAATCAAACCGAACACTGGCGCAGCAGGCAATATCGGCCAAATCACTAGGCAAAACGCGCCAAAGATAACCCTAAATATTAAGCAAACAATACCAGCAATAATTGTAAAAGTTCGCACCACGGCACCAATTGTCCGGCTAATTAACTTATCGACAATCAAATTAATCTTACCGCCTGCCTCACGACTCGTCTCATCTGAACCAATCTGACGAAATGGCGAAAATAGTGTCTTTAATAATAGGCCGATACTAAAGTAGTCAGCTGTCACCCTTAGTCCTAGTAACTGGCGACTAAGTACACCCTGCCAGCCTGCACCGTACCACCATTTTAGTAGTCCAATAAAGATCATGCTTTTATTGTATCACAAAAACGTCGTAGATTGTGGTATAATAGAAACAATTACGAGCAAAAGGAGAATAATTAATGTCAGGACATAGTAAGTGGGAAACCACAAAACGCCAGAAGGCCGCCGAAGACGCAAAGCGTGGCGCCGCCTTCACCAAGCTAAGCAACATGATTGCCATTGCCGCTCGTGGTGGTTCTGACCCAAGCATGAATCCAAGCCTCGCTATGGCCATCGATAAAGCCAAGCACGCCTCCATGCCTGCGTCAACCATCCAGCGTGCTATTGCGCGCGGTGCCGACAAAAACGCTGCTGCACTAGAGGAAGTTGTTTATGAGGCCTACGGTCCTGGTGGCACCGGTATTATTATTGAAGCTGCCACCGATAACCGCAATCGCACCTTCCCAGATGTTAAAACCACCCTTAATAAAAACGGTGGTTCAATTGCTGCGCCAGGTTCGGTACTTTTCCAGTTCGACCACAAGGGTGTGATTGAAATCAATGCAACGGGCGATGACAATCTAATGACCGTACTAGATGCCGGTGCCGAAGATGCCCAAGAAGTTGATGGCGAAATTGTCGCCTATACTGATACGAAGGATCTACATAAGGTGCGCCAGGCCGTAATTGATGCTGGCCTCGAAGTAACCGATGCTGGCCTCAAGTATGTAGCCAAAGAACCTGTCACTGTCAGCGACCCTGAAACCGCCCGCAAGGTCATCAAACTGCTTGATGCCCTCGACGATATGGACGATGTGACAGAAATTCACACAAATGCTGACATTGTCGCAGAAGTGTGATATAATAGGATTGTTGGTTCATTAAACCAGTGAACTAACAGTCCATAACGGGGTGTAGCTCAGTTTGGCTAGAGCGCGCGCTTTGGGAGCGTGAGGTCGTCCGTTCGAGTCGGATCACCCCGACCACAAGAAATTATTTGTTAATATATATCAGTGAGACCTAGGGTGGAAAAAGTCAACAAGCATCTGACGAATCTGCGCCAGTTTAAAGCCAAGACCAACACTTATGCCAAGAATCACTTGGTGGGTCTTTCGATTAGTTTAGCAATCATGTCCGTTTTTGGGCTATCGGTTGCTTTTTTTATTGGCTATTATAGCGATAAAGCAGCTCCTGGTACGACTATAGCTGGCAAAAACGTAGGTGGTCAGACACGCGACCAGATTATTCAGACTATTGATGGCCTGATTCAAAACTTTCGCTTAAGCATTAATTACAACGGCAAGTCTGCTACTGCCAGTCACACCGACTTTGGCGTTAAAGTCGATATCGACAGCATTGCATCACGCGCCGTCGATACGGGCAAGCACAATTTATTTGGTAGCCTGGTTAGCCCACAAAACTTCGGGCTAGATAGCAAAATTGACCAAGATGCAGTTAAAGCTTTCGTAAACAAGAACTTTTCTGAATTAAGTACCAATCCGGTCGATACCACAGTTAAATTTAACCAAAAATCCGGCCGTTATGACATGATTCCAGGTGGCGTCGGGCACTCTGTTCAGCTTAAGCCGCTCTACACTGCTATTTTGACACTCGCAGAGCAACCAAAAATTGCGTCTTATCAGCTCACACTTAACCACGATAAGCCGCAGATTATTGATTCATACGTTAAGCCGGTGGTTGATAAACTAAATAGCTTAATTACCAATCGCCTCAACGTTACTAATGACGACCGCGTTCTGCGCTCCAGCAGCCCGCGCGACTACAGTAATTGGGTTAATCTAACGCCAAACAAGGCACTGCACACCTACGACATCAACTTTGATGATAAAAAAATCGCCGGCTGGGTGAATGATATTGTAGGTCGCTTACCGGGTCGACCAATCAACACCAAGGCTATTACAAGCGAGAGCGGCGAGGTCTATAAAATCGTTAGCCCTGGCAAACGCGGCCAGTTACCAACCAACCTTGATACAGTTATTCACGGCGTCCAAGCTGCTGCCAAAGGCCATATTAAAGACCGTAACTTTGACGTTGTTACACAAGATTCTGATTTCCAAACCGATGGTATTGTTGCACCGGGCGGACACTGGGCTGAAGCCACCATGGGCGATTACACAGTTCGTCTCTATGATGGTGCCAATGTTACTTGGAGCACCAATAGCACTTCGCATGGCAAGCCAGATAGCCCAACTCCAACCGGCATTTTTCACGTCACCAATAAAGTACGTGGTCCAAAGTGCATGCCTAACCCACCTTCCAAAGACCCACTTTGCAACATTAATTATGTCACCTACTTCACTAATCAAGGCCACGCCTTCCACGAAGCTTGGTGGCTTCACGCCGGCAACACTCGCGCTCGCATCTCGCACGGTTGTATCAATATGCTGAAAGAAGAAGCACACAAAGTCTTCGATTGGCTCAGTGTTGGTTCACTTGTCTACATCCACTAATTATTGCACTACATTGTCGGTGAAATAATTATGTTTGGTCAAATATTTAAGATACGCACCAAGCGCTACCAGCCCGACATAAAAGGCTACGCTCAAAAGTAGATCCATTTTAAAATGTATCTGTCCACCCAAGCTAGCGCACCAATCAGTCACGCCAATAACCCAGCCCAAAAGACAATGCGCCGGCCAAGCCAGCCACCGTGCAATAGCTAGTGGTAAAATACAGCCTGCCACACCTGCCGCAAACGCAAGCAACATCGCTAGCGGAATCAGCGGCACCACTAAGATATTCGAGACCAGCCCCATTAATGGCAAAATATTAGTAAGGTATAAAATCACCGGCAATGTCACAGCTTGAGCGCAAAGCGTCTCCACTACCACTTGGCTAAGCGACTGTGTCCACTTACGATAGCGCCCCACCACCTCCTTAAATACTGCATTAACTAGCGGGGCCAAAAGTAAGACGCCGCCAAACGACAAGAATGACAATTGCCAGCCGATGTCTTGTAGTTGCCACGGGTCAACCAACCCCGTCATTGCCGCAACTAGCGCCAAAATCACCGCCGGATGGAAGCGCCGCCCCACGTACCACGCTAGCAAGCTCAACCCTGCCACCAAACTGGCGCGCCAAAGCGAAGCATTAAGCCCCGCTAATAAGTCGAATAAAATAATCAGTCCGCCGGCTAGCAGCAGCGACAACAACCGTCGCTCCGAAAATAGTCGCCGCGCAAAACGCACAATAATCGTCAAATTATAACCACTCGCCACCAAGATGTGCGTTAACGCCGCAATTACAAAGGCGCTTTTTAGTTCACCACTCAAATCCGCCTGTTCACCCAGTAAAATACCAGCCGCCAACGCCGCTTCGTCAGGTGAAAATAGCTGCTTTAATCGGTCACTAAACTGGTCGCGGAGCTTCACTAAGCTCCATTTCGGCTCTTGCCGCCAATTTAAGTTACCCTTAATTGACGCCGCATAAGCGCCAAACCCCTGAAACACGTGTCCCTTCACCTCAATTAAATCACCACGCCGAACTATTGTATTTACCGGCAACCCCACATAAACACGCCCCGCCACCCGCCGGCCACGCAGTCGTACCTCAGTTAACGTCAAGCTAGTCTGCTCGCTTTGCTGGTCGGGGTCGGTCGCCACCACGCCCTGCACTACCGCCACGCGCTTCACGACAGTCCGCCACACTGTTAGTTGTCCTTGACTAATTAATCCACGCCCGCCGCCAATCAGCATACCACTAAACAGCGCCACCGACACCAAATAGCGGTAGCTCCGCCAACCGACCAGCGCAAATAGCGCCACGCCTATTACAACCAAACTCGCACCGATGTTATTGAAGCTCGCTGCCATCCAGCGCCAGTTCACCATAACGCCAAGCCACGCGCCCAGCAGTATACCGCAGGCCAGCGCTAGCACCTGCCATACCACATGCACTCGATCGCCCGCCCAATTCATACCCCTATTTTACCACCTTGACAGCACCAGAGTCTTGCGCTAAAATTAAGTTGTTGGGTCGATAGCTCAGTTGGTAGAGCACGGGCCTTTTAAGCCTGGTGTCGCGGGTTCGAGACCCGCTCGACCCACCAAACTTTTTTCACCCGTTATGGGTGTTTTTTGTTACCTAGGCAAACTGGGGTATAATGATTTTATGAACGACCAAATTACTCGCTGGCTCGGAACGGGTGCCATCAATATCTTCGGCGCGCCGTTAGCAGGCAAAGATACACTCGGGCTTAAGCTCACCAACCTATTCAACGCCCAATTTATCAGTAGTGGCGACCTAGTGCGCGCCGCGGCGGCACATAACAACAGCCCTAAGATTCAAGAGGCAGCCAAAACTAATGCACAAGGTATTTTAACTCCCACTAAAGAATTCCAAGAATTAATCATCCCTTACCTCAAATCTACCGATTTTGATGGCAAGCCACTAATTTTAAGTTCCGTTGGCCGCTGGTATGGCGAAGAGATTTCAGTTATGGCGGCACTCGAAGAATCACATCACCCGCTCAAAGCCGTCATCATCCTTGACTTGCCGGAAACAATTATTCGCGAACGCTGGGCCTACGCGCAAGCACACCCGCGTAACGGTGGCCGCGCCGATGACCAAAATATCGCCACTTTAGAGCGCCGACTTGATGAATTTAGCACTAAAACGCAGCCTGTTCTCGATAAATTTGACCGACTCGGGCTCAGCATCCACATCAACAGCAATCGCCCCGAGCCGGAGGTACTTGAAGACACTATTGCGCAGCTCGCCGCCTTTGCCGCTAGCCACTAATCTAGTGCACGATACCTAATCGTCGTCGCGTTTCAGCATCACCATAAACGCATCGGCAGGAATATCCACCTTGCCAAAGCGCTTCATGCGCTTCTTACCTCTAGCCTGCTTGGCTAATAATTTCTTTTTACGTGACACATCACCACCGTACAACGGACCAGTCACGTCTTTACGATACGACGACAAATCTTCACGCGCGATAAACTTACCGCCGATTGCTGCCTGCAAACTCACCGCAAACTGCTGCCGCGGGATCACTTCCTTCAACTTCTTACAAACTTCCCGCCCTAAGCGCGCCGACTCACTACGATGACACATCAAGCTAAGCGCCGATATCATCTCACCTGCCACATAAAAGTCCACTCGCACCAAATCTTCCGTGCGGTAACCAATCAAATCATAATTAAACGTGCCATAGCCCGCCGTCGCTGACTTTAATTGGTCATAAAAGTCTGTTAGCAAGTTTGCCATCGGCGCCTCAAAGTCAATCACCGCTCGGTCGCCGATATAACTCACGTTCTTTTGCAAGCCGCGCTTCTGCACCACTAACTGAATAATCGTACCCACGTATTCTTTAGGTGCCACTAGCTCACCACCAATCCACGGCTCGGCAATCTCAGCCACTAATGACCGGTCAGGCAAATCGCTAGCCGACTCAATGTCTAATTCTTCACCATTATTAAGCAATACATGATAGTTTGTCGACGGGTTCGTCACAATCAAATCAAGGTTATACTCGCGCTCCAACCGTTCGCGCACAATATCCATGTGAAGCAAACCAAGAAAGCCCAGTCGCAAGCCAAACCCCAATACTGGCGAATTCTCTGGTGTGTAGCGAAGCACTGAGTCACTCAACGCTAGTTTCTCCACGTCATCCTTCAACTCCTGATAATATTCATTTGAAGTCGGGAAAAATCCGGCGTACACAAATGGCTTTACTTCCTTGTAGCCCGGTAACGGCGTCACATTCGGGCAGCTCACTTCGCCCCGCTCTTCCACTACCTCAGACTTCAGTATCACCGTGTCGCCAACCCGCGCCTCGCGCGTAGTCTTTAAGTTGGTCACAATATAACCAATTTCACTAGTATTCAGGGCATCATCCGGCTTCATATCCGGCGCCAAGTGTCCTACTTCTAATGCCAAAGCATTCGCCCCAGTCGCCATCATATGAATTGCCGCCGACTTCGGCAACTTACCGTCCACAACACGCACGTAAAGCACTACACCACGGTAGTCATCATAATAACTATCAAAAATCAGGGCACGCAACGGCTGGTCGGGCTGGCTAGTTGGCGCCGGCACCTGCGCAATAATTGCATCCATCACCGCTGCTACATTTTCACCCGTCTTAGCACTCACCTTGATAATATCCGACTCGTCGCAGCCGAGCAAATTAACAATTTCTGCCGACACCTTTGGCACATCCGAGGCAGGCAAGTCAATTTTATTGAGCACTGGGATAATCGTCAACCCAGCATCCATCGCCAAATAAACATTGGTCAGTGTCTGCGCCTGCACACCCTGTGTGGCATCCACTACCAGCACCGCACCTTCCACCGCAGCGAGCGAACGCGACACCTCATACGAAAAGTCCACATGCCCTGGTGTATCAATCAGATTAAGGTCGTAGCCTTTGTAATGCATGCGCACCGGCGACAACTTAATTGTAATACCCTTCTCACGCTCCAAATCCATTGAATCAAGCAGCTGCGACTTCATGTCGCGCTTGCTCACCGTGCCGCTCAGTTCCATCATCCGGTCAGCCAACGTTGACTTACCGTGGTCAATATGAGCAATAATACAAAAATTCCGAATCGAATCCATTATTTTACCAACATCTTTCTTAATAGGATCCGTCGAACATAACGAATCACCGGCACAATTTCTTCAATACGCAGTAGATACGACGCGGCGCCATAAACCACACCTGACACCATCATAATTAGCAGCAACGGGAAGATTACCATCAGCATATTCTGATTTTCAAAACGCAAGTTAAAGATTCGCACCATCAAGTAAGTTACTACACCCATTGCCACTGTAGCAGCCACCATCTTAAAAATCGCCAACCAGAATTTGTGCGTAAAGAGATTCGGCACCTTACGTAAAATCAGCACAAACAACGCCACTAGTTCTAGCAACGCCCAAATCACCTGCGCCCACGCAACACCCATAATGCCACTATGTAAGCCAAATACAAACCATAATTCTAACGCCACTGAAATTGAAAGCGTCACTAAAGAAACTCGAAACGGTGTCTTGGTATCTTGAAAGGCATAAAAGCTACGGCTCGCCAAGTGAAACACCGAACGCAAGAAGGTTGCAATACAGAGAATACCCAATAAGGTTGCAATTAAACTGTTACCACCGCGGTCAATGATTGACACAATGTAACCACGCACAAAGAACATACCGATTGCCGTCGGCAGCGCCAGCCACACAATTGTGCGCAATGTCGAACGCAGCTGCTTCGCAAAACGGTCAGTATCACCCGCGCCAGCATCATCACTCAGTTGCGGAAAGGCAGCAGTTGAAATTGCCACACCAATCAAATTAATCGGCATATTGTACAGCGTACCCGCCTGCTGATAGGCACGAATCGTACCATCCACCATGCGGCTCGCGAGGTTTGTATCAATCATCGCGCTCACATAATCCAAACCTTGGTCGGCTGAACGAGTTGGCAGGAGCGACAGCACCTTACGGAAGCCATGATTCTTCCAAAAAATCTTAAATTGGTAATCAAAGCCTAGGCCTGCCAAACCAAATACCGCCATCACCAGTTGCAGCACCGCACCAATCACCACGCCGATTGCCACACCCATAATGCCACCACCAAATATCTGATGGCCAAAAATCGTCACGCCATCAGTCAAGAAAAGCGCGCCAATAATAATACCAATGTTGTATACAATCGGCGACACGGCGTAAAACACAAATCGCCCCACTGCCTGCTGCATCGACCCAATTACACTCGCAATTGAGAAAAGAAACGGGTTGATGGCAATCACGCGCATCATACTGGTTGCCAACACCTGTCCTGATTCCGATAGACCCGGTCCTACCACATAACGCACTAGCCACGGTGCAAAAATCATAATTAGCACTGAGATAATCAGCGCCATAATAGCAAAAAAGTTAATCAGCGACGCGCTCATTTGCCACGCGCTCTCACGCTGGTTCTTTGCCATACGGGCGTTAAATACCGGAATAAAGGTCACCGACAGCGCGCCACTCACCAATATTAGATACATAAAGTCAGGGATACTAAAAGCCACCGTGTAGGCATCAATCCCCACTTTATAAGTATCAAGGTACATGGAGTTCAAGAGGCGGTCGCGGTAGATACCCAACAACGCCGAAATCAGTGTTGAACTTGAAAGGAGGAGCGCCGCCAAGCGCACCCCCATTTTTTGATTCGATTTAGCAATCGCTACGAGGGCACGGTTGCGCCGGCGTTCATAACTCGCCGTCGCCCGCCGCTTTAATAACTCTCGCAATCGATTGAACACTACCAAGCCCCTAATACAACTTAGCGGCGTCTGGTAACTTTGCGCCCTTAAATAACTCGGCCACTTGGTCGGCGTCTAAAGTCTCATGCTCTAGTAAAGCATCCTTAATCTTCTCAAGGTACTCACGATTTTCCGTCAACACTAGCTCAGCGCGATGCGCTGCTTCGTCAATCAACTCGCGCACTTCGTCGTCAATCTCTTGTGCCGTCCGCTCTGAATATGGTCGCTCACGGCCCAAGCGGTCCATCATGAGACCACCTTCGTCTTCATGGAAAACTTGGTCGCGCAACTTTGTGCCCATACCTTGCTCGATAATCATCTCACGCGCCATACCGGTCGCAGCCCTTAGGTCGGAACCGGCACCAGTAGTGATATGGTTAGCGCCATAAATCAGCTTTTCTGCCACACGGCCACCAAGGGCACGCGCCAAGCTATCCTTATATTCTACTAATGAAGTATATGGGCGATCTTCGGCTGGCAAAGTCCACGTCACGCCACCCGTACCACCGCGCGGAATGATAGTTACCTTATGGACATTGTCGCTATCCGGCAAGACTTGCGCCACTAGCGCATGGCCACCTTCATGATAAGCCGTCATAATGCGGTCTTTCTCTGACATTGGACGATTCTTGCGCTCTGGGCCAATCGCCACCTTTTCAAACGCCTCAGTAACATCAGCGTTGCTAATCTTCTTCCGGTTCTCACGCGCCGCTCGAATTGCTGCCTCGTTTGCGATATTAGCCAAGTCAGCACCAGATGAACCAGTAGTTTTAGCTGCCAAGGCATCAAGGTCAACGTCGTCTTCGGTCGGCTTATTCTTAAAGTGTACCTTTAAGATAGCCAAACGGTCACGCCGTTCTGGTAGGGTAATATTCACTCGACGGTCAAAACGACCAGGGCGGAGGAGGGCAGGGTCTAGCACATCAACGCGGTTGGTTGCCGCTAGCACAATTACATTCTGTTCCTTATCAAAACCATCCATCTCCACCAATATCTGGTTGAGGGTCTGCTCGCGTTCATCGTGGCCACCGCCCATGCCGCTACCGCGCCGGCGACCAACAGCATCGATTTCATCAATAAAGATAATACATGGAGCATTACGCTTCGCCTTGTCGAACAAATCACGCACGCGCGAAGCACCAACACCAACAAACATTTCCACAAATTCTGAACCAGAAATTGAGAAGAATGGCACCCCTGCTTCGCCAGCTACAGCGCGCGCTAGCATCGTCTTACCAGTTCCTGGAGGGCCGACCAGCAACACGCCCTTTGGAATCCGCGCACCAACTTGGCGAAACTTCCTTGGGTGACGCAAAAAGTCTACAACCTCAGTTAAATCTTGCTTGGCATTTTCATTACCCGCAATTGAACTAAACCGTGTATCGGCCTTACTACTCTCGTAAAGCTTGGCGCGACTCTTACCAAAACCGAGTGAATTGTTATTCTGTGCCCCAGCTTGGCGCATCATCCACACAAAGAAGACAAATACCACCAGCGTTGGCACCACAAGCATGGCAATATTCCAAATTACATCACCACTATGGTCAGCTGGCTTTACTTCGTACTGCACGCGTTTGATATCCAAGCCCTGCTCCGAGGCTGAAGCACCGGTCGGAATGCGCGAATAGAAGCTCGGCATCGTCTCCGGCTTGCCATCTTTGCCGCGCATAGTCACCGAGAGCTCGGCGCCCTGCTCTTTAATCTTTGCTACCTTGCCGTCGTTGACATTACGCACTAGGTCGGTAAACGACATCTCCTTTACGCTACTTCGAACGCCAAGCGACTTCGCCACTAGCCCGATTAGTGCCGCCAAAATCAAGCAAAAAATAATCGTCTTAATGAAGCGGCCAACCCCGCCGCCGCGATTATTACGATGCGGCCGCTTGGTTATCTTTATTTTTCTACCATTAGAATCCATAATTCTATATTAGCATAAACCACCAATTACTGCACCACTAAATACAATTCTTTAGTGGTCACGCGTGCCCTAATTTTACCCACTTGGTACTGCTTACTAGGCTGCGCCGTTCGCGCAAATTGCAGTAGCTCCATAAGCTGTGGACGAGTTAATTGCGCCGCCGTTATCCGCCGCAGTACTTCCAGCGCCACCGCGTCCGACCACATAATTAAATCATATCGTCTTAGTACTAGATCATCATCGTAGCGCCATACAGAACGTTGCACTAAATCTGCCACCAACTGATCAATCTCCTGCTTTAGTTTAGCTTGCCGCCGATAAAGCTTTAACCAAGATTGGCGCTGGTCGACAGTCAGACCAGCTAGCCGGTAACGCACGCGATTGCGTAAATAGTGCAAGGAAGTATTAGTCTGGTCCTCATGCCAAAGCAAATCATGTTCCAGTGCCTCGCAAATTAATTCAAATTTAGGGCAGGAGAGCAGGGGACGCACTGCCCCGCTAAGCGGCGCAATTCCCCGCCACCCCGTGCCACGTATCAAGTTGATGACCATCGTCTCAACTAAGTCATTTAAGTGGTGCGCGGTCACCAGCTCGGCATATTCCTGAGCACAAACCGACCGTAAAAACTGGTATCGCCGTGCCCGCGCCTCTGCTTCGCTGGTCTGCGGTGTTAAATCCGCCGTCGCTAAATAAAAGCGCACCCCATATTGCTGCGCCAAACGCGCCACAAACTGCGCATCTTTATGTGACGCCTCGCCTCGAATTCCGTGGTCAAAGTGTGCCACTACGAAGTCACGCGGCCAAGCTGCATCCGGTAAATGCTGCGCGCGCCACTTAGCTTGCGCCGCGCGCGCCAACAGTACCACTGAATCAACCCCACCCGACACGGCTAACACGTATTTCATATCTCTATTTTACCACCCCACTACACAACAGTCTTGACAAATTGTCCATTTTTTGCTAGTATATAAACATTGAGTTAAAAAACAAACAACGAGAAATATGAAATCAATTAACACCCTACCAACCATCACCCCAAATAATGTTGACGCCAAAACCCGCCGCCGCTTCGGTCGCTTCGTCAGCCGCCAGTTGCGCCAGCTCGAACACAACCCAGCCAACGACGATATCGACCAAATCTACCGCGAAATCAAAGCTGCGCAAACTGTCGCCGTTCGTGCCTTAACTGCTAAGTGTCACTAATCTATTCGCCTGAAATACATTTTGTTTGCATTATGACGGGTGGTTTGTTATAATAATTAAGCATGTAAGTTGGCTCCGTAGCTCAGCTGGTTAGAGCACGAGACTCATAAGCTCGGGGTCGCTGGTTCGAGCCCAGCCGGCGCCACCAATGCATTGCTTAACAATTTGTCGACTATATGTTATAATATAGTTATATCGCGGGGTGGAGCAGCCTGGTTAGCTCGCTTGGCTCATAACCAAGAGGTCGTTAGTTCAAATCTGACCCCCGCTACCAAGATATTATTGCCCCTCTTATCAGAGGGGTTTTATTGTACCAAAATTGTAACCAAATACCCCCCTATATAGGGGGGTATTTGGTTACTTAGATGCCTTACAGCCAATCTCGCCTTTATTATATTTAATCACCAAGTCCTTACAAATACTACCACTGGTATCGATTGCATATTCTGGCCACCAGTTACCCAAACCAGTTTCATCTTGATTTACCGGCTCAAGCCGAGCATGAATACGCGCATATGACTCTGCCGACTTACCAGTCACGTCGACTGACGGCTGAACGCCATCAAACCACAGTGGCTTGTTATTTTCGTCATAAGCAGTGACACGGAAGTGTGTATTACTGTAAACCGAGTTAACTCGCAAGAACCAATCTCGTTTACTCATATCAGTATCAAACAACGCACCCGCACTATTACTAAACTGAAACGCCGTAGAACAAGCATACTCACCGTTAGTTTTACCCTTGCTATCTGGACACACAGCACCTGCTATCGGCACTCGAGTGCTACTATTTGGGTCTAACGACATTTTATAATCTTCAATATAAAGTGGGTGAACTTTCACTAAGCCATCGTCTTTTTCAATTGTTGGTTCCACTACTTTAATAGATTCATTAACTGTTTTACCGCCATAATTTTTAGCAGCATCACCAATATCATTTTTGCTAGAGGTTGGACGCATCGTAATGGCACGGCTATCGTTAGTCAAATCATCAATCTTAATGCCACTCTTTTTCACTGGTATAAACTGAGCACGTAATATAGCTGGTCGAATTTCATCGTGTCCAACATTTGCCCATTCTTTGGTATTCCACAACGCAACTTCGTCTGGTGTTGCAGCCGCTTTACCATCACCCTCCGGTTTATCGCCAGTATTGTGCCACGAGATTACAATGGTCTTGGCTTTAGCATGCTGACGATTATCATCCACTAATCGAAGTGGGATTACCACCGAACGCCCGCTACCCGTAGTCATATCCGACAACACACCCTCATAGCTACGCGTCAAAGTATTAATTTTAAGACACTGATAGTACTGTAAGTTTTCTTTATTCTTATCTAACTTAGATTCACTGTCGCTACTGTTGTACCGTTTACCAACTGGAACCAATACATTATCGCCATCGTTTTCAAAGTCTACATCAAAAGACTTGTCGTCATTTTTGATTTCCTTCATCTTCTTGATTACACCATTACAGTCTTGCGTTTTAGCAATATCCGCTGTTTTATCCGTAGCGTACATGACATCGCAAATCTGATACGCTTTATGCGTGTCATCGATGTGACCAAAGTCGTTTACATAACAATACTTCAAAAATCGCTTCGCATCCTCAATGCCAGATTCAGCAGCTGCACGAGCGTTATAGCTTAAAGTATCGTTTTTTGAGTTACGCACCGTATTAACCATCACATAGGACAGACCAATGGTCAATATTGAGAACACGGCGGTAAAAATACCAACCATTAACATTGCCACTTCACCAGATTCGGTTTGACGTTTCATTATCTAACTACTCCTCTCTCATACACTGTTATATCAAACTGCGTATTAGCGCAGAACTGTCCCTTGTTTGGCTTAAAGATATCGCCCTCATCCCTAATTCCGTTGTGATTGACATCAATCCAGTCACCACACTGCCAACTACTGCCAGAAAGTTTTTTGCTACTGTCTTCATCATCATGTAACACGGTCCACTTTGCAGCATGCTTATCATACTTTACGAGCGTTGGTGCGTTGATTCCTTCGGTTGAAATCGCGCCACTGACATATAGAACCGGCACATTTCGCTTTAATTCTGGTATCTTTTTACCATGTTCGTCTTCTTCATTTCGTTCCCCCTGCACCACTTGCATTGCCTGCAACGCCACACCCGTACTAAGCAATGTTTGAACATTAGGATTTTCAAGCTTCGGCTGCTTTAAGTCACTAGTATCCGCATCTTTAGCAATACTCTTAGATGAATCGCTGATTGATTTACAATACGAGCCAGTCAGATCCAAAATTCGCACCATCTTAAGCGGTATATTACGGTCGCCGTCAAAGTGATTCGGCATCTTGCCGTAATCGCCATCGTCCTTTTTATGTCTACGTAGTTGAGCGTCGGTATTCCATAAATAACTTATACCATTACCGCACAATCGATACGCCTTGCCATCCTTCGACAGAACAACTGTATGCCCAGAAAACCTCACTGAATCTGAAATATCCAAACGCATTTGGCGCACCGCCTGGTCAACCTTACTAAGCCATACACCCTTATTGTAAGTACCAAATAGCGACATCAAACTAGCAGTTAAGAACAAGATAATGAATGCTATAAACACTAGCGACATCGATACTTCAACCATCGTAAAACCAGCTTCGGACTTGCGGTGCATATCATTAACTACCATTTTCTTACCTCTTTCCCCATCACGCTAAACCGTTTAATTACCTTAACTCGTCCTTCTCCTGGGTTGCGCGAACCAAGTGGTGTCCAACACGCCCTTGCAATCACTTCAATGTAATAACCTTCGTGTTCAGTATCAGTAGCCTCACTCTTGACAACGTCAACCCAAATACCATAACCAGGAAATGGTGTGGTGCTAATTTGATTTTTTCTGTCAGTAAGATCAAACTTCCCATGTACATTGTATTTGACAAGATAATTATCTCCCCCACCTTCACCATGATTCTTATCCCAAATCTTAGATACTTTATCGCCTGGAACGTTAGGAGTCCAAACTCGAACAAACCGATCGTTTCTCTTCTCTCTTTCATCAGGGGCAGGATCATAAGTCAGCCAAAAACTATGGTATATAGCATCAGATGTTGAAATGTGCATCTTACAATCACTATCCCTACTATAAATATCATCTACCAATTTAGGATCTTTTTTGGGGTCAGCCAACCGCGCCATATCCATAATACGCTTCCACTCTTTAGTATCTGGTTTACGATCACGTAAATACTCAATCAAATCTAGTTGCGAATTAATACTAGCTCGCACGGCAGTACGCTCTGTGGTATCCATAATTGAAGCGAGGCTCCGATTGGCTACCATAAACACCGTAAGTACCACTAGCCCCAACATGGCCATAGCAATTGCCACTTCAATTAATGTATCACCGCTTTGATTTCGTCGTTTCATCGCATACTCCAATTAAATTATTTGTATCATTCGGGTCATCCTTAAATTCCAAGTTAAACGGTGCTGGCGCCTTCGAATTAAGCCCAGCAGATGTATTTTGGGCTGGTATACAATACACTACACTATAACTATTTCGTTTGCTAAATACTGATTCATTAGAGTTCTCGCGTTTAATATACACAACTACGCCAAGCGTATTATTTAGCTCACTGATGCTATCGTCTATATTATCATCACCCTTAAACCGAAGCGTCCAAGCCACTTTATCGCCAGCCGACTTATTAACTATAACATTACTGTAGGTCATCACAGCACCACCAATCGGGTTATGTAAAATAGCTACAGCGGTATTTTTTTCGTCAATCGGCAGTTTATTTTTACGTGTAACGCTCCATGCCTTTTCAAAAACATTATCACCACCATAACCCCGTTCAGATGCTCGGCTACCAGAATCCTTATCGGCCGCTCCCGCTGGCAATACCTTTAACCAACCGAGATGCGATGCAGTATAAATAATTTTTGCCGCAGAATCCTTAATACCATCTGGATTATCCCACATTCTGCCCTCGGGCGTATGTTTATCTGGCGTCGCTACAATATAGCTTACTACCATCTTGTTTTTCTCAAATTCAATTAGTCTACCAATTACATAGCAATCGCTGTTGCCAGTAGTTTTGTCTGTATCAGATCGACTGCACTTCTCTAGACCAGCGGGCAAATCCTTTCCACCGAGGCGGTTATTGATACCAAATTGCACGTCATTATACTGACGCTCCAAAAAAGTTCTTGTGCCATTGACTGCATCATTAAAGCGCTGGCGATTACTCATATCATGTAAGCTGGCAACCATAAATAACATTGACCCCGAAATTGCCAAGGCCAAGCCAACTTCCATTATCGTATATCCGCTCTCTCGCTTCATACCTACCTAAATTATAGCACAAGCTAAATAAATTAATAACTACCAAACGACCGACATTAAACTAAACGCTCGACTTACCATTCCCGATGTTAAAGACATTGTTAATATTACTAGTACAGTAGCTATAATCAAGCATTGCCCAAATGGCACCTTGCTGGCTAAATTCAATTTACGCTTCACTAAATACGGCAAGGTCATGAGACTACATATCATATTAGCAAGAAATAGTGTAATTAGAGCATACTGCCAACTACCTATTAGCAAACTCAACGCCACACAAAGCTTAACATCACCCATACCAATAAACTTGCCTTTGCCAATTAACCACAACGAACCATACAGGCCGGCTAAAACAAGTAGAGCTAGTAAAGCATCTTGCCACCAAGTTGTATATAGCATAACACCGGTAATCGTGTTAAAGAACAAAACGTAAATCATTGCTACAACAATTGCTGGATAAACAATAGCGTTTGGCAATATGTGATACAACATGTCATATACCGCCAAAATAGCCAATAAGGTCAGCGCAACCAACCAAATCAATAGAACCACTGTCTTGCCTAATTCCATAAAAGTAATTAGGCGCAAAGGTGTTGTCTCAAGCAATGGAGCCAACCCCATAGCGGATAAAATAAATAGTACTGCCACAACTAATTCAAGTATTAAAGGCAAATAACCGATTGGCTTTTTGCAATAGCGACATTTACCTCGCAAGCAAACCCAAGATAGGATTGGAATTAAATCTAGTGGCTTCAGTGGATGATGACAATCGTCACACTCACTTCTCCCCTTCACCCAATCACGCTTTGTATGCAAGCGGTCAACCACACAAGCTGCGAATGACCCTGCACAAGCGCCGATGATAAACAACATAGCCCAACTCAAAATACTAATCGCTATATCCATATTGATATTATAGCATAACCAATAAAAATACGGGTATACAACCCGTATTTTTATATTGCAGCTTAACTAGTTAGCACTCATGCAAAGTCGGTCAAAGCCCTGTGCGGTTTCGTTATGAATAATTACCGCCGCCTGACGAGTTGAGCCATCTGCAGTATTGCGGTGCTTCTCATCACAAACAGCCTGTGGAACTACATAAATCGTCCTACGGAATTCCTGCTTCTTCTTCGGATCTTTGGTAGCTAGTTCTGATTCTGGAGGAAGATCGTTGGTAACCTTTACTAGCTCAGTGTTATTCGACAAGGTATCAATATATTTACCAAATGACTTTTCCGTACCATGTCCACTCTTATATACTTCGTATTCACCCTTCTCTATAGCATCAGCTGGGTTGTTGGCGATGTAGCTAGTAATGGCTTCAACAATCTGTGACTGGTCACGCTTACGAGCGTCGTTACGCTGGTTGCGCTGCAAGGCAGGCACTGCCAAGAACACCACCAAGAAGATTAATGCACCGACAGCAAGCACAAGTGCAACTTCGATAATCGTAAAGCCCTTTTGACTTTTCTTCATTTATCCTAATTACCTTTCTGTTATTTAACTTACATTTAAAATTATAGCACAACCGTTTTGGTTTACAATAGCCTAGTGCTGCAAGCCGGTGGATAACTGGTAAATCGGCAGCAAAACAGCAGCTACGATAAAACCAATCATTATTGCCATTATCACCATCAGCACTGGTTCAATTAGGGTTGAAATTGACTTAATAGTGTTGTCCACCTCCTTGTCGTAATAATCTGCTACCTTGCCTAGCATTGTATCAATGCTACCCGAATTCTCACCAATTTTAATCATCTCTGGCACAAACGGCAAAATATAATCACGCCCCGACAGTGCCTCGGAGGTTGATTTACCATTTTTTACTGGACCCATCGCTGCTGTAATGTCATCGTGCACTAGCACATTATTAACTGAATCAGACGAAATACGCAGCGACTCCAAAATTGACACGCCTGCCTGCACTAGCGTCTGCATCGTGCGTGAAAATCGCGCCATATATAGCTTACGAATCAAATCCTTGAACATTGGGGCGTTTAACTTTAGGGCGTCAATTGACTTGCGCCCACCGGTTGTACGCTTCCAACGACCAAAGAAGAAGATAGCGATACCAACCGCCAGTAATGTAATGTACCAGTATTGCATTAAGAAGCCGGCCACAGCCTGCAAAATTTGCGTCTGAATCGGCAAAGTCTTATGCATATCATCATACAAATGCTTCACCTGTGGCACCAATGTTACCAACATATAAATCACCACACCAACAATCACGGTTAGCACAATCGCTGGGTATACCATAGCACCCTTAATTTTGCTCAACATATCAGCATCATGCTCTAGCTGGTCAGCTAAACGCTGCAACGAGGTATCAAGTTTACCAGAAGTTTCACCAGCGCGCACGATGGCAACATAGAACTGACTAAACACATCTGGATACTTAGCCAAGGCATCAGAGAAAGCACCGCCGCCGTTCACCTGAGACAACACATCACTCATGATATTCTTTAAGGCGCGCGACTGAGACTGTTCGGCTACGGTCGCCAAGACCTGCGCTAAAGGCAAGCCGGCATTCAACATTGTTGACATCTGGCGCGTCATAATCACCAAGTCCTTACTCGTAACACGATTCAGTTTGTCGAGCAACTTTGAATTACCACTAGATACTTTAATCTCAATTGGTACTACATTTTGCACCATTAGAAGGCGCGCAGCGGCGCTTTCACTATCTGCCTGAATCGTCGAACGAACAATCTTGCCACTTTTAGTGTCACGCGCTTTATAATTGTATGTTGCCATTTAGCCCCTCATCATCCTTTCAAATTCTTCTAGGTCAACTGCGTAGTTTATCGCCTCATCATAGGTAATGCGCCCCTCTTGTACGAAGTTAACTAGGGTTCGATCCATTGTCTGCATCCCTTCACGGCTTGAGGTTTGAATTACTGCATCAATCTGATGCGACTTACCTTCACGAATAATGTTGCGTACGGCTGAGTTTGCCAACAAGAGCTCGGTCGCTACCACGCGCCCACCGCCAATCGCCGGAATCAAGCGTTGCGCACAAATTGCCTGCAAAATATTACCAAGCTGAAGTTTCACCTGCTGCTGTTGGTGTGGCGGGAAAGCGTTAACAATACGGTCAACCGACTGTGAAGCTGAGTTTGTGTGGAGGGTAGCTAGCACCAAGTGGCCCGTTTCTGCAATCGTAATGGCAGCCGAAATCGTTTCAAGGTCGCGCATCTCACCAATTAACACAACATCTGGGTCTTCGCGCAAAGCGCTACGAAGTGCTGCATTAAATGAATAGGTGTCATAATGGACTTCGCGCTGTACAATCACTGAGCGCTTTGAAGTATGAGTAAACTCAATCGGGTCCTCAATGGTCACAATGTGCTTTGACTGCTCTTCGTTAATCTTATTAATCACAGCAGCTAGGGTCGTAGACTTACCCGAACCAGTCGGACCAGTCACTAGCACTAGACCGCGCGGATAATTGGCAAATTCTGACACCTTATCTGGTAAACCAAGTTCATTAATAGTTGGAATCTCATGTGGAATTAAGCGAAACGCCGCTGCCACGTTGCCTCGCTCATGAAAAGCATTGACGCGGAAGCGACCCAACTCACCAAATGCAAACGAAAAGTCAAATTCCTTATCCTTAATAAAGATTTGTTGCTGGTCGTTATCTAGCACACTAAACACCAGCTTTTCCACCATATCTGGCGACAACTTAACTACGCCCGCCATTGGCGTTAGTGAACCATCGATGCGCAAAATCGGTGGCAACCCCGCCTGCAAATGCAAGTCTGAGGCGCGTTGGTTAATCACCTCTTGTAGCAACATCTCAATCCGTATATTATCCATATCTCCCCCCGTTTTATTTATTATAGCACTTATGTTTTAAGCAATACCACCTGCAACGCGATTAACTTCTTCGATTGTAGTATCGCCAGCCAACGCCTTCAAATATCCATCCGACTTCATCGGAATCATGCCTTGAGCTTCAGCCACCTCTTGAATTTGACTTGAAGTTGCATGCTTAATAATCATCTGCTGAATTTCCTCAGTCACTTCAATTACCTCGTATAGACCGATACGTCCTTTATAGCCGCCTGGCGTTGTAGAGGTTTCTTTACCATGATAAAGCTCAAAGTTAGGCTGGCTAGCTAACGGCAATTTATCATAGCCCAAGTCATCACAGATCTTACGCATTTCCGCCTGGTCTTTTGGCAATAGCTTACCCACTGTATCACGAATTGACGCAGTTTCTACTTCACTACTAGTATAAGTTTCACGGTCCGAACTATTACGACGTACCAAACGCTGGCCAATCACGGTATTAATCGTTGAAGCAATCAAGAATGGTTCTACACCCATATCCAACAAACGTGGCAAAATACCTGCAGCTGAGTTCGTGTGGAGGGTTGAAAACACTAGGTGACCCGTCAAAGCCGCCTGCACCGCCAAGTTAGCCGTCTCGGCATCACGAATCTCACCCACGAGCACGACATCTGGGTCAAGACGTAAGATGGAACGCAAACCCGAAGCAAAAGTTAAACCCGTCGCCGTATTTACCTGAATCTGATTAACACCGTTCATACGGTACTCTACTGGGTCTTCTAGAGTAATAATGTTAATCTCTTCGCTAAAAATCTCCTGCACCAAGGCGTACAGAGAAGTAGACTTACCTGAGCCAGTCGGACCTGAAGTGAGAACCATGCCATTTGGCTTCGCAATACCACGACGAATCGTACGGAGCGCGCGTCCCGTATAACCCATATCCTCTAGCTTAAAGCTTGAACCTGACTTATCAAGCAAACGAATCACCACTTGCTCACCCCAAATCACCGGTGAAATAGCAATACGAAGGTCAACCTCGCGATCAGACACCTTCACCACAAACTGACCATCCTGCGGTCGACGGTGTTCATCAATCTTCAAGTTAGCCAAAATTTTAATGCGCGAAATTAGTGGCGCTTCAAATGACTTTGGTAAATCCATTACCACGCGCAACACACCATCGATACGCATTCGCACTACCAACTTATTCTCATGTGGCTCGATGTGAATATCTGAAGCGCGTGAACGCTGAGCGTACTCCAGCAACTGCGTCAAAATCTTAGAAGTTGGCGAATCCTGCGCAATCACCTGAACATTCGGTGAAATACGTGCTTCCTTGCGCGCCTTTTCCGCTACCGATTCGTCAACATCTAGGTGATACTGAGACAAAATGTTATTAATACCCGACTCAGACGCCAAATAGACCTTCAAAGGCCGATTGATTTCATTTGACAAAAAGTCAATTGCTTGGACATTGTTGGCATCCAACATTGCCACGGCCAAACGCTTCGCGCCGCCCTCAGTAGTTTCGCCAAGCGGCACCGCCATAAAGCGTTGCGCTACTTCCATCGGCAAAAGTGCCAACACCTCTGACGGAATAGCAGCATGTGACAAATTGGCATATGGCACGTGGGTTACATGTGAGATCGCCTGAGTTAACTGCTCATCATCAATTACCCCCTCACTAATCATATAAGTGATTAGTGGCTGCTCATGGTCGGCAGCATCAACCTTTAGCTCATCAAGCTTTTCTTGCGTCACTAAACCAGAGTCAATAAAGTATTGCTCAATATCGCGACGGTTTTCATCAGTTAAAATTGCCACTACTTGTCTTCCTCTGACGTAGACTTAAACGGCAAACCGCCTGTCGAACCAATATTTGATTCCACAGTTGGGTTGATGCCATGCTCATTAAACACCGCACGGTCTGGTTTGACTACTCTATCAGTAAACTTCTCCGCGTAAGTCACTGTTTGCGGACTCTTGGTTGGCGTCGATAGTAGCATATCAGTCATAAAGTATGTCACCATACCAACTAAACCAACAATAAATATCACCATTGCAATATCTGATTTTTTCACGGGGTCACCTCCTTCTGCATCAACTTATAGTTAACCTTTGGTGAGTAATAAGTCGTCGCGCTCACACGCGCATTCATCTTATCATCCGAGCCGTCAATTTGCAGGTCGTTAATTACTATCGTACGAATCGAGTTATTAAGGTCGCGTAATGTATCTCGAACATCATTAATCGTACCAGAGAAAGTAACCGAGAAATGCACTGGCTTAGCTGGTAGATCTAATGTTTTTTCGCTAGATGATGAGCTACTACTGCTACTAGAGCTACTTGCCTCATGTGTCTCATCGATATTAATTGACTGAATAAACGCACCCGAACGAGATAAAATGCGGTCTTGCAAAGATGAGCCAAGTGAAGCAAAGTCATTCTTGGTTGGCAAGGCATCAAGCACAACCTGCAAAGGCGACTTATCGTCAGACTTAATTTGTGATAAGTTGAGCGACTCATCCGCCTTTAAGGCATCAACATTACTTTTAATTCTCTTAATTTTAGTAATATTGTCCTTCAAGATAGCTTCCGTCTTACCAACTTCCGTATTTACCTTTGTCTGATAAACAATTTTATCCCAGAAGTTACAGCCAACAATCACAGTAACCACCACGGCGCAACCAGCAAACGATAGCCACATCATCACCTGCTTCTGTGCGCTGTCAATTTGCTGTCGCTTACCCACAATAGAGCTAGACAGAAGTGATTTTAAATCAAATTTCATTATTTATCTCCTCCATCATTTGTCTTGTTTTGACTATCGCTACTATTTGACTGGCTGTCACTAGTCTTGGTGTCGCTAACCTTAGTACTACTAGACTTATCATCACTCGTCTTCTTATGACTATCGAGTTTTGGCTTCTTTGGAGCATTGTCGTCATTTGGCTTACTATTAGCCTTACCATCAAATAGCTTCTTATCTACGCCCGGCGTGTTATCGCGTGAATCAGAAATCGTCTCATTCGGCACCTCAACCGACGTATTGCTAATGTTATAAGCAAAAATAATCGGATTATACTTTAAAGTTAACGTAAATGACAATCTACCATTATCATCACCGTTTGATTTACCAGAGTAATCAGCTGAAACCGACACACCACTAAGCTTTACATCCTTAAAGATTGGCTCAACATGCTCTTTGTCATCCTTGTTTAGATGGTAATGAATCTTCGCCTTCTGCATAGTCAACTTAATCACGTTCAACGCTGAATAGCCACTAGTTTTAGCCTGCAACGTAATAGTCCCTGGTGCATTGCCGTATGCCTTAGATTGAACTAGCCCACTAATACGAAACGTACTGATCGTCATACTGTTCACCCCAGTTGGATTGAGCTTAGAGAGATAATCAAACACCAGTGTATAGTTCTCTTGTGTCTTTTTTAGCTTGCTAATCTGTTCTAGCTGATTCTGAATAGTCATGTACTCGTTCAATTCACCCGTACGCTGCTCTTTGGTGATTTTATTGCTGTAATTTTTAATATTGCCGTCAGCCACCGTCTTTACTACTGCGAGAGTAGTCAGAGTAGAAGTTAGAATAAACATAATAGTGCCACAAATTACCGTAATCAAGATGCTCACGCTAATCATAATGTTACGCTGCATACGCGCCTTAATTAAGCTAATCTTAACATCCGGCAAGAGGTTAATCTGTGGTATAGTTGGGTGATTTGAAGCCATTTAAATGCCAAGCCTTTCCGCTAAGCCAACAGTCACCGCCATTTGTGAACTAATTGGTGCTAGGCTTGCCTGCGCTGCAGATGGCACATTTACATGCTGCCATGGCGTAGCCACTTGCACTTGCAGACTCATTTTATCAGCAATAAACTCTGGGAAACCAGCCAAAACTGAAGTGTAACCACTAATCAAGATGCTATTCATCGTAGCGTTCTGATAACGGCCAGCAAAATAATTGATGGACTTAGTAAGCTCCAAAGCAAACTGACGTAAAGCCGGTTCAAGCGCACGCGCGAGCTGACCATTGAGGTTGGCCTCTGAAACGCCAAACTTTAAGACTAGTTGGCGCGCCTGAGCGTCATCAATATTAAGGTTCTGCTTTGCCATACGTACCAAAGTAGCTAGGCCAATTGGAATTGAGCGCACCAAGCGGGGCGCTGTACCAAGCGTGGCAATAATATCCGTCGCCATCTCGCCCATATCAACAATCAAACGGCCATCAGTTACGCCATCTGGCAAAAGTGAACGCACAATTGCGAGTGAGTCTGGCTCAATTGCCATCACACTAAAGCCCAACGACTCAATGAATTCTAGCCGCGACTCGGTGTAGTCGTTCTTGACGGCCATTATCATCACCTCAGTTTTATTACTATCGTTAACCGACTGGCCTAAAATCGCCCAGTCCGCCTTCGACTCATCGACCTTTAATGGAATATAAGAAGATAATTGGTATTTGATGGCATTATTTAGTTCCTGACGCGAAGCATTCGGTAGTTCTACTACAGTAAAAAAGATTTTGTTGGTTGGAATGCCAATCGCAACATCGTGAGTTTTAATGTCTGACTGCTCAACTAGGCGAACAATCGCCTCGCCCAACTCACGACGGTCATGCTCCGCCGTCGATTCACTTAGCTTAGGGTCAATTGGCTGTACCCCATAATGCTTCAGCTCCCAGCCACTGCTGGAATGCGCTAGCTCAACCACACGAATGGCCGTCGTGCCGATATCTAGTGCGAAGAAGTTACCCACCGATTTACCAAAATTCATACCGTAATTATAACATAAACGCAATCAAAAACGCAATAAATTATAAAACATGTTAAAATAATATTATGTTAAAAATTGCGATTGTGGGGCTACCAAACGTTGGCAAGTCTACCCTCTTTAACGCCCTCACTAATTCTGAGGTGCTGGCGGCAAATTACCCCTTTGCCACCATCGAGCCCAACACTGGTATCGTACCCGTGCCCGACCCGCGACTAACTAAATTATGCGAAATTTACGGCGCAAGCAAAATCGTCCCCGCGACGGTGGAGTTTGTTGACGTGGCTGGCCTGGTGGCTGGCGCAAGCAAAGGCGAAGGCTTGGGCAACAAGTTCCTCGCCAACATCCGTGAATGTGACGCTATCTGCCACGTAGTGCGCGCCTTCCATAACGACAGCATCCAGCGCGCTGACGGCACGACCACGGTTGACCCGCAAAGTGACATTGAGGTTATCAACACCGAGCTCGCTCTCGCAGACGGCGCGACCATTGAAAAGCACTTGCCAAAGCTACAAAAGGAGGCCAAGGCCAACCCGAAACTCAAGGCCAAAGTCGCCTTCCTTGAGTCGGTCTACGACCAACTAATGCAGGGCAAGACACCGGCGGAGTTCAAGCAAACCCCAGCCGAAGACCTCGCCGCCCAGCTCGACGGGCTCAACTTGCTATCAGCACTACCAGTGATTTACCTGTTTAACGTCGACGAAGCCACCTTGACCGACAGCGCCGCACAAGCCAAATTGATTGCCGCCGCGGCCGCCGCCACTGGCGTTGCCACCTCTGATATCCAAGCCGTCTTTGTCTCAGCTGAACTAGAAAGTGAGATTCGCTCACTCAGCCCAGAAGAGGCAAAAGAACTACTGAGCGACTACGGCGTCAGCGACTCGGGGCTCAACCAACTGATTCGCGCCGCCTACCGCACGCTCGGCTTGCAGTCTTACCTCACTGCCGGCCCAAAGGAGGTCCACGCTTGGACCATCCACCAAGGTTGGACCGCGCCACAAGCTGCCGGCGTGATTCACACCGACTTTGAAAAGGGCTTTATTGCCGCGCAAATCGTCTCGTATCCTGACCTCGTGGCCGCCGGTTCCGAGGCTAACGCTCGCGCCGCTGGTAAATTGCGTACTGAAGGCAAAACCTACGTCATGCAGCCCGACGACATCGTTGAGTTCCGGTTCAACGTCTCAAAATAACTAGCTAAAGACTACTTAAAAGCGCCCATCATGGGCGCTTAATATTTATTCGCTAGTGGGCGGTCTTTTGTAGCAGATAAAACCGTTCTTGGTTGCCGTGCGCGCCCTTCACGGCACTGTCGGCTTTGGCCTTAATGACAAAATAAGCCTTCGACCACTGTTCAAAATCGTGTAAAATTTGTCGCCGCTCGGCGTTATTTTTAATGACGCCATGCGACTTCAGCCGCTCACCCACCTCAAATTGCGGCTTTACCATGGCGGCAATCAGCGTCTGCGGGCCAGCCAACTGCCGCGCGATATGAGGCAAAATATCACGGAGCGAAATAAACGAAACATCAATTACAATAATATCAATCGCTTGCGGGGTGGTAAAATCGCGAATGTCGGTCTTCTCGTGCAGATCAACCCGCGCATCTTGGCGCAACTTCGGGTGGAGTTGGTCGGTGCCCACATCCACGCAAATTGACTTCGTAGCGCCGCGACTAAGAGCGTAATCAGTAAAGCCGCCCGTGCTCGACCCAACATCCAGCACCACTTTACCCTGAAAATTCAGCCCCAGCTGCTCGGCGACCGACTTTAGCTTCAGCCCAGCGCGCGACACAAACTGCTCATCCTGATGGAGTTGTACCGCGGCAAGGTCCTTCACAAAAAAGCCGGGCTTGGTGACCACGCGCCCCGCCACGGTAACTTTGCCTAAACGAATATACGACTCAGCCTGCGACCGTGACGCTACCAAGCCAAGCTGGAACACAGCTTGGTCAAGGCGGCGACCACGGTTCGGTTGAGTCGCTACTGGCATGCTATTCCTTTACACGCTCGACATAATGGCCGTCGCGCGTATCAACTTTAATGGTGTCGCCTACCTTAATAAACGCAGGCGTCTTGACCACAATACCGGTCTCCACTTTGGCATCCTTCTGAACGCTACTCGTGGTATCACCTTTCACCACATCAGCCGCCTCAATTACCTTGAGTGGCACAGTGGTTGGGAGCTCCACGGCAATCACGCGGTCATCGAAGAACTGCAACTGAACTTCGGCGCCCTCGCGCATGTACTTTGGCACATCGTCGGCGTCTTCAAGTGGCAATTCAAACTGGTCGTAAGTATCTGGATTCATGAAATACACCGTAGTGTTATCACTGTAAAGATACTGCGCCGGCTGGGTTGAAACCGTAGCGGCCTCAATCTTTTCCTGACCCTTGTAGGTCTTGGTGAGGGCATTGCCGCTGATTAACCCCTTGATTTTGACGGTGACAATTGAGCCGCCGCGACCCATTACCTTCTGATTGTAATCGGTGACGCGATATGGCTCGCCATTAATATTAATGAGACGGCCCTTCTTTAGGTCGGTTGGACTATACATCTTTCCCCTTTCCACAGGGGCGAAAACTTCCGCCTCTGCTTGATAAATTAGTTAGCAACAAATGGTAGTAGCGCAATGTGGCGGGCACGCTTGACGGCGACCGCGAGAGCGCGTTGGCTGCGGGCGCTGAGACCCGTCTTGCTACGTGGTTCAATCTGACCGTAGCTGTCAGTGTAACGCTTCAATGAATCAGCGTCTTTGTAGTCAAAATACTTTGGTGACTGCTTCTTGAATTTCTTCATAATTCTCCTTCGTGATTAAAATGGGATGTCTTTTAGCTCAATTGCACTAGCATCGCTGGCGCTAACTGGCGCTGGCGCGTCGACGCCTTCAGAGGTGCTAAAGCTGGTATCAACCGCATCACCGGCATTACCGCGGCCACCACCCACAAAGCTAAAATCGTCAACATTGACGTCTAGGCTCTGATGCGTCTGACCGTCACGGCCCGTAAACGAGCTTTGGCTGAGCGTGCCAGAGACAAACAGTGGTTGACCCTTCTTCATGTTCTTGGCAATCACCTCGCCGCGCTTGCCCCACATGCTGCAGTTAAGAAACATTGCGGTTTTATTGCCGCCGTTAAATGAGTTCACGGCGAGCGAAAACTTCGCAACTTGGTTACCATTTGGCGTGGTGCGCTGCTCTGGGTCAGCAGTTAGATTACCTAAAACTGATACCTTGCAAATTGACATATTCCCCTTTACCCTTCTTAATTAATGATAATTAGTCTTCTTTTTCGGCGTCGCTAGCACGAGCAGCACGCTTTGCCTTCTCTTCGGCAAGGCCGGCCTCTGCCTTGGCGTCAATCTTGGCCAAGAGATGACGGATGACGTCGCCGTTAATGTTGAGTACGCCCTCAATCTTGGCTGGAGCAGCGGCTGGGAGCTCTAGCTCGTAGACGCGATACACCGCGTGGGTCTCACCGTTAATCTTGTAAGCGAGTTCCTTGCGGCCCCACATTTCTTCTTTGACAATCTTGCCGCCGTTTGCAGCAATCAAGTCAGCAACAGTCTTGAGGCTTGGGTCGAGCTTAGACTCGAGTTCAGCCTTAAACAAGACTACTAGTTCGTAGCGTTTAAGCGCTTCGTTTGACACATGTCCTCCTTTGGATTAAAGCCACCTCTGACATGTCGACAGGGGTAGCAGGTTAACTTACCGAAGATAATTATACCAAAATATTGCCCTGCCGTCAATATTTGACCAAACAAGAGTTATCTGGTAAAATGTGAGAGTTATTAAGTGTGCAAGAGGTCTTCGGATCGCACAGTAAGGAGTATTATGCCATTAATTAAGTCAGCTATTAAGCAAATGAAGCAGGACCGCCGCCGCTACGCGCAAAACCTACGCACCAAGCGTGCCATGCGCGCCGCCGTCAAGGCATTTGAGGCCGACCCAACCTTCGATACGCTACGCGCCGCCCAGAGCGCAGTTGACACCGCAGCCAAAAAGCATGTTCTAAGCAAGCAAGCTGCTGCCCGCCGCGTCAAGCATCTCGCCGCGTTCGCAAAAGAGCATGACGTCAAAATCGTTGCTGTTAAATAATTTTTAATAGCCAAAGTTAAACCACCCTTGAAGGGTGGTTTTATTGATGCCAACTAAGGAGCGCCAGTTCAACCGCGGTCCACGCTTCCGTTACTGCGCTGCGCCGGAGCTTTAAATCGAGCGCCAGCAGTTGCGCTACCAGCCGTCGCACGGCTGCTTGTTGCGCGGCTGCCGTCTTGCCAAGGCATCGCAACATATTATTTGCATCACGCTGCTGGTAAGAGGTGAGCGAGCTCGCCGCCCCGTTCGCCGCGAGCGCTAGCGCGTGCACCTGCATCGCCACTAGCCCCATAAACCGAATCGCGTCCTCACCCGCCGCCGCCAGTTCGCGCAAATCTGCCTGCGCCACTACCGTGTCGCCCCTTAGAACCGCCGCCAGCACGCCAAAGGCGTTGGCCGCGAGGTCGGGCGTAATGTAGCGCTGCACGTCTGCTGCCGTCAGGGGTCGACCGAGGTAGCTGAGGCGCTGGATGGCTTCAGCAAGCGCCGTCCGCGGGTCATCCGCCCCACCAAGGCGCCGAATGAGTTCCGCCTGCGCCGCACTATCGAGCTTCACCTGATGCGTCTGACAGAGTTCGCGCACGGTTTCGGCCAGTACCGCCGGCGTGACACGCGTGAGGGTGAACTTCTTCACCGTGCAAACTGTACTGAGAGCTTGGTAAACCTTGGTACGCGTTAAATTATGAACGTTTTTCGTGTCACTCGGCAAGTCGAGCAATATCACGCCCGTAGTCTCGGGCACTTTAGACAAATTAGCCGCTAGCGCCTCAAGGTTAGCAGCACTCGCGAGTACGCCCCGCACCACGATAAGCTGCACCGGGTCAAGCAAGCTAACCGCCAGTAAGTGTTCAAGCAGCGCACTCACCGTCAACTCACCAGCATCGAGCCGACGCACCACCGCGCCCGTGTGTTGCGCCATAAACTCTCGTGTCGCCCGCGCCACCGCCTGCGTGATGGCATACTCGTCGTCGCCGTAATAAAATTCCTTCACTACTTTAATTATAACATCTTGCCAAATTATTTAAGCTGGAGCATAATAAAGATGAACTTCGGTTCACGCGGTAGTCGATTCGACAGCGCGAGGGGTTTGAATGATTCTTTAAGGGTCGGCTTTGTCATCCTATCCTTGGTTCAACCGTGGCGGCAACTATAACAATGGTTCGAACGCCGGGTTGTTCTATACGAACGATAACAATGGCAACGCCAACAACAACAACGCGTTCCGCGTTGCTCTCGTGCCTGCCCTGCAATACACACCAAAGCTAGTAATAGCATGCCTAGTAAACTTGCGGGCGAACGGCAACGATGTGTGTCTAGATAACCGCATTTGCTACCAAAGGTAGCATAGACATGGCCTAAACAGCCGCACTGGGTCGAGTGGTTGGCTCGCCTACCGTCTTTACCTTCCCGTCAGACTTGGCCTTTTTGGTAAAGAATGAGCGCGGACCAGCCGACTTCCAGTGTTTTAACAGCATATCACGATACGACCAAAGCTGCTTTCGGATGTAGGTTTTAGCGTTAGCATGGCCAGCGTGACCGAGCCAAGCAGCTATTGAAGTGACAAAATCGGCCTCCGTCGTGTAATCGTGCTGGTAATCCCAAATAATATTATTTAATTTTCGCTTACTCCGATGCCTTAGGCGCAAGCAACTATGGGTCATTTTGTAACCCACAAAATCTAACCCATGGCTAGATGGGTAAAAACAGCTCTTTGGGTTGAGTTTGAGATGTAAATAACTCTCCGCGTAACGCTGGATTGCCCGATACCACTGCTTAGCCTTTCGCTTATTGGGCGCTAGGATAATAAAATCGTCCATGTAACGCACATAATATTTCACGCCAAGATTATGCTTGCAATACTGGTCGAGCTCATTGAGGTAAATATTGGCAAAATACTGCGAAGTATAATTGCCAATCGGGATACCGACGCGCGCCTCATCACTAAAAATTATCGTGTGAAGTAAGTCAAGCAACTGTGGGTTGGTAATGACTCGCTTTAGAATCTTAAAAAGGACATCTCGGTCGATATTATAGAAATATTTCGAGATGTCCATTTTAACGATGTAATATTTGCCTTGTCTTTGACGCATGTCGCGCATATAGCCTTGGATGCACTTCACTGCAGCGTGCGAGCCGCGGCCAGGGATGCAAGCGTAACTGTCTTTAATAAACCGTGGCAGATAGTATGGTTTAATAAATTCTTCAATGAGCCACTGGTGTACAATCCGGTCAACATATGGCAGCGCCAGCACGAGGCGCTTCTTTGGGTCGGTCACAGTAAACTCGCGAAAGCGTGACGGAACGTAGATGCCGTCACGGAGTACGTTGAGGATATGAGTCACATAAACCATCGGGCGCAAATCGACGTCCACCACACTAGAGCGCGTAGTCTTACCCTTGCGAGCACGACAATGTGCGCGATAAATCGCTTCAATAGTTAGTTTATCCTCCAACTTGGCGTCTAGCTTGGCCCGCTGCTTCGGCTGATTAAGCTGACGCGCCAAGCGTCGCCGCGTCTCCTCCGCCTGCTTTCGCGCGTCCACTTTTTAGCCCTCAAATTTATTAGCCGATTGGTTGGGCTGCTCTTTATTTCCTTGCTCTTTACGTTGCTTGGCGACATTGATATTTTGCTGGCTCATCGCTAAAGCCGTGGCATGACTCCATAACTCAATAATCCGGTTAGCTACATTATGGCGCCGCTTCTGTGTAAAGCAATTCGAGCGACTCGACATCTTTATCTTCACTTCAAGCGTAAATAATTTCGCCGCGATTTCACGTAAAAATTCCTCTCGATTGATAGATGGGTCGTACTGCGCCACACGAGCCGCCAAATCGAGCAGCTCATTCATATTTTGCATCACAACAGCCGCCACGCCAGCTTGGCTATACTTCTCGACCTTTGGTAGCAACATACAATAATTATCGACAACGTAATACAGTTCCTTAATGTCACGGAGAAATAACTTAAAGTTATCTGGAGTAGCCGACAGGCGGTCAATTGGTGGTTTAAGGTTACCGAGCTTACGCTTGACGCGAGTTGGCAGCTTGTTGTACTCCTCACGCGTAAGCGGCTTTTTTGCGCCGTGCGCTGGCGGCTGAGACGCGCCGCCAGCGCCTTCTGCCTGAGCTTTCCCTTCATGAACTTCTTTTGGGTTTTGTTTATTGTCTGACATTTTTCTCCTTTTTATGTTAATTTAATATCCAAACTTACGTATGTTACTCAGCCACGGCCGGTCCAAGGGAGGGCGAAGGCTCTGAAAGCCTCGCCTCACCTCTTGCCCCGGCCAGCACGCGGTGGCTCTGCCACCGCACGGAAATTAGTCTTGCAGGGCAGGCACGAGAGCAACGCGGAACGCGTAGTAGCTGAGGGCGTTGCCATAGTAATCGCTCGCAGAGAACAACCCGGCGCCCGAACCATTGCTATAGCCGCCGCCACGGCCGAACCAAGGATAGGATGACGCGAAACTGTTCATATATAGATATTGTCCATTCCATTGGTTACTTCCACTGCCATCGCCTGTGCCATTATTGGTTTCATAGAGGGCTTGTCCACCACAGGTATTAAACGTACAGCTGTTTAGGTTGGTTATATTATATGTATTGACGTATGGCGGGTGAGCTACGTTATAACCAAAGTAACTGTTGGTATTTGAGTTATTTAGGTTATCACTGTAACTAGCTGCAACGTATTCCCAGCCGCCACCAGACATATCGTAAATGCCATAGACATTGTTGGTGGTGCTGGCAAGCTGGCCAAGGGTGCCGTTGTAGGCACGTTGTATATCGCCAGAATAACAAGCACTTTGCGTACCTAGAGCGCCGCCGGTTTCGTCAGTA
>CAMPVQ010000002.1 GCA_946997535.1 uncultured Candidatus Saccharibacteria bacterium
GGAAATTCTCTCAGCTTCTGTTTATCTGAAAGTATCTTTATTTTTGCTTTAACCGGTGCTGCACAGGTTGATGGTGCTATTTTGGTAGTTTCAGCTGCTGATGGCGTGATGCCGCAGACCAAGGAACACGTACTTCTTGCTCACCAGGTTGGTGTGCCAAAGATTTTGGTCTTCCTAAACAAGATGGACCAGGCCGACCCAGACCTAGTCGAGATTGTGGAAGAGGATGTACGTGACCTTCTTAAGAAGAACGGCTTTGACGGCGATTGCCCAATCATCAAGGGTTCAGCCTTGAAGGCTCTAGAAGGTGATGCTACTGAAGCTGATCACATTATGGAACTTGTCAACGCGATGGACGAGTACTTCCCAGAACCAAAGCGCGATCTCGACAAGCCATTCCTAATGCCAGTTGAGGACGTCTTCTCAATTAAGGGTCGTGGTACTGTTGCCACCGGTCGTATTGAGCAGGGTGTTATTCACATGAACGATGAAGTCGAAATCGTCGGCTTGCGCCCAACTCAGAAGTCAGTTGTTACTGGTATTGAGGCCTTCAAGAAGACTTTGACCGAAGGTGAAGCCGGTGATAACGCTGGTATCTTGCTTCGCGGTATTGACCGTACCGATATTGAGCGCGGTCAGGTTGTTGCTAAGCCAGGCACCATTACTCCACACACCGAGTTCAAGGGTCAGGTTTACATTTTGACCAAGGAAGAAGGCGGTCGCCATACACCATTTACTCAGGGCTACAAGCCACAGTTCTACTTCCGCACCACTGATGTCACTGGTGAGGTTGAACTACCAAAGGACAAGGAAATGGTTATGCCAGGCGATAACGTCCAGTTTGAAGTTAAGCTCCAGGCTCCAGTTGCTATGGAGAAGGGTCTAACCTTCGCTATTCGTGAAGGTGGCCGCACCGTTGGTGCTGGTCAGGTTACTGAAATCGTTAAGTAATTTAGCCTAAATTAACTTTCACCCCGCTACGGCGGGGTGTTTTGTTTACTAATGTAGATATGGGGCAAAGTTATTGACAGCCAACGCGTTTGGCTTTATAATAGTAACGTTAAACTTAATTGTGGCGGTAACTCGAGAGAGATTGCGTCACCCTCGTCAGAGGAGAAAGGTAAATATCCATGGCTGAAATTTCAGTACCAAAGATTCGGATTAAACTTAAGGCTTACGACAGCCGCGTCATCGACGCTGCCGCTAAGCAAATCGTTGAGACCGCACTTCGTAGCGGTGCCAACATCATCGGGCCGGTGCCTCTACCAGTGAAGCGCAGCACCTTCACTGTGGTAAAGTCACCTCACGTCTACAAGAAGGGCGGTGAAGCATTTGAAATGCGCGTCCACAAGCGCTTGATTGACATCGTTGACGCCAAGCCGAAGACCATTGATAGCCTTCAGAATCTATCATTGCCAGCCGGCGTTGATGCCGAAATCCGCATGTAATTCTGGTTTACCCACAACCGTAAAAGCCACCTCTCGTAGGTGGCTTTTAATTACCCACTTTAACACAAGCGAGCAGGGCAAACCATCCCATCACGAGCGCAGCTTGACGCGGCAGCAGGCGGCGCGGTACAATAAAAGCACTAATGGTTAAACAAACAAATCGAGTCTGGCTAAAAAAGCGCACCTCACGGGGGCGTGGCCGCGTCGTCACACGGCAACCAATGTTTAGCTGGCGCAACCTTGACCGCGAACTTCACAAAAACCAGCTGATTTACGCCTACAAACTACTCAAACTTTGCTTACTGTGCCTCATTGGGCTTGTTTGGATTGGTATCGATGGCCACTTCCGCGGCGCACGGGCGCTGCCAGTCGGCTTCGTCCTTGGGCTGATTTTTGTAGTTGTCGAGCACTCCCGCCGGCTGCGTGTGGTAGAGAGCGGGCTGCTTATTGCATCGCTCGCCCTCAGCTGGTGCTTACCAATCGGCTTCGTTTTATAAGTAGTTACCTCAGTTACTAATCGCCAACCGCGGCGGAGAATTGCTTCGCATTCAGTCAGCAAACCGGCGCGCTTTGTGCTACAATATAGGTAATGCTTAAAATAAAAAGACTCCTCACTGCCGACCAATGGGCGTTTGTAGTTACGCTGCTGAGCTTCGTGTTTATCGGCCTGTCCGACCGCGTGGACGACATCTTTGATAATGCCATCAGCATCAACGCCGTCGTGGTCAGTGGTAGCTTCGCGCTCGTCGATACCATTTCGCAAGCCATCGGGCGGCTCGGAGTCTACTCTTACCGCGTCAAGCGCAGCCAAGAAGGCGCACATCTTACGCTAAACTTCATCTCCAGCCTCGTGGTCGGCTTGATTGTCTACGCCTTGCGCGTGCCGATTGCCCACATCTTCGCCCTCGCGCCTGACCAATCGCAGCTCCTCGTCAGCCTACTCGGCCTCTATGTCATTTACTCCACCGCGCACGCCATGAGTGACGCCGTGCTTGAGTTCGCGCAGCTCCGCGGACAAATCAAGCAGTACAACCGCGCCGTCGCCATCTTTTGTGCCACCCTGATTGTGGCGGACAGCGTCATATTCTTTACGCTTCACGACCTCACCGCACTCTATTATTCCATCATCGGTGCTTGGCTGGTGTCATCGCTCGCCGGCATGGCGATGACACGCCTCGCACCGCGCCTGCCGAGCTTCGCCCTGATGCGCTACGCCCTCCGTTACGGCATGCCACTCGGCTTCAGCGGACTGTTCACCAAGCTCGCCAATATCTGTAGCGGCGCCTTGATTAGCCGCCTCGGCACGACCGAATATGCCATCTTTACCGTCTGTTTTAGCGTCAGCCAAGGGGTGGAAATTGTCAACAACGCCTTCATGGTCACGCTGTTTAGCAAAATCAACCAGTTTAAGTCCGCCATCGGGCAAGCTCGCCACTGCCGCCTCACCGCGCGGCGGCACTTCTGGCTCACACTGCTGTTTACCGCCAGCTTTAGCGCCGTTTACCTCTTATTAGTTCACGGGTCAGTACCGCTAGAGGCCACGTGGCCGGTCGTCGTGTTCTTTGTGATTGCCTCGCTCGTGGAGTACTTCTACCGCGTTCAGCTCACACTCTGCGTCTCACAAGCCCGCACTAAGGTCACCATCTTCAGCGCCATCGGCGGCGGGCTCGTCCGCGTGGCCGTCTTTGCCTGGGCTATCACGCAACCGTACGCTCTTTACTGGGTGGCAGCAGGCATCGCTCTCGACTACACCACGCGTTACCTCATTTGCCACCGCGGCGTCCGCGACATCTGGCGGCGCCTTCGCCTTCGTCAAGGTTAGTGTGGATAATTTAAAACCAACCGACAAGCTCAAAACTGTGTAGAACAATAGATTCGAGACAACAAAATAGCCCCTCCGGAGAGGGGTTGTTCTAGGTGGGCATGGAATTACTTAATCTCGATACCCTTGGTGTTGGCGTTATCAAGCATGAAACCAGCAGACTTCTCACTAACCTTGAGCGAGAGGCCGTCGTAGCCGCCAAACCACATATCGTACACCTGACGCAGGCTGTCGGATGGGGTGAGCTTCACTTCATCGCGTTCTAGACGATAGAGGGCGCGCTCCCAGAGTGGGCGCTTGTCGTTCTTGTCGCGGCCGTTGTTACTAATTGAGTCGCCCTCAGCCCACTTCTTCTCAAGCTGAGCGAAGTAATCTGCCGAGCTGACGCCGTCGCTAATTGCCTTCTTAATCTTGCTAGAGCTAAAGCCTAACATGTACGGCAAGTTTATGCCTGGGTAGTAGTACTCATAATCGTAAACCAGCTTCTCGCTGCTCACATTGTTGCCAGTGCCGTCGGTCTCAGCCTTTAGAGTAAACTTAGATGGCTTTGGCGCGCGATACTCAGCCGACTTAATCTTGTTGTCGATAAGGTTAATGAGGTCAAGCTCAAACTTTTCCATCGGCAATCGGTCTTCATACCACTTGCGGAGCTTGTCGCCGTTCTTAGCAATCCGGTCCGCTTTGCTCATGGTGCTGCTACTATAGTCGCCACCAAAGCTAAAGCCGTAACTGTAGTAACCACTTTCGGCAGCGTCTGCATCCTTCTCAAGCGCGGTGTCGTAAGTCTTGTTGTCGTACTCTTTCTTGTACTTGGCGTAGTGATTATCCTTAATCTCATCCTTGATGCGGTCAAAGTTAGACTTCTTGTACTCATCAAAATTCTTGCGGTCCTGTTTCTTGGCGTACGCAATCATAGCGTCGTCCGACATGCCGCGCAGGGCAGAGAATGTCGTGTGGCTCGGCATGTTGTAAACGGTAACGTTGCCCTTGCCATCAAAATCAAGAATTTGCGAAATAGTTTGGTCCTTGTCGATGCTTGATGCATTACCCAAGTAGTGAATCCAAACCGTGTGGGCGTTGAAGGCGCGCGCGGCCGCCACTGGCTTGTTTGAGCTAGTGATGCTCGCATTACCACTGAAGTGGAAAAAGAGCACGCCAGCCAACACAATCACAATAACCGCGACAATCAAGCCCACAATCAAGCCAAACTTCGACTTCTTTGCTGGCTTGGCAGCAGACTTCTTTGATTTCTTCGCTGGCTTGACGTCTTCGTCGTCATCTTCATCGTCGTCATCAGATTTAGCAGACTTGGCAGGTTTCTTGACTGGATTTACATCGTCATCGTCATCATCGGCTTTGGTGCGTTTCGCCTTCGCTGGCTTGGCATCTTCGTCATCTTCAACCTCGGCTTTAGCAGACTTCTTCGCTGGCTTGACTTCCGCCTCTGGCTCAGCAGACTCAGCCTTGGCCTTGGCCTCGGATTCTTCTTGCTTACTCATCATCCTCCTTTAGGGTTAACAAACTTGCCAACATTATACCATAACCGCCACCCAGAATGTATAATATCCAGCCAAGCGGCGAACTGTGGTAAAATAATAGCATAACCAAGAGAGAATTATGACAGCTAATTATAAAAAACTTTCACATCATATAACTGGAGAAGTTGTTTCCAGCCAAGACTTAATAAGAATGAGCAATATTTTCGTCAACATTATTGCAGAACTACACACTGGGAAATATATATCACTAGAGAAAGTGGAAGACATCTACACATATTTACACCGCACGCCTGACGATATTTTGGAATTTATAGTGGAGGATGAAAAGTAATGGCTAATTTATCACAGCAAAAGCGCGAGCGCATGCTGGCATTCCTAAATAAAATTAAAGAAGAGCACAAGGACAATGATGAAACTCTTATTGCTCTTGATGAGATTGAGAATGAACTCAACTCAAAGAAATATGGTCTTGTATGGGAAAAACACGAGGAAGAAGTCGATCGTATGATGCAAGACAATATACCTGTATTTGCTGAAGTAAAAGAGCGTGAAATTAAAGCAAAGAATGAAAACTCTTATAACTTTCTCTTGGAGGGTGACAATCTTCATAGCTTGAAGTTACTTGAGAAAACACACGCTGGAAAAATTGATGTAATCTATATTGATCCACCTTATAACACAGGCAAAGAATTTATTTATAACGATACCTTAATAATAACAGCAGACAGTTATAAGCATTCAAAGTGGCTCTCTTTTATGAATTCAAGACTTTGCGTAGCAAAAACCCTATTAAGTGATAAAGGAATAATCTTCATAAGTATCGATGACAATGAATTTTCGCAATTAAAGTTACTTTGCGATGAAATATTTGGAGAAGAAAACAATATAGCATCTTTTTGCGTCATAAGAGCGGAAGGAGGCGGCATGGCTAAGCAGGTTATTAAGGGCCATGACTACTGTCTAGCATATGCAAAAAATATATCTAGATTTACTCCTTTAGCAAAACAAAAAGATATTAGAGGTAAGATTATAGAAAAAGAAGGCTATAAATACTGGATTCAAGAGGATTGGTTAAGAAAAGAATTTGGTAAATATGGCAATTGTCATTATGAAGAAATATTAAAATATAAAGGTAAAAAAGTTAAAGAAAAAATTGATGCAGGCTTAGAAAAAGGATATTATACCTTAATCAAAAAATCTAATGGTATGCATATTGTTGGCAAACTGAGAAGTCTTAAAAACGACAGCTCCAAATTTTATTCCGTATTAAAACACTTAAACAAAAACGGTGTAAACGAGTTAAAACAATTGGGCATTAAGTTTGACTATCCCAAACCGTCCTCCTTAATCAAAGAACTAATTAGCGGGGCTACATTCTTTAAACAACAAGATGCAACTATCCTCGACTTCTTCGCGGGCAGTGGTACCACTGCTCAAGCTGTTCTTGAGCTTAACAAAGAGGATGGTGGTAATCGTAAGTTTATTCTCTGTACGAATAACGAGAATAATATTTGTGAAGAAGTTACTTATGAGCGTATTAAGCGTGTTATTCATGGCTATGCGGGTGTAGAAGGTATTCCTGCAAACCTCAAATACTTCAAGACTGACTTTATTGCAAAAGATTCAGACGATGTGAATAAAGAACTTCTTTCTCACATCAAAGAGATGGTAGAACTTGAAAATGGTATTACACTGGATAACAAGCACTATCTTATTGTTTTGAGCGATGAGCAAGCGGACGAACTTGCTAAAAACTGGTCGAATTATGAGGACGTAAAAGCAATTTACGTTTCAAGGAATGTGTTGTTTACGTCTGAGCAGGATACATTGTTTAGCAACACGGAGATTCACATTATTCCCGATTACTACTTCGAATATGAACTTAAGGAGGTTGGTGAAACATGGTAAATCCAGGACTGACAATTAATTTATTTGAATTTCAAGAAAAAGCCGTAATCCGTTTAATAGATTTAACTGCTAAGTCGGATACTAAAGAAACGGTAGTTATGAAGGCTCCTACCGGCTCAGGTAAAACAATTATTCTTATTGACTATGTTGATAAATATTTAAGTAATGTTAATAAGAAAACTGCTTTTATTTGGCTATGCCCAGGAAAAGGAGATCTCGAAGAGCAAAGTCGTAAGAAGATGCAGAAACTTTCCCCAGGCAGAAAAACACAGAATTTATTTGATGCACTTTTAGGTGGATTCCCTGAAAGTTCAACGACTTTCATCAACTGGGAGCTGGTTATAAAGAAAGGTAACACGGCTATTCGCGATAGTGAACGTAAAAATCTTTTCGACCGTATAGCGGAAGCGCATCGCTCAGGTATAGAGTTTATTGTTATTATCGACGAGGAACACTCCAATAATACTGCAAAAGCTAGAACAATTATTGATGCATTTGCCGCCAAGCATACTATTCGTGTCAGCGCCACTGCTATTGAAAACAAACGCTATGAGTTTTTTGAGATTGATGAGCTTGATGTAATTAACGCAGGTCTTATTACAAAAGCACTTTATGTTAATGAGGGCCTCAAAGAAAATCTCAATATTGATGACGACTATAATACTTTGCTTGATCTAGCTGATAGCAAACGTAAAGCGATAGCCGGCAGGTACAAATCAATTGGTAAAATTATACGACCGCTTGTGTTGATTCAGTTTCCGAACGGTAAGCCTGAAACGATTAAAGCAGTAGAAGCAAAGCTTGAGTCCATGGGATATACATATGAAAACGGTATGGTCAGCAAGTGGATGAGTGAAGATAAAAAAGACTTACCTAATAATCTAACCGAGAATGACGGAGTACCAGTGTTTTTGCTTATGAAGCAGGCAATATCCACCGGCTGGGATTGCCCTCGTGCAAAAATACTCGTAAAGCTTCGTGAAGGCATGAGCGAATCCTTTGAAATACAAACTATCGGACGTATACGCCGTATGCCCGAAGCGAGACACTATGATGATGACTTGCTTGATTTTTGCTATGTTTATACTTTTGATGAGAAGTACAAGGCAGGATTACTCTCTTCAATGGATAAAGCCTACGAAACAAGACGCCTGTTTCTTAAGGATAAGTGCAAGACATTCACGTTAGAAAAGCAAATCCGTGACCTTGACTTTAACGGTCTAGGGGAACGTGAAGTGTTACAAAAGATTTATGCTTTCCTTGTTGAAAAATACAAGCTCACAAATGATAAACAAGCGAACCTCACGCGCCTAGAAGCTGCAGATTATGTTTTTGGCGATGAAATACTCGGCTCTGCCTTACATGGTAGGTTTATTACAACAGCTTCTGTATCCGAAGCCACTACATACTATACAACTAGAAAGCGTGTTGATACACATAAGCATGGTATCGAACTTTTGCACAGTGTCGATGCGATTAAAAGCGCGATTGGTATGTCAACTGTCAAAGTAAAAGTCATTCTGGAACGTTTATTCCGTAAAGGTGGTAATAATAAGCAAAAGCTTATTAACCTTCCTACAGCTGACTTTTATGCTTTTGTAGTTAATAACGAGCATCTTTTGAAAGAAGAATTTAGAGCTGTTACAGCTAAAATGTCTGTACAGCAAGAACTGAAGCTTACACCTAAAACGTCTACTTTCAAGATTCCTGAGCAGGATTTCTTTAAGTACGATCCGGGCGTCAAAAATGAAGTAGAATACCTTACCAACGCCTACCGTGAATATACTTCGGGCTATGTAACAAGTGTTATACGTTCAACGTCTGAGATGCTGTTCGAGAAGTATTGTGAAGCACGAGATGACATTGATTGGGTTTATAAAAACGGTGATACAGGTCAACAATATTTCTCTATCGTCTACATCGATGGATTGCAACATCAATGGCTCTTCTATGCAGACTATATTGTTAAGAAGAAAGATGGTTCTATTTGGGTAATTGAAACCAAAGGCGGCGAAGCTAGAGGGCAAGATAAGAACATTGATAGGCAGATTGAGAATAAGTTCAATGCTTTTAAACAGTATGCTCAAGCTAAAAAACTTAACTGGGGTTTCGTTCGAGATAAAGATGGTGAACTTTATATCAATAACACAGTATTTGCAGAAGATATGGCAAACGAGAACTGGGTGCCGGTCAAAGAAAGGTTTTAATAATGGCAAAACGTGTACGCAATGATACTAATGATATATCCTTCTTAAAAGTAATCTATTTCGATGAAGAGGCAGCTACAGACTTATTGTGTATCAGAAATAAGGGGAAAGTGATTAGTGAAATTAAAAAGGCTTCAAATAACACTGATTCTAAATCAGTAAACGGTGAAACATCTGCAGATATTAAATTTCCATTTTGGACACTTAATTCGCGTGCAAACATTGGAGTTAAGGGAGAGCTTAATCGTAAAGCCGAAAGAATAGTCAACCAAATTTTTACTAATGATGTACTATCTGATTATTTAGATTTTGCGTACAGTGAAGACAAGATACAAAAATTTAATAATTCCTTAGTGTATGCATATCCTAATTCGTTATCTTATTTTAAATTAATAACACCATACATGGCTATGACTGAAGGAAAGCTCGGCACTGGTGATTTTAAACTTAACATTCCAATGATAGATGAAGCATTAACGAGAGGCAAAGGCTACTACGAAATGCTTTTGAATTTCAATGATAATATAATTATTTTGCGTTTTAATTTAGCTTCTTTCAGAAATGCTTATTCACTAGCTGATTTAGTTAAAATGAATCTCACGTATCATGGCGTTAAAGTTGGAAAAACATCGATAAATCAGTTAGATATTGATAACGAATTCCAAATGGAAGAAAAGAAAATTGACGCATGTGAGCTAGCGAGTGAGAACGATACAAAAGAATCAACTGATAGTGTTGATGTTTATGATGTTCTTTTTGCGGGAATAGCATATGAAAATTAAGATTTATTATGGACCGCGCAAAGCTTTTGATGCAATTCTTCCCAAAAGTATAAGACCCGAAACGCTTACAAAATTAGTGAAAATAGCAGATCAAGAAAGACACAATTTCTATGTGGATTACCCTAATAAAACAAAGGGGAACAGAAAAAAGCGAAGCTTTAAAAATGTGATTGCAACTACAGAAGAATATGCTCTACTATCCGACAGTGGACTGAATGGTCTTATAGCACTATTGGATGAGTTTTCAATTGAAAATATATACTTTCAAAATCCTCCATCTAGCGTCGTAAGTCAATTAGAAGAGGTTTACGGAAAAATAAGCAACGATAGCTATTTGTACAAAAATATTCAAACTGAAACGTTAAAGATATTTGCCAACAAGTTTGCTTCTGAAATTTTGGGGCAGGAAAAAGCAAAAACGAAGTTGCTTGTGAATTTATACCAGCTTGCCAAAAACTATAATAAGGAAAAACCGATAGTATTAATGTTGTATGGGCCAGCAGGAGTTGGAAAAACAGAAACAGCAAAATTGTTGTCATTGGCACTCGGTCAACATTTATTTAGGAAACAGTTCTCAATGTTCCACACTAATTCATTTGCTGATTATATTTTTGGCGCAAGTCACAACGCTTCTTCTCTTTCAAGAGATCTTTTGGAAAGAGAAAGCAATATTATTTTATTTGACGAATTCGATAAGCCCGACAATATATTTTACAGTGCATTTTATCAAATGTTCGATGAAGGCAAATTTGAAGATAAGAATTACCAGGTTAATTTAAAAAATAGCATAATTTTCTGTACTTCGAATTTTACAAATGAGGGTCAAATTAAACGAGTCTTAGGTGATGCCATATACAGTAGGTTTGATGCTTTTATAGAATATAAAGCATTAACAAAAGAAGTTGTAAATCAACTAATATCAAAGTCATTTAATAAATTGATAGATAGTTTAGATAATGATGATAGAAAAAGAATCGATAAACAGGAATGCTTAGAAGTTTTATTGTCGCATTCAAGTAACTTACAAAATGCTAGAGAACTTGATAAATTTGTCGACGAATATGTATTTGCGCGTATTATAAAGGCAACTTTTTCATAATAATATAATTCATGTCTTATTTATTTGCGTCACTAGACATAATAATTTTTTGTAATTTTCCAAATCCATATGCTTCATATGTTCCCTAAAGCATATTGCTCAGTGTTTGAAATATAGCAAGCTCCATTCGAATAACTTTTAGATAAATCGTTTGAAAGTAATGTAGTTTAGCAAATACCACTGCAATTATCAAAAATAAGGAACGCCTACTTCATGCAATGTGCACTAGATAAACTTTTTTACATCCACACTGTAGCAAGTTTTCTTTTAACGTTCTATAAACGTTTCTTTCGCTGGTCGACTTACAGTGTAGGCTCGTGGGCGACTTGAAATTGAACTATTTATTGGTAACAATAAATACCTCTATCATCGGCTAGCGGCACACAAGTACGAAATCGAGTCACAAACTGGGCTAACCTTCGACTGGCAAGAGCTGCCGAACCGCAAAGCCAGCCGCATTATAACCGGTATAAACGTCGATTTCGATAACACCAATAGCTGGCCGGCCGAAATTGCCGCGCGCCAGACGCAGTACGAGTACTACCGCAATCAGCTACTCAGCTTTAAAGAGCGCTAGACGTTCACGCGGCCTACACTTGGCCATTATTCTGTGCGTTGCCCCGTTATAATAAAAGTATGAATAATAATAATATGGAACTAGAACTAATATTTACCAGCAAAAATGACAAAGAGCCTAGCATTAACGACATAAAGCGTATGCTAAATAACATAAATACAATATCCTTTAATGATACATCAATATATTATAAAAATTTTGCATTCAACTATTCTTTAAGCAAAGCAGAGAGCAATAAATCTGTAAGACTTGATATTACTAACACTGATAATCTAGAGTCTAGCACGCAAGAAATGGCAAACACCCTAAACTCTTTAAAAAACGCCATTACAAACAGCAAAAACAGAGAGGAATATTATATTACTACTTCATATAATAGCGCATCGGAATATTATAATAACGAATTATTTAGGCTAGTTTCAAATTTTGAAAGAAAACTGAGGCAGCTAATATATCTAATAGTGAACGAGGCGTATGGTAGCGAATGGACTGACAAAACCATAGACGAAGACACAACCAACGCAGTTAAAAAGAACATCCCCGACAGATGTACCGTAGAAAATATCTTAAGCGGGTTTACTTTTTACCATTATGTAAATTACCTATTTGTCCCAAAAGATGAACGCGACAATATTATTCAAAACGCAATAGAGATGACAAAACGTAATAATATTACAAAAAATGACATATACAATACTTTAAATAAGCCTAAATATATATCATTATGGGATAAACTATTCAAAAATTATGCGAAAGAGTATACACGTGACGACCTCAAAAAGATAGAAAAAATAAGGAATATAGTGGCGCATAACAAAGAAATTAATGAGAAAAAATATATAAAATACAAAGACACATTAATGAATAATATAAAAACCATATCCTCCGCCATCACACAGTTTAAAGGCAAAAAATGTACCGCCAACATTGATTACTTTGATGCAATCAATCAATTAATTTGTACGTCGCAAAGTATAAAGTGTATACAAAAGGCCATCTCATCTATTGACATAGGCGCAATAACAAATCTAGCACAAGCCAGTATACCTTCATATTTAAATATAATAGACAAAATTCAGCCAGAACTATCTCGTGCTATGACAATAATACAATTAAATCAAATAAAAACCTACCAAGAGCATTCACAGTCTACTTCCCATAATACCGGTGCATGAAGGCGTCGCGGAAGTCGGTGTAGTAGCCGCCCTGAATGGCGGCGCGAATCTGCTCGGTGAGGCGCAAAATGAAGCGCACGTTGTGCATCGAGAGGTAGTTAAACGCCTTGGCGTGGTCGTCCAGCTCGGGCGACTTAAGGAGGGCGCGCAGCTCGCCGCGGCTAATACCAGAGGTGCAAGTCGGGCAGTCACAATGCGCCGTGAGCGGGGCGGGGTCGTCAATAAACTGCGACCGCTTCAGAGAAAAGTTGCCGTCTAAGTCGTACACGCGCCCGTGCCGACCTTCGCGCGTCGGCGCCACACAGTCAAAGGTATCGGCGCCATTCTCCACGCCGGCAAAAATATCATCTGGGTTACTCAGCCCCAAGAGGTGGCGTGGCTTTTCTTCTGGCAAAATCTGCGTCATCCAACGCACAATGTCACCCAACGTTTCCTTCTCAAGCGCGCCACCCAAGCCAAAGCCATCAAACCCTTCGCCGTCCACCTGCATGGCAGCCAAGTCGCGCGCTGCCTGCTCGCGCAAATCCTGCCAGTAGCCACCCTGCAAACAGCCGTACAGCGCCTGATATGGTCGCCCCGCGCGCAGCTTGGTCTGACGAATGTGCTCCCTGAGGCCACGCTCCGCCCAGCGCCGCGTGCGCTCCAGTGCCACCTTGTTGTACTCGTAAGTGTCGGAGATGTTGGTCAGTTCGTCAAACGACATCATCACGTCCGAGCCAATGCGGTGCTGTGTCTGAATCGACATTTCAGGCGTAAACTTAATAATCCGGCTCGAAAACGGGTCGCGAAACTCCACGCCTTCGTCGTCCACCACCGCCAAGCGGTCCTTTTCGTCCGTCATTCGGTCGGGCGTCATAGCGTCGCGCTGGTCCATCGAAATCACCTTACCAAGCCCCGAACCGAGCGACATCACTTGAAAGCCGCCACTGTCAGTAAACGTCACGCCGTGCCAGCCGGAGAACTGCGCCAGCCCGCCCGCCACGGATATCACCGTCGCGCGGCGCAGCAGATGGTAGCCGTTGCACAGCATCACTTGCGCACCAATCTCGTGCAGCTGCGGCATTGAAATAAACTTCACCTGCCCAAACGTACCCACCACATTAAACGTCGGCGTCTGTACGTCGCCGTGTGGGGTGTGAATCACGCCCGTCCGCATCAGCGGGTAATCACTCCCGCCGCGCGCCGTAATCTTAAAGCCAAAATCGCGCTGCATCATCGCCTCTATTATAACAAATTGCCGCTGGGCAGGGCAGTAATCGCCGTTATTTCTGTTATAATATTAGTATGGACAAAACAATTTTAGTTATCAACAGTGGTAGCACGAGCCTCAAGTTCCAGCTACTCGACGAAAAGACATATAAAGTAATAGCCAGCGGTCTCGCCGAGGAACTCGGCACCGAGCGTGCCCGCTTCACCATTAAGGCCAACGACTCTAAAGAAACCGACGGCCTCGAAGATGGCAACGACCACGTCGCCGCCGTGCAACGCTTGTTCGACGAGCTAGAAGAGCGCGGCCTCAAGAAGACAGTTAAGGCCATCGGCCACCGTGTCGTGAACGGCACTAACGTCTTCACTGAGCCAGTCTTACTTGAAGACCAAATTATCGACGAAATCGAAGCCCTCAAGCCATTCGCGCCGTTACACAACCCAGCTGCCGTCTCTGGTATGCGCGCCGTCCAGAAGGTCATGCCAAGCCTACCGCAGGTGGCAGTGTTTGACACCGCCTTCCATCAGACGATGCCAGAGCACGCCTATCGCTACGCCGTGCCAGATAGCTGGTACAAAAAGTACGGCGTCCGCCGCTACGGCTTCCACGGTATTAGCTACAAGTACGTCAGCCACCGCGCCGCCGAACTCCTCAACATGCCAATCGAAGACAGCAACTTTGTCATCGCCCACATCGGTGGTGGTGCCTCAGTTGCCGCCGTCCACAACGGCAAGAGTGTCGACACCTCAATGGGCTTCACTCCATTGCAGGGTCTGGTGATGGCTACCCGCGCCGGTGATGTTGACACCGCCATCGTGCCTTACATGATGAAAAAGCTCAACAAGACTGCCGACGAGATTCTCGACGAGCTCAACCACGACAGTGGTTTGCTTGGCCTCTCGGGCGTTAGCTCCGACCAGCGCGACATTGAAGCCGCAGCCAAGGAAGGCAATCACGGCGCCAAGCTCGCCCTCGAAACCATGTCTTACAGCATCGCGAAGTACATCGCTGGTATGATGTGCGCCTTGCCACGGGTTGACGCTGTCGTCTTTACCGCTGGTGCCGGCGAAAACGGCTCAACTTTGCGCCGCCACATCGTCAAGCACCTCGCCGTGTTTGGCTACGAACTTGACGACGAGCAGAACAACCGCGTGGTCGGTCGCGCAGGGTTGGATGGCGTCATTTCCGTCAAGGACACGCCGCGCATTATGTCCATCCGCACCAACGAAGAGTTGATGATTGCTGAGGAAACTGAAACCGTCATCAAGGACATCGCCGCTGCCAAGCGCAAGATGGCAAAGACCGCCGAAGAGGCCGCCAAGAAGGAAGCGGACGAACTTTAATGGCAAACTCTACCCCTGAGGAAACGCTGCGCGAGCAGGTGCTCAACATCCTGCCCAAGCTTGACGTGAACGACGGCAAGTACCAGCTAATTTTCACTCAGGGGTACATGCTTATCTGGAAGTATATCCGCGACTACGCCAAGGCGGTGGGGCTCGACCCGAGCAAAATTAACAAGCAGGGCCGCACCGACCCCATCTTTACCACGCTCAACCACTACATGTACCCGCTAGGGCAGGAACCGTTGACGCGCGAGGCCGCCGCGAGCGAAATTTTGGCCGCCGCCGAGTCTTATCTCGCCCGCATTCGCTAGGGCTTGCAAAAAACTAGTATAGTGTTATAATATCTCGCATGAAAAAACGTTCCACATTATACGTTGCCATATTATTATTCTGGTCAATTTTAATAGCCTTATTTGCTCCAGCCGTCATTAACGAATACCGTTTCGCCGCAGGGCATAGTATAACATTGCAAGCTCTTCTGACTTGCAATGCCATTTTTATTGCGTATTTTTGGCTTAATGGCGCCAAAGATTTAATCTATGTCTTCTGGCTCTACACCAATCGCATGCGTCTTCTTAAGTACACGCGCCGCATCCGCTCAGAGAGAGAGAGAGAGAGAGAGAGCACGCGTCACCCTACTGTATTGCACTTGCAATGATTTCGAACCCACTTCACTAAGCTGGTCAATGCGCCAAAACTATAATACGGCACTATTTAAAACCGTCATCCTTGATGACTCCAACGATCCAAAATATAAGGCTAAAGTTGACAAATTCGCTCGCGCACATAAAGCAGTCAAAGTCATCCGACGCAAGGATCGTACTGGATTTAAAGCAGGAAACATCAATCACTACCTCAAAGGTCGCACTGACTATGATTACTTCGTCATCCTCGATAGCGATGAACGAATACCACACAACTTCATCAAGCGCTGTCTCAAGTACTTCGCTGCCACACCCAATGCCGGCATTGTACAGTGCAATCACATTGCCACGCGCAATGAGAACCGCTTCATGCAGTTATTACACATTGGCGTCAACAGCCACTGGCCGGTGTATCAGCTAATGAAGCACCACTATGGTTTTATGTCATTACTCGGCCACGGTGCAATGGTTAGTCGCGAATGCTACGAGCGAACCGGTGGATTTCCAGAGGTAGTAGCAGAAGACCTTTGCTTTTCAATTGAGGCGCGCAACCACGGATATTATGTGGCATTCGCGCCGGATGTTACTTGCGAAGAACAATATCCGGTCGACTACTTAGCGTTTAAAAAGCGGCACGCTAAATGGACTCAGGGCAACTTCGAGTTCATTAAGCGATATACTTGGCGCATCATCATCTCAAAAATGCATTGGTATGAGAAATTAGATATCTTCTTATTTACCTATAACTTGCCGTTAACCGCGTTCTTCTCGTTCTATATATTCATTAATGTCCTAATTCTACCGCTAGAACACTACACACTGCATTACCCAATGTGGCTGATTATCCCAACTGTAGTATTCTTCTTCGCGCCAATGCTCAATGATTTCATTTTTTGGCTTGGTAACATCAAACTACGACGATTACTCCATTATTCGTTGCTAACCTTCGCTCTCTACGGCTCAATGTTGTATCGTAGCATTAAGGCTTCGTTCTTGTCACTAATTGGCAAAAAAGCAGTATTTATCGTAACGCCAAAAACATCTTCACACGTCACACTACTCGAGGCTATCAAATTCAACGCCGAAGAACTCCTGTTTGCTGTCAGCATGGCGGCACTAGCACTATTATTTGACGCTAGCGTATTACCAACTATTCTAATAGTGGTGCCAGCTGTATTGAGTGTACCACTCACCATGTATTCCAACCACCGTTAGGGCTTGAAGAATAAGCGCGGTTATGCTACACTAATGTCGTGTTGGGCTGTCGCCAAGTGGTAAGGCACAAGGTTTTGGTCCTTGCATTCGGGGGTTCGAATCCCTCCAGCCCAGCCAAATTGCAACCTTTCTATCGGATTGTAATGCTGATTAGTATATAAACACCTCATTCCACTCCAAGAGGTGTTTTTTGATTGCCAAATTGATATAAAAATACCCCCACCAAATTGGTGGGGGCTTAGTTATGAGTTAGCGTGTCGCGTGTTCGGTCACCGTGTGTGGCTCATCAGGGTCATACTTATCAATCACCGCATTATACGGCGGCAAATCAATATCATACTTCAGCTCAAACATTGCGTTGTCGTGCCGCCTTACTGGAATAATCAGCTGATGATAGTCATCCAACGCTCGCTGTACACGGCGCAAATATATCTTGTATCCATGTTCTAGCAAGAACGTCACACGATATCCATTAATTACACCCGAAAAAACATAGTTTTTAACCCAGTGTCCATTAAAACCGCGGATAAACAAACTGTGGTCGTCTGCGTAATCTTGTGAGAGGTATGTCCGCAGCAAGCTACGCTTGTCCTTGAGGTCGCGCCCATAATGCGAAATCGACACTAGACGCAGATCATCCACATGGTCGCCCACATGAAAATCATACAATGCATCGTGCGTAATCGAGAACACACTACTCAATAGCTCCATACTGCGGGCATTTAGATAATTATCGGGCCGCAAATCAGCAAATTTATCAATAAATTCGTCGGTCATCATAACTCCTTTAATGTACATCAATGCAATCTGCATTAATGGGGCTATTATAGCATAAAAAAGAGCTCTACCAACCGGCAGAGCTCAACTGGCAAAATGCCAAATTAATTAATATTCAGAATTATCCAATCTCCACATAGTCTTGTTTGATATTATAATTCACATTATAACTCTCGTCGTCACAACGATGGAAACCTTGGAAGCCAACAATGGCTAACTTCGGGTCGTATTTGACCAGAGAATCAGCCGTCGGCTTAAACAGAATCATTTGATTCCGGTCCGGCTTGAGTCGCACGAGTAGGGTAAACGGCATGTGCGCCGGCGACGCTAGCAATTCGCTAAAATGTCGCTCCAGCTGCCACCAGTCGCCCGCAAAATCATGCGCCAACAGTTCGGCTATCTCTAACTTTTTCCCATCAATGTCGCGCCGTCGCACGCCACTCTGTATTACATGCAGCTTGTGCGCCGTAACTCCATGAATATTAACTAATTGTAATGTGCTAGGCGGTGCTATGACCTGCCCGTTATTTTCTTTTACCATATCTATGCCCCTTTATTTGGGGCTGTGCAGCCTTTGCACAGCGAGCTAACCTTGATTAGCTTCCGCCAATTATATCAACTGGTGGGGCGGGGTGTCAACCACCACTTTGGCATTTTGCATAGCACGTGCTACACTTATAACAATGAGCGAAAAAACCATCAAAAATCTTGTAATTGTGGAGTCGCCGGCAAAGGCGCACACTATTGAGGGCTACCTCGGCAAGGATTACACCGTCATGGCCAGCGTGGGGCACATCCGCAGCATCGCTAAGCGTGCCAAAGATGGTGCGAAACCGATTGACACGGCACACGACTTTGCCGCTATTTATGAAATTGACCCAGACAAAAAGAAAACCGTCGCTGAGCTACGCAAGGCCGTCCGCGCCGCCAAGACCGTTTGGCTCGCAACCGATGAAGACCGCGAGGGGGAGGCTATTGCTTGGCACCTCTGTGAAGTGCTAAAGCTCGACCCAGCTAAGACCAACCGCATCGTCTTCCACGAGATTACCAAAGATGCCATTACGCACGCCATCGCTAACCCGCGCACCGTCGACATGAGTCTAGTCCACGCCCAGCAGGCGCGGCAGATTCTTGACCGTCTAGTGGGATTTGAGTTAAGCCCAGTGGTTTGGAAGAAAGTCCCCGGTGGTAAGTCTGCAGGGCGCGTTCAGTCGCCAGCGGTTCGCTTGGTGGTAGAGCGGGAGCGCGAAATCGCCAAGTTTCAGCCCACCGCCACCTTTAAGGTCGCCGGCACATTACTGAAGGGCAGTGAAGAAGTCAAGGTTGCCCTCCAGCAGGACTTGCCTGACGAGACGGCCGCCGAAAAATTCATGAAGAGCCTCGAAGGCTGCACCTACACCGTGGGCGACGTCACCAGCACCACTGGTACTCGCCGGCCGCTGCCGCCATTTACCACTTCAACCTTGCAGCAAGACGCCAACCAACGCCTCGGCATGAGCGCCAAAGCAACCATGAGCATCGCCCAACAACTTTACCAAGCCGGTCTGATTACCTACATGCGTACCGACTCAGTCAATTTGAGCCAGCAGGCCATTGCTAGTGCCGGCGCATACATCAAGTCTAATTTTGGCGAAGAATACCATCAGGTGCGCACCTTTAAGACCAAGACGGCGGGCGCACAAGAGGCGCACGAAGCCATTCGCCCGACCGACTTCCGCCGCGAGACTGTTGACGGCGACGCCCGCACCAACAAGCTATACAATTTAATTCGCACCCGCGCCCTCGCTACCCAGATGGCAGACGCCAAACTCGACCGTACCACGGCCACCATCAACATCTCTGGCCACAGTGAGCAGCTGACTGCCAAGGGCGAAGTTGTGGCATTCCCTGGGTTCTTGAAAGTCTACGGCGCAAGTAAAAATGAACTCTTGCCAAGTCTCACTGTAGGTGACCAACTCGCCGCACAAGAACTCGTGGCGCACCAGACCTTTAGTCGCCCACCAGCGCGCTACACTGAAGGTTCGCTAGTGAAAAAGCTTGAAGAGCTCGAAATCGGGCGACCTTCCACTTACGCCACCATCATCTCGACCATCCAAACTCGCGGCTACGTCGTCAAGGGCGAGAGTGAGGGCGTGGAGCGCGAAGTGACCGAATACGTTTTGGCGAGCGACCACGTGACGCACCGCACCGTAACCGAGAAGACGGGAAGCGACAAGGGCAAGCTCATCCCGACTCCGAGCGGCACGGTTGTAGCGGACTTCCTAACCAACTACTTTAATAGCATTGTGGACTACGATTTTACCGCGCACGTTGAGAAGGACCTCGATGAAATTGCCGAAGACAAGCTCGATAAGGTGCAGATGCTGCGCGACTTTTACGACCCATTTCACGCCAAAATTAGCCAGAGCGACACCATCGACCGCTCCAAGGTAGCAGGGCAACGCCTCGTGGGTAAAGACCCACAGGGGCGCGATATTTACGCCCGCATTGGGCGCTTCGGACCAATGTTACTGCGCGGCGACGGCGACACTAAGGACGCCGTGACCTTTGCCAACATGCCAGCGGGCGCAACGGTTGAAACTGTCACCCTTGAGCAGGCGCTCAAGATGTTTGAGCTGCCGCGCACCGTGGGCACCACTGCCGACGGACAGACCATCATCGCCAACATTGGGCGCTTCGGCCCTTATATTAAGGTAGGTAGCAAGTTTGTCAGCATCAAGCCGCTCGGCGTGTTTGAAATCGACGAAGCCAAGGCGCGCGAGCTCTGGCAAGCTAAGCAAGAGGCCGAGGCTGCGCGACACATTAACACCTTTGGCAACATTGAAGTCTTAAATGGGCGCTTCGGCCCGTACGTCACTGACGGCACCAAGAACGCCAAAGTGCCAAAAGATGTCGACCCGAAAACCTTAACCGCCGAGCAGGCGCAAGAATTGCTTGACAAAGCTCCCGCAAAGCCGGCGCGTAAAACCGCCGCCAAGGCTAAGAAACCGGCTGCAAAAGCCAAAAAGACCACCGCAACCAAACGCGCCACTGCAACCAAGGCCAAGAAGGCAACCACCACTAAGCGCACCACCACCGCTAAGGCTAAAACGACACGCAAGACCCCTACATCTAAGGCCTAGCATATTATGCCACAATACCGCTTATCCTAAAAATGTCACAACTTAATCTTGCGTAAAAATCTAGTTTAATGTATAATCTTTAGTAGATTTAAAAGTTACATTAATGTCAACCGCAAGGTGACGAGAAAGGCAGGTGAGATGGCTGAAGCCGATAAGACTAATACTAAGGTGTTAAACGCTGCGGTTACTAGTCTTATCAGTCAACTCGACCCTGAGCGCGAGCGCGCCGTCATCACCAGCCGTTTTGGACTGAATGGCGAGCGGCTGACGCTTGAGCAGGTGGGTGAAAGCCTCGGTATCACTCGCGAACGCGTGCGACAAATTGAAAAGGCGACCCTAATTCGCCTCCGCTTATCCCTCGATGACGGCAAGAATGCCGCCTTTATTGAGGCTGAGATGGCTATCACCAAGGCGTTACACGAACTTGGTCGAGGCGCGCGCATTGAAAAGCTCTCCCACGCGATGGTGGGCGACCACAGCGCTATGGCGGCCATCTCATTGCTCGCTGAAATCAGCAACAAAATGATTATCACAACCGAAAACAACAGCTACTACGCCGCCGTCATCTTAACTGCCGACAAGACCGAAAGAGACATCCGCAAGGACGCCGACGCTCTCGTCGCCATTATCAAGCAAGCAGGCGAGCCGTTGACTGCTGAGCAGCTCTTCGACAAGACCGCAGGGCGCTACGAGCACCCGAGTGAAGCTGTTGCCATTGCTAGCGTCAGTAAGAAGATTGCCACATTGTACAACCTCTGGGGTCTAGTCAGCTGGCCAATCGTCAACCCGCGCAACATTCGCGACAAGATTTATGTGGTACTCCGTAATCACGACGCGCCGCTACACTTTAGCGACATCGCCGAGGCAGTCAAGGCGCAAAACTTCAAGCGCAACAACATCAGCGAGCAGGCCATCCACAACGAACTCATCAAGGATAAGCGCTTCGTGCTAATTGGCCGCGGCATCTACGCCCTAGCTGAGCGTGGTTACCAAGCCGGTTCCATCGCCGACGTCATCACCACACTCCTCAAGCAAAACGGGCCAATGAACCGCGAGGACATCGTGCGCCAAGTACTCAAGGTGCGCAAGGTGCGCGAAGCGACAGTGCTGCTCAACTTGCAGAGCAAGCCGCAGTTCAAGCGCGCCGGCGACGCCAAATACCAGCTCGTCCAAACCCATTAATTCAGTAACCCAGCCCCGCCACGTTGCGGGGTAATTTGTTCTCCCGTAGCAGCGTGATATCATAGTAATATTAAGCTCGCGCGGGGCAGTAGGGGGAACTATGCGATATCAAGTGCATCAATTGAAGTTGGACAACGGGGCAGAGGGACTAGTGGTAGACATTCCCAACGCCGTTTCGGTATACAGTATGTTGAACTTTGCAGGCGGCCGCGCAGCGGTAGCCGACTTGGAGCACAAGGACCAAGTACCGCAGCTGCTAACTAACCTAGCTACTGATGTAGCGGGCTACAAAGACAACGAATTTTATAATGCTTTAACGCGCAACGGCGCCTCTCTTGACGCACATGGCGGGAACACTAGTGTTGGATATTCTGTAAAATGCCCACGCTTTGACGCCGAGCGCACGCTTGATTTAATCGCCAAATCACTCGAGCAACCAGATATTAACGCAAGCAATCTCGCCCGCGAAAAGAAGAACTTAACTAGCAAGCTGAAGTCGCTCACCACGAACGGCAGTGAACTAATCATTAGCCACACACTGGCTCACTTTGGCTACCCGCGGTTATCACCTCAAGAATCGCTCGCCACGCTAGGTGGCATCACGCCCGAAGATATCCAAGAATACCGCGCGCAGAGATTCACCACCGACAACCTACGCTTTATCATCGCGGGTGACTTTAACGGCGATTTAACTGTGGTTGACCGCCTGCGCCAGCTTGACTTGCCGCGCGGGAAGCGATTTAAGTGCAGCTTGCTAGCAGCCGAAAGTGGCACGCAATATTATTTCAAGCCCTACAGCGGCGCCAAAATTATCTTAGCCCAAGCAATATTCGCCTTGCAGCGGCCACTGACTCTACGCGACAAACTAATCGCCCGATTAATCTGCGACTTACTTTGCGGCGGGTTCGATTCACTCGTGTTCGGCGAAGCACGTCAGCACGGCTGGGCTTACTACGCCATCGCGGAACAGTTTATTAGCAACTTGCATACCAATCTGCCAATCATCGTAATATTTCGCGCCAGCGAAGAAAACGTACCATATATGATTCAATTGATAGCTGACGCTTTAGTTAAATTAAGCCAGGGCGCACTAGCCCCAGAGCGGCTCGATGCCGTCAAGCAGATGCTAACTGGGTACGAGTCAATGCGTTATGACACCACTAGTAGCATTGCTAACAACCTGAGCGACCGCTATTTTACCACCGGTGAAGTGATTGATTTGACCACCATTCCGGAGTTGATAAATAGTATCACGGTGAGCGACATTCAGCAACTGACCATCGAAATTCTTGCTAGCCACCTGCGCATGGTGGGTATGTTTGGTGACACCACTGAATCGGTGGCCATAGCCGCCGCGGCAAAGTTGGACGCTATCTTAAACGGGGAGGAGAAATAACCATGCAATATCAAGTAAACCAGCTAAAACTAGCTAACGGCGCAGAGGGTCTGGTGATCGACATTCCCAACGCCGTTTCAGTGTACAGCCTACTGAGTTTTGCTGGCGGCTATGACGCCGTGGCGGATTATCTACACAAACACCAAACACCACATATTTTAGAGCACGTTTCGCTTTACACCGCAGGTTACTCAGAGCATCTTATGACTGAATTACAAAAACGCGGTGCAATCGCCAATGCTTCCACTGACACCATTAATATCACTTACATTGCGCAAACTCCAACTTATGACTTTGCGCGCGTACTAGACTTAGATGCACAGATATTTGAGCGTCCCGCTGCTACGCCCGAGCTAGTAGAACTCGAAAAGAAAAACATCACTAGCGAGCTGAAAGCCCGCCTTGAAAATGGTAGCTATTGGCTGCGCCACACTTTCAGAACCTACCTTGGCCACCACGGTTTACAGGCAGCTGACGCCATTGCCACACTCGACAACATCACGTTTGAAGATATCCAAGAGTACCGCGCGCAAAACTTCGCTACCGACAACCTACGCTTTATCATCGCGGGCGACTTTAACGGCGATTTAACTGTGGTTGACCGCCTGCGCCAGCTTGACTTGCCGCGTGGCAAGCGATTTAAGTATAATTTACCAGTGGTCGAAGACGGCACCAAGTACCGCTTTGAAGTCCGACCGCACGTTAAAATTATTACCACCGGGCTAGGCTTTGCCTTGCGTCGCCCACTAACTATACGCGACGCGCTAATCTGTGATATCATACGCTACTTACTCTTCGTTAACTGTAGTTCGCACGTATTTAACACAGCGCACAACAAGGGATGGTCGAGCTATGTTACCGCCATCAGACTTGACCACTACAGCAATATCACTCTGCCGCTTGGCATCATATTTAAGAGTAGCGCCGGCAATCTCACTAACATGATACAACTAATTAGCCAAGCACTTAACAAGCTGGGGCGAGGCGAGCTGCCAGAGGTGGAGACGGAACTAGAGCGCATCAAATGCAAGATGATTGGGAAGAAATTGATGGCTTATGAAACGCCAAAAGATATAGCAAATGCGCTATATATTCGTTACTTCGCGACCGGCGAGGTGGTCGACTTGAACGCCGCGCCAGAGGTGATAAAAAGCATTACGCTGGGCGATATCCAGCAACTAGCACGCGAGCTAACGTCTAGCCCGCTGCGCATGGTGGGGCTATATGGCGACATCACCGGGGCTGACGCTGCAGCTGCTGCCGCCACTCTAGACGCCGCACTGAAGTAACACCCATGCAAAGGAACTTGCCGCCCAACAGAGGCGACGCGGCAGGGCGGGGCACCCTTGTAAGCCGGTAGCGCTTGCTTACACTAGCGTTTTGTGCTACTATAATAGCGATGATTGAAATGCTAATTGCATTCTTCTTACAGTGGTGGATTTGGCTACCGCTGGTCTTAATTTTGGCATATCTCACATGGCGCAACTACCAGACCAAGCCGATTGTTGACAACTACGACTATGTTTTACTCAGCCTTGAAGTGCCACGCGACAACGACAAAAAAGAGCTCTCCGCCGAGCAGCTCTTTTCTTCGCTCCACGGCGTATTGCGCAGCAAGCAAGAGCTCAAGATGTCGGGCGGGTTGCAGGAGCACTTTTCTTTTGAGGTCGCCTCAGTTGGCAACCAGATTCGCTTTTACGTGCGCGTACCAAAGCACTTGCAGAGCTTTGTGGAAGGGCAGATTTATGCCCAATATCCAGCGGTACAAATTCACGAGGCAGCACAAGACTACGCCCGCACGGCAAGCGCCCACGCCGTCACGGCCATCGACGAGCTCGTCCTTACCGACAACCAGTTCCTGCCAATTAAGACCTTCCAGAACTTCGAAGTCGACCCGCTAGCGGGTATCACCGCAGCTATTTCTAAGCTCAATAAGAGTGACGAGGAGATTTGGATTCAGATTTTGGCACGCCCAATCGCCGACGACTGGCAGAGTAGCAGTGCCAAATTTGTGGCACGGTGCAAGTCGGGCATCGGCAGCGGCAAGTTTGATAACTTTAGTTGGGCTGCGCAATTAGTTGAGGCTTTATGGCAACCACCAGAGGCATCGGCCGCTGGTAAAACTGCTGAACTCAGCGACCGCGACAAGTTGCGCGTGCAAAAAGCCGAAGAAAAGGCGTCGCAAAAGCTAGGCTACAAGGTTAAAATTCGCATCGCTTACCTTGGCGACGACCAAGAGGCCGCCCGCATCCAGCTCAATGCCGTGGCAAGTGCCTTCAAACAGTTTAATTCAACCAGCCTCAACGGCTTCAAGCTCGCCGCACGGCCGAGCTTTGAACGCAGCGACCTCACTGCCTACGTTAAGCGTGAGTTCCCGCAAGGCGAAGGCTTCATCCTTAACACCGAGGAACTCGCCTCAGTTTTCCACTTGCCACACATGAACGTTGAGACGCCGAACGTGGTCTGGGCGAACTCCAAGACCGCCGAGCCGCCAACCGACCTACCAGTGTTAAATGGTGACCGCGAACACGACCGCGGCATCAGCGCCTTTGGCATTACCAACTTCCGCGGCATGCAACAGCAATTTGGCATTTACCGGCGCGACCGTGGCCGTCATGTTTACATTATCGGGCAGACGGGTACCGGCAAGTCGGGCCTGCTTGAACTATTGACGCTCTCCGACATCTACCAAAACCAAGGCTATGCCATCATCGACCCGCACGGTGACTTTGCTATCGACAACTTGCGCTTCATCCCCGAGAGTCGTCTCAAAGACGTGATTTACTTTAACCCAGCTGACACCGCTTATCCAATGGCGTTCAACCCGATGGAAATCAGCAACCCAGCGCTCCGCAGCAATATCAGTTCAGAAATTATTGGCGTATTAAAGCGCATGTTCGGCGAATCGTGGGGCCCGCGCCTCGAGTACATTCTGCGCTACACCATTTTGGCACTGCTGGAATACCCAGATTCCACCATGCTCGATATCACGCGCATGCTGACCGACAAAACCTTCCGCAAGCAAGTGGTCGACCGCGTGACCGACACCGTAGTGCTGCAGTTCTGGCGCGTTGAATTCGCTAGCTGGAGCGAAAAGTACATGACTGAGGCTGTTGCGCCGATTCTCAACAAGGTGGGTGCCTTTGTCGCCAACCCGACTATTCGCAACATCATCGGCCAGCCAAAGTCTAGCTTTAACATTCGCCAGATTATGGACGAGGGTAAGATTTTGATTGTCAACCTCTCAAAGGGCTTGATTGGCGAAGACAACGCCTCCATCCTAGGCTCATTCCTCGTCACCAAGATTCAGCTCGCCGCCATGAGCCGCTCCGACATCCCAAACGTCGCCGACCGCCGGCCGTTCTACCTCTACGTTGACGAGTTCCAGAACTTCGCCACCGACTCATTCGCCGTCATTCTGTCTGAGGCGCGCAAGTACGGTCTCAATTTGACCGTGGCTAACCAGTACATCTCCCAGATGAGCGACACCGTGCGCGATGCCGTGTTCGGTAACGTCGGCACCATGATTTCAATGCGCGTCAGTAACGAAGACGCACCTATCCTCGCCCAGCAATTCGCGCCGAATTTCTCCGCCTCCGACATCATGCAAATGGGCAACCGTTGCTTCATCAGCTGCATGATGATAAATGGCGAAAAGACCCAATCGTTTAGCGGCACCACATTGAAGCTCCCAACCGCGCCAACCGACCACCTAGACGCTATCATTGCCAACAGCCGCGCCCAGTACGGCCACCCAGTAGCCGAGGTATCCGCCCAAATTGAGAAGCTTATCAAGTCTAGCGCCGCTGCTATGCCGGTCGCTCCATCACGCCCAGCCGCCGACGCACCACGCTATCGCAAACCAACCGAAGAAGAGAAGGAGTTGAAGCGCGCCAAGAAGATTTCGCCAAACGGCACCAGCGGTTCACAGAATCTAAAGGACCTCTTTGCCGCCGTCAAGCAAGCCGCCGCGGCGCCCGATCAAGTCGCTGCCAGCCCAGCGCCTACTACGCAACCAGCCAAGCCAGTTCAACCGCCAGCTAAACAACCGGCTCAGCCAACCGGCACACTCACCCTCAGCCACACCACACCAAGCAGTAAAGCCACAACGCTAGCCGACCAGCCAGACACACCGGCTGCCGCACCAATTCAGCCAACGGCACCCGAAGCCGCCGAGGCCAAGCCCAAGCGTCACCGCCGCCGCCCACACAAAAAGCCTGCTGCACCGCAACAATAAAAACGGTAACGGGGCAGAGCAGCCCTCCAACTCTGTTATTGTCGTCACGTAAGCCGCGTACAGCCCTTGACATCATCCATCAATCAGCGTACAATATGTTGCAGTCACGAAAATTGTGAAGCTCCTATGAAAGGTTGAATCCATGGCATCAATCGACCAATTACCGCCAAGCTACGCCCCAATGCGAGCTAAGCATGGCAGATATAACCGGCCCAGCGCTAATGGCGCGACCGCCCAGCCAATTCGACTGACATCGCCAACGCCTAAACCAGTATCTAAACCAGCGCCAAAACCAGCGTCCGAGTCTGAGCCCAAAGCGCCCGACTTGCAACGAATCATTGCGCGTTGGAAGCGCACTATTCGGCACTACGTCGCATGGTCTGTCTTCTGGTTATTCGCCACTTGCATTTGCATTGGCCTGACACTGGCAATCCATTACCGTATATTCGGTAACGTCATCTACGAGTGTGTCGCTTTGCTCATGTTCTGCGTCACCCTTATCGGCATCATCTACACTGGGCCGCACCTCTATGGCGCGCTCCAAAAGCTCGACAACGCCGAATGGCGTTACAGCCGTGAACAAGAATCACTAGACGAATAGTCCAACCCCCACTCAGCGTGGGGGTTTTCTTTTGCTGTAGTTCGCCGACATGCTATAATAAGCATAATCATTACATAAACATGAACTACCAACTCGATAATTTCAACCGCGCCACCACGCCACCGCCACTGCAACTGATTGGCACCCCTGAGGTCGCATACAAAGAGCCCGCTGGCGGAGTCAACTTTACTGTCTACCGCCAAGCCGCCACCGTGCGCGACCAACCAAATGCAGCACCACTGTTACTTCACATGGTCAAAACTGGCCACGGGCAAGCGGGGGCTGTTTGCATAACATACCGCCAAACCACCACCGGCCGCCAATTTCTCCTAGCCAGACACTGGCGCGCCACCACTGGTCAATGGCACTGGGAATTCCCACGTGGCATGGGCTTACGCGACGAAGACCCCGTCGGCACAGCACAACGTGAACTGCTCGAAGAGACTGGACTTACAGTAACGCCAAGCGACGTCACTGTTTTACAAAGCTGCTACTCCGACACTGGAGTGCTTTGCGACCCCATCGCCATTGCTGAAGTCAACGCCACCGCCGCCGACCATAACCCGCGCCAAGCCACAGATTGGGAGCTAACCAACCTCATTTGGCTCAGCCAATCGTCTCTCACTGACCTAATCCGCCAAGGCGAAGTCACCGACGGCCTAACGCTCGCCGCTTGGTGTGCCTACCTCTGCCGCAATTAAAGCGCTATTGTTTTTTTGCGCGTTGTTATACAATATAAGCATGAACGACACGCCAGCCATCCAACTCAAATGTGTTAGTAAAACCTACCGCGTGGGCAAGCAAACTTTACCGGTGCTAAAAAATGTATCGTTAACCATCAATCGCGGGGAAGTCGTAGCCATCACCGGAGCCAGTGGTAGCGGCAAAAGTACTCTACTGCACATCATCGGCGGACTAGACCGACCAACCACCGGTGAAGTAATCGTTGACGGGCTCAAGATTGCCAAGCTTTCCGACCGCAAGCTATCCAACTTCCGCAACCGCACGCTTGGCTTTGTATTCCAATCATTCTACTTGCAGCCATTCCTTAACCTCTGGCAAAACATTGCCCTTGCCGCTGCACCACGGCGCACGCGTTGGTCAGTAGCAGCTAAGCGCGCCAAAGAGCTAGCAAACGAAATGGGGCTCGGCGAATACCTCAAGCACAAGCCGCGCGAACTCTCCGGCGGGCAGATTCAACGCGCCGCCATCGCGCGCGCCCTTATGAACGAACCACGCGTGATTTTAGCCGACGAGCCAACCGGCAACCTTGACTCTGCCAACAGCCAATCAGTCATCACCCTCTTAAAGTCAATCCGAGACAAAACAGGCGCAACTGTGGTCATCATCACTCACGACGACGGCATCGCTTCTCAAGCCGACCGCACTTTAACCTTGCGCGATGGAGTGCTCCATGATTAGTCTAGCTAGCAGCATCCGCCTTGCCACCGTCCGCCTACGGGCGCACTGGCTACACACCACAATTACCGTCCTTTTAATCGGTGGTATGTTTGGTGTTGCTGCCGCCGCTATCAGCACTTCGCAAGGTTTATTTGATGGTATCAGCCAATTTTCCAAACATAGCATCGCCGGCCGACACATTTTAGGACTGAACCGACCAGCAGGATTGCCACTACACAATCCAAAGCTAGCCGAAGAAGCTACGCAATTATTCAACGATTATACCGCTAAGCGCGCCGCGCTCGCAAAAAAGCTCGGGCTGCCGTACAACAAGTCTAGTGATGCCAGTCCCGTTATGACCATTGGTACAATGCGAAAGCTCAAATTGCCGCCCCTAGACCAGACCGGCATTGCTCGCCAAGTCCTTCTGCGCCACTACAGCAAGCCAGATATCAACGACGCCACGCCAGCCAAATTGTTGCATAGATTGCACATCAACGCCAAAACTTTCACCGCCGAATTCCGCAGCATAGAGTCAGGCGCAAGTAATGCCATCGTTTCGGTTGGCGGTAAGCCCACAAGCCAGCAAGACGCTAAACAGTTTGCTATCTACACCAACGCCTTTATTTTCTCGCCAGATGAGGTTAACCAGCAATTTATCTTTTCAAACCAAGGCAATTGGCACCTCGACAGTGGTGAAATACCAGTAATGGTCTCATACAACGATGCTACACGATTATTAAAGCTACCATTTTTACCAAACAACGCCAGCATCGAAGCGCAAGACGCACGTGTAAATGAGCTGAAAGCCAAAATTAACGGCTTCACTTACCAAACATGTTATCGTAACCGTGCCGCCGTCAAACAGGTAATGAAGTACCAAGAGCAGCAAGCGGCGATTGCGCGTGGCGAAAAGCCAAAGTTCCGCTACCAACTCGACCAAACGGGCTGCAATAATGTCACCATCACTAATGACAAGCGCACCAAAGCCGAGAAAGATCTGGACGCCAAAAAGGAGCAGTTTGCCAAGTTGGCCGACAGCAGTGAACCAGTATCAAAGTTGCTAACTTACCGCGTAGTCGGACTGGCGCCATCAAGCAAAGCAAGCACCCGCCCAGACCAAGCGCAGCACAAGTCGGCCGACTTCGCCAGCCTGTTTCACGATGCGCTCCAGCCATTTGGCATGCGCTGGTCGGTGCCGCAAAACCTGTTTAGCAAGATGCCCGCCGCTCAGCAACAAGAGCTGCTTGGCTTACTACACCCAAGTGAGCTCACGCTGCCATTTGGCTACCTCAAGCAACGGTTCCATTACATTGAGTTTAATAACGCCCGTGATGCGCAACGTTTCATTCACCATTACGTCTGCGAACAGAAGCCTGATGGTCAGTGCCTACCTGAGGGTAAGAAGTTTGCCGGTTCATTCGAATTTAGTAACGCCCAGCCAATCTATCAGCTAACTGAGTACACCAACCGCGCCATCATTTACCTCATCATTGCCGTGGTTATTCTTGCCGCCATCATGCTCTACATCCTCATTGGCCGCTCCGTGGCAGACAGTCGCCATGAGGTGGCAGTCTTCCGCGCTATTGGGTTTAAGCGTATCGATATTGCACTCATTACTGTTGTTTATGTGCTACTAGTTGCCATCCTCATCATCTTGGTGACAGGTGGGGTTGGCTATGCGCTGGCCTACTATGCTGATAGCGTTTACAGTACTAAGCTTGCTCAGTGGCTGACATACATGTTTGGGCTAAGCAGTGCGCCAGCTAGCGTCAGTCTCATTCACTTTGATAAGCTGGTGGTTGGCTATCTGGCTGGCATTGTCCTTGGCGCTAGCTTGCTTGCTGCCATCATCCCGACCATTCTTAGTGTTCGTCGTAGTCCACTCAAAAACCTGAAAGAGGAGTAGGGCAGTCGCCAAATCTCGTCATGATTAGTCTAGCTAGCAGCATCCGCCTCGCCACCGTCCGCCTACGGGCGCACTGGCTGCACACTACAATTACCGTCCTCTTTTTAGGCATCCTATTCGGACTAGCCGCGGGCAGCGTAACTATTTTCCAAGGGTTTATCGCTGGGCTAGACCAATTCAAGCAACATAGCCTTTCTAATAAATTTATCGTGCAAGTCAATACAGCAAAGGCAAGTAATGGTGGGCGTGAAGTTGACGCCTACCTCGCGCAGCCGTCGACCCTACAACAAGCTAAGGACATACTTAAGCAACGCACCAAAGACAAAACCAAGCTGTCGCGCCAGCTCAAGCTGCCTTACAGTAGCGAGATGGAAGCCACGCCGTTCGTGTACGACACAGACAGCCACATCAAGTCTTTTGTGCTACCACATGAAGACAACAGTGGTATCATTCACGAAATACTCGCCAAGCGCTACAGCCAGCCCGCCATCAACGACAACGCGTTGCAACGCTTAGCCACCACTTATGGCGCAACCAAGTTTTACCACGCCACCGCGCTTAGTTTTGACCGCGCCGCACGCCAAACTTTGCTCACTCCCGCCGGAGAGGCCTTTGACGACGCCACCAAGCCGACCGACAACGACGGCACAGCAAAAGACCCTTTGCCAGCCAAATATGAGCTAAGGTTTAGCCCCGCCGCCATCAACCAGCAATTCCTCTTCCCAGATTACAACGGTTGGCGTGCCGACAGTGGTGAGATACCAATTTTGCTTAGTATGTATGACGCCGCGCAACTACTGGGGCTGCCCGAACCCAACGCCAACAGTGGTATTGAAGTGCTCCGGCAATTTTATCAAACTGTCCAACAGCGCCTTCGCGGCTACACTTACCAAGTCTGCTACCGCAACAAAGCCTCACTCGACCAAATCACCGACTACTTCCGGCAACAAGCACAGCTAAAAGACCTGAAGGTGAAGCGCGCCGACAAGCCAAAGCTGCTTTACCAGCTGCCTGACCCGCAAGCCTGCGACAACGTTACTATCGCCAGCGATAAGCGTACCAAAGCCGAGCGCCGGCAAGATGACAACCAAGCCAAATTCGACCGCCAGTTTAACGGGTTGACCGACGCCATCACGCACCGCTTTAAATTCCGCGTGGTCGGCCTCGCGGCGGGTGCCAGCAAATCCGACAGCGCCAAATCTAGCGCGTTAGATGGCATGCTAGCCAAGCTAATTGCCCCGAGCGACATTAGCACCTCTGTGCCGCAGCAGCTCTTCGCCCAGCTACCCGACGCCACCAAGGCGCCGCTGCTCAGTGTCCTCGCACCGGACAGTTACACGCTAAATCACGGCTATCTCGACCAAGCCGAACGCTATATTGAATTCGACTCTGCGGCCAACGCTAATCGCTTCCTCGCCGAACAGACTTGTACGCCGCAACCTGACAACACTTGCACGCCCGAAGGCAGACAATACACTGGTCAGCTGGTCTTTAGTAATGCCGGCGCCATCAACGACCTCGAGCATCAAGCGCAACACTTCCTGTTTTACGGCGCTATCATCACGCTGGTTGTCGCCGCGCTATTGCTTTACATCCTCATCGGTCGCTCCGTGGCAGACAGCCGACATGAGGTGGCGGTCTTCCGTGCTATTGGGTTTAAACGGATTGATATTGCGCTCATTACTATTGTTTATGTGTTATTGGTTACTATTTTCATTATTTTAGTAGCAGGTGGAGTTGGCTATGCGTTAGCTTACTATGCCAACAGTACTTACAGTGCCAAGCTTGCTCAATGGCTGACATACATGTTTGGGCTGAATGCTGCGCCAGCTAGCGTCAGTCTCATTCACTTTGACAGGTTAGTAGTTGGCTATCTGGCTGGCATTGTCCTTGGCGCTAGCTTGCTAGCTGCTATTATCCCAACCATCCTTAGTGTTCGCCGTAGTCCACTCAAAAACCTGAAAGAGGAGTAAAATAGAATTATGAACGCAGGAGGAGAATTTAACGGCACCCCACGCAAATATGTGATAAACGTCGTTTGCACGGGTAACATTTGCCGCTCGCCAATGGGTGAAATCATCTTAAATGCCGAGTTGAAGCGGCGCGGGCTTGACCGCCAAGCCGTCGCCGTCTCTAGTGGCGTCTCAGACGAAGAGCAGGGTAGCGGCATCGACCCACGCTCGGCGGCGCGGCTCAAGGCGCACGGTTATGAACTCGCGCCACATTGCGCCCACCAAATCACGCCGGCCGAGAGTAGCCAAGCTAGCCTCATTCTGCCCATGACTTACCACCAAGTGCAGCAACTCAAGGCCTTACTACCCGCCACGGAGTACAGCAAAATTCACCTCTATCGCAGCTTCGACCGCAAACTAGTTAAAAAGGCGGGTGGCAAGCTGAACAAGCTAGACATTTTCGACCCTTGGTATGGCGTGCCAAGCGACTTCGATGTCGCCTTTACGCAAATCGAGCAGGGCGCACGCTACATTGTCGACTATGTAGCACACCAGCTGCAGTCCCAGCCCGCCGACCGCTAGCCCACGGCTACCAGCCACCACACAAATCGCCACATAAAAACATAAAAAGTGCCCGAGCAGAAGCTACGGGCACTGATGGTTTCGGATTAACGCTTGTCGGACACTTCGCTGATATCAAAGTGGCCAAAGCCGTTATGCGAATAGAGATTCTCTAGCGCCTGAAAAGCTTTGTCGACTAACGCGTGGTCGGGTTCAATCGTGTCACGGTAATAGTCAGCGACTGAGGCGGGATAATCACTATCATCGTCGTGGTAGTCGTCATAGTCGTACAAGAACATCTTGCTCAGCGCAGCCTGCTCGTCAGCCGGCAACTCCTTAAAGAACTCTGGATGGTGATCGTACAGGCATTCCAGACTAAACATCAAATTAAGATACTGGTTATATGTCATTTTATTTACTTCCATATCTAATCCCATATATAGTTCATAAGCGAAATATTGTCAACGCTCCCGCGGCTACAACAGTTTAATCCGGATGCCGAGCACGCCAAACTTGGCGACATTAAGTTCATCACCCGCAAGCCACCCAAATTGTGGTAAAATTAAGGTATGTTAGACATTAAATTTATTCGCAACAATGCCGAACTCGTCCAGAAGTCGGCCGATGCGAAGGGGTATAAAATCAACCTCAAGCGTCTCCTCGAGTTAGATGAGGCCAAGCGCAACCTTGGCCAGAAAATCGACCAAATGCGCTCTAAGCGCAACCAACTTGCAGCCGAGATGAAGGGTAAGGGCAGCAAGCCAAACCCAGAACTAGTAGCGGAAGGTAAGCAGCTCAAGGCTGACCTCGCCAAGGAAGAGTCCGACCTCAAGGATATCTCCACTGAGCTGACCGACCTTATCAACCAAGTGCCGAACGTCATCTTTGACGACGTCCCAATGGGCGGCGAAGAAGACAGCGTGCCTGTCAAGTACTGGGGCGACAAAAAGACCCACGGCGTGGACCACCTCGATTACGCCGTCGCGCGCGGTTGGGTTGACTTTGACCGCGGCGCCAAGGTTGCCGGCGCTAAGTTCTATTACCTCAAGAACGAGCTTGCACTCCTTGAGAACGCGCTACTCCAATTCGGTCTCAAGAAGGTGCTTGAGCACGGCTTCACCTTTATGACCGTGCCACATATGGTCAACGGCCGCGTCTTCGCTGGCACCGGCTTCACACCGCGCACCAGCGACCAGAGCGACGAGTACTTTATTGAGCACGAAGACCTTGGCCTCATCGCCACCGCTGAGATGTCCATCACCGGTTACCACATGGATGAAATTATCGACGAGAAGGACTTACCGATGTTCTACGCAGGCTACTCACCATGCTACCGCAAGGAAGCGGGTGCCGCCGGCAAGCACACGCGCGGCCTGTTCCGCGTCCATCAGTTTAACAAGCTAGAAATGTACGCCTTCTGCCTACCAGAGCAGAGCAAAGAGATTCACGAGAAGATTCGTGGCATCGAAGAAGAGATTTGGCAGGAACTCGGTATCCCATACCGCGTCATCAACATCGCCGCGGGTGACCTCGGCGCCCCAGCTGCCAAGAAGTACGACATTGAATACTGGAGCCCATACGACCAGACTTACCGCGAGCTCACCAGCTGCAGCAACTGTACCGACTTCCAAGCCAACACTGTCATGACCCGCGTCCGCCGCAAAGACGGCACCATTGAGAGCTTGCACACCCTCAACGGCACTGCCATCAGCATGGCGCGCACCATGGTGGCTGTCCTCGAGAACTACACCCAAGACGGCGGCAAACTCGTGGTGCCAGAGCCACTCCGCCCATACCTTGGCGGCCGCAGCGAGCTATAGTATTTATGGCTAGTGTGCTATAATAGTAATATAACCTTAAGGAGGAACGCTATGAGCGACAAACAGCTAAATATTGAAATCTCAGGCACTAACTACGATTTGACCAGCCGCGAGCGCGACTATATCCACAAGAAGTGTGCCAAGTTGATTGATTACATTCCACGTCACGGGCGCGAATCAGCCTTCGCTGCCGTCAAAGTGACCTTGATTAACCAGAAGAACGACAACAAGTATCAGTGTGACGTAGCTCTCACTCTGCCAGACAAAACCCTGTCGGCAAGCGAGACCGCGCCAAACGCCCTTGCTGCAATCGACATCATCGAGCAAAAGCTCCGCGGCCAAATTCGCCGCTACAAGACCGAGCGTCGTAACGATGGCGTCCGCACTGGTGGCATTATGGCCTTCATCAAGCGCTCACTGCGCCGCCGCTAAACTAAGTCAAGCTAAATTAAATCCCCTCCGCGGAGGGGATTTTTTGTTACTAAACTTGCTACTAAAAAAGAGTCGTTAAGGCACGACTCAAGCCATTTGGGCTTACGCCCAAGTTATTAGGTTAAAAACAGTTATGTCAAAGATTGCCAAAGCAACGCTAGAAGTCACCGAGCAGCCATGCACGGCCTCCAAATTACTTGGCGACACTGATAACAGTGAGCTCAAGCACATCAGGGCAATAATTGCTGCCACTACCATCACGTAACGATTGCAAGCAATCTTAAATGGCGCCGCCTCAGCGAGTTTGCTATGTTTTGATGGCCGCCACATGACGTAAAACGAGCCATAAAAGCCAAGCAGTGTTAGCACTATAGCGATGCCAAAAAAGTTACTCCAAGCAACGTCTCCGCTCAGCGACCTCAGTCGCAATGCCGCGCAGACTAACATTGTCATAGCAATTTTGCTAATGAGCAAACCGAACAAAAAATACAGCCGGCAGGCAAGTGTAGACCCGCGCCACCGCTCAAAAAATCGATTCAGAACCTTAGCCATTTTTTAACCTCCATTGCGTAATGTACATGCGCCATTGTGGCACAACGTCAATATTATAACACAATCACGCATATTACGCAAAAGCTAATACTCTAGTCAAACAGGGGATGGTTGTGTTATAATTAAAACTGTATCACATAAGTGAGGGAGAAATAATTAATGCCAACCAAAGACAAAGTCCTCGGAAAGGTGTTCGGCGACCCACAAAAGAAGATTGTGAAGCGCCTACGCAAACGAGTTGACGAAATCAATGCTTTAAGCGATAAGTATGCCAATATGACTGACGCGGAACTAGCCAAACAAACGGCTATTTTGCGCCAGCGCCTAGAAGAAATTCAGCGCAAACACGCCTTGACCACAACCAAGGCAACCAAGACGACGAAAAAGTCGAGCGATGTCCTCGCGGCCGACGCCGCCGAGCGCAAGCTGGTCAACAAGCTCAGTGAAGCCGACCGCGAGCGCTACGCCAAGGTCGGTACCGCTACCATCGACGACTTCAACGCCATCGATGCCATTCGCGCGCGCCGCGCTAGCCTACGCCGCAAGGACGCCCTAAACGAAATCCTGCCTGACGCCTTCGCGCTTGTTCGCGAGATGTCGACCCGCATCCTCGGCCAGCGTCAGTACGACGTGCAGCTCATGGGTGGAATCGTCCTCCACGAGGGCAACATTGCCGAGATGCGCACCGGTGAGGGTAAGACCTTGGTCGCAACCGCGCCAATTTACCTCAACGCCTTAACCGGCCGCGGCGTTCACATGGTGACCGTCAACGATTACCTCGCCCAGCTCCACGGCGGCTGGATGGGCAAACTCTACCACGCGCTTGGCCTCAGTACCGGCGTGATTATTAACGAGCAGAGCTTTATTTACGACCCTGAATACGAAAACACCGACCACTACGACAAGCGTATGTCGCACCTCAAGCCGTGTTCACGCAAGGAAGCCTATGCCGCCGACATTACCTACGGCACCAACAACGAATTCGGCTTCGACTACTTGCGCGACAACATGGTGAGCGAGCCAAGCCTGTTGCGCCAGCGCGAACTAAACTTCGCCATCGTTGACGAGGTGGACTCCATTTTGATTGATGAAGCGCGCACACCGCTGATTATTTCCGCGCCAGCCGCCGACAATCCCGACCTCTATATCAAGTTTGCCGCCATTGTCGACCAGCTCACCCCACCAAGCAAGGTGATTACCAAGCATGGCCTGATGAACCCATTCACCGGCAAGCCAATTGACCCAGACGACGACGAAGAACCGGACGGCGATTATGAGGTTGATGAGAAGCGCCACTCAGTCGCTTTGACCGACCAAGGCGTTGAGAAGGTGGAGAAGCTCCTCGGCCTGAAGAATCTCTTCTCGCCAGAGCACATCCGCAGCGTTTACCACCTTGACCAAGCCCTCAAGGCGCGCGCCCTCTTTAAGCGCGACAAGGATTACGTAGTAACCTCTGATGGCGAAGTCATCATTGTCGATGAATTCACCGGCCGCTTGATGAAGGGTCGCCGTTATAGCGAAGGTCTCCACCAGGCAATTGAGGCTAAGGAGCACGTCACCGTGCGTCAGGAGTCCCAGACGCTCGCCACCATTTCGTTCCAGAACTACTTCCGCCTTTACGACAAGCTTTCCGGCATGACTGGTACGGCATTTACTGAGGCTGAGGAGTTCCAGCAGATTTATGGCCTCGACGTCATTCAGATTCCAACCAACCGTGTCCCACAGCGCCAAGACCACCAAGACATGATTTTCAAGTCAGAGCGCGCCAAGATTAACTACATCGTCAAGATGGTAGCCAACTACCACAAGCAGGGGCGACCAGTGCTGATTGGTTCCGCTTCAATTGCCAAGAACGAGCTCATTAGCGCCGCTCTCGACAAGGCAGGGCTTAAGCATGAAACGCTGAACGCAAAGAACAACGAACGCGAAGCCGAGATTATCGCCCGCGCCGGTCAGCCGGGCGCCATCACCCTCGCCACCAACATTGCCGGCCGTGGTACCGATATCATGCTCGGCGAAGGCGTGGCCGACAAGGGCGGTCTCGTGGTGATTGGTTCCGAGCGTCATGAGTCGCGTCGTATCGACAACCAGCTCCGCGGTCGTTGTGGCCGTCAGGGCGACCCAGGCGACACCTACTTCTGCGTGTCTACTCAAGACGACCTCATGCGCATTTACCAAGGCGAGCGCATTGCTTCCACCATGGAGCGCATGGGCTTCCCAGATGATGTGCCGCTAAAGAACCGCGCCCTCACCAAGATTTTGGAGGCCGCACAAAAGCGCGTGGAAGGCTTCAGCTTTGACACTCGCAAGAACGTGGTGCAGTATGATAACGTCATCAACCGCCACCGCAAGGTGGTCTACGGCATCCGCCGCAAGATTTTGAAGGGTGACGACATCTCACCAGAGATTCTTCGCCTCGCCGACGCCTTCGTTACCGACCTCTTGAAGCGTTACAACAAGAAGCGCATTGACGAAGTCACCGAGAAGTTCACTGACGTTTTCCCGCTTGATCTCAACCAAGCCAAGACTATCGCTACCATCAAGAACGACAAGAAACGTCTCGCTGCCGCCCGCAAAGCCATCCTTGCTCTCTATGACGTAAAGGAAGACGAGTTGGGCTCCGAGCTACTCCGCGGCGCCGAGCGCGAAGTCTACATGCAGGTACTCGATGTCCTCTGGATGCAGCACCTCGAGAACATGCAGCACCTCCGCGAGGGCATTCACTGGCGCAGTGTTGGCCAGCGCGACCCACTCGTGGAATACCGCATGGAGAGCCAGAAGCTATTTGAGTCTTTGCAGCACAACTTGCAGGTTGAAGTCCTTTCAGTAGTCTTTAACCTCCACCGCAACGACGTCAACGCCGACCAAGTCACCGACGACACCTATGATAGTGACCTCACCAAGGCCGCCGAAAGTGCCGTTGAGCGGGGCGTCAACGAAGCCGCAGAGCCAACCGAGAAAATCGATAGCGACGACTTTAAAGTGAAGCCACAAGACGACCAAGCCAAGAACCGCGCCCGCCGCGTGGCTCAGAAGAAGAAAAAGCAAGAGCGCCAGAACCGCAAGAAGGGCCGCAAGTAAGGCAAACGCATTGCAGTGGTGCTAACAAAAATTCCCCTCCTAGATTATCTAGGAGGGGATGGCTAATTTTAAATGTCAAGATGCAGCCAGGACATCATAGTTTCTCTTGGATAAAGCACGCCAGGTAAGCCATAACTGCCTTGAATGCGACTTTGATACTTAGTTATCTGATCGAAAAGCTTTTCGTCATCACATTTAGATTGCTTAAGATACTCAAATACCAGCCAACTATGGAGCTTATCATGGTCTGCACGACTAGCACATAAAACCGGCTCCATGCAGTACTGCACTACCTCTCGTACTCTGCCGTCAGAACCACGCTGGCTAGTTACCATCTTAAACACCTTATCAACGTTTTGGCGGTCAAATAACGTCATCGTATCGTCAATACACACGTCCGTCCCATATACATCCTCTATAGGCATAATATTGCTAATACCAGTGGGACTATAGTAGTCAGCCACACCCGGAGAATGTGTGGGTTTATTGCAAGTATTTAGCACAACAAACCGGTTATCAAAACGGCTATCGACGCGATACTTTCGCCTTAGTTGACGCGCCACTGCGTCGCGTTCGTTATCCACAAGCGGAACAATAGAGACAGTTTGCAAATCAGGCTCATCAGGCTTAGCTGAATTTACAGCTTTGCCGTCCACGCGCCATCTAAGTGAGAACATCTTATTACTAAGACCATCAATTGTTGACTTGTCAACAAGCTTGCGCGGCTGATAGGTGCCGTAGTACGAAATGGGCTGATCGCTTGCTAGTGGCTTTGCAAACAATACCATACTAGTATTAATGTTACTATTATGGACAGTTTTTTCTATCATGGTTGCCAGATATACCTGACCAGGCTTACCATTCATCAGCGGTACACCTGTATCTGTATCTGAATCTACATCTAGAGCTACGCCCATCGCCTTAGCGAACTTATCCAATACTGAGGGAAGACCCTTTTCTAGTTTGTCACGCTTTGCAAAACTAAGCTTAGACAAGTCAAACTGAGTGAAGGTATCGATCGTAATTTTAGCCATTGTAAGGTACCACCTTTCGGTCGTTAGGCTACCCAGTGCAGCCTAATTGTTACTATTATACAAGCTTACGCTACATTTGTCAATGTAATTACATAGGTAAAAATTAAAACCACCCCATAGCAGGGTGGTTAGTAGTTGGGATCAATTACAGCTTTACCGCCAAGCGGTACTCACGTTCATTTGCGCTCAGTGCCAAATTGGCGTAGTAGTGAATTAGCGGCAATGGTAACGAGTCATCCGAACGGGCTTGTCTGTAGAAGTCAATCTGGTAGCGTGGCATCATCTCACAACACACAATGCCGCCGCGCTCCAAGTCAGAACAGCAAGGCTAAGCCAATAAAAATACCCCTAGCGACTATCGCTAGGGGTATTTGGTAGGGGTTATAGCTGAAGGTTATCTAAGTACATTCGCACAATACTGTGCTCGTGCAAAATTCTCGGGTTGGCAATGCAAGGCACCAGCTCCAACGATACCACATTGGCATTCAGTTCATGTGCGTACTGCGGCAACAAGACTTGGCGCGCAAGACGCTTAACTTCGGCCTCAGTTGAAGCCACCGCTGCTAGTTGCCTGACTGGCGTCATAAAGTATTCGCTCGGCGTATCGTTATAAAAATTACGCACGTGAAGCGACTCCAGCGACTGCCGGTCGAACAAGTAAATCATACTTGTGCCGTTTTTGTCGCCAGCCATCCGGCCGTAAAACACCGCAAACCGCGACCGCTCAAATACGCCGTTATAGTACTCGCACACCGCATTATAGATGCTCTGTCGCCACTGCGGCAGCTCATCTGTCACGCGATCAATTGTCGAACACTCCCAGCTCCGATTGTACGGCGCCGCATTCAGCACCATGCGCACATCAGTACTGCAAGTCGTCTCCAGCCAACGCAAGTAAATGTGCTCATCAGTAGTGGTCAGATTCTGCGCGTCGCGCCATTTAGCGTTAAACTGCTTGAGCTGCTGACAAACACCACGCATAATTGCGTCGCGGTCGGTGTACGGTTTTACCGTCAGACCGCCAAACGGCATCAGCTCGTAGCGCAGGCACTTACCACCCACATCACACACGCGCCAAATCCGCCGGTAGTCCAAGCGGTCAAACAAGTAGACCAAGTTGCTCTCCGCGCCATCGGTGTCATAGACATTAATGAGCCACGGCTCGTAGCGATCACGTTCCGCACTCGCTGCTTTCACTCGAATCCGCTGCAACACATCACCTTCATCGCCACCCTGAAGCGGCATCGGTTCAGCTATCTCCATTTTTACCATTGTAATGTACCACCTTTCGGCTGTTAGGCCACCCAACGTAGCCCAATTCCTAAGATTATATAAGATTACACCGCATTTGTCAATGCCACTACAGAGGTGGCAAAGTTAAAACCACCCCATAGCGGGGTGGTTAGTAGTTGGAATCAATTACAGCTTTACCGCCAAGCGGTACTCACATTCGTTTGCGCTCAGTGCCAAATTGGCATGATAGTGAATTAGCGGCAATGGCAATGGGTCGTCCGAACGCTGGTCGCTACGCCATTTGGCGTTAATATGCCCGAGGTAGTAAATAGCAGCGCGCTTCACTTCATCATAGTCTGGTTCGCCAGGCAAGAGAATAGTCATGATATCCTGCACATAGTGCTGAGGACGACAGCGGCCAACTAAATTACGTACACGACGCAAGTTTTCTTTATCTCATGACGGTCAAACAGCGACAATCGCACCATCTTTTCACCCTCATAATCGAGCACCGCATAGTAAGCAATGTAGCGGTCTTGGCCATTTCGCCAATTGTAATTATTGCACATACGCTGCTTAAACTTCTTCACAAAAGCTTGGCTGATTTGGTCAATCAAGATACGCGGATGCGATTCTCTAGCATATAAGCCACGGTCAAGCACAGTAATGCGCGCCTCCGAACTATCGTAATTGCTCGTAATGGCAGAGTAGGTGACATCAATATCATTTTGATTCTGAGACCACTCGCGGTCGACTTTTGAAAGACGCGACCGAATAGCCTTCAAGATGTCGTCTGAACAAGCTTGTCCATAGAGGTCAATCTGGTAGCGTGGCGCCATCTCACAACGCACAATTCCGCCGCCCTCATTGCAGACCAGTGCCGCGTAGTCAACCGACATCCGGTCAAAAATTGCCACCGTAGACACCTTCCTACTCGGGCAAGAGCAGTCATATGCAACCGCTACATAACGGTCAAGCGGGCCATCAGGACCATAGCCCTCTTCGAGGCGCTGACGAATATTCGCCATCATACCATCGCTCAGGTTCTTCACCGATTCTACAATTTCCAACATTTAATGTACCACCTTCCTAAGGTCTGGGGCTACCTAATGTAGCCCAATACTCTACATTATACAAGAAAAAAGCATAATTGTCAATAAGATAAGCGCTAACGTCAAGTCAAAATCGAACAACCGACAACAAGAAAAAGCTCCTAGCGTAATGCTAGGAGCTATGGCTTTAATTATTAGAGGTCGACACGCAGGCGAGCCTGAGCAAATTCCGGATGGAACTGGTTATTGCGGTAAACAACGTCTACTAGCGAGCTATAAGCGCCAAAGCAAGTTGTGCCTTCTTTAGCGCCGTTTTTGCGGTCAAGCAGATAAGCATAATGCAACAGTTGCGTTACATCGCGTTTGCAATTGCTTTTACCAGTTAAGTCCTCCACGTATAGAACAGCATCCATGTAGTAATACTCTTCAGTGTTGTCAACCTTACCATCAGTATCGCGGCTCAGCCAAGTAACTTTATGCAGTTTATCGACATTTTGACGGTCAAACAGTACAGTCATTGCAACATCATGTCCATCGCGCTCACAAGTGGTGCGCAATACAACAAATCGGTTGCTAACCATACTGTGAATACCGTACTTATACGTCAATTGCTTCATAACTTCACTGCGCTTAGAATCGCGAATCGATTCTAAATGAGCAAACTGTAGCGGCGCCTTGGCGTCAGTCTTGCGATAAGCAGCAACTTCATTACTTACGGCAACGGACTTTGGAGCTAAATCGCAAGGTTGCGCTACAGTGTATCCGTCCTCCGAGTATACAACATTACGTTGTAACTTCGTGTAAGGGAACACGGTGTAGCTCTTATGCTGATTATTGTCATCGAAAACTTCTGTCACGGTCATACGCGTCAAGTCATAGTTCAAATGGAACGGGCGTCCATTCTGGTCTACGATTGCGCTATGCTTCGCGGTTTCATTAACGATGTCTTCCAATGTCGCCTTTACTGCATCTTGATTGTAAGTGCGGACTTCGTCTAATACTTCTATTCCAGCCATTTTAATGTGCCAACCTTTTCGGTCAATAGTTATTGGGTAATGTGCAAAGCTTTCGCTTCTCTGAGATATTTTACTATCTCAATACTTATACTATACAACTTTTTATGATTATTGTCAATAGTGGTTATGTATAAAAATACCCCCTAACACTAGGCTAGGGGGAATGGTTAGATATCCAGTAACAAGTTAACGTCGTCTTCGTTCTCTAAGCAACGCCGTTCGTCGGTGTACTTAATTAGCTCCACTTGAAGTGCCTTAGGGTCAAATGCACCATAGCAGTCCGGCGTTAGTAGTGACTCTCGATAACTCGGTAGTAGCACTACCCGCGTCGCAAAATCAACTATATCAGCGTCATCACCCTCTGAAAAGATGCAACTACATGGCGACAAATAATAGTACTTACCACCCGTCAGTGCATGTTCATGTCGACAGACGTAGTTGATATTCATCCGGTCAAATAGGTAGTATACCGTATCGATGCCATCGCTTGGCCGCGTATGGCCATAAAACACCACGAACCGCGGGCGGTCGCCCTTTGGGCCGTAATGGCTTAGCATCTTCTGGTATAGTTCCTTGTATTCATCCGTCCAACCGGTGGAATTCTGGTGCTTAGCATGCTCGTAAACTATCGGGCTCTGCAATGGCGCAACTGTCATAGCACTAAGTGCCATATTGGAATCTTTGTAAGATGTATAGCTGCTTGAATCGTCTTTTAAACAATTGCATTGCAATTCGCGTTCAAACAAGCCACGGTTCAAATTCTTACGCCAATTTGGTTCCTTTGCGTCCAATGTCCAATAAATATCGCGATGCGCTTCGTCAAGACCACTCTCGCCATACGTCCAGAAAACATAATCCGTGGCCAGCAAGTAGTCTAAGACTCGGCCCGTCTCGTCGCGCACCACCCGCATGTTATCAGTATCAAAGCGGTTATAGACGAACGTCTTATCCGCTACCTTGTCAAACATGTCACTGTAGCGCAAGCGCCACACCTCATATTGATTAGGGCACTGCTCCTGCGCATCAAACAGCTCACGTATCCGGTATAGGGCGTCATCCGTCTCAATGCCGCGCACAAGCGGCGACGTAATTGTAATAACCATTGTAATGTACCACCTTTCGGTCTCGTAGCTGCTTTACGCAGCCAATTATCATTACTATATAATAAAAGGGTAGGGCAGTCAATAAAAGCCCCCTAGTAGTCTAGGGGGCCAACAGTGGTTAATTAGAGTTTGACACGCAGCCAAACCATCATGCCATCGACATTATGATTCTGAACATACCTCGAAACGACTCTGGTACGCTTGCGATACTTATATAGCAGAGCGGAATCTTTATCGCCGTGCAGCTGTTCGACATATCGATTCCAAACGCCCGATTCGGTCGCCACTTTAACTGACGGCTCAACCTCGTCTATACTTGTATACCAATCGCGCTCCTCGCACAAAACTGGCTCCATATAGTAGTAGGTGACATCAGTTGTCTTGTCGTGAGTGTCGCGCTGATGCACTACCATCTTGCGCAACTTGTCCACCCTTTGGCGGTCAAACAACGTCATTATTCTGCGGTTCTGCTTGGAGAGAGTGCAAAACAACATAAAACGGTTGTTGATACGCTTTCGTACGCGATACTTCCGCCTCAAGTACTCAGCTGCTGCCTTGCGTTCGCTCCCCTCAAGCGGGGCAATACTAGCCGTTTCCGCCTCAGAATTACCGCCGCCTTGCAAAATAGCCATATTATCAGGGCCCTCGATTGTTGACTCAGAAGTTAGAGTGTACGGCAAATACGCAGTTGCACTACCGTAACGCGACAGTTCAGATCCGCCCGCCTTCGGTTTGGCAAATAGTGTGTAGCTATCAAAATGGCCACTTTTATCAAGTACTTCAGCCAGATACAACGCATTAGGCTTGCCGTTCAATAGCGCTTTAGGGTGACTGAAGAGAGGGGTTTCCACCTCAATAGTTACATCCATTGCCTTAGCAAACCTATCCAGCAACTGGTGCGCCCAAGTCTCGTTATACCAGACAATCTCTTCTAAAATAGCAAAATCAACCATTGTAAGGTACCACCTTTCGGTCTCGTGGCTGCTTTACGCAGCCAATTACCATTACTATATAACCTTTTATGCTTATTGTCAATGGTGTTAAAGAAAACCCCTGACGCTAGGTCAGGGGCTAATGGTGATGAATTAAATGTCTAAGTAGAGTCGCGCGGTTTCCACGCCATCCATATTCTCGGTCGCTTTAACCAACTCAATCGGTTCATAGTCGACACCGCCATTCCGACAAAGGTTAGAAGGCAACAAGTGCTCACGCACCGTAGATTCAATCAATTCCTTGTTATTGGTATAAACTCGACCAGTCTGGTTAATCGGCGTAGCAAACACCTTATAACTGCCGTCCGTCACTGACTTGCGCATATAGAGATGGTCGGCCGCCGCGCGGTCGAAGAGGAAGAGCTTTAGCTCCGTACTCGTGCCATCCTTATCGATTGCATCGCCGTATAACACCGCGAACCGCGGAAGCTTCACACCGTCGTAATCCGACTTGGCAATATTACGTAAGTCTGGCGCTTGTCCGTACTGATTGTCTTTCACACGCTCAATGCAGAACGCTGTATTAAAAACGCCTAATTCCGACGCAGTCAAAACCAACTCCGTGTGAGCGAAGTTGCTATCCGTCTTCACATGATGTAAGCATACATCACGGCCATCATTCAGCACCGCCCATTGGTCATATGGCCACTGTGGGTTGATGAGGTCAAGCTGGTCGTAAACCTCGCGGCGGAATGTCTCAGCTAAGTCCACTTGGTTGTCCATACCGAACGACTTAACACTATTTAGCTCATAGTGAAGTACTCGCTCACTCGACATCACGCGCTTCAACCGATACTGGTCAATATTATCATACAGATAAACTCGGCTGATGTCGCTGCCGTCGTCGTTATACTCCATAGCACTCCACGCCACATAACGGTTGCCGTCAATTGGCGCATTCTTAATGGCACACGGCACAGCCGTCACCATTCGACTATTAGTAATACTTTTTATTAATTCATACATTTTAATGTACGACCTCCTTCGAGGCTAGAATTGTTTCAGGGCAATCGCGGGATTGCGATTGCTCCCGATATTATACAAGAATTTAGCTAAACCGTCAATAAAACCCCTGACACCAGGTCAGGGGTAATAGTGATGAATTAAATGTCCAAGTAAAGCCGCACGTCGTTTACGCCATGCATATTGTAAACCACGTGAATCAGCTTCAGCTCGTCAGGGTCCGTATCACCAAACCCCGGCAAGTGCTGACACGCCGTAGCGCGAACCTGCTTCATATCAATGGTGCGCGCCATGCTAAAGTGGCCAACCGGCCGCGCGAACACCTTGCATTGCTTGCCGCCACTCGTCTTGCGCACATATAGCTCGCTCGCTCTCTGGCAGTCAAACAGATACATCTCTGTCGTCTTGCTGTCCATCGCGCTGCCAATGCCATATAGCGCCACGAACCGTGGATACTTCGTATCATTGTAAGTGGCAAGCACTTTACGGAGCAGCTCCGGCGCGTTGCCATGACAATTGTTTTGCAGCTTTTCAATGCAAAACACCGTTGTCACGACGTCTAAACCAGCTAGTACCAAGTCGGTGCGACTAAGGTCGCAGTCCGTCTTAACGTAGCTCATGCACACGTCGCGCTTGTCACCCGGCACCGACCATTGTTTACGACACCACTGTGGGTTAATCTGGTCCAAATGTCGGTAAACTTCTTGACGTACCGCTAACGCTGTATCTGATTGTTTTGGCTTAAACGCCTGAATCGCATTGACTTCATAGTGATAATTATGACTACTATCGACCACTTGGTTAAGCTTATCGGCATTCAACCGGTCGTACAGATAAACTCGGTCATCATCACCACCACTGTTAATGACGCGCCAAACCGAATAGCAGTTGCTGTTAATCGGCGAATTGAGCAGGATGTTGGAAGCATTTAAGCCAGCTCGGCTCGCGTTAATGTTCTTAATTAATTCATACATGTAAGGTACCACCTCAATTACTAGAGATTCAATATGGCCACACGGTGTGGTCACTGTCTTAATAATATAATGATTAAGCCACTCTGTCAATAAAAACCTCTGGCACTAGGCCAGAGGTCATTGGTAGCTACAGCTCTGTAAGGTTCAGCCGAATACGGCTGCGCTCAGTCAAAGCATAGTTTTGGTCAATGTTAGGGAGGAGGTTCAACTTCACCTTGGTGGAGTCAAACATAGCCAAGCGGTCAAGATGAGCCGTCTTCAGAGCAGACTTATACTGCTTCAGCATCAGCCGGCGCGCGGTAAATTCTGCCATTTTCTGACTCACATACTCAGCGCGTACTTGGTACACCGGCTTGGCGAAGAAGCGACTCTGTCCACAGCTACGGTGGTCGCGACAACAAACTTGCCCCAAGTTTTGGCGGTCAAACAGATATAAGAACATTGCCTTATTGCAAGAAAGCGTGTCATATCCATAAAACACCACAAACCGCGCATTGCCGCTATACAGCCCAGCCACACGCTGCCACATCTTCAGGAACTTATCCGGCACACCGGCATAGGCGCCATAGCCCACGGTCTCAACCACAGTTGGCAAGTCGCGCACCAGCGCACGGTTTACCGGATTAAGCCAGAGCGTCGTGTTTGGCGCGTAACAACGGAGGTTGATTTGGCTTAAGAACAAGTCGCGGTCGAACATAGTCCAGTCACGGTCAGTGCACCAGTCACTATTGAGCTGCTCAATACACTTATGTGTAGCTGCTCGCACTGCGGCAGTCGAACTGGCGCAGGGCATGGTGACGGTGCGAATTGGCATCATCTCGTAGCTAAAGTTGTGGCCCATTTCGTCACGCACCACCTTCATATTAGGAAACGCCAAACGGTCGTAAAGATAAACCACACTCGCGCCTTTGCCGCCCACGCCAACCATGTTGGCATGACGCGCCTCATAGCGCAAATAGCTATTGTCGCCATCCGCCAAGCCAGCCAGCAGCTGTTGCCGTGTTAGCTCATCACCACCCGTGACATCCTCAATTGGCTCTACTATTTCTACTACCATTGTAATGTACCACCTTTCGGTCTAGAGGTGCAGGATACACCTCAACTCATCATACTATACAATAGTTTGCTATAGCCGTCAATTTAAAACCCCTGACACAAGGTCAGGGGAGTAGCTATTTGAGCTCAGGTAAGGGTAAGTGAGCATGCGACCAAAAAGTCGCCACGTGGTTGCCACGCGCCATTACTAGATTTAGGTTAACCTTGAACGGGTCAAACTTCTTCACGGATTTAATGGCAAAAACCTCAACTTCATAGGTCGTCAAGGCGGCACGCGCCGCTAGCTCGAGGTGCTCAAAATCAGTATGCGGCGTAACAAGGCTATCAACTGGCTCAATGCAGTAACGTTGCTTGCCATTTGCTAGATGTCGGCGATACAAGTTTTTGCCGCCCAACCGGTCAAATAAGTAAATCTTGGTACCGGTTGCCTTACCGTCAAGACTGTAAGCGTAAGGCGCGCAGAACGCCAAAAAGCGTTGCGCGTCACCACGCCTGCCATACAGCTTTTTCAGCTGGTCAGCAAACTCTGTGGCGTCCACCCACTCGACAAAGTCGGGCTTCGACCGGAATGCCATAGCATCAAACATGGCAACACCCGCGCCGTTGTTCTTGCGCGTAATACAATTTGCCTCAACCGCACGCGCTAGAGCATCAGGGTCTTGCTGCTCGCGCCACGATTTGTTTGTTCTATCCAAATAATCTTCGGTCGCCTGCACAGCCGCCGCAACCTCACGCGTTGGCACGAGCAAAGTCTCTTGCGGCAAGAGGTTATAGCGCATTAACCGTGAGTTCTCGTCGTACACCGCGTAGATATTGTTCACGTCCAAGCGGTCGTAAACCGCCACATAACTGACGTTATTGTTGTCCTCAATTATCCTGCGCTGCACTTCATACCGGTCGCCCAGATTATCCGCAGCTTGCACTTCATCAAGGAATCCCACGATTCCAGCGTTAGCCTCCGAATTAAACTTCACGGGCTCTACGATTTCTACTAGCATTTAAAAGTACTACCTTTCGGTCGGGGAGGCACTGGATGTACCTCAACTTACCATACTATATAATAAATTCACTGTCTCCGTCAACAGAGGTAAGGAAAAGCCCCGGCCGAAGCCGGGGCAAAGAATGTTATAGATTAGTCAGTTTTAGATACAAACGTGCGGTACCGCAACTCGATACGACATGCTTCTGATTAGTAAATGGCAAAATATTGATTTCCGCGCGGCCGCGGTCAAACTTTGTCTTTTGCTGAGCAAACTCCATATCCGCTTCATACTTACGGAGTAAATAATCACGCGTGATATGTTCAATCTCAATTGGATTGTCGTACGGTACGCTCAAGCTCTCAAGTGGCTCGTAGAAGTAACGGTCTTCACCATTACCATGACGGCAGGAGAGAGAATCGAAGTTCAAAACGTCGAACAAGTAGAGCATAGTGTCCACCTTGTGCTTGCCAACAGTTGGCGCGCAAAATACCATAAAGCGTGGCCCTCTTGCCATCACCATATCGTTCGCTAGCCCTCGTTCGCACCGTTTCAAAGCGGTCATTTGGCGACTGATAGCCAACGCGTTCAATGGCAACTGGCTTTAGCTCTGGCAACAATGGGTTCATCACCAACTTAAGGTTAGTGCCAGAAGCGGCATAGTCCGACTTAATGCAGTTAAATACCACATCGCGGCGCAACTGCTTCATGTCAAGCGGTTTTTTGATACCGCTAGCGCTATTTAAGTCATTTGCCAAACCTACCACAGTATCGACTGCCTCGATGACTGTCGCATATTTTGGCATTGGCATGGTATATGCTGCTCTAAGCTCATAATCATACAAGTCACCGTTCTCATCGTACACCGCCTGAACACCATTAGCATCCAATCGGTCATACAGATAAGCGGTGTCTACCGCTTGCCCATTGTCGTCAACCGCACCAAGACGCCACACCGTATAGCGATTCGACTCATCGTCTTTCACGCCACAACGCAGCAATCTCTCAGCATTGTATTTCACTTTGTTGTCAAATCCAGCTAACTCAATTAATTCCACTAACATTTTTAAGGTACCACCTTTCGGCTCTAGAAACGAATTACTTTTGCAATTCTGCTTTGATTATACAACTTTTTATGCTTATTGTCAATAGGGTTTATGCTTAAATAAAAGAGCCTCCGCGGGGAGGCTCTGAGGTAGACTAAAGAACGGGCAAGCGATAGTGGCTGCAAGCGTACATGGTCTGAGACTCGTCAATTGACAAGAAGTCGCAGTCGGTAACCTCAGTACCAGCCAACTTACTAGCCTCAGCCAGCGCAGCGCGCCGAATCTCCGTCACAGAAGCATCGACCGGCAACCATACGCGACTGATGTCGCTCACGCAGTAGCGCACGTGCGCTTCAGTGGTGAACTGCACCAAATGCTCCACGCTATTACGGTCAAACAAGACCAGCAGGAAGCCAACTTGCAACTTCCGCTTCGCCAAACTACAGCAAGCTGCAAAGCGATGGCGTCTGAGCGCCGAGTCATCGTATTGGTCTGTTAGCATGTCCGCCAGCTTCTCCACCTCTTTTGGTGGCAAAAACGATGGTTCATCTACGACCGAGAACAACGCTCGCCAATCACCATAGCCACGCAAAACTTGCAGTAGCGGGGCAGTGCCAAACGGTGAACACTTCTGACTCGTCGTCAGATAGTCGACCATCTGCACACTGCGCGTGTTGACATAGCCACTTTTGTCGGCGTCCGCCACCTTCCACTGGTACTTCTCCCAATCGGGATAAGTTTCGTCTAGGTAACTAAAAATGGCGCGGCGTGCCTCGACCATGTTGTCCACACTGTCGTCTAGAGTTACACTGTGCACAGGAGACATCTCATAGCTTGGCGTCAAGGAGCCATTGTCTTGCACCTCAGTCAAGGTGTCAGCGTCGCAGCGATCATAAAGACACGCCAGTTTGACCTTGCGGCCGTTCACTAGTGTATTGTAGGCGCAAGCCACAAAGCGGTCAGCCCGCTTGTTACCATAAGATTGCGCCAGTCGCACTCTGATCCCCGGTGCCGCAGCAAGGCGATTAACCGGTGTCACTATTTCTACCATAAGCTACAACCCTCCTTCAGGGCATCGGTGAGTCACTGGATGCGACTCGACTACTTAAATAGTACAAGCAATGTCCTGTGCTGTCAAATAAAAGCCCCGCCACGCGGGCAGGGCTTAAATTAGATAGACACCGTTAAACGGCACTGGTTGTATGGGCTAAACAGCTGATCTTTGTCGCGCAGCACAAGCTCCAAATTGTCGGGTGTGTACTTGTGGCTGAGCAAACTCAGCTTCGGGTTAAGAGCGGCCAAAATGCCGTCAGCAGTGTAGACGCAGTCTTTGAAGCATAGCTCCCACGCCGGCGTTTGGAAGTAACACTGCTCGACACCGTAGTCGAAGTAACACAGCGTCTTGAGGCGGCGGCGATCGAACACTTGCACCACTACTTCGTAATCACTGTAAATCTTCAGGCGGCTACAAAACGCCACGAATCGGGCGGGCTTACCGGGCTTACCGTAGCTCTTGTGCAAGCGCGACTTCAGCTCTTGTGCCCGCTCAGGGCTCACGGCGCTAGCTTCAACTAGCATTGAAAACTGGTTGGTCGTGGCGTCTCTGCGATTCGGGTAAATTTGTAACACGCCATACGCGTCGCCCACAAAATCACTATTTATCACTGCGATGTCACTAAAGCCGCCGGCGTGGTAATCATCATCACACTGTTCGCTCAGCCAGAACTTATCTCTCAGCGCGATACCAGAATAAATCCCTTGCTTAATGGTATTTGAGTCGGAATCGTCGTCGGGCGACTGCCAATATTGCATGTCAAAGCTCAGCTCGTAGCGCATCACTTCGCCAACATCGTTCTTTATCACCTGTAGGCGGCGCGGTGCATATGCGTCGTAAATGCAAACAATGGTCGAGCGGCCATTCTCGCGCGGCGGCACTTGGCATACCGCAGTCAAGTAACGGCTAAACATACCGCGGTGACCGTAGTGTCTACTCATATATTGCCAAGCAGCCTCATGAGCGCTTGACATGTCACCAGGTTCAACTATCTCTATCATAATGTACTACCCTCCAAGGGTCTTGGGGCAGCTCTATGCCGCCCGATAGCACTAGTGTAACCACTCGGCAGGGTGATGTCAATAAAACCCCACCGGCGAGCGGTGGGGTAGTTCTTAAATTGGCAAGTAGAAGACGGCGCTAGTGGTGATTGGAATATCACTCGCTTTAATGAGGCCAGAACCAGCGCGGTCAAGCGATAGCACGCGACGGTGCGCCACTTGTGAGTTGACCCAGTTCGGGTCGTATTTATCCAGCTCCGCCATGGCGCGCTTTATGCAGGCCTGATGGTCAGACTTTTCTTCCTCGGGCGTCACTAAGATGCTCGCAATATTCGCCACAAAGTAGCAATTTTCGTGTCGAATAGTGTCAGTGTAGCTGACTAGCTTATCTCCCGCCATGCGGTCAAACAGGGCAATCAGCGTGCCACCGACTTGGTGGCCTTCAGGCGTAACCGCCACGTTTGGCACAAATGACGCTAGGTAGCGGTCAATGCGACGCTGGGCAAGGCTAAGTTTGATTGCCTTGATTGCATTTTCACGCTCCAGCGCGTTCAATTTACCTATCACAAGCATGGGAACCTCCTAACGGTCGTACTTGCAAATGTGCAACCCTCCTTGGGCAACTCTTTAATTATACAACACGCCGCGCGGCGCTGCCAGCAAAGAAAAGCCCTTGCAAAGTAAGGGCTGGGGTCATAATGGCAAAAGCACACTATGATTATCGTAGATTACAGGGTCCGTGAGACAAAGCAACTGATTTAAGTCTTTGGCGCGGCCAAGGCTAACGCAAGTGTCGATGCTTGTGTTAAAGAATTGGCATCCTCGCCAGTTAGGATTGCGCTGCTGCATCTCGTCCGCCACTAACGCGGCACATCGCTCGTCGGTATCGGTCGGTTCACAGTAAACGCGACAGAGGTCGCCCACTAAGAAGCGACGCTCGCCGGCAGCAGGGTCGCTGTAAAGATAAGAGTGCTCATAGTCGTAGCAGTCAAAGATGACGATTTCCATCATCATCCTGTCGTTATGTAGCACATTGCGGTACAATAGCGCCTCGTAGCGGTCGCACTTATCTTCGTAGCGTTGTAGGGCGCGTGCCTTAAGCAGCCACTGTTCATACTGGCTCATCTCTTGGTACCGGATTAAGTTTGGCTTTGGCATCGCCATTCCTTTCTCGTAATCACTCTAATGTACATCCAACGGATGCGAATATAGTACAATATAAGGCTTGATTTGTCAAATAAAAGCCCCCGCAGCGTGGCGGGGGGTAATCGGTCAGAAACTGAGAGGTAAGCAAGCTTGGTCGTCTGAAGTGAGCGGTGGCAAATTGAGGGCAGCGGAGAGCATGTCAATTTGCAATTTGCCGCCAACTTGGTCAGCGCGCCACTCTGGGTTGAGACGAGTCAACTCGTGCTTCACTTTAAACTTCAATATCCACGGCACACGCATGTACCACGTAGGCAGGTGGAATTGCACGATACTACCGATGAGATAGCGCCAAGTGCATTTGTCTTCGGCCGTGGATTGCTGCACACTGTACTCCTTAATGACGTCCGATGCGCTACAGAGGTCAAAGATAAACACCGCCATCACGTCGACGTTATCGAAGACGCGCACGCCGGCGTGCGGGTAAACCTTCACTACATAGCGGCTATTGGCCACTACGCCGGCTTCGTTCGCGCCGTATTTGCAACGCAAGCGGTCATAAGTATCACCGATAGCATTCTTGCACTTGCGCAAGATGATAGTGCTGGCCGCCGATTCATCTGCTTTATTCATTGTTTCATCCTTTAGTAATGTACGACCCCTCACGGGCTGATTACACCATAATACTCCATCGCGGTCAAGACGGCAAGAGGTAGAGGGAGGTGTGCCATCTCGCTGACGCTAGTGAGCGCTTATCAGAGCAGGCTAGTCGTGCGGCGCTGGCGCGAGAGCGACGCGGAAAGCGTAGTAATAGTCACGCATATAAGTATAGGTATCACCATCTGTCATGCCCAAAGCAAACACCCCCGCACTCGAATTAGCCCACGCTAATTCGCCTCGATAGAACCAAACCCGTGTTGAATCCAAGGTATCGGTATATTGACCATTCCAACCTAAGGTCTCGTAAAGGGCTTGACCGCCGCAAGTAGCAAAAGTACAACCATTTGGCGCGCCGAAGTTATACGTATTAACGTATGGTGGATGAGCTTTAGTGCCAAAGTAATCGCCATTACTACTTACGCCAGATTCATTTAAGTTAGTAGTGTAGCTTGCAGCAGTATACTCCCATGAACCGCCAGACATATCATAGATACCGGTTGGGTTGTTGGTCATACTGGCAAGCTGACCAAGGGAGCCGTTGTAGGCACGTTGTTGGTCGCTTAAACTACAGGCAGATTGAGTGCCGAGTGTGCCACCATCATCGTAGTAACTGGTATCGCCGCTAGCTAGTGGACCGCAGCCGGTGACACTATAGCTATCGATATCCTGAGTTTGACTTTGAATAGCAGAGTATCTATTACCATGGACTTGGCGCTGACTATTGAGTTGAACACCATTGTATCCTGCGCCATACTTGCTAGCAGATAAGTAGACCGCAACACCCCAATCGTTATTATTAACCATACGAGAGCTAAACTTGGCTAAGTGATGACTATTTTGCGGAGAGCTAACTGATTTACCACCAACATTCTGCAAGTCATTCACCCCAAGAGACTTGGCTACTGAATAAAAACTACCGATGCCGTCAATCTCGCTATCTGTGCCCGACAAATGAAGACTATTTGGTAACACAGTTGGCTGCTTAGCAGTGCCCGTCGTCTCAAATTTACCAAACCAGATACCATTAAGCTCTTTGTTGCCAAAAGTGAAGGCTGGGTGGGTGGCCCAAGTGCCAATATCACTCGGATGGCCCTTGATGTAGTCGCGGTTCAAATAGCACTCTGTGCGGTAATCCTTGCCAGCTCCACAATTCGCCTCGGCTGGGTAACGCTTCGGCGTAGTTGCCTTTTCGAAGCTAATCAAGAAGTTCTGAGCTGGGACCGGTTTATCTGTACCGTCACGGCGCATAACTTCATAGGCGTAGCGTGGGATGTAGACCCAGTAGCCGAGGATGTCAGCTTGGTCAACCACTCTAGTCTGGCCTTTATATTTAGCAAGTGTATCCTTTCTTACTGTGATAGCGTTAGCCCATTGCTTGTTGTTATAGTTATACCAGTCACCTTGGTTTGAGCTGTCTTCGGGGCTGGCAAGGCTGGTCCACTGGGCGTTAGTGATGGTGCCAGTATATTTAACTGGAATCATATTCGGGTCAAGGTCGACTTGGCAATCGTTCTTTGGGTCGCCTGATTTGCAAACCGTTGGGTCAACCACTGGCGGCTTTGGGGCTGGCTTCGCGGTGGCAGTATAGGTGATGGCCGTACTATAGCTGCCGCTGGCTAGTTTAGCTGGGTCGATGTTGGCGGCGAAAGTAACAGTGGTGGCGCAATGGTCTTTGCAGTTGCAGCCAGCTTGTTTGCCCTTAACTGCCGTATCGACAACCACGGCTGGCGTAGATTGGGCGCCGGCTGGGACGGCACTGAAGGTAGTGTCGGATTTATTAAGAGCGTAGCCCCACTGATTGGCACCTAAAACGACGGGTGCAGCAGACTGGGGTGCTGAAATCTTGTGGGTTGAGTCTTTGCTATTTATGAGGTCAGCCGTGTCGGCCTGCATGGTGAGATTGAAGCCGTAAAGCTTACCAGTTTTGACGGTGACGTTGGTGGTAGCTTTGTAGAGATTGCCAGTTGGCTTTAGCTCGGCGTTCTGGTCGACCGCAATACTGACGGTGTTATCGTCGGTGGCGTGGGCTGGCGCAGTGAGAATAAACGGCGCAAGAATTAAAGCGAACAAACCAAATGCCACCCCGCGGGCGAGAGCGCCCGCCAATAAATTATTGCAATTGGCTGTTGGCGCCAGAGGCGCCGAAGTGGCTATTTTACCCCCACACTTGACAATATAGGGAAAATATCTTAAAAATCTACCCCCCCCCCGCAGCTGTTTGCCGTAATTTACTCATATTGTTTTTATCCTCCGTTATTTTCTCTCTTTCTGCCTCCAAGGTAGATACCCTAATTATAACACAAGCGTAATAATCCACCAAATTTCCGCCGTAAAGCCGAGCAGGGGGGCAGAGGCTGGCGCGTCAAATCGCCAAGCCGGCATGGTAGGCGATGCAGCGGGGGCAAAAAACAGTCCGCCAGTCCTAGCAGTCGCCAACCCTAAGCGCCCACCACCCAAAAATAAAGCCCCCACGGCCAAAAGCGGTGGGGGAGAGGAGTTAATTAGTCAACCGAGAGATAAAGCGGTTCATTCCATTTAATTGGTATATCAGACTGGCGGTCAACGCGACTAATCTTAATGTCGCCATTTTGTTGGTAAGACTGCCAATTTGGATTCATCACATTGAGCGCCTTCTTGGCCTTAAATTCCGCGCAATACGAATTGTTCGCTACGCATTCCGGCGCAATCCACGTGCGGCTCACCGCACTCACGCAACGCTTCTCAGTATTTGAGCCCAAACAAAGCGCCTCGGTCGCCTCTGTTACGTCAAATATGGCAAGTAACATGGTTGGCTTACCAGTGCTCGGGTCAATTGCATTGTCGTAAAGCTGTGCACGGTAACGGTCACCGGTGTATTTTGTTGCACAATGATGGTGACGCAATGTATGCTTTTCCTTGACTTCGGACATGTTTACTCCTTCAATAATGTACAAACTAGGACTTTCCTAGTAGTGGCTAAATAATAGCACCAAACAACATGGTTGTCAATAAAAGCCCGCACGTGGCGGGCAGGGGGGGTTAATCATCAAATGGCAGAGGCCAAGCAAACTCGAACTCGCTATCGACTTTGGTTTTGCCGAGCACGGCGCATGGCAAGATGCTAATCTCGCCCGAACGTTGTTCTTTGCGCCAATCCGGCCGCTCACTATCCATGAACTTCACCACGCCTTGGCGAATTGCATTCCAATCGCCACGCGGCAACCAAATGCGGCCCATCGGCAGCATCACGTAGCTAGCCGCCGCGCCGTCTTTACGCACGCGCACGCACGAGGCGCTATGCCAATCAACAATCAGCACAACCGCCATGGCGTCCTTGTCTTTGTCGCCAGTGGCAACACCGTCATTGTAGTACACCGAGGCGGTGTAGCGGTCAACACCTTGAGCACGGCCAAACTTGTCCGACTTGTAAGGTGGGAAGCGCTTGAGTAGCTTTTTGCTAATCGCGGCGGCTTCATCTTCGCTCAAAGAACGGATGCTCATATAATTTGTCGTAACCATTTTTTAACTCCTTAAGGTACTTCTGGCTAGCCCTTTGCTAGCTCGTAGATGCTTACATTATACAATAATACCCCTGTTTTGTCAATGGCGGGGCGGTGTGGTATAATATCTACTTATTGGCGAGACCCGTCAATTGTACATTCAAGGGAGTTGATGATTATGGCAGTAGTTAGCGCAATCACCTTCATCATCACTATCGCAATAATGGTAGTAATAATTAATGCCATGTTTTTGGGTGCGGAGCTAATTCGCGAACGCCTCAGTGCTGGTGAAAAGGAGCCGATAACAAAGTAAATTTAATTCCTATTTATGCGTGGGTCCGCTAGGGCCCACTTTTTTATGCCAATTTAACCTACCACCACTGTAGTATCATCACCATAAAAGGCGAACCCGCGGGCTCGCCTTGTTTAATTTCAGCCTGAAATTAGTAGTGCACGGCAATGTTGCGGCGCCAAGCGGCAAACGACGTGGCGGCAGTGCGGCCGGCAGCTTCGTCAACCACTGGCTTGAAGTTACAGACAAAATCAAACTTGCCCGTGGCGCGCACAAAGTGAATCATGGTCTCGGTCGGCACCGGCTGGCCATAGCGCACGTAAACGGCACGTAGCTGCTTGCTGTCTGAGGCGCCAAACTTGAGCAAGCGCACGCGCACCGCCTTGTCTGGCTGAGCGTCGGCGAGCGTGACCACTTTGCCGTCGGAATTGATGTAAAAGGCGTTATAAGACACGCGGTTGCCCTCGGTCAAGATGTAAATGTAGGCATCGGCAATGGCGTTGTTGTCGGCGATAGCTTCCACGGCCAGCGACACCAAATCGGCCTGCGCTTGGCGAACTTCCTTGGCAAACTGCTTCTTCTCGGTGAACGACAGGGCACGCGCTTCTGCCTTAGCTGGCTCGGCTGGGGCGTCATCGTCCAGCTGCTCGGCATCAATCTGTTCGGCGGCATCGGCACCCGACATCAGGCGCTCCGACTCCACAGCCTTGTTCTGGTCGAGGTCTTGCATCAGGCTCTTATATGAAGTGTTATCCTTCAACTCCGGCCGCACCGTGGCGAGCTGGTCAAAAATGGCGTAAATCATCGCGTCGGCGTCGGTACACTCGGCAACGGTCTCAAGCTGGTCACCATCCTTGCGCGCCAAATCATAGTGCACGAGTCCGTCGTCTTGGTTAGAGACGCTCAGCACATAGCTACCACTGGCGCCGCGGCTGCAGAAGTACACAAACGGCTGCGAGTTGCCCTTACTGTCGAGAGTGGCGAGTAGGTTACCATTCATATGCACAGCTGGCAAATCCTTGGCATGCTGGCGAATGGCATCAACAATGTCGAGCTCGGCAAAGTGAGCGTCGTCATACGGGTATTCACTGGTGTTTTCGTCCACCCGACCGGTGGCATAAGCGCTAAACAATGGTGAAATGCGGTCCATCAGCTCCACCAGCTTAGCGTTGACACTGCGGCGGCTGTCTTGATATTTCACGCGATGCTTGGCTTCGTAATCGATGGCAATCTGCTTGGCCACGCCGTAAAATAAGCCACAGAGCACAAGGTTGAGGTCACCCGAAGTAATCTGGCGCACCGTCACACCCGCTTTGCGCACCTCAAGGCAATAGCGGCGCGGGGCAGCCGCATAGAGATAAGTGCCGTCGTTCCCCGGCTTGGCAGTTTTTAAGAGACGCGGATAAAGGTCGGCGCGGTCGCCGTCCACCGGATAGCCCATCTGCTCGGCGTAATCGCGCACAGTGGCGCTCATATACTCAAAACTCTCTTTGCTGTCGCTCACGGTCTCGGGCGTGAGGTCACGGCGGATAGCGGCACCCGAAAATTCTTTAGATATCTTACCTAAAATCGTCAGCTTGCGCTTCAACACAGCCGCTTCATCGAGCTTGCCGTCGGCTGCGGCATGGCGCGCCGCTTCATAGTCGGCAGCTAGTGAGTAGGCGAGCTTATCAAACACCACCTGCAAGCAGCGCTTGGCATCGGTGTACTTGAGGTACTGAGCACACTTGCCATCGCGCCACAGGGCAATGTGATACATCACCTTGCCATACTCGACGGTTAAATAAACCGACTGGCCATCACCGTACGGTCGGCCGCTCCGCATAAAGCGCAACGCCGTGAAATATTTGTCTGTTTTGGCGTGGCGAGCATAGAGTACTACCGTCTGGCCGTCATCCGCAAACCGTACTTGGTCGCGCAGCCCCGTAGTGTAGTCGCGCGCCGTCAAAAGCAGCTCGTCAAACGCGCGCTGCAAGTCGGCCCCACCACCTGCAATGTTATTACCCTCATTCATACTACCAATATTATAGCATAACCGCACCAATTGTACTAATGTTTAACAGTGAAGAGACGTCAAGCCACCACGCGCACCCCATATTGACAAGTAAATGCATAAGTGTTATAGTAAAGAAGATATGAAGTTAAACGAGTCAGATCTTACCAACTTCGACCTCTATCGTAGCGACGACATCAAGCCCGAGCTCAAGTCCGCCATGGCGCTGACGGCGCTGGATATTCTCAATAAGCTGCCATGCGGAGAAAAGCGGCCCGGCAATAAGCAAAAACCAGCCGAAGATGCCGATATGAACAAGTTTTATCTGCGCAATAAATACTTTAGGCGGCCCGGTATCAACAACGCCGAAAACGAAGCAGACGAAATAAAAGTCTACAACAAAACTCTTCTTCGTGACCTAACTAACACCACAATACAACACGGTCCGTACGGCATCTACGTCACCGGCGGCGACTTACATTGCCTGTACACTGGCAGCGACATCTCATTTAAACCCAAAGATGGCGCCAAGATTTCTAGCGTTATTGAGGTAGACCACGTAGTGCCACTAGAGGATGTCTGGCGTAGCGACCGCGGACTTAGCCCGCAAGCGCGGCACGAACTTTTTGGCAACGAGCTAGAAGTACAGGCTGTTGCGAAAATCGCCAACCGAAAAAAGGGGGCGGGCACCTTTGAGAAGTGGCCAATAATGAGACGCCAAAATTCTAGCTGCAATAGCGATAGCTATAACCATAAAAAATTTAACAAGCTCTATTTGGCGCAGTACGCCGTCCGTCAAGTAGTCATTAAAGACCTGTACGGCCTGCGTGTCAGCCCCAAGGAACGCGATTCGCTCAAAAACGTACTCACTCGCGCCGCCAAGCAGGCCTAACGCCCTCATTTAGCCGCTTCGGCACTGCCAGTGACGCCGTATTTATCCGCAAAATACTTGTCCACCTCGGCGGCAGTATGAGTGCGCCCCGCAGCAATGCCATCCACGCCGCGCTGAACTTCGGCGTCCAGCTCCTCACGAGACAAGTCGCTCAGCGCCACCGGCTTACGCACTGGTAACCGCGGCTCAAAGGGTAAACCCTGCTGCAACACCACCTGACTGTAGAACATCTGAATAGCACTCGACGGCGAAATCCCCAGCCGCCCCAAAATCTGCTCGGCGTCTGTTTTTAAACCGGTATCAATTCTTGCGTAAACTGCGTTTGTGTTAGCCATGATGTCTCCTTTATGCTTTTATTTTACTAAAAATTACCCTCAAGCGCAAGCAATTGCAAAAATTTTCCAGCAGGGGAGCGCGTATGGGGAGGGGCTTACTTTGACAAATACAACTAAATGTGTTAGTATAATAAAGATGAGATTGCGCCCTAACGACTTATACCGTAAACCCGAGCTGGCGTTTGGCCAGCTTGATAATGATAGCGCGCAATACCTCGCTAAAATCGCACTGCATGAGTTGCTTGGCCTCCACGTGAAGCCAAAAGCCAGCAAATCCAACTACAACCGGCGGCATAGCTTTGACGAGTCTAACGACCACGACGCCGAAGCGTACAACCGCACCGAACGGCGGCAAGAAATTTTGCGACGCGACCTCGACAGCTACCAGCTCGACCGCCGCGGGCAGGTCAAGGCAGGGGAACTCGCCTGCCCGTACAGCGGTAAACACCTTGTAATGCCAACCTACTATGACATCGCACGCAGCGCTGATGTTGACCACGTGGTCGCCCTCAGCAACGCCTGGGTGACGGGCGCCAAAAACCTCACCCGTGCTAACCGCAACGAACTACTCAATCACCCGCTCGAATTACAGCTTGTCTCAAAACAAGCCAACACCGAAAAAGCTTCATCTGACGCCAGCCAGTGGTTGCCAGACAACGTCCCCTACCGGCTGCAGTACGTGGCGCGGCAAATTGCCGTCAAAAACATCTTTCACCTCTGGGTTACTGAACCTGAACGCGAAGCAATGCGCCGCGTCTTAAAACCAATGGCTGAGTCTGCCATCCTCTACACAGAGCTACTCGCCGATGAAGCCAAGCGCCGCGAGCGAGTCGCCGCCGAGCGCGCCATGATTAAGAAAATCCGCCAAATACACTAACGCACTTAAGCTACTGCACGCGGCGTGTGGACGGTGATAGCAATGATAGCGATAGTCCAATAACCCGCGACAGCAAGCGGGCACGCTTAAAAAGTAGCACCCGCCAAAAACAGCCCGAAGGCGCGTGTCTGTGCCAACTTTACGCTTTCAAGACGTATGATTATACCTTTATGTTAATGTCGCACAATTTTTAGCACATCGCGCGCGACGATTACGCCACCTTAAATGGCTGAATGGCTAGCTAAGTAACTTTACTAGCACCAAGCTAAGCCCCAAGCCCATGGCGCGCAGGTATAACGTAGCCACACATCACGTCATAACTTATGACAAGCCGTATCACCGCTACTCAAGCCGTAGCCCATAACAGCCAAGCAGAGGTGGGGCGGCGCACCACCCACCATAAAACAAGCTAATTAACAGAGGTAGCAGCCAGTCAAGACGGCTAATAAGGAGGATTTTGGCAGGGGGTGCGGCCATAGTAGGGGGAGTTAAAATCGGGGGAGCTAGCGCAGACCGCAGCTTAACAGAGGTTACGCCAAAGACAGTCCGGCACGCGGGGCACTTGATGCGTCGCATTTTTATTTTTCATTTTTTCGCGGGGCAGTCTGAGCGCGCCGCCAGCGCTCACTTTACAGAGGTGGGGCGGCGCTATCGCCGCGTCCTGACTTGCGGGCTTTACGTCGCACAACGTATGTTTTACGTTTTTTAACGACTTTAAAGCGACGCGTACCACTGATAACTACATAATAAGCACCAAATCGTGGCGCCGCGGCTGGCTTTCACTAAAATGGGGAAAATAATTAAATAATTATTTCTATGCCTAGCTTAATTAAATAATTCTCACCCGCAGCCCGTCGCCCACATATCAAATAATTATTTTATGGGTTATTTTCGGGACCAATTTTCGGGGGACTTTTGGCCGGTTTTCGACTCGCGACCGGTATCAATCTAGCGTCGGCCACCCACGAGTGCCAACGCTCAAATCGGGCAAATTAGGTAAATCAGCCAAATCCGGCGCGCTGCGGCATTTTTCTGTCAAGCGATTTTAATTAATTTAATTGCTAATATTACTACAATGACAGCACCATCGCGTCCGCCGCACCTCTGATAAATTTTGTCGTCAATATTTAATAATTAATTTTCACTATGCCTAGGGGCCTGCCCTGCAGGGATGCAAACGCTAGCCGCGAGGTGGCCGCCAAAGATAAAGTTCATGCGACATATTCGCGAGATGCTGGCTAAATTACAGTGGTAGCGACATCAATTCGGCGCTGCGGCGCAGGAGTTTTCCACAGGCCGTTGCGCCACATACTACAACATAATAACGTCATGACGTCAAATAAATCACCTGTCCTGTCATTTGACATATTTGACATTTATGTCATAATATATTGTAATATTTTTTGCGACGTCACTCCCCCGCTCTATCTAATCGGCTACTTCCAAAACGCCTTGCCGGCGACGCGGCAATCCACATAAATTGGTTTAATATTATGTGTATCAATGTAACGCACCATGGTTGCGATGTCGCTCGCCTCTGATTCTGGCTGGCGCGTAATTTGCGCCTTAAACGGATATTGGCGGCTGTCCACATAGAGCTCCACGTAGCGGGCCGCGCCCTTCGGCACAACCACCCGCCGCACGCTAATGCCACGCTTCACCAGCGCCGTCGCCGTCTGACCGACGAAGCTTAAGAACCCCGCCGGCGCGGCTACACCGTTAATCGACTTGGCACCACTGTTATCCTCAATGGTCAGCTGCGGGGCGCCGTAATAATTGTGCTGGAACACCACACCCTTGTCATCCACGAAATTGGTCTTGCCGTTCGCCGTCCACTGCGCCACGGGCGCGCGGAAGGAGAGCTTCGCCTGTGCCAGCATTAACCCCGCCGGCACCACATCCACACTCAGCACCTCAGGCGCTTGCTGGCGTAAATAATTTAATAACACCGAATTGCGCCGCATAAAGCTGAACCGCTCAAGCGGGTTGGTCTGATAATAATCGTTAATCAATTTGAGGTAGCGCGCTTGGTCGGTGGCAGCCAGCCGCGCATCAGTCTGCACTCTCACCACTGAACCGGCGTACTGTGCAAGCAGCGCCAAGCCGAGCAGCACCAGCCCCACGACCACCATGAACAGCGCCGTCAATCGGCGTTGCACCGACTTGAGGTGCTGCAACCGCTGCCGCTCCAACTGCGCCGTCTTTTCGCTCTTAAAGCCCGTCAGCGTCACGCCGCGCGTATAAGCGGCGGCGTTAAAATCCGTCCGCGCCTCTCGCTCCGAGTGCTTCTCTTGCCCACGCCGAAAATTAAACATAATCTAATTCTATTTTATCACAATCTGCCGCCATTATAATGTACGTGCAGCTGCGTGGCGTCCAAAATCAGCCGCGCCATATCCTGCAAGGCGTGCGGTTTGGCATAGCCGCCCAATGCCTTAGCGAGCTGCTGCCGCCGGCCTTGGTCACGAATTAGCTCCGCCAGCGTCTTACCTAACAGTTTCGGTTGCTGCTCCACGTCGTGCTGCGCCAACACCACTGTTGCGCCCGCCTGCTCGTACACTTTGGCGTTCTTGGTCTGATGGTCGCCCGCCAGATATGGCGAAGGAATAATTACCGTTGCCACGCGAATTGCCGCCAGCTCCGCCATGGTCGTCGCGCCCGCGCGTGTCACCACCACGTCCGCCGCCTTCATGTAGTCGGCAATTTGCTCGGTAAACTCCAGCACCCGCACATGCCTACGCTCAGCATCACTTAAGTCCAGCGTCACTTTGCGCCCCTTGCCAATCAACATCGCCACGTCGGCACCCTGCTTGATGAGCTGGCGGGCGTTCAAGGCCATCGCCACGTTAATTTCTTTCGCGCCCAAGCCACCACCCATTGATACCACGAGTAGTCGCGCTGGGTCAAAGCCTAGCTTCGCCTTCAACTCGCGCTGCGCCGACGCATTCACCGGCTTAATTTCAGGCCGCAACGGAATGCCAATGTACTTAGTGCGCGACTTCGGATAACTCGGGTAATTCTCAACCGGCGCGCCCGTCCCAATCGCCCGCGCATAACGCGCCAGCACGCGGTTGGTTAGCCCCGGCACCGTGTCGCTGTCATGTAGCACCAGAGGTATGTGCAAGAGATGCGCCGCCAAGCCCACCGGCAAGCAGACGTAGCCACCCTTACAAAACACCACATCCGGCCGCAACCTGCGCAGCTTACAATAGCTAGCCACAAAACCCGCGCCGATGTGAAACAAATCAACCAAGTTTGGTATGTGCGTGTGCACAATATGGTACAAACTAAACCAGCGATACCACCACGGCAAATTAGCGTAGCGGCGCAGCTTGCCCGCCGGAATTACACTGGTCGGCACCGCCTTGCCCAGCAAACCGCGCGCCTGCTTGATAAACTTACGGTCACACCACACCGTGATGTCCGCCCGCGGATGCTCCCGCTTTATCTCCTTAATAACTGCGACGATTGGTGTAATATGGCCGCCGCTGCCGCCGCCCACGCATAAAATCTTCATCTCGCTCCTCCTCTCCATTGTTATGCACTCGCCGATAAGTGGTGTAGCGCGAAATATTCAGCACCATGCCCAGCACCAGCATAATAAACACCAGCGACGTACCGCCGATTGACACCAGTGGCAAAGTAATGCCCGTCAGAGGTATCATGTGCGTCATCGCGCCAATGTTCATTAAAACGTGCGCCGCCAGCCAGCCGAAAATCCCGCCCAACACTAGCCGCAAATAATAATTCTCCAGATAATCAACCTTATGAATGATGACATAAAGCAGGCCCGCGAACAAGACAATCAGCCCCACGCTGCCAATCCAGCCAATCATCTCGCCCCAAATGGCGAAAATCGAGTCGTTCACCGCCTCTGGCAGCCAGCCAAAGGCCTGCACCGACTTACCAAGCCCGCGCCCGAACATGCCACCCGAGCCGAGCGCCAAAATTGCCTGATTAATGTGGTAATTCGTCTCCTCTGTACCACTACCAACGAATGTAAAAATACGTTGCAAGCGGTGCGGCGCCACGATAATCGAAGCCACGCCCGCTACCAAAATAATCAGCGCCGCCGCCGAGACATATTTCCAGCGCATACCCGACACCACCAACTCAATCAGCGTGATACCCACGAAGGCCACGCCCGTACCGAGGTCCTTTTGTAGCAGCACCACTACAAACATCACCAGCATTAGCATCACCAGTACCTGCCAAACCGTGTCCCAGCTGTTCAGTCGACCGCGCCGCGCCTCCGTTGCCAAAATATTAGCAGTAAACAGCACCGCGCCCAACTTTAATAGCTCCGCCGGCTGAAACGTACCAAGTGGCCCCAAGCGATACCAACGGCAAGCGCCCAAGGCGCACCGCGCAATTGGCACATGCAGTAGCCCTAGTAGTGGTAACGCCAGCGAAATCACCAGTGCCACCACAAACAGCCGCGCGCCGTAGCGGCGAAAGACATCGAGTGGCAAACGCGTCGCCGCAACAAACGCCACCACGCCAACCGCAAGAAACGCCAGCTGCTTCAGCATGTACGCGTTCGACTGGTCGTTATTGCCGTGCGTGATAGCCGGCAAAATCGAGAACATCGCCACATAGCCAATTGTCGCCAGTAGCAACGTCAACAGCGCAATCCAGTAGTCGGGTCGGTGCCGACGCGTCAAATCCAGCCGTGGCACGCGGTCAGCCTTGCCGCCGCTCAGCAGTGTGCGCCAAAACCGCTGCAGCCAATCCAACCCAGCTGCAATCAGCGCGTCTGCCCCTATTTCTCTTGGTTTATTATTGTACACCCGACCCTTAACTCAAATTAATTTAATGCATTATATTGCCGCCAGCCAACGCCATCACGAGGCCAATCACGGCAAACACCACGCCAATCAGCCAAAAGCGCATGGTCACCTTAGTCTCTGGCCAGCCAATGGCCTCAAGGTGATGATGCACCGGCGCCGACAAGAAAATCTTCTTGCCATGGCGCAGCTTCTTTGACGTCAACTGAATAATCACCGAACCCGTCTCTAATACAAACACGATACCAATCACTGGCAAAATAAACAGCGTGTTGGTCAGCATCGCCACCACGGCTAATGAACAACCGAGTGAAAACGAGCCAACGTCACCCATAAAGAACCGTGCCGGATAGATATTGAACCAGAGGTAACTCACAAGCGCGCCCATGATGGTAAAGCAGAAACCCGCCAAACCGAACTGGTGGTCAAGCAACGCAATCACAGCATAAGCACAGAACGAAATCGCCGCCAAGCCGCCCGACAAGCCATCCAGACCGTCGGAAATATTGACCGCATTACCGGTAGCCACCACGACAAAGGCAAAGATGAGAATCATCCACGCTCCCACGTCCCACGCGCCGACAAACGGCACATGCACCGTGTGCACACCCAGCTTAGCCCAGAAGAACCAGCCGAGTACCAAGCCAATCAGTGTAATCAGCGCAAACTTCACTGGCGCACGCATACCCGCCACGCCCTTGCCGTGCGACCGGATATTAAAGACATCGTCAACCAGTCCAACCGCGCCGGCAGCTACTAACGCTACCAGAGGTAGCCACGTCTGTTCGCGCGACAAATTGCCGCACAGCGTGGTAATCACCACAGCCAGCACAAAAATCAGGCCAGCCATCGTTGGGATGTGGCGGCGGTGCTTGGCGGCGTGTAGCTTCTCGTACACCTTGGCCTCCCCGCCCGACATGGCGTCGTGGCGCATCTGCTTCCAGAACTTATACTTATACGCAAAGTAGGTATACAGTGGTGTCAGCAACATAGCCAACACAAACGAGCCTACCCCTAAGGTAAATATTTTGACTAGCGGGCCGACGAGGGCACGCAATACATCACTCATTTTGACACTCCTTGATATTGAATCATAAAATTACTCATCTTGTCGAAGATTGGCTGGGCGGCTGCCGAACCGGCATAGCCACCGTTATGGGCGTCATCTACACGTACCATTATGGCATACTTTGGCACTTTTGTCTTGTCGGCGCCAAAGCCAATGTAAGTACCAGTGGTCAGAGTGTGAGAATACTTGCCCGTGGCTGGGTCAATCTTCTGCGCCGTGCCCGACTTGCCACCCACAAAGTAGCCGTTGTCGCGCAACTTACCCTTGGCGCCCAAGTAACGCGCCTGCTGTAACATGTCGCGCAAGTCGTACGAGTGCTGCGGCGCCAGCACGTTGCCCTGCAGTAGCTGCGGCTTCTGCTCGGTCAGCTTGCTCGTATTTAAGTCATACGAGCCAAGCACCACCGTCGGCTTGTAGTAATTACCGCCGTTAATCACCGCACTAAATGCCGAAATCACCTGAATCATCGTCAGCTGCTCGCCCTGCCCGAAGGTCATGTTGGCGTACAACACGCGCGGGCCGCGGTTCATGTCGGGCTTAAAAATCACGCTATCCGCCTCATGTGCCAGCTCAATGCCCGTCGGCTGGTTGAAGCGATAATTTTTCGTCAGATAGCCGTAGTACTTCTGTCGCCCCGCGAGGTTAATACTACCACCACCCATCTGCTGCAGCACCCACACCGCACCAGTGTTCAGCGAGTACTCTAGCAAGTTCATCGGCGTCATCATCTTGCCGTCAATGTTACGCTCCACATTGCACATCTTGGCATCATCAACTTGCACACAACCAGTGTTAAGGAAGGTCGAACGCGGCGTAATTGCGCCCGAATCCAGCCCCGCGCCCACTGTAAATAGCTTCATCACCGAACCCGGCTCGTAGGCGTTCATCGTCACGTTGTTTTTATACACCGCCGGCGTGTCCACCTTGCGGTACTGCTCAGGATTGTAGCTCGGGAAGTTCGCCATCGCCAGCACCCGCCCCGTCTGTGGGTCCATCACTACCATGCTACCAGTGGTCGCTTTAGCGTCCTTCAGCCCCGCTGCTAGCGTCTCCTCCGCCTGCGACTGCACGTTGCGGTCGATACTCAACACAATATTTTCGCCGTCCTTCGCGGGGATACTGACATCATTTGTACCAATAGTCAGCGGCACCTTACTGACATCCGTCACAGTCTTGAGCAAGCCTGCTTTGCCACCCAAGCGGCCGTCCAGCGCCTGCTCTACCCCATATTGACCTTTGCCGTCTGCGTTAACAAAGCCCAACGTCTGCGCCGCAAGCGCGCCCTCGGGGTACACGCGCTGGCTCGCCGGCTTCAAGCCGAGGCCAGAGAGCTTCTCCTTGCGAATCGCCTCCGCCTGCTGCTGCGTCAGCTCTTGCGCCAGCACCACATAACGGCGGTTCTTGTCACCCAACTTGCCCAGCGGGTCGTTCTTCTGCACCAACTTATCACCCGCCACGCGGCGCACCAGTTCGCGCGCCTTGTTGGCATCCTTCACCTCTGAAGGGTCAGCAAACAAAGTGTACACCGTACGGTTCAACACCAGTGGCGCGATGTTGCCGTCTGTGTCACGCACATAAATCTGCCCTCGCACGGCAGGTAAAACTTGGCGGTCAGTCTGCATGTTATCCGCCTTAGTGAGATATTCTTTATGCTTAATTACCTGAATGTAGAATAGCCGCACACTAAAAATCGCCAAAATAAAGAGTAGCAACCACGCTACTCGGCTCGCTCTCGTCTGGCTACCCCACCATTGGTTCATACTACAATTATACCATAAGCGGCGCGCTATTCGGCATAATCAGTGCTAGCCGGCGCGGTCATTTGCTTGGCCACTTCGCTATTTTTAATGGTGTTGAGTGATTGCAACCGCGCGTTCTCAACCTTCAAGTTGTCGCGCTGAGCAGCCAGCTCCGTCTTTTGGCGGTTAATCTTATTAATTTCGTAACTAAATGACCCGGTTTTACTCAGTTGAGTTAAATATATCATTCCAAGCAGCGCAGTAAATAGAACAATGGCAGCGATGTTGGCCATGGTGCCCATGCTCGATGAGGGTTTAAACTTTACTAAATTTTGGTTACGGCCCCACATGGACGCCCCAGCGTAAGCTGGTGCCGCGGCACGTACAGTCGCACGGGTCGATACGAACTGTCTTCTCGAAATTGCCATCTGCCTAGTTGTTCCTTTCTTTTTTAATTTGACTTTTTGTTTCTCGCAATTCACATGATTACATGCAAAACACCGCGGACTAACGCGTAATCCACGCAGTTCTGCATGTAATGTTTGTTTTAAGTGTTTGTTTTATCACAACCAGGCCTGCCTTTTTGGTGGGCAGACCCCGTTTCTGCCTTAGTTACTACTTAACGCGGCGGACAACGATGTTGTGAGCGTAGCTACGACCACTAACTTTGATTGGCATATCGCTCCTTTCTTATTTTTGTTTATTTTTTCAATACGGCGCGTAGCTTTGCACTACGAGCACGCGGATTGGAAACGTCATTAATAGCACCATCAATTGGCTTCTTGGTCAAAGTAACTAGCGGTAAGTCGAAGGCGTCGGCGTGGTCGCGCATAAAGCGCTTCACCAGCCTGTCTTCCAGACTATGAAATGAGATGATGGCTAATCGGCCACCACTATTTAACAGCTTCACCGCTAACGGCAAAGTCCGCTCCAGCTGGCCTAGCTCGTCATTCACCGCAATCCGTAAGGCTTGAAAAGCGCGCGTTGCCGGATGTATCTTGTGGTGCTTGCCGTGATCAAGTTCGCCAATGGCAACTCGAATCACGTCAGCGAGGTCGGCAGTCATCGTAAATGGCTGCTGCTTTCGCCGCACTACAATAGCCCGCGCCACTTTCGCAGCTTCTCGCTGCCCCATTTCTCCATAATTCTCAAAGATGTCAATTAGGTAACGCTCGCTATAGCGGTTCACCAAAGTCGCGGCCGTGAGGTCTTGGCTCTGGTCCATTCGCATATCAAGCGGCCCGTCATGCATAAATGAGAAGCCGCGCTCGGCTCGGTCCAGCTGCACAGAACTGACACCCAAGTCAAGCAAAATCATATCAAAAGTCTTGCCTGCCTCAAGCAGCTGTTGCGCCGCTGACAGGTAGTCACTATGTATGAGTTGAGCACCCTGCTCTTTTAGCGGGGCTAGATTAGCAATAGCAAAGGCATCGCGATCGCACAGGGTCGCGTCTGCCGCCGTGCCAATTCGAGCAATAACTCCCTTTGCATGACCACCGTAACCGGCAGTTAAATCAAGGTAGTGTTCGTTTGGCTGCGGGTTTAGCAAAGCTAATGTATCCGCAAAAAGCACAGGAATATGAAGTTGTTGTGGTGGATTATTCATTACTCTTGTTACGGAGGACACATATGCAACAACCAGTGTTTATTTGATTGTTTGTTTTATTTTTTGTAACACTGCTCTGGCTAGTTGTGACTTAGCCGCCAGTGTAATGAGAGACTTATGTGTGAGGTGGAATTTTAAAGGAATTGCTTCCTTCTAGTGCGACGGTACTTCGGTCTGGCTACCGCGCTCCAGCTGGTTGTCACGTATGTGTCCTCTGTTAAGGTGCTTTCGTTGGCTCCTTTGACCTTTAGGGTCAAAAGAACCATATTATTAAATTGTTAATCTGCTTGCGCAGTCAACCGCCAATACTTGCCCGCCCGTATGGCGACCACGTCGCGGTCAATCTTGGCGTAATCAAGTAGGTGCTGTTCAATGGTGATCCGCCCCTGCTTAGCGTCCATCTCAGCCTCTGACTTGCCAGCCCGAAACTTAACGTTTAGGTCGGCGATGTGCTCGTCCAAGATGTTGCCCTGCAATGCAGATTCCATTTCGTTATCCCAAACTTCCTTTGCATAGAGATGCAAATACTTGCCAAAGCCACGGGTGATGACTACGCCGCTCGCAAATTCACCCCGTAATTCTACTGGGATGGTCAGACGATGTTTGTCGTCTAGCTTGCGTTCGAAGTAATCAACTTTGCTCATTTGGTATGGTACAATCAACTATTTTAGTTAGCTTGGTTGTTTTTATGTTCGTGGTTGTTTCTTTTCTTCCACTGACTTAATTATACTACCCACCACGCCCCACATGCAAGTCTTTTTTTGACATTTTTACCCACAAGCCACCATTTTAAGGACGCATGTGTGGAAAAAACAGGTATTTAACAGATATAACCGCCTGCCAACTTGTGTTGTAAATTTACACACTACCCCGCCCCAATCAAAATCCCCGGCCAGAGGTCGGGGTCAAAGTTAGTGGGTTTAATATTAAAAGGTTTAAAGGCTGGCAATCAAGCTACCTAAGGCTTGGGCACTTGGCGCATCGGTCACGGCCAACATGAAGGCGGTCAAGACAAAGAGGTTGACCATTAATGAGCCAAACAAGACGCTGTTCTTCACAATCTCGTTTGAGAGAGCGTTGACGCGTGCGCGGTCAACTTCCTGCTTAGCGACAGACTTGGCGCTCTGGTTAACCTTTTGACATTTAGTTGATTTAGTTGATTTGTTTGATTTGTTTGTGTTGTTCTTCATAACATTTATTATACTACCACAAGCGCGTTAAAATGTCAATAGTTATAGCATTAATTTGCAATATTTGCCAATTTGCCATACTGTCTACCTCTATTATGCCTCCGCCGCCGCTTCCGTCAACAAGTGTCTAACGCCCAATAATACTAAATAATACAAAAGAAAAAGCCGCCTTAGCGGACACTAAATCACGAGAAAGAGTTAAGATGATTAGTGCCAACTAAGGCGGTGATGTGACCCAATAATAAAAACGGAGAGACGTTATAAGTTATATACTTATTAGCAAAGGAGAATACTTTATTATGAATAAAATAACCCAAGATTACGCTATTAAGTTATAATACAACAAGTTAAATCTAGTTATGAATAAATGGGCTATGAGCCTGTGCTTGATGTTATATCAAAGGAGCTAGTTACCGTGCAAGATAATTGCTTGACCTTACAGATAAGACTCATAGCCCACGCATTGATAATGGTACTACGCGTGCCTCATGCAACATAATTAGATTAACAATACTCTATCCAGAATGTAGAGGTAGTCAATAGGCCCACCTCCTAACTAATGGGTTTATAATGAGCTGGTCTAGCTAGCTAGACCCTAGATATGGTTAGTTTAGCAGCAACGCTAAACTATATTAATTGTATCATACTATTTGAGCTTTGCAAGCATAACCACTTAACTTTTTTTAAATTCGCCGATTGCCCTGCTTGCGACCACTAAAAAAGGGCGGCTAAGCCGCCCGAGCGTCAGCCTTGGCTGACACAATGGAGTTGGATATTAATTAAACTGCGTATGAACCAATAGCACCTTCGGCTAACTTTTTATGATAATAGCAAACCGGTATATCAGTACCGTTGATGTACCAAATAGCGGGCTGGCTACAATTACCAAGTAGAGTTGGTTTACTAACGTTAGCAATTCTGCCCTCTTCATATGCCTTAGCATATTCACAATGTTGTGACATTTTTATCACACTCCAATTTACCAAAGAACATCCCAGACTCTCTGGAACAGTCTTATAGTACAACATTAAGCCTAATTTGTCAATAATGCGTAGGTAAAAAATAACCCCCAAAGGCGGGGGTAAACAGCGGTAACGGCATATTTTATTAACAAGTCATAAGATAAATAAATATGATGCCGCACGGCTTAGGAAATTAAGTGGCCCGCTAGGCACGATGTCATCACAACCAACAGAACGGGATTGGTCGTGCCTAGCAGGTTACTTATGTACATTACTGGTAGTCGATATGACCAAGGAGAAAATACAGGCAATGCCCCACTTCATAACTGGTTACTAAAGACCGCCGACGCAATGATACAGATTACCAACAGAGGCTATCTGCATAATTATTCCTTTACTTAATGTGCAATGAGAGGGAGGTTAATCAGCGTATTGCTCGCGTTCAAAACCCATACTCACCTATCCGAAGAAGCCCAGTTTTACCTGAACCAATCTAAATATATCATATTCCCTGCCACATGTCAACACTTTTATCCTAGCCACCTACCTCTTGACAATTACGCCTTTTTATGGCACTATAATAGAGTATCGTTTGATCGCACCTTACCGTTATCACAAAAGGAGGAGATAACTATGCAGTCAAATCACCCGCTTAGCCGGCTAATGCGCAATGTTCATAAGCTCTTCGAGCGCGAAGACTCAGGCATCAAGCACGGCGCCGAGGCGCACACTAGAGAGTCACTCTCCGCCTGCCACAGCTTGGTTTACGACAAGCGTCACCACCGCAATTCGCGCTTTGTCCGCGTCTTTGTTGACTGCCCAGCGGTCAACATTAAATATTGCGTTGACGACATCGCCAAAGATTACCCAGAGTTTACCACCGTCCTTGATGGTATCGACCTCGAGAGTTGCAAGCAAAAGGCCACCGCCTTTATGCCAAGTGACGACTTCTTGCGTGCCCTGTCGAAAGACATTGATAACTGCGCCATGGATTATCCAAAGCGCCTCTCTAGGCAGCTAGACCCTGCCATGTGCCTCTATTTGCAAGTACCAAAAAAGTACACCGCAAACGGCCACGGCGCCGAGTTGATTTATCTCACTTCGTTTGGCAACAACGCTCGACTCGCCGTAGTCGTCTTACTTGACCCAATCGAATCAGATAACAACCACACCGTTTACTACTGGAAAACCATGTGATAACTTAACTTAATAGGCGCTACCATCGTAGCGCCTTTATTTTTGCTCTAATTTATAATTCTATAGCAATGAGACAATCGTGTACTGTCGCTCGCCCTTCGGGGTCTTTATAGTCACAGTGTCGCCCACCTTCTTGCCAAGCAAAGCCGAACCAAGTGGTGACTCGTGGCTGATTTTGTTGTTGAGCGGGTCGGCCTCGATCGCGCCCACCAGCTGGTACTCAGTCTGAACGCCGTTGCTCTCCACCGTCAAAGTGTCGCCAAGGCTAACCGTACCGTCGCCATCAGAGGCGATAATCTTCGCCCCCTTCAGAATCTCTTCAATCTCCGCGATGCGGCTCTCCACGCGGTTCTGGCGCTCACGGGCTGAAGTGTACTCCGCATTTTCTGAAAGGTCGCCTTGGGCGCGCGCGGTGGCAATTTCTTCTGCCACGTCTGGGCGCGAATCAATCAAGCTCTTGAGTTCGTCTTCAAGCTCCCGCTTACCAGCGGCTGTAATGTGAAAAATTTTCTTCATTTCTCCTCCTTCTACTCCTTAGTCAATCGTTCAACTAACTCGCCCACTGTCAACGCTTCAGCGTCGGCTGCCGTACGAGCCTTGTATTCTACCTTATCTGCTGCCACGGTCTTCGGGCTAATCACCACGCGATGCGGGATACCCATCAAGTCGCCGTCGGCAAATTTCTCACCTGGGCGAGCGTCGCGGTCATCCCACAACACTTCAATACCCTTGGACTGCAATAAATTATACACCGATTCGGCCGATTTTTGTACTGGCTCACTGTCGCCAATCGATACGAGGTACACGCGATACGGCGCAATGTTATCCGGCCACACGAGTCCACGGTCGTCGGAAAAGAGCTCGGCAATCACACCCATCACGCGGGTCACGCCAATGCCGTACGAACCATACCAGAATGGCTTTGGCTGGTTGTCTTGGTCCATGAAGGTGATACCCATCTGTTCCGCCTTGTCAGTGCCAAAGTTGAAGATGTTACCCACCTCTGCGCTGCGGACACGCTCTAGCTTGCTCTTATCGAGGCCCAGCTCTGCCGCCGCGTCATCCAGCACCTCTTCATTGACGGCGATGTTGCGCGCGCGGTCTAGGTAAAGCCAGTCTTCGCCGGCGTCACAAATGGTCTGAAACTCGTGACTGAACTTAGTGAAGGCACCACCAGAGGCGAAAGTTACGTAAGTCTGGTCGCCAATGCCAAGACGGTCGTACACTCGCAAATACGCCTGCTTGACTTCTTCATAGAAGCGGTCGAGGTCCTCTTTGGTCGCGTGCACACTGTACATGTCACTCATCAGGAACTCGCGGCCGCGCATAATGCCTGCCTTGGCGCGCAATTCGTTGCGCAACTTAGTCTGGAACTGGTGCACCGCCACTGGTAAGTCTTTGTAGCTATGGACATACTCACGGAGCATATTCATAATCGGCTCCTCGTGCGACCAAGCAAGACCAATGTCTTCGCCGGTCTGTAACTTCGTCTTAAACCAGATGTCCACTACCTTGTCGTCCCACCGCGTGGTAGTCTCCCACAACGCCTTTGGCTGCAAGTGAGTCATCAGCAATTCCTGCCCGCCGACCTTGGTCAGCTCGTCGCGAATAATCGCCTTTATCTTTTCGAGCGTGCGTAGCCCCAGTGGCAAGAAGGCGTATACCCCTGCCATCTCTTTATGAACGAACCCCGCGCGGATGAGCAGCTGAGCATTCAATGAAGTCTCGTCTGCTGGCACCGTTTTGCTCGTCTTGGTAAATAATTCAGTGCGTTTCATGCTTTCCATTTTAACACATCTACCCATGTCTTGGCTAGCCTGTTTAGTGCAGAAGCGCTATCTGTAGCGTCAGCGCAATCGTGTTGCACATCATATGTAGAAAAATGCCCGAGTAAATCTGGCCAGTCTTCTCGCGCATGTAGCAGTTGCACATCGACAGCATAAAGGTCACCATGCCTGCCGCCACTTGGCCGTGCGCCATACCAAATACCAATGAAACCCAGAGCATGGCGTTGGCCACACCAACCACGCGCCGTAGCTTAGTGTACAAGAAGCCACGGAAGATAATCTCTTCTGCAATTGGCGCTAACACCGCCACTGAAATGTATAGCAACAAGATTATCACCAGCTGGTTTGAGGCCAACATGCCAGCCAACCCCAACGGGCCGTCGCTAGTCACAATACGCTGCTTCTCACTCGCCAAATCCGGCGCGAACAGCGACAGCACAAACCCCGCAAACATAATTGCCGCGTAATATGGCAAGATAGCCTTCACTGTCAGAGCAGCGTCCGAGGCGCGCGGCGGGCGGCCAATGCCGAGCTCAGGCATCAACTTTACTGGATGACGGCGCAACTTATGCCAGAGGTACGGGCCGCCAATCATCAGCGTAAGTGAGATAACATAATCAACTAATTGCAAAGTAATTGGACTAGCAACAGTCTTGTACTGCGCTAAAGTTGAAGCCACGGCTTCACCGCAAGAGATACAGGTCATCACCCAAATCACCCACAGCAGTACACGCCAGAACTTTGACCAGTAGACACGCAAGGTACGCACCGCGCGGTCGGCGGAATCTTCACCCTGCGGCGCGACGGGCGACTTGAGCTGGCGCCATTTATTTGAATAACTTGCAAACATCGACTAATGTCACCAAAATCATTAAACCGAACAACGAGAGCATGCCGTAGCCAACAATTTTCTCTTCCTTTTCCTTTGTCAGCGGGCGCTTCAGCGCGTGATACACCCAAGTGAGGTAGCAGCGACCGCCGTCCAACCCCGGTATCGGTAGCAGGTTCATTACCGCCAGCGACACCGCAATCATGCCAGAAATGTAGAGCAAGATGCTCGGGCCGCTCGCCATGGCGGTTGGGAAGATGACGCCCAAGATGCCAATTGGCCCAGCTACGCCCTGTGCGACCGAAGCTAACCGTCCGCCGGCGCCGGCGCCCGTCACCATTCCCCAGAGGCCAGTGAAGAGATTGCCAATCATGCCGAAGATGCCCGCGATAGTGAGCCACATCAACTGCAAGGTGTCGATAAAGCCTACTAGCGGCGCACTCCACGTGGCGCGAATCGTCGCCGGCTTGCTATCTGAGGTTGCAATGCCAAGTATGCCGTGTCCGGCCGCCGCTTGCGCCGGCAACTTCAACTTAAACGACTTGTCGGCGTTGCCCCGCCGCACCACAAGGTTGAGTTCCTTGCCTGCCAAGTTACGCACTAGCTGCGGCACTTCGCTTGAATACTCCACCTTCGTGCCATTGATACTCAGCACGCGGTCACCTTTCTGCACGCCAGCATGCGCCGCCACCGTGTCTTTCATCACCTCAACCACTGAAACTTCACCTGCCGTGCCGTGGTAGTCTTCCTTCATGGCAAACTGGTCAGGCACAAGCTTTGGCATCCCAAAAAGCGCCAAAATAGCAAAAATTACCACCGCCGTCCAGAAGTTCATCCACACACCAGCAAGCAAAATCTTGGTCTTCGCCCAGAGGCTGGCGGCACCGTAACTGTGTGGCTCTTTGGCGTCGTCGCTCTCGCCCTTCATCCGGCAAAAACCACCCAGCGGCAGCCAGTTTAGGGTAATTTTAGTACCCTTGTACTCGCCAATTTGGCACGCGCGTGGCGGAAAGCCAATGCCAAACTCCTCAACCTCAACGCCGTTCCGAATGGCGGCAATGGCATGGCCGAGCTCGTGAATTACCACGAGAACCACAAGTATAATCAGCCCTACAATCGCCCCTAAGATAATCTGCCACCAAGCTAAATTCATTTCCCTCCTAATTAATCAAATTCTATTATAACACAAGCGAGTTAATTATTTGCCAAATCGGCGTTGCCGCCGCGCATACTCAGCCAAGCAATCGTCCAGCATCGCCGGCGTCATCTCTGGCCAGTTAACCTTGACGAACAAAAATTCGGCGTAAGCGAGGCGCCACAGCATAAAGCCACTCACCCGCTCCTCACCACTGGTACGTACCACAAGGTCAAGCGGCGGCAGCTCAGGGTGGTAAATGGCTTGCGCCACCGTCTGCGGTGTGATGGTTTGCGGGTCAAGCTTGCCCGCCTGCACCTCGGTTGCGAGTTGGCGCGCGGCGTCGGCAATCTCCTGCTGCCCACCGTAATTAAAGCACAGTGCCAGCGTAGTGCCGGTGTTAGCCTTTGAATCGGCTTCGGCAGCAGCGATGGCGCGCAAAATTGGCTGACTGACGTGGTCTTTACTGCCTAGAAAGATAATTCTAAAGCCGTCCCGTATCATTTGCTTGAGGTCGTGCTGAAACGCCCGCAAAAACAGGCGCATCAGATAGTCCACCTCTGGCTTACTGCGCTGCCAATTCTCCGTGGAAAAGATGTAGGCGCTGACATACGGAATCTGGCGGTCGCGGGCGACATACGCCATTTGCTTTAGCACTTCAAACCCGCGCTTATGCCCTTGCTCGGTCGTCAAGCCGCGAGCGCGCGCCCAGCGGCGGTTACCGTCCACGATGAACCCAATATGCTGCGGTACGTCGGCCATGGCTACCTCTAAACTGTCATGATTTCAGTTTGCTTGTCGGCGGCAAGGCTAGTAAGCTTCGCAACCGTCTTGTTGAGACTGTCGTCAATGCCCGCCTCAAGGCGCTTCTGGTCGTCTTCGCCAATTTCCTTGGCCTGCTTGGCGGCCTTGATGGCTTTGCGAGCTTCGTCGCGAATGCTGCGCAAGGCAATCTTTGACTCTTCTACCTTGGCATCGACTTGGCGCGAAATCTCCTTGCGGCGCTCCTCGGTAAGCGGTGGAATTGGCACGCGTACGTTGCGGCCGTCGTCGCTTGGGTTAAAGCCCAAACTTGGGTCGCTGCTGATGGCCTTTGAGATGGCCTGCACGTTGGCGACGTCAAATGGGGTCACCAAAATCTGCGTGGCCTCTTTAGCTGTGATGCTAGCCACTTGGTTGAGCGGCATCTTGGTGCCGTAAACTTCAACCCGCACGCCACTTAGCATGTCTGGGTGAGCACGACCGGTGCGCACCTTCTTTAATTCTTCTGCGAAGTGCTCTGCTACCCCCGCAAATTTTTCCTCGTAAATACTAGTATCCATATACTCCTATTATATCACACCGCCCGCACGGTGCGGGGTGTTGTATAATTTAGGTATGTATTACTTGGTGTCGATGGTAGGAGACATAGGGCGCTGGAGCGGCGAGCTGACTTACACGGCAGATGAGCCGCTAGAGCGCGGACTGATTGTTGAGGTACCCGTGGGCGAAACCAAGACTCGCTTGGGCGTGGTGCTAAAGCCCGTCACCGACCCGCCGCTCACCGATGCCAAGGGGCGCAAAATCAACTACAAGCCCATCTGCCGCGTGGTCTACTCCCAGCCACTGCCCGCTGCCTTAGTCGACTTGCAACAGTGGTTGCGCGACTACTACGCCGTCAATGGCGGCGCGGCATGGCAAACCATGCTGCCCACGCGCTTGAACCGCAAACGCATCAAACCTTACACCGAGCCGGCGCCACAACCGCTGACTACACCGCCCCTCAACGCGGCGCAACAAGCCGCCGTCCAGCAAATTCTCGCCCAAACCGGCACTAGCCTACTCCACGGCATCACCGGCAGTGGTAAAACCAACGTCTACAAGGCCGTGGCGCAAGCGACTTTGCAACGCGGGCAGTCGGTGATTATCTTGGTACCCGAAATTGCCCTCACCGCCCAGCTAGTGGCGGAGTTTCGCCAGACCTTCCCGCACGTGGTTACCGTCCACTCTGCCCTGACCGCCGCCGAAAAAGTCATCATCTGGCACTACATTTTGACCGCCACCGAACCGCTGGTCGTGGTGGGGCCGCGCTCTGCCCTATTCATGCCCGTGCAGCACCTCGGGCTGATTGTGGTGGATGAGTGCCACGAGCCGTCATACAAGCAAGACTCCGCGCCGCGTTACCTCACTTCTACTGTCGCCAGCCAGCTGCGCCAGCTCACCGGCGCGCGGCTGATTCTAGGCTCTGCCACCCCGTCCATCACCGACTACTACCTTGCGCAGCACTTCCAGCGGCCGATTATTGAACTCAACCAGCTCGCCCGCCCCGGCGCCGTGCCGCCGACCGTGCAAATTGTTGACATGACGCGCCGCGACAACTTTCACACCGAGAGTCGCCTCTTATCCACGCCGCTCATCAACGCCATGTGTCAAGCGCGCGACGCTCACCGCCAAGTTCTTCTCTTCCACAATCGCCGTGGCACCGCCAGCACCACCATGTGCCAAGACTGCGGTTGGGTGGCGCTTTGCCCGCGCTGCTACCTACCGCTCACCCTGCACCACGACCTCTTCCGGCTGCGCTGCCACCTCTGCGGCTACGCCACCAAGCCCTTTCTCAAGTGCCCTGAGTGTCAGAGCATCGACATCAGAAATAAGGGCATCGGCACTAAGCGCATTGAGGAGGAGGTGCACAAGCTGTTCAAGTCCGCCACCGTGGCGCGCTTTGACAGCGACACCGCCGCTGGCGCACAAGTGCAAGACCGCTACGCCGACTTGCGCGACGGCAACATCGATATCATCATAGGTACGCAAACCATCGCCAAGGGGCTCGACCTACCCAAACTCGGCGTGGTGGGTGTGGTGCAAGCCGACGCCGGCCTAAATCTGCCCGACTTTGGCGCTCACGAGCGCACCTTCCAGCTGATTGCCCAAGTTTGTGGGCGCGTGGGGCGCACTGCCGACCCGACCACGGCTATTATTCAAACCTACCAGCCAACCGCGCCGGCCGTCACCTTTGGTGCCAAGCAAGACTACGCCGGATTTTACGCCGCCGAGATTCAAGCGCGCGAACGCGGGCACTTCCCGCCCTTCGCCTACCTCTTAAAGCTAACTTGCACGTACAAGACTGAACGCGGCGCCGCGGGCGCCAGCAGCCGCCTTGCAAACCACCTCCGCACCGCCTACCGCGACCAAGTGGCAGTACTAGGGCCAGCGCCCAGCTTTTACGAGCGCCTCGGCGGACAGTACACTTGGCAAATCGTAGTACGCGCGCCCCGCCGCACCACTCTGCAGCAAATCTTGAGCGAACTACCACTAGGCTGGCACGCCGAGCTCGACCCGCTCAGCTTACTTTAGCCCTTGCTTAAGGTTTAATGCGGCACATCGGGGCGAAGCTCTACGCCACTAAAATTTATGCGACCAGCCTAGTCATCGGAATCATCATTCTCTGGGATGATTGGTGGTAAGGTCAGCACGGCACGGTAAGTGTCGCTACCGTCAGGTTTAAAGATTGAACTTATAAACGTCGAAAGTGGCCCATTCGAGACACCCTCCTTATAGCCACCGCCACGCGACACCAGAGGAAACCCATCCCAGTTATCACCGCCAGAAAGGGTAGTACTGCCATCAAGATAGTTACTGCCTCCCCAACTAAACTCGTCATTTGCCATGCCACCATAGTTAATCCACTCATTCAGTTCGCCTTTATAGTCAATATCGTCACCAAAATCTTTACCACTATTAACATTAAATTCATTTTGCTCATTATCAAAAGTGCTATACCTTAGATATTCGTAGTACGGCGCTGGCAACTTACCGCTTACAAATTGCCTTTCAAGTACTTCCTTAAAACTCAATTTTTCACCTTTATCCTCAATACCACTATCGCTATTGTCGTTAGAATCACCATCGCCATTCACATTCTTCATCAGCGACGCTGTCACTTCCCAGCTATTCGAGCCAGCCATATCATAAATACCGGTTTGGTTGCCGCTAGTACTCGCAAGCTGCCCTAGCTTGGTGTAGTAGCCGTGCTTAAGGTCAACGCCGCAAGCCGCGTTAGTGCCAGCCTCGCCACCGCGCACAGCACTGCCTTCCTTACCATATCTAGCCGTACTCTGGTCAGCTAACGGCCCGCAGCCGGTAATACTACCATAGCTGTACCCTTTGCTATCGCTATAGAGGTCAAAATTATTACCTTGAATGCCGCTATACCACTGTACCTTACCACGATTCTCACCCTCGGCATACTTATGCTCACGATTAAGCCCAATGCCGTACTTGCTATAGGCTAGATAAATTGCAGTAGCATACTCAGAACTGCGCGGCATACGCGAGCTGAGCTCGGCCAAATTGTGCGCGTTTTGCTTCACTGGTGGCAAAGCAACGCCGTCTGCTTGTTCATTAGGGTGATTCGGGTCAAGCTTGCCGATGCTCTGCAGCACCGCCAGTGACTTCACTAGCAAGTCGGTGTCCTTAGTGCCGCCGCGAAGCATTGGCTGATTCGGCAACGACTGCGCCGTATTATTGGCAAAACTAATCTGGTACTTTGAAAGCCAAATGCCATTGAGGTCACGGTCGCCAAACACAAAGCCACGCGGCGTCTTCCAAGGACTATGCCAATCCCAGGAGGCAATATCTGGTTCGTAAGTGTCGTGGTCAACAGTATCACTCGGGTCCGAACTCCGCCGCGGCTGATTGGCTCGCTCAAACTTAATCTCAAAGTTATTGTCTGCGCCGTGACTATCTTCGTCGACATCACTATAATCGCCGCGCACTTTGTACGAGTAACGTGGCACATACACCCAGTAGCCCAGCACGTCGGCGTCATCCACCTTCACCGACTTGCCTTGGTATTTGGCGAGTGCATCCTTCTTCACAGTGATGGCATTCGCCCAGCGTCGCTGACCGTAATCATACCAGTCACCCTGATGCGCGGCGTCCTCCGCCTTCGCCACCGTCTGCCACTCCGGCTTGGTCTCGCTACCGGTGTACTTAACGGGTATCATGTGTGGGTCAATGTCAACTTTGCAACCGCTCTTCTGGTCACCCGAGCGGCAAGTATCACCATCAGACTGCCATGTCGACGGCGCAAACGTCAGCGTATAAGTCACCTTGGTCTGGTAAGTGCCCTGTAACACACCCGACTTGTTGACAGCAAATGTCACTTTCTCGTCCATCTCTTGTGGGCCGTCGGCGTCCTGCTTTAAAATCGTCGGCTTCGCTTGGTCGGCGGAAACTGGGCTAAATTTAGTCTGCCCCGCCAAATGGTAACCCCACTGCCCAGCCGCGAGGTCGCGATTGCCCCCCCCTATTGGCTTGATGCTAGCCGTATTTTTGTCGTCAGTACTCTTTAATTCAGCCGTGTCAGCAAACATGCTGAGGTTGAATTTGCGCGTGGCGTGGTTCACTGTGATGGTAGTGTCCTGCGTAAAATCATTGTCATCGTTGAGCTTCACCTCGCTGCTATCAAGATACATTCCAACGTAGCCCGCCATCTCGGCCCTTACCGGTTGCACATTAGCCACCGCCAACGTCGCAACTAACAGAGGTAACGCAAAAAGCCAGCGCCAAGCGCCATTGTTCCACGCCAGCCGACGTGACAATAGTTGGCATAACTCAGCCATTCGCATTACCCTCCTTATCATTAACTCTCGCAATTAACTATCGGTCACTAAGATAGTTATTTAACTACGTCTCTCGCACGTATACCTCTATTATAACACAAGCACAATACGGCAACAAGCCTTTAGCGTAAAGCCCGCCGACGGACGCGGCGACCCAGCTCAAACCGATTTAGCTCGCGGCTTAGCCTAATTCACTGACAAAAGCCAACCAAAAAAGCCCGCCAAGTTGGCGGGCTCAAGCGACTACCTGTATTACTTGATAGAGGTAATCTTGATACGAGTGTACTCGTGACGACCGCCACGAACCTTGTTGACACGCTTCTTAGCCTTGAAGCGAATCGCCAACGTCTTCTCGCCCTTGACAAGGGCATCAACGACTTCGGCGCTTACCTTTACACCCTTCACGGTTGGCGTGCCGACTGTCGTTTTGTCTCCATCGATAGTCAACAGTGCATCAAACGTGAGAGCTTTTTCAGCCTCTGGCAGATGATCTACCAAAAGGGTCTCGCCTTCGGCAACAGTGTATTGCTTGTTGCCACTTGTAATGACTGCTTTCATTTAATTCCTTTACTTATTAACTCTACCAGTGTAACACATCGCCCGTCTTTTGTCCAGAATGTTTCTGAACTAATACAGAATGTTTCTGAACTAATACAGTATTTTATACTACTTAGTGCCAAATTTTGCTTATTGGCCCTGCGTCTGGTCAGACACATCTCGAAAATCGAGTAACTGGTTACGGTAGTATTCGTACTGAGTCTGGCGGACGGCGATTTCGGCTGGCAAGCCGGCGGTGATATCTTCCGCCAGCGTGCTGAACTGGTCTAAGATGCGCACAATCTCCGCCTGTACCGCCAGCGGCGGAACGGGAATTCTAGTTTCTAGCAGACGCTTAAAGTGCCGCTCGTATTTGCCGATACATACATAGTGGGACATTATGGCATAGTAGTAGTATTTTGGCAAAAGAGTAGCTTCATTTGTAGACATTATTTTTAGACCATCAGCACCTTGGACAAAACGTGTACCTAAATATTTTATGCGTTCAGTGTGGTCGCCAAAACAGACATATTCTCCATCCGGAATCTTGGGGTCTACTGTATTGCAGTAGCCAGTGATTAGTTCCTTGTCTTGCGATACTATTGGTGTAGTGCCTTGCTCTTGGTAGGCGTCCTTTTTGAGTTTAAAGCTTGGCGTTAACGTATGTATAATATCAACTTTTTGGAGTTCTCCAACAGTCTTCCACTTCACACCATCAGGGCAGAGAGTGCGGAGCAAGTCCCACACCTTGCCCTGCTTACCCTCGGGATGGGTAAGGTCGAGTAGCCAGTCACGATAGTACTCATATTGGGCGCGGCGGGCCTGCTTCTCCTTCGCAAGCTCCTTCGCAAGCTCCGTAAATTTATTTAAGATTTGTACAATTTTTGCCTGTACCGCCAGCGGCGGTACAGGAATGCGAAAATTTGAATACGTGCCAATCCAAAGACGCCGATGCTCGTCGGATGTGTAATTGAGATTTGTCATATAAAAGTAAAGATATCTAGTCAATATCTTTTTGCCAGTTATCATCTTTGCCGCGCCAGACTTAACTTTAAAAGGAAAATCTACCCATTGTATCGCGCCTGTAAAATCATCAAATAGGATAACAGGGTTATCTTTGGTAGCATTGTATATGCCAGTGGTGTCATTGGTTCGCCCCAGTATAAATGTTTTGCCAGCAGTAAGCACTGGCGTAGCAAAGCTATCGTCGTAATTAGTGCTTTTGACTATGTATTTTGAAGGCTGCTCGTAATCCGTCACCTCTCCTACGGTCTTCCACTCCACGCCATCAGGGCATAAAGTATTGATGAGAGTGCGGAGGTCGGCCGCGGCGGCGACGTCAGCATCAACTACACCCGTGGCTGTCGACTTTAAGCCATCCAATTCATCATTCATCCCAATACTCCTACCCAGTTTTACCTATTACTATTATACACAATTTATGCACGATGGCCCCGTCCTCATCTGTTATAATAATAATATGCATTCAAATTACACATATCAAGATATTATTACCCTGCCCAACGACCACTTGCGCGAGCGCAGCCAGCGGGTCGACGCTCTGGCGCCCGCGACGCAGCAGATTATCGCCGACATGAAGGCGGCCGCGCTTGACTGGGAGGCCTCGCGTCCACATGAGGTGGCAGTGGCGCTCGCAGCGGTGCAAATTGACCAAATGGCGCGCGTGATTATCATCCGCGAAGATTTTGACGACAAGGACAACCACAACTTTACCGTGCTCATCAACCCCGAAATTGTTAAATACGAGGGCAAAATTGAGTACGACCAAGAGGGCTGCCTCTCAATTAAAGACATCTACGGCGAAGTGCCCCGCTACACCAAGGTGCGCGTGCGCGCCACCGACATCCACGGCAACCGCGTCCACGTCAAGTCGCCCAACGCCTTTCTGGCGCGGGTGCTACAGCACGAAATTGACCACACCAACGGCATTTGCTTTATCGACCGCATCGCGCAAGACGAAGGCGCGTTCTCCATTTTGATGCCAAATGGCGACCTCAAGCCGATTCCTTACACCGAAGTACAAAAAATGCACATCCTGCCGACCGACCCCGAGTATATCCGCCAGTGCGCCACACTTTACAGCAAAAAGCGCGCCTGATTGCGCTATAATAGGGCTATGGAAGACTATCTCGCAGTGGCGCGGCAATACGCGCCAGCAGCCAGCGCGGCGCGCCTCATAAGCACCGACCGCTACGACCAAACCACAGCAGCGCTGGTGGAGCTGAGTGGCTTGCCCGTGCCGCGGCGCGTGGTGATTTTTAACGAGCAGCCGGCGGCCTACGACTTTGATGAGTTTATCATGCAGCTGCTTGATGGCGGCAAGGCCGGCGCGCGCGTCAACGAGCCCGACGCCACCCTAGACTACGACGGACGCAAGTACTACATCTTCGACGTCCACGCCTAGACGCGTGGTATAATAACCCTATGATTAAAGTGATTTTCTTCGGCACCGACGCCATCTCGGCACCCAGCCTGTCAGCCTTAATTGACGCCGCGCCATATGAGGTGGTCGCCGTAGTGACCAAGCCGGATTTTAAGCGCGGCCGCGGCCAAACCTTGACCCGCCCTGAGGTAGCGCAAATTGCCGACCAACACGGCATTCCTGTCTTGCAGCCCGAAAAGCTGAGCACCGCCGTGAACGACATCGCCGCCTTTCACGCCGACTGCGGTGCGCTGGTGGCGTACGGCAAGATTATACCGGAGAGCGTGATTGACCTCTTTCCACACGGCATCATCAACTTTCACCCGTCTATGCTGCCCGTCTACCGCGGGCCGTCGCCAATTGAGACTGCCGTGGCGCGAGGCGACCACTTCACTGGGCTGACGCTGATGCAAGTCGCCAAGGCCATGGATGCCGGCCCGATTTTTTACCAAGAGCGCGTGGACTTGACCGGCGACGAAACTACCGCCGACCTTTACGCCAAGTTTGCCCAGCGCGGCGCGGAACTCTTTGTCGCGAAGCTGGCCGATATCATGGCGGGCAAACTGCCGCCGCTCGCGCAAGATGACGACCTCGCCACTTACTGCCACATGATTCGCAAGGAAGATGGCGCGCTCGACCCCGCCACCATGACGGCGCGCGAGTGCTACAACCGCCTGCGGGCGTTCGGCGCGTGGCCAAAGTGCCGGATTGAGTTCGGCGGGCAATCGGTCATTGTGACCAAAGCCAAGGCGCTGGAGCCCTTCACGGGCGACGCTTGGGCGGACGTCATCCCCTGCCAAGGCGATAGCGCACTGCAACTCATCGAGATTTTGAACCCGAAGAGCGGCAAACGCATGAAGCCCACCGACTTTCTGCGCGGCTTGCATAAAAACTAATTAAACCCCCAGCACTGCAGCTGGGGGGTTTATCGTATGAGGTGGATTGGCTTAGTCTACTTTATCGGCGAGCGTCAGGCTCATCCTCCGCAGGCTCATCTTGTGATGGCAAGCCGGCGATATCACGCAAATTGCGCTCTATCATATCAGCATCGCCCCACGCTTCAGCAATAGCAGAACTGAGCGCTTCATCGCGGCGGTCAAAGATATCCGCGTATTTCACGCGCCGGCAACGCTGCGCCAGCCACTTGATGTTATAGTGGTCTTCATCTGGATAATCCTCAATATTTTGGACGATTTTCTCAGCAGTGGCGCGGTCGGCCAGCTCTAGCGCCAACGCAATGGTGTCGGTCTCATTAAAGCCGTCAAAGTCGAACTCCAGTTGGCCGGTCTCAATCATCTTGGCTTGCTTTTTGCGCTCCGCTGCATGACGCGCCGCGTGGCGCGCATCAATTTGCGCCAGCAGCTGGATGGCGGTTAGCCGGTCCGCCGCTGTCGACTTGCCCACGCGCGACATTAAATCGTCGTATGTCGCTTGGATGTCTAGTTGCCCTTGCTCCATAAACAGTATTTTAGCACACGCTTCATAAAAATGCCCAAACCCTCTAGCCAACAAATCGTCATACACGCAGACAAAGTAGTGACTACTAATGTATATATATTTTATAATAATATTATGGAAGATTATCTCACAGTGGCGCGGCGATATGTGCCAGAAGCCAGCGCGGCACGCCTCGTAAGCACCGACCGCTACGACCAAACCACAGCAGCATTAGTGGAACTCAGTGGCTTGTCTGTGCCACGGCGCGTGGTGATTTTTAACGAGCAGCCGGCGGCTTACGACTTTGATGAATTTATCATGCAGCTGCTGGATGGCGGACAAGCTGGCGCGCACGTCAACGAGCCCGACGCTACATTAGACTACGGCGGCCATAAGTACTACATTTTTAATGTCCATTAGCAAACTATGAATAAGCAATTTGAAAAGATGACGCGGGCGGAATTTATCGATTTTGTCGACCAACACTTGGCAGAGCTGGATGGCACGGCAATTGAACATATTTTCTCGCTGGCAAGTCTTAACCCTCAGCTGCAGGATGACGATATTGCCAGCGCCATCGTGGCTGGACTGGGCACAATTGAAGGCGACCTCTATAACAAAACCGGCAAAGCAGAGCTTCGCCGGTTAATTGACGCTTATCGCAAAGAACAGCGCCCACAAGAGCAGTAAGTCTACTCAGTCTGATTGTTTTCAGGGTCGACGGTGTGAGAGACGGACTTCGTAAGTACCGCCACCACCACAAGTGTCGCCACGAGCAAGCCACCCACGATGCCGCAAAACAGCGGTGGTAACTTCGGCGCAACTTTTACGCTAGAACTAAGTTCAAGGAATGAGCTCGCCTCCACGTAGCCCACGCCAAACGCGAGCAGTGTCGCGGCGACCAGTGGTAGCACGGCCTGAATTATCAGCATGCGGCGCAACTCGCCCACTTGCATACCGCAGAGGTGCAGCTCGTACAGCGTGCGGCGGCGCTCCAGCATACCCGCCACGGTCGAAATGGCCACGCTAATCATCGCCACGGTCATGGTAAAGGCCAGCCCCCAGTAAGTCAGCTTGGACAGCGACTCCATAGCTGCGCGAGTCGAACTTAATGCTGTTTCGTGCAACCGATACAGCGTAATTTTACCGCCCGCAAAATTCTTCGTATCGCGGTCCAGCTTCTCAATGGCGCTAATCGCCGCCTCATGCTGCTCAAGTGTAATCGTCGCTAAGTACCCCTGCTTGTTTGTCGCCGGCTTCGCACAAACCGACGGGTCGTTGCAGCCACTAGACTGCTTGAGATTAGCAAACTTATCTAGCGCCGGTGCGTACAACACCGCTTTTTCCAGCTTCGACTCCGGACTAAACGCCACGTAACGGTGCTGCGGCGTGGTGCAGTCCAGCTGCTTCATGTGCGGCAACATTGCCCGACACTCCGCGACATAATAGAGATTGGACAGCGTGTCTTCACCGTTCTTCTCGTCTGTATAACGCAGCGTCACCAGCGTGAGATTCTTCGCGCCAAACTGCTGCAGCCACCGCCCAAGTTGGGCAACCGCGTCATGGCTTAGCGGCTGCGCGGAATTCTGCCCTAATTTGGCGAAAGTAGCGTTCGGCTGCGCCAGACCGGCGGCGTTGCTTAAAACCTGCTCCACGCCACCAGAACAAGCAAGGAAGAACGTCCCCGCCAGCACTGCCAAGCCAATGCCACCCACCGCGCGCGAGATGGCGCGGGCGTGGCGGTTGATGTACTTAAAACTAATCAGGCCAACTGGGCGGCGAGAGCACTTCGCAAGCAGCTGAGACAAGTGGTAAGTGAAGCACGGCACCGCCAGCACAATACCGCACATGCAGATGGCGATAGAGCCAAGCAGCCAATAAGAGACGTTGAGCGTCGACATTTTGCTCACCTTCACCCAGACCAATATCCCCAGCCCCAGTACCAGCGGTATCAGCCGCCAGAGGCGAGGACGCTTCTCGCTAGCATGCGCCACCATGACACCCAGTGGCGAAGTGTGCACCTTGCGCATCGCCCACCAGTTGGTGAGGCAAACCAGACCCAGCGTGCCCGCCGTCAAAAGCGCCACTTGCGGCAGCGTCAAGGTAATCTCTTCCAGCCACAACCGCTGCCCGCCAACCATTTTCAACTCGGCGAGGAATGGTCGCGTTAGCAAGTACAACACGCCGCCCACCGCCAAGCCGACCACCGAAGCCAAGATAGCCTCCAGCAAAATAATGCGCGTGATTTGCCCATTGGTCGCGCCCACCAAGCGTAACGCCGAGTAACGGCGCGCGCGCTGAATCGAGCCCAAGCGAATCGCAATCGAAAGCAAGAACAGCACTGGCAACATTAGAATCACCACGCCGGAGTACATCACCGTTTTAATCAGCTTTACCGCGGGAATACGCGCTTCAATTGGGTCAGCGCGCCAAATCGTCGGCACAAAGCGGTAAACCTTGCCCACAGCGTTACGTCGCGCCGGACTAATGCCGCCCGTTACCGCCACCAACGCATCGCGCGTCAACGTGGCCTGCTTCGGCAAGACGCCAACTAGCTTATCGCCAAAGCGCTGCCCCAAATTGTCCGCCGGATGGCGTTGCATTGCCTCATATAATGCCGGCGAAACCAGATATTCGCCCTTGCTTGGCAGCCGCGTCATGCCTTCTGGCAGCTGCGGCAAGCGCGCGCCCGTCGGCTGCAATTCGTACTGCGCTACGCTTTGCCCGCGCCAATTCGTCTGATACGCCACCATTTTCACTGGGTCAACGTTGTAAATTTGCTTCTGCTCGCCCATAAAAGTGGACATAAAGACATCGCGTCCGCTCGACATAAACGGGCCAAACATGGCAGTAAAGAGGAGCATAACGGCAAATCCCACCCCCACGGCGCCGCTAATCAAGGCAAAGCGCCGCCAGCTCGATTTAAATGAGGTGCGAAAGAGTGTCCAACCTAACATAGCTACTTCTGCTCCCGCTTAGCGTGTTCCACTGCCCCGTCGCGCACAATCACTTCGCGGTCGGCGTAAGCGGCAATAGTCGGCTCGTGTGTCACCATAATCACGGTCACGTTGTGTTCGCGCGCCGCCTTGGTAAAAATGCGCATCACCTGCTCGGAATTAATGACGTCAAGACTGCCCGTCGGCTCGTCAGCAAACACCACTTCAGGCTCAATCACCATGGCGCGGGCAATCGCCACCCGCTGCGCTTGGCCGCCCGAGAGCTCGGTCGCGAGAGCGTTCACCTTGTCGCCCAACCCCATTTGCTTCAACCAATCCGCCGCGCGGGTGTAAGCTTCACTGCGCCGCACACCTGCCAAGAGGAGCGGCACCGCCACGTTGTCAAGCGCGGTCAGCTCCGGCACCAGCTGCGAAAATTGAAACACAAAACCAAACTTCGTCCGCCGAAGTGCCGTACGCACACGGTCGGGCGCGCGGTCGATGCGCTGGTCGTTAAACCGCACCGTACCCTTGGTTGGCTTGATGATACCCGAGAGTACATGGAGCAAGGTTGACTTGCCCGAGCCCGAAGCACCCATGATGGCCAAAATCTCCCCCTGCTTTACCTCTAGGTTAGCGCCGCGAAGCGCCTTAGTGCTGCCGTAATCTTTGTGCAAATCACTGCCCGCGATAATTATTTTTGACATAGTTCCCTCCTTATGCTGTCAATTTTTCCTTCTGCTTTATCCATCCATTTCAAATCGGCGTCAATGTGGTAAATCGCCCCGTCCAACAGAAGCTGCTCCGCCACGTCGGTCGTGGCGAGCTGCCGCCGCACCAGCTGGCGCATCGCCGTCAAGTGTGTGTGGCGCTGGCTGTCGATGTACTGGTGCGGGTCGCCATCCACGAGGAGCGCGAGCATCACCTTGCAGTAAAAAGTAGAGCGCAAGTGTTCGCCGATTTCCTCGGGCGTGGTCAGCCATGTGTGCAGCGTGGCGAGGCCGTCGGGCGTGATTTGGTACTGTATCTGGCTCGGGCCTTGCGGCTTGGCCGTGGCTTTGGCCTTGATGTGGGCGGCAAGCGTGGATGCTGTCGCCGCAGCATCTAACGCAGCGGTTGAATTCGCCGCATTGTCAGTCGCGGGGTCGGAGCTGAGTGCTGCGACGGGCACGGGTTCAACCTTGTGGTCGCGCACGAGGCGGTTCAATGTGGAATAAATTTGCCCAGTCAAAATGGGCTTGTCGCGGCCAAAAAATTGGTCGTAGAGCTTCTTTAGCTCGTAGCCGTAATTCGGCTCGATAGCTAGCAGCCCCAGTAACGTCAATTGTGCATTCATTATGTTATTACTATACACTCAGTGTATAGTAATAGTCAAGCAATTTGAACACGAAAATAGTTCGCCAAACTCAGCGAACTGTGGAAAACCGCCACGATTACTGAGGCGGGCTTGGGAATTTGACACTTATGGTTTAGCGCGCCATTTGCCCGTCCAGCCACGCCATGATGAGCGTCACCAGTCGGTCAAGTTCGGCGGGCATCAGCGGGCGGCCTTTAGGGATGCCGTGCCACTTGGCGATGCAACCACGACAGCAAGTCGCCGTGGCGTGTTGTGCCGTAAACACCGGATGGCCGCGGTAAGGGGTCTGCTTGCCATCCTTTGGCGGGTCGGCAACACCCACGCGCGCCGCGAGGAGTTCGTGCGCGTGGCGGCAAATGATGGTGCGGCCCTTCTTCACGAAATAATCACGGTCAGCGGGTCGCAAGCGAAAGCTGCTGCGAAACTTCGACTTACTAAGTCGCCCTAGCAGCGCCGCCGCATAAGCTTGGTCTGCGGGCGCGGGGTTGGCTTGACCGAGCGAGTTTGCTTCATCCTTCATCACTTTTATTATACGCGCTTCTGGCGCGGGCGGGTGGCTTATGCTATGATAGTAGCAATCTAAAGATAGCACCTTACTGGCGTGATCCAAAGGAGGTTAAAATGGCGACCATCGAATGCCAAATCGACTCGGTGCGTGAGGCCATGAATCTGGGGCTCGAGGCAAAAGCCAAGGCGATCATCCAGCGGGCATGGGACTTTTTGGCACCGGAGTACCGGAATCACCACGGCGCGGGCGAGCAGTACCTGCCAAGTAGCGTGGAGCAAGAGGCATTGAGCCACTTTGCACATAATCGGTCGTCGGGCGACACCATTTATCGCCTGTCGATTGAAAACTTTCGCTACTGCTTGGCGACTGACCTGCGCATCGCTTACCGCGGCACGCGGGTGTTCGGCGTGTGGGGGCTGATAAATCAGGCTGACGGCTACCGTCTAGTCTGCCGCGGCGCGGCATTTGACCCGACCACGGGGCAATTAGTCGAACCGTACCACAGTACCAAACCACTAGACATCCCCCGCCCCACCTTACGGGACACCACATAACAACCAGCACCCAGCTTGTCTGGGTGCTTTTATTGTTGGTTGTGGATGAGGCGGCGGCAGGAAGGCAAACGCCACCACCACCTCTATTATACGGCGCGCGGGCGGGTAATTCAATTTTAAATTTGCATTTCAAGGCGAAGTGTGCTACACTAAATAAAGCTAAACGCGAAATGTGCCTGTAGCTCAGTTGGATAGAGCGTCAGTTTGCGGAACTGAAGGTCATACGTTCGAATCGTACCAGGCACACCAACATTATCCCCCACCCTGCAACAGGGTGGGTTTTTGGTTATACTGATAACTGGCGGCGGGCTACTTACGCCAACGCAAAATGGGCGAGCTCCCGCCCGCCCATCAGACACCAATATCCCGACAGCCTAATCATGCGGCGCTGGCGCGAGCGCGACGCGGAACGCGACGATGTTGCCGGAGCGGCCATAAGCATCGTTCGTATAGAACAACCCAGCGGCCGAACTATAGTCACCGCCGCGATAAAACCAAAGACGGGATGCCCTATATTGCCCTACGAAATAAGCCTGTTGGTTGAGCCACATATTGGTTCCATAGCTACTTGAACCGTTATGGGTTTCATAGAGGGATTGACCACCGCAGGTTTGGTATATACAAGAGTTGAAGTCTTTAAAGCTATAGGTATTGACGTATGGCGGGTGGGCGGCGTTAGAACCAAAATATTTGTTGGTATTTGAGTTGTTTAAGTTATCACTGTAACTAGCTGCGACATATTCCCAACCACCACCAGACATGTCGTAAATGCCATAGACATTGTTGGTTGTGCTGGCGAGTTGACCAAGGGTGCCATTGTAGGCACGTTGTGGGTCGCTTGAGCTACAAGCGGATTGAGCGCCGAGAGTGCCACCGTCACTATAAGTGTTAGTATTACCGTTAGACGATGGGCCACAACCAGTAGTACCAATAGATATATAGCTACCATTACCATTTCCACCATGTCCAGAACGGTTGCTATTTATCTGAACGCCTTTGTAACCGGCACCGTACTTGCTAGCAGATAGGTAGGTGGCAGCACCCCAGTCGTTGTTGTTGACCATGTGAGAGCTGAGTTTGGCGAGATGATGGTTGTTTTGGGCGGTAGTAAAGCTGCCACCACCAACGTTTTGCGGGTCGTTAATACCGAGGGTTTTAGATAGTGAGTAGAAATTACCAATTTTATTGTTCATGCCGCTGTATTCACCGGAAATATGGGCTTCATTTGGTAGTACGGTTGGTTGACTAGTAGCGCCCGTCGTTTCAAACTTACCAATCCAGATGCCGTTGAGCTCCTTAGTGCCGAAGGTAAAAGCTGGGTGAGTAGACCACGTAGATATCTCGCCGCCCATCAGAGGTAGTTCACGGCTCACATTACACTCGGTGCGGTAGTCCTTGCCGTTACCGGTCTTGCAGGCTAGTGGGCGTTTCTTTGGCGTATTGATGTTCTCGAATTTAATGTCAAAATTCTGCTCCTTAACTGGCTTATCGGTACCGTCACGCCGCATTACCTCATAAGTATAACGTGGGGTATAGACCCAGAAACCGATGATGTCGGCTTGGTCTACTACCCTATCTTTGCCTTGGTATTTAACGAGGGCATCTTTCTTGACTGTAATAGCATTGGCCCACTGCTTTTTACCATAGTCATACCAGTTACCCTTGGCGTCTTCATCTTCCGGCTTAGCGAGGCTAGTCCACTGGGCATTAGTATTAGTGCCCGTATATTTGACTGGTATAATATTTGTATCAAGGTCAACCAAGCAGGAGCTATTGGTATCACCCGAGCGACATATATCTGATGGGTCGGTTTTAGCCGTACGATTGGTCCAATCAACTGGTTTTGGAGCTGGTTTGGCAGTAGCCGTGTAGGTAATAGTGGTGCTGTAACTACCGCTGGCAAGTTTTGCTGGGTCGACGTTGGCAGCAAAAGTAACGGATTTGGTACAGTTTGCTGGATTGGTACAACCGGCCGGCTTAGCCTTGGTGACATCAGCCACCACGGCTGGGGTAGCTTGGGCGCCGGCTGGGACGGCGCTGAAGGTAGTAGCGGACTTACCTAGAGAATAGCCCCACTGGTTGGCATTAAGAGCAACCGGCGTGGAGCTTGGGGTGGTAGAGATTTTGTGGGTTTGGTCCTTGCTGTTGATAAGGTCAGCAGTATCGGCTTGCATAGTGATATTAAAGCCGTAAGGTTTGCCGGTCTTGACGGTAACGTTGGTGGTGGCTTTGTAGAGATTGCCGGTAGGCTTTAGCGTAGCATTCTGGTCAACGGCAATACTGACGGTGTTGTCGTCCGCCGCATGGGCTGGCGTAGCTAATACAAACGGGGTTATTGTAAGTGAAAATAAAGGCCAAAAAATTACCCCCCCCCCACAGGGTTTTAGCGTTGTATTGTTTATGTTGTCTCATATTTTACTCCTCTACTTATTTTTTACCACTGCCTCCACGGTAGATACCTGCATTATAGCACAAGCGTGATAAAACACCAAATTTTATAGTTAAAATCCCCGCCGACGCGGGGATTTAGTTATTGCCTCACTTTCTTTACAGCTTCAGTTCTGGGTAAATCTTGCGGGTTACTGGGTCGACCTCATAACGCATGGTCGGGAATGGCACACCCTCGCGCGCCGTCACGCCTTCTAGCATCCAGAACACGCGCTCGCTGTAGCCCCAACCACAGGCCGGCGGCATGCCGTACTCTAGCATCTCAACAAAGTCGACATCCAGCATCATAGCCTCGTCATCGCCCGCCTCACGCAACTTCTGCTGCTCCTCAAAGCGGCTCAACTGGTCAATCGGGTTGTTTAACTCTGAGTAGCCATTGCCTAGCTCCGAGCCGGCAATCACTGGCTGGAAGCGCTGTGTGCTGACGCCGTCCGGATTTGCCTTCGCGAGTGGCGAAATGAACTTTGGCGTGTTGACCAGCCAGACCGGCCCCGCCACGTCCTTGCGGATATTCTTCCATAGCTTATCGATGCCGCGCGAGAGGTTTTCACTCTTGCCGACCTCAAGTTTATTCGCCTTCAACAGCTCCACTACCTTCTCGAGAGTAACATTGTAGACGTCAATGCCGTAGTGCTGCTTTATCACGTCGGCGTAGTCCCAAACCTCCCACTCTTTGCCGAGGTCAACGTCAAACTTGCCAATCTTAAACTGCAGCGTGCCAAAAGTCTGCTCGGCCACGTACTTATACATGCCCTCCATAAACTTCATGCCGTCGCGCCAGTCCCAGTAAGCGTGATACCATTCCATGGCGACATGCTCCGGCAGATGCTCATCATCGATACCCTCGTTGCGGAAGCGCGGCCCGATATCGTACACACGCTCGTAGCCTGCGCCGAGCAAGCGCTTCAGCGGCAGCTCGTGGCTAATGCGGAGGTACAGGTCTTGGTCAAGCGAATCCATGTGGGTCTTAAAGGCGTTGGCGTCGGCGCCACCCGTGGTGTGCTCAAGCACCGGAATATTGATTTCAATAAAGCCGTGTTGGTTTAAGTAGTCGCGCGTGGCCTGCCAGAACTTTGAACGGCGCACAAAGCGCTCCCGCACCTCTGGGTTGACGTTCATGTCGATGTAACGGCGGCGCAAGCGCTGCTCTTTATCAGTAAAGCCCTGCCGGTCAGGCATTGGGCGCAAAGTCTTCACCACTAGCTTGAGCGACGTCACACCAAGCGAAATCTCGCCCGTCTTGGTCTTGATAACTTCGCCGGTCGCCTGCACAAAGTCGCCGGTGTCCAGCAAATTGAGGTCACTCAAACCGAGCTGGTTGGTCTTGCCGTCGGTCTCAGCCACCGCGCCGGCACGCAAGAACAACTGCAGCTGCCCTGTAACGTCGCGCACCACGATAAACGCCAGCTTGCCGAACTTGCGAAGCGACACGATGCGCCCCACCACGGTCTGCGTGCTGCCTTCCAGCTGGTCAAACTGCGGCGCAACTTCACCCGCGCCAACCGTGCGCTCGACTTTGGCCGGATACGGGTCGAACCCCTGCGCCTTCAGGGTTTCGAGTTTCTTGAGTCGCTCATTGCGATAGTCTGCTAGTGTTGCCATGGTAACATTATACCACGCTTTCGGTATTGACGCGCCCCCTGTTATGTGGTAATATATCACGGTGCAAGACACAAAGTCTTGTTGTACATTACGATATCCAGAGGTAAGTTGATATGATTGCAAATTGGTATTCAAGCAAAACAGCAAGTTGCTACATCGAAGACTATAACGCTACGTCAAAAGCAAACGAACTCCTTGCCGCCAATACCGCCTATGCCTGTCAAGATGTGCTGAAAGCAGCACATGAGACCGGCAGATCCAAGTACGCCGTGCCCGGCTCAATTACGCTCGGCCACGACGGTGGTTATGGCAGTATCGGCGAAGTGCTACACTCGTTGTTTGTCATCTCAAGGGATGAGGAATATAAGCACTATCTGAGTGTGTGGGACGATATTAGCCCCGCCAAACGGCGTGAGTATGTGGAGTTTAAACCAAGTTGTGAATTTTACGACAGGATTGCCCATGATGTTGCTGGCAGCGCAGAAAAGGCGGGTTCACCGTTTAATTATGATAATACAGATGCGGAAACCTATTGCGCCCAAATTTCGCGCAAGCTCAACAATGTCAAGGCACTCTACGTACCACTTGAATCGGACGATGATTCGGCTCAGCCGGCTTCGCTCTTACTAATCCACGCCTTCCCAAGCAGACTCAACGACAACTTTAGTCGTTTTGGACTTGTGTACCGTAATGACGTTCGTCATCCTGAGCATAACGCTCTACGGTATTACCTCAAGATAAAGCTTGCATAACGGTCGCCCGGCCTCATTACGCTTAAAGCGACAGCAAGCATGCCGCCCCCAAGGGGCGGCTTTTTTAGTACCATTAGTACCCCGCTCCTACACATTTTGGCCAAATTATGGTATGATATTTACCATTCAAATGAGGTGGCCTCCACTAATTTTGATGTACATTACCGCTATTAAAGGAGATATTATGGAAAAATTTACACTCGGTAGCTTCTACGCTAGCGGCGTCAATATCCGCGTCGAACACGCGCAAGGCGAAAAAGCCGTTTTGGGCGTTACCAGCGACTACTGTCGCGCCATTTTGACTGCCGGCCGCGAAGGCGCAATTACGTCTAAGACTGCCAGCGAGCTTCACATTGAGGCTTGGGAGCGCAACGAAAATACTGTAGTAAGCAGCCCACGCGAATGGCTTGATGCTGCTTGCGAGACCGCCATCCTGCCGTACAACGTACTCGGAGACCTCGACCTTGAGCACCCGTGCGCCTTTGAGGGCTTTGTTCCTGACAGCACATTTATCGACCAGCTCGATTGTGAGCTGCGCGACTTGTACTATCCGGATCACACCCTCTACGATTTGGCAAACTACTCGTGCTTTGTCGCCCTGCTGCGCCGCCGCCCGCGGAGTTTCACCGCTGACGAACTTGACGGCATGTCGCGTGTGCCCCGCCCACTCAGTGAAACCGATGACCAACCGACTGAATTGGTTTTTGGCTTCCAAGGGAACAGCCCACACCTCGACGACATCGAGCAAACGACTGTTTTGATGCGCCAGCATCTCTTTAAGCCTGAAACTAGTCGCTTGTTTGTCTGCGCCTATTCCGACGCACGCGAAGATTATAGCGACTATCTCGACGACGAAGACTGGGACGACGAGCCGTATTACGACTACGACGAAGCAGATGAGGACGAGGACGCGGACGAGAGCAAAAAGGATGACTTCCACTGTGACAAGGGCGAAAGCTATTCGCATTCACTCTACGCGGAGGGCGTCTGATGATAAAGTTTAGCTACACCGAGACACTCGGCAAGGTAGTTGAACAGGCTACGCTGATGGGAGTGGAGGCGCTTACGCCGCCCTTGCTGAAGTATTGCCTATTGATTGCCGAAGCCGACCCGCGCGCCGCGCGGCTAGCCCGCGCCCCTGACGCTTGCGCGCCTCAAGTGGCCGATTGTATGGATTGGGCTCAGCAATACATTGCCAACCAAGAATACCCCGACCTGCGCGCCGCGTTTAACAACCTCTGGCTCGATTGCGCCACCCAACACGCCAAGTTCTTCCAGCCAACGGGAGAATTTTACCGCGTGCTAGCGCAAACCCTAAAGCGTAGCCTGCCGGGCTCCACTTTTGTTGCGCATCCGCGCGCCGAAGACCAAGTTAAACACGACACGAACAGCTGTTTCGTAGCGCCGATTATCGGCAAAAATGCCCGCGGACAGGAGTACAACGCCTTTCTGCTCGGCATGCATGTCGGCAATTACACCACGCACTACGACACAGAGTTCACCCTAGTGGCTTACTTTGACCACATGAACATTGAGTTTAGTCGCTTCGTTTACGATTATCGTAAGTCCCATATCAACCACTAATAGCCAGCCACCCCTTCGGGGGTGGCCTTTTCTTTACCCCGCTTACCTCTGTAGGCGCACCCGCGACGTCACCTCCTACTATTGACAATATACGCAAAATGTTATAGAATGAAATAATATTCTCTAGCACTCCGCTGGAGTCGTACCTTAAGGAGTAAAATTAATGGATGCACAAACTGCAATGTTAGTTGCTGATAAAGTCGACCAGACGCATAACTACGATGCGGCCACCCCAGTGGCAACAAGCTGGATTAGCCCGCGCCTCCGCCAAGCCAATCAACTTAACGAGCAAGCAAAAGCTGAGCTTGCTGAAGAAGCAGCGACTCGACCACTAAAACTTGGCGAGCACCGCACTTGGCAGTGCACCACCAAAGGCAAACACAAACGCCGCAACAGCGGTTGGTATTGCCCAGGGAATTTGCTTGACATGGCGGAACGAACCAGACAAGATTTCATTAGTCTTGTTAAGTCTGGCTCAATGGTAGGCGCCATCGACTGTAACCCAATTGGCGAAGGCGGCATCAAGGTCATCTGGCAAGGCATCGCCCGCCACTTGCACGACAACTACCGCGCCGACATCACCAGGTCCACGGTGCTGAGTGGCGCCACGGCTTTTACGCCCAACAGCGCCTTCATTGACCAAGTCAACGAAATCGTTCCCGCGGCGGCTAGCATCATGCCGGAGTGCTACTATTACCGCACTTACGAATGCGTCGCCGGTCAGTACCACTATTGCACCCACTTCATCATGTCTTCTATGCTCGACCCCGGCTGGAGTCACGGCTACATTATTTATGTCCGCCAAGACGAACAAGACCCAGCGCGCTGCATAGTGGATAGCACCTTAGTTGATTGGGCGAAAGCCTAACCCCCACAGCCACCTCCTAGAGGTGGCTTTTAAATATTTATGTCACAAAAATAGACAGAAGCCACCCGCACGGGGTGGCTAGAACTAATTTTCTTTCAGCTTGGTGATAATCTCAGGGCCGTCGTCGTGTAGCAATAAGGTGTGCTCAAAGTGCGCCGCCAAGCTGCCGTCGCGCGTGCGAATCGTCCAGCCATCAGGGTCGAACGCCACGCGCCAAGTACCCAAGGTTGCCATCGGCTCTATGGCGATAGCGTTGCCAGTCGGCACAATCGGGCCAATGCCGCGCTTGCCGTAGTTCGGGATGTCCGGCGCCTCGTGCATTTCGCGCCCGATGCCATGCCCGACCAAGTCGCGCACCACGCCCAACTTTTCCTTCTCGAGTACGGCCTGCACCGCCGCACCAATGTTGCCCACGCAAACGTCGCCGCGGGCGCGCTTCACAGCGTCAATACCAGCGTACAAACTGCGCTCTGTGGTATGAATCAACATCTTCTTTGCCCCAGTTGGCGCCGCATCGTCGGTCAACATAGTAAAGGCACTATCGGCCTTCATACCGTCAACATCCACCACCAAGTCAAAGCTGATGACGTCACCCGCCTCAAACGGCACGTCATTTGGCACGCCATGCACCACCACGTCATTCACGCTGATGCAAATCACCCCAGGGAAGTTGACGTCTGGGTCAAGATAGGTCGCGTGAGCGCCGCGCGCCTTTATCTCGCGCGCGAACCAAGCGTCAATGTCCTTTGGTGTCGCACCCGCCACCACTTCTTGCCGCACGTCACGGAAAAGCGAAGCCAAAATTTGCCCCGCCTCGCGCATGTGGTCGATTTCGACGGGCGTGAAGTTAGCTGCTTTAATGATTCGCATCCGCCGCCTCCACTGGCCGCGTTGCACGGTAGTCGTTGTATGCGCTTTCGATGCGGTCGAGTACTTCGCCGCGCGAACCGATACCATTGATGTGCACCACCTTGGCGCCGCGCTCGGCGTAATAGTTCACCAGAGGTAGAGTGTCGGCTTTGTAGCTCTCCAAGCGATGTTCAATCACTTCGCGCGTGTCGTCAAGCCGCCCACGCAAGCTCAACCGCTGGAAAATTTCGTCGGCTGTGACGTCAAACACCACCACGAAGTCGATACACTCGCGCCCCATGCGCTGCTGGCTGTACTCCGAAAGCGCCTGCGCCTGCTCAAGGCTGCGCGGGTAGCCGTCGATAATGATATTGTCCAGCTCCGGCTGGTCGTCCAAATGATGGAAAATTACCCGATTGACAAGTGCGGGCGAAACGAGCTCGCCGCGCGCCATCACCTCATACACCTGCGGGTCGTTGGTCTCACGTAACAACTTGCCAGCGCTCAACCAAGTCAGCTGATGACACACCGCCAAAAGCTGCCCTTGCACCGACTTGCCTGCCCCAGCTGGGCCCACAAACATAATCATTGGTTGAAGCTCCGCTTAACCGCCGCGGCAATGTCGCCACCAGTGGCGGCGTGGCCAACCTTCGCCTTGACGGCGGCAATGGCCTTACCCATGTCCTTCATCGTGAAGTTATTCGCCGCAATCACCTCATGCGCCACGGCGCTCAGCTCGTCCGCCGAAAGTGGCTTTGGCAGATACGCCGCCAAGATGTCGCGCTGCGCCTGCTCGGCTGCGGCACGCTCCGTGTCACCCGCCTGCTGATAAATAGCAATCGAGTCGTCGCGCTGCTTAACTTGCGCCGCCACGACGTCAAGCATCTGGTCTTCCGTGAGGTCGGCTTGGTTACCCAACGCCACCTTTTTATACTGCATGGCCGACTTCAAGCCACTGATGGTGAGCTTTTTCACTTCATCATGCTCCAGCATTGCTGCCTTAAAATCCGCCTTAATTTGTTCTTGTAAACTCATAGTAATATTGTAGCACACCAGCACAGCCACGGGCGGGCAGTAAAATCACCGCCTCGTGGCGGTGATTTGCAAGCCGGAGGAGCTAATACTCAATTTTAATACCAAATTTTTTCGCTACTTCCAACAATTCAATCTTACCCGTTTTCTCGTCTGGGAGATTACTTAACGGTCGGTCAATGTTATGAATTACTACACGAAATGGCAAAATATGCTTATTGATATCACGCAATAAAACCGCATGCTGAATTGCAGTGTATGGATCAACCATTATGTTGTCATCCTTATTTTTATTTTCAGAATCCGGAGACTCAAGTGTGTCAATAAATAAGTCAAATTTATTTGGGTTATCTTTTGATGGTAAAACTACTTGTGTAAGCTTTAAAAGTGCTCCGTCCGGTCTTGAAGCATACGCAACGCCAGAAATACCACCAGGTGTCACTGCTACGAATCGAAGGCCCTGATTATATATCATATATCTCGCTGTACTCATTAAACTATCACGATGTGCCGAGCTGCGATGGCCCACCACGTTGCCTTCTTTATCAACATATAGTGGGGTGTTGACAGAGTCGTAGTATTCATATAGTTTAACAGTGGGCTTCCAGATGGTAAACGGCGAAACCTTAAATGTGCCATCATCGTTTGCAGTACATATAGGATTATAACTTTCATTCTGTCTTTGCAATAGATCAAGATAATCAGCCTGCCCTTTCGTACTATATTTATAGTGAGTGAATATATCATCATAAATTTCACTGCCCTCTTGTGATGTAATTTCCGGCATATTTTTGCAATAAAGATAATAAAAGTTGGCAAATTTTTGCTCATCTGCCTCATTATTAATAGCCCTGTTCTTGAAAATTGGCCCAACTTGCCTGCCCGCTTCTTCTTCAGATTCTATCACAGAAGGTATCTTGTCATATTCTTCTGGTATGTTGAGGTCTCGCTCAAAGCCGTTTTTGTCCAACTTGTCTTTTTCAGTTTTTGGATCATACGGGCGCAACCCAAGCCCCTTGCCTTCCAAATCTTTGCGCGACCAAGTAGAATAATCACCAAGCGGCTTATTAGCCTGAGCTTCATCATTATGCTTCTTAATTAGCTGGCTAACATTATTTACTACGCCACCGACAAACTCACGTGGCTCCTTAAACGCCGTGAAGCCAATCAACGCCACAGCGCCGGCCACGCCCGCCGCCAGCAAGCGCTTTTGTAGCTTCTCGTGCTTTTGCTCTTGTTCCTTATTCTGCGCTTCATTATTGCTATTATTTGACATTTGTTCCATAAGCATCTCCTTTAATTATCTAGTTACCAAACGCTGCGCGGTCAAGCTTTACGAACTCGTCGTAATTTGACATCGCATCGTCATAATCGATACGCCGCAGCGGTTGGGCATACCATCTACGATTAATTGGCGCCGTCTTTACCACAAAAGCGCGGTAGCGCACAATATCATCAGCACCTTCAGATGCATGAGCATTGAGACCGTTAAGATAAACCGCCCAATTACCGCTCCCTACATATTGTTTGTAATGCGGCAAGGCTTCAACATCACCGCGATGAGTGTACTCTCCATAACCCTCGTCTCTAATTTCGTTATCAACAAACATATTGCTGCCTATAAGGGCATTGAAGCTAGTTCCAGCGATTCTATTAATCACATTGTCGTTAACGCCAAATTTTTTCATGACACGCGGTAATTCATTATCCTTCGCGCGCAACGGGCGGTCAACATCATGTAAAATAGCACGGAATGGCAAAATGCCGGTACTCTTGTTGCTTTGGCGGAGCACTGAGGCATAGAGAGCATAGTCATCTGTACCACTATAGTCTGCCACGTGATAGTATATATCACTACTCAACGCGCGATTAAAATAGATATCATCCAACACGCCAACCATTACGTCAAACTTATCTGGATTGTCTTGAGATGGCAGTACAATCTGCACAGCCTCCATATAGCCGCGGTCATCCAAGCGGCAAGTGCCCCAAGCTCCGGCTGGGCTTGCGTGAACATTGTAGAACCCCTGATCGTACATCATCCAGCGCGCCACGCTCATTATGCTATCGTAGTGAGCGGACTTCTTGAATTCGATGCTGTCGCCATTTTCATCTACATATGGCACATTCGTCTCCCTCTCGTTGCTTTGGTACATATCGGCATACCCTACTGAACCTGGGTGACGGGAGTTATATGTCGTGGTAATGGTAGCGCTCATCATCTTATCGATGCTAATACGACCAGAGTACAAGCTTTCGCGCGTGTATTTGTTAAAGTTATCCGTAACTGAGTTCCATTTCTCAAGATAATCGCGCTGTTCAGCGGTCAGATTTGGTAGCATTCCACGTTTATCACTTGCCACATGGTAGTACTCCATTATAGCGTCGTCATCAGCGTCACTGTTAGAAATTTTGCTGCGAATCACCTTGCCAATCTGACCCTTCTCGGCGGCTGAATCAATTTGGTAGCGAGCGTTGTAGAAGTTGTAAAAGCCATCGTGGTCATTGACTGGAGCACTTGCGTCCATTCCAACATCATTTTGCTTACCAGCAGCAGCAGTATGCCCCGGATCCCCAACCAACTCACTGCCCGTCTTGTACCAGTTCTGGTCATAGATCTGGTCAAGTGGCAAGGCGGAGTAATCAGCCGGTCCGCCGGCGTCTACTGCTTCAGGGCTAGGCTGTCGCTCCTCCGGCTTTGATTCGGCCTCAGTATCAGGATTAGCCGGCTTCTGCGGCTTGGCCGGTGCGCTAACAGATGTACTTAGCTTGTCCGCACGCTCATTTTTACCCCACACAACACCCGCCGCCACGCCCAACAATATCGCGACGCCGGACACACCGGCAATAATTTTGTTGTGCCTACTAAATAAACTATCTGGGTTGTCAGTCTTAGCTTCACTTGTCGTCTCGGTTGGTGTTGGCTCCTTTGGCCAACTTAACTTTACGGGTCGCGGTTCGGAATTTACTGACGGCACAACAACCGTGTTATCCGACAGTGGCGCAGGCACTACTGGGGTAACAATAGTGTCATCTAAAGAAGCCGCCTTCTCTTGGTGGGTGCCTGTATTACCACCACGGTTAGCCCAACCCTTGTATTGAATTGGAAATTCTTGAGTGTCGTCCGACTCCGGCTGCGCGGCCGAAGCGGCATGATTAAATCGCTCCATCTTCACCTTTCTCTAAGCTATATACTATCTATATAAATAGCATAATCACGTGAAATAGTCAATAGCAAAATAAAGCGCCACCTCTGTTAGGTGGTGCTTTTGCTGGGTATATAGGCTAATTTTAGCAAGCTGGACTAGCGAGCCTTGGCAAGACCAAGACGAATCTGCAAAGTCTTTTCTGCCTTGCGCTGTTCGCGGATGATGGCACCCTCGCGGCGCTCGCGCTTGCTAATTGGCTTGCTGAAACGCTGAGCAGCCTTGGCGTTTGCAATCACCCCTGATTGCAACACGCGGCGGTTGAAGCGGCGTAGCAAATTCTCATTAGCCTCACGGGCATCTTTTCTCTTCACTGTAATCATATAGCTACATTATAACAAACTTTATCCTATAACGCAAACATTTTGTATTGGTTCAATACATCTGGGATTTTTGAGTTACACTATGAATATCTGCGGGCACTACTCTGGGCATGGCGAGCCAAAGGCTTCGGCGAGAGTTTGAGCAGCGTTAATAGCATTATACGATTCATCGCCTAAATCATCATGACGGACATGTTTGGTACAGCCTAAGCTTGTTAATGGAACCCAAACTCCTAGTTTGTAACCAGCAAACGCCGGTTCTACATCACTATTCTTACATCCTACGCTGGTATAATCTTTACAAAATCGTATATAGTACCCTGTTTTAGCAAATCTCGGAACATAAGCCGATACCGGCTGGTCATCTTTATCCCTCATTACGTTAAACGACAAGCTGCCTAATAACCAACGGCCATTGCTATAGTCAATGCCCTGATAGTCAGTATATGTCCATTTACTGCCAGCCCAGGTAATTAAAGATCCATGCGTATAATAGTCCTCATTAAAGTTACAGTTATCTCCATCGGATTTCCAACTATAAAGACTTTTGCATCCATTAGTAGTCCACTTTGGCTTTGGCGGAATGTACGGCTCTGGTGGTGTCGGCGGGACATACGGCTCAGGCTCTGGTGCTGGCGGGACATATGGTGCGGGTTTGCTAGTGGCGGTGTAAGTTAACGTTGTAGAATAGTGGCCAGAAGCACTTTTCTTAGGCTCGATGTTGGCGCCAAAGGTAATTGGAACACCGCAATATGAGACTCTATCGCATACGCCCTTTGCATCATTTGTGACGTCTGCTAGTGTTGCAGCGTTATATGATGAGTTTGGTATTTCATTAAAGGTACCGCTATCACCTGTCATACTGTAGCCCCACTGGTTGGCACCAAGATATCTGTTATGGCCTGAGACGCTGTTTATTACATAGTTTGAGTCGCTACTATTAACCAAGTCGGGATTATTAGCATACATGCTGAGTGTAAAGCCATAGCTGTTACTATTATCTACGGTAATGACATTTCTGTAGCGGAGGTACTTGCCACTACCGCGCAACGTGGCATTGGATGTATCAAAGCTAAGGTTGATGCTGTCCGCGTGGGCAGGCACGGCACAACCTAGCAGGATTATCGCCAGGGCGACAAGGCTTAAAAATCTACCCCCCCCCGCAGCTATTTAGTCTTAGTATGCTCATATTGTTTTTGTCCTCCATTTTTATACTCTTTTTACTGGATACCTGAATTATAGCATAGGCGTAATGATTCGCCAAATTTACGCCACGTAGGCAGCTAAATAAACCGACTAACGCCAGACCAATTCGACACAGTAGCAGATGACTCTATAAACCTGCCACTAGGCCAGTTTCCACTCAACCAGCGGCGGCGAACGCCTCTGCTCCTCTTATTGTCTGGGGCCTGAACAGCGGCTTTACATTCGGCGCGCCACCACCGCTACATTAAGTGTTACACCGTAGGCGCGAGCGCGACGCGGAACGCGAGGTAGCCGTAGTCGTAGTAGGCGCCGCCAAGGCCATATAAGGCATAGAACAACCCAGCATTCGAGCCATAGTAGGAGTAGCCACCCCGTGCAAACCACGGGTCCGAAGAATTCACAAAATAGGAGTAGTTACCATTCCACTGAGTACCGCCACTACCACCACCGTTATTGGTCTCATAAAGAGCTTGGCCACCACAAGTAGCGAAAGTGCAGCTATTTGGGTTACTGAAGTTATAGGTGTTGACATATGGTGGATGGGCAGTAGAATCAAAGTATTCGTTGGTTGCCGAGTTACTTAGATCACTAGTGTAGCTGGAAGCGGTATATTCCCAACCACCACCAGACATGTCATAGATGCCGGTTGGGTTGTTGGTGGTGCTGGCGAGTTGACCAAGAGTGCCGTTGTAGGCGCGTTGTAAATCGCCAGAATAACAAGCACTTTGCGTACCTAGAGCGCCGCCGGTTTCGTCAGTA
>CAMPVQ010000003.1 GCA_946997535.1 uncultured Candidatus Saccharibacteria bacterium
CCGTGATCAACGTGACCCATGGTACCAACGTTGACATGCGGTTTAGTGCGTTGAAATTCTGCCATGTTTCTCCTTTATATAAATTAATTAGTATCGCGCTCTAGCGATGCGACATTACATCGCCTCGGCCACGCTTAGTATATATTTTAGCAACAAACACTAAAGTTTGCAACAATAAAATGGAACCAAAAACACCCCACAGCTGGGGTGTTTGGTTAACAATTCGTTGGGTCAAAACAGAACAACTAGGCTAATTCGACTTTAGCGCCAGCGTCTTCTAGGGTCTTCTTGGCAGCTTCAGCTTCGTCCTTAGAGACCTTCTCCTTAACGACGGCAGGAGCTTCCTCGACTAGCTTCTTGGCATCGCCAAGACCCAAGCCGGTGATTTCCTTGACAGCCTTGATGACAGCAACCTTCTGGCTACCAGCATCAACTAGCTTAACGTCAAATTCGGTCTTTTCTTCTGCAGCGGCAGCACCGTCAGCAGGAGCAGCGGCTACAGCAACAGCGGCAGCAGCTGGTTCAATGCCGTACTCATCCTTAAGTACGTTCTTTAGTTCGTTGACTTCTAGAACAGTCAACTTGGTTAGCTCTTCAGCTAATTTCTTTACATCAGCCATGTGATATTCTCCTTAAATTAATGATTAACAAATATTAAATGTATTGGTTGCAAAACCTAGGCAGCATGGTCGGCGATACCGTCGAGCAAAGCATGCAAGTTGCCAGAAAGGGCGTTGGTGACGTCGTTGACTGGCGATAGCAACTGAGCCACAGTCTGGGCGATAAGCTCGTTCTTGGTTGGAAGCTTGGCAAGTGCCGTAACTTCCTCGGTGTTCAAACTGCTACCCAAATTGTTGAAGGCACCAACTAGCTTGAGTTCTGGATTCTTCTTGGCGAATTCAGCCAAAACTTTAGCCGGTAGAACCTCGTCGTCGGCGCTGATGGCGTACAATACTTGGCCCTTCATGGCACTGGTGTCAGTGTCTTTGTAGGCGTCGTGTTGTTGCATTGCGACCCGCATGAGGCGGTTCTTGGTGACCTTGATGGCCACGCCCTGAGCGCGGGCGGCACGGCGTAGCTCTTGAAGAGCTTGCACGGTGACACCGGTGTACTCAGCGAAGGCGACCATCTTGGCGCTGTCGAGTGCTTGGTTTAATTCTGCAACCAAAGTTTCCTTTTTACTACGTGAAATAGCCATAATTCTCCTTTGGTTAATTAATATTGACGACCCGAATTGTTAAGGTGTCGTTATCGAAGGGTGTATCTCGGTAGCATATTAAGACTAACCGTCTGCCACTGTCTCTGATAACGTTATGACTATTATAACAAATTACCCCGCCCTGTCAAGCACTTTGTGGTCGCGCGGGCACTAGTGCTGGCAGCGCGTTTATGCTAAAATAAGGGTAATGTTTCGCAAAGAAGTTAAATTCAGTGTTAGCACCGACACTTTCATCCGTTTCTGGCTGGTGATTTTGGGGTTCTTGGCGGTGATTGCCGCAGTCTGGTGGGCACGCACGCCGCTAATGTTAATTGCTATGGCGTTTTTCTTAACCTTGATTTTAAACCGACCGGTGTCGTTCATCGCCCGTTTCTTGCCCGGCAAGTCGCGCGCCTTTGCCACGCTGATTGCCTATATCATTATCGTTGCTATGGTGGGGGCGTTGCTCTTCTCAGTGGTGCCGATTTTGGTGCATCAGCTGTACGACTTTGTGGCGTCGCTTTCATCCAACCAACTGCAGTCGCGCTCGGGCTGGCTGTACCACTTGCTAGCGCAGTATCACCTTGAGGGGCAAGTTGATTCCGCAGTGAATAACGTCAAATCGTACCTCGGTGGATTAGTCTCAGTGGTGAGCAGTTGGGCTTTGCCGGCCATCACGAGCACGCTGAGCTTTCTTGGTAATGCCTGTTTGGTAATTTTCTTAACTTATTTCATGCTAGTGGAGGCGCCGGACTGGGAAGTTAAGTTTTGGAATGCTGTTTATAGCGACCCCGAGCGGCGGCGTCACCACAAGGCTGTGGCGAAGCGAATGTATGAGGTGTTTTCGAACTATATTGCCGGTCAGGCGACAGTGGGCGTGATTTCTGCTACCTTTACGGCGTTAGTCGTGATGGTGATGGCGCTATTGATGCCACAAATTCCGCTAACCACGGCAGCGCCGGCTTGGATTACCATCTTCTTGCTAATATTTGTACCACTGTTCGGCGCGATGATTGGCGGCATTATTGTGACGATTATGCTGGCAGTTTATTCGACACCGGCAGCCATTGCGTACATCGCCATCTTCTTTATTGAGCAACAGGTGGAGAATAATATTGTTACGCCACGTATTCAGTCGCGCCGTTTGGATATGTCGGCGTTGCTGGTGCTTGCTGCGATTACCATTGGTATTAACGTGGGCGGACTGGCCGGCGCGTTAATTGCAATACCGGTGGCGGGCTGCTGCATTGTGCTGTTGCGCGACTTCTTACATACGCGCGAGCTAGTGGCGGCGCGGGCGCGCGGCGCAGGTACGGACCGCAATATGGACGGCGTGCTTGGCGCAGATGATGACAAACCGGTGATATTTACCGCCGACCGGAAGAAGTTTAGGCTCGGTGCCAAACACTAGCACCGGCGCCGTCGAGTACGGTAACGCCTTGGGCGCTTAACTGGTCACGGAGTTGGTCAGAGAGTGCCCAATTTTTGGTTTGGCGCGCGGTTTGACGCGTGGCGATAAGGTCTTTTAGGTCGTCTTCGAGGTCAGGTGTGGTGGCTTGCAGCTCCATGCCGAGGTAGCAGTCGATAAATTCTAGGATGTGAAGCAACGCCGTGCTACTGAAGTGAGCGGGCGTGAGCAAGTTCATTGCTTGGTCGAGGGCGTACAAAGTGGCGGGCGTGTCGAGGTTGTTGAGAAGCGCGGTTTTGGCTTGCGCTAGCAAATGGTCAACGCTGGCACTGACGGCACTCCGGTCGGCAGTATCAGGCAACTGCCAGCGGAGTTCGGCGCAGCGGCGCCAATTGTCGCGACGATTGCGGGCGGCGGTGAGACCGTCCCAACTGAAGTTAGTGGCGCTACTGTAGTGTGATTGCAGTACGAGCATACGGAAGTCGAGGCCGCTAAAGCCGCGCTTTATGAGGTCGGGCAGCGTATAAAAGTTGTGGGCCGACTTACTCATTTTGCGCCCGTCAATTAAGAGGTGCTCGTTGTGCACAAAGTACTTGGCGTACTCGGCAGGTTGGTCCCCTGCCGTGCTCTGGGCGATTTCGTTCTCGTGGTGTGGGAAAATAAGGTCAACCCCACCGGTGTGGATATCAAACGGCTGGCCGAGATTGTCGGTTGACATCACGGAGCACTCGATGTGCCACCCCGGGCGACCGGTGTAATCTTGCTCGTTGACAGTAAAGTTCCACGCTGGCTCACCCGGCTTTTGTTTTTTCCAGATGGCGAAGTCGCTGATGCTTGCCTTGTCGTACTCGTCGTTTGCTACGCGCTCGCGGCTGATATCGGCCGGATTGATGTGGCTAAGCTGACCGTAACAGTGGTCGGCGGCGTACTTGGCGATAGAAAAATAGATGCCATCGTCGGCTAGGTAGGCCACACCGGAATCAATCAGCTTGGTCACCTGCGCTTGAATCTTGGCGATGTTGTCGGTGGCCTTCACGAAGGTGATGGCGTCAGTGTCGTTCCCCACTTGCTGCATTTCATCTAAAAAGATGGCCTCATATTTGGCGGTGAGCTGGTGCAAGGCAGCCATTGGCTCAAGCTCGGGGTAATCGGCCTTGGAATCACGGATGGTTTTGTCGTCAACGTCCGTGAAGTTCATCACGTGCTTCGTTTGGTAGCCTGCGAGGCGGACGGCGCGGCGCAAGATATCGGCGTAAATGTAGGCACTGAGGTTGCCGATGTGGGCGTGGTTGTAGACGGTCGGGCCACAGGAGTAGATGCGAGCGGTCTTGCCGTCGAGCGGGGCGAATTTAGTGGTTTGTTTAGTAAGGGTGTTGTGCAACTTCATAGTTTTATTTTACCACAGATGCTTACGACGGGTTAGCTGGAGGTTACGTGTTTTTACTGCTTTCGGGATGTTTAGTTAAGCACAGCGGGTATAGTACTTTGTTTGTGCTATCTACATAATAAATACATCGAAGGTCTGTTATATCAACCTCCCATAAGATTACATCTTCACTAATGCCTCTGTAAAATTTCTTGTACGTACCGTCGTTACCAATTGGCTTCATCTCCATCGGTATATTTTTATGAAAATCGTCTTCTTTAACTGAGTTGCAGACACCCTTGAAAAATACCATCAACTTATTTATATGCGACATCTTTGCAGACTTACTAATAAAGTTATCTCTATATTCACTAGCAAAGCCTACCGTAAATTTTTTATCTTTAGCATTAAGAACTACACTATCGTCAACAACAATACCGTCGCCGGCGCCGCTGCTACTCTTAATGCGGCTATATTTTTGTTTACTCCGCTTTTTACGAGAGCTCATTGTAATAAGTGAAAATAGTCTTTAGATTTAGTGGATTGTTGGACGCATCCAATAATTTATAGCCCCTACGAGCTTCAACCCACGGTTGTTCGCTGTGCGTCATAGCTTCAAGCTGGTCTGCGGAATATTTGCCAAACTTATCCCATACTGCATCAAGCAGAGCTTGTACATCGTCATTTTCGAAGACTATTTTGTCGTCAATTCGAGGGATTTCGTGCCAGCCAAGCTCGCGATATTCTCTAAATAAGCTAGGAAATACCGGGCCATGCACCCATGCCTGCGGCTGCTCGGTAAATAGCACGTTATCTATATGCTCTGCAGAGTCATTATTTAATGCTATAAACCAGACATACGCATAATAAACTAGCTTTTGAAGCTTCTTGGGGGTTAGCTCCTTTTTGGTTAGAAAGTATCTTGCTATGTTGATAGCTGTTATGTTGTCATCATTAATTATCATGCGCGTGCCTCGATATAGTTCTGATGCTTTTAGTATATCACAAAACTGTAATTGGTGCCCACTTATTTAATCATTGAAGTGTATTGTGCCAACACCATTTTCGTCGATTATTGGTGGCTCCGTGCCATTACGACGCTCGAAGAAGTCTGCCCAGTATGGGTTCTCTTTATCAAACAGAGCCTTTTGCTCTGGCGTAAAATTCCACGGATAGTCGCGCCAGAGGTCAAGCATATTATGTCGGTCAAAGGAAATTATGAGTTCGCCCTCTATAACGCTAAGCTCACCCGTATCTGAATGTATTACATCATGATCTACCCAATATATCTTGTCGCCTTTATTTTTCTTGTAGAAAGTATATATATTACGGCCTCGTCTAATAATCTTTGGCGGCACTCCCCTCTTCTTCATCTGCGAATCCTCCTAATATTAATATACCCCATATACTCACGGAATGTAATAGGAGATATTTTATTGGGGGCTTGACTTTCTGTCCAGAGTTTGGTAGGATAGAAATATAGGACGATTCATGGTCGCGAGCACCTGTAGTTTGCGGTGGATGGATCGTCTTTTTTGTATTATATGCCACAAGGTTGTTTTCTATTACCAACGCAAATGATGGAATATCGTATTTGTGTGCTATACGTGCAGTATCGTGCCGTATGCTTGCCGCATCCAACAATGATGCACTAGCATCAATCAAAACTATACCCGTGTCATCTATCTGGCTATACGCCTTCTTTAACTGGTGGTCTATAGACGACAGCGTAGTAACGCCTTTTATCTCAACCTTAACACCGTCAATTAACAAGTCTGGCGAGTGTTTACCGCTTGGTGAATCCACCTCTGGCACCCAATAGATTTCTTTGGCCTCTTGGTACTTCAGAAATGTACGGAGAGTGCGCATCTCACTGTCGCTTAAGCCGCTATAGCGCAGCTTCCATGTATCGTTATAGTCATCACCATACACCTGCTTGCGCAGGTGCTTTGGCAATGGCTGAATGTTATCGATGTCCAGCTTCTTACTCATTTAACCATTAAGTGAGTTGGAGGCGCTGTCTAGCGCGTTGTGGTCTGGATAGTCGTTGGCGGCATATTCGTCATCCTTCAACGGCTTATCCGACTCTTGTTTGGCTGCCTCTACGGTCTTACTGGCATCCTTTACAAAGGATAGCTGTGAGGCTAATAGTTCACGGTCTACGATACCGTCTAGGTTGGTAATCATCTGAGAGGTTTCGTAATCGTTGGATGGCAAGTTGCGGGTGAATACTGCATCGACCTCGTCTTGAGAGAAGGTCTTTTGAGTAGTAGTCGTTTTTACCTCTGTTGATTCAACTGGACTGGAGTTGTCAGAGTCTTGATTTGTAGCTTCCGCCATAAATCCTCCACGTTTTACGCCCGTCGGCTAGGTTAAAAAACGCAAGAGAGCTTTGAGTCTCCCCGCTGTTACTACTTAGTATACCACATATGCTTACGACAACCTAATTAATAGTTAGGATTTTTTACAGAGGCGGATGTATACAGTTTTGTACCATAGTGTATACAAGTTACCCAGCGTTTAGCCTGCTGATTAGCTATTTAGTCATTGAAGTGTATCGTGCCGACGCCATTCTCGTCAACTATTGGCGGTTCCGTACCATTGCGGCGGTCGAAGAAGTCTGCCCAATATGGGTTCTCTTTATCAAACAGCGCTTTTTGTTCTGAGGTAAACTTCCATGGGTAATCGCACCATAAATTAAGCATATTATGATGGTCGAAGGAGATTAAAAGTTCGCCTTCTATAACGCTAAGCTTGTTTGTGATTGGATTCACTGCTTCGTGACTCACCCAGTATATCTGGTCACCTTTATTATTCTTATAGAATATGTATAGATTGCGACCTCGTCTAACACTATCTAATGGCACCGCTTTCCCTTTCATTTGCGAATATTTCTTAGTATTAATATACCCCATATACTCGCGAAATGTAATAGGAGATATTTTTGCTGGGTGCTTGACTTTCTGCCCGGAGTTTGGTAGGATAGAGACATAAGGTGATTCGTGGTCGCGAGCCTGATGGTTCGCGGTGGATGAATCACCTTTTTTGTATTATATAAAATCCAATTGATTTTCTGTTTAGGGTTTGGTAAGATAAAGACATAAGGCGATTTGGGATCGTGGGGTGCATATTCTGCGGTCACTGAATCGCCTTTTTTGTATTGTATAAAATCCAATTGACTTTATGCCCAGGGTTTGGTATGATAGAGACATAAGGCGATTCATGGTCGTGGGGTGCATATCCTGCGGTCACTGAATCGTCTTTTTGATACTATAATTTATAATACTATCTCCCGATGCTATGGCGAACGCCGCCAATTCATACCTGCCTGCCACGCGCTCTACTCTGGCTATTATATCTTTCTTATCCAATACCGATTGACTGGCGTCTATTACAACCACGCCTATTTTCCCTATCTGTTTATACGATTTTCTAAGCTGATGGTCTATGGATGACAATGTCGTCACCTTTTTTATCTCAACCTTAACGCCGTCAATTAGTAAGTCTGGTGAACGTTTCCCTCGGGGATAGTTCACCTCTGGCACCCAATAGATTTCTTTAACCTCTTGGTACTTTAAGAATGTGCGGAGAGTACGCTTCTTACTGTCACTTAAGCCGCTATAGCGCAGCTTCCATGTGTTATCGTAGCCATCACCATACACCTGCTTGCGCAGGCGCTCTGGCACTGGCTGGATACCTCTGATAATTTGCCTCTTCTTACTCATTTAACCATTAAGTGAATTAGGGATAGCTACTATTTAGTATACCACATATGCTTACGACAACCTAATAATACCGAGGCTATATTATTTGGCTATTTAGTCATTGAAGTGTATCGTGCCAACGCCATTCTCGTCGACTATCGGCGGCTCCGTGTCGTTACGGCGGTCGAAGAAGTCTGCCCAGTAGGGGTTTTCCTTGTCAAATAACGCCTTTTGCTCTGGCGTAAAATTCCATGGGTAATCACACCATAAATTAAATATTCTATGACAGTCAAAGGATACTAAAAGCTCACCCATTATAAAATCATCATTATTGAACCCGGGTGTATAAGATACATAGTGGTCTACCCAATATATCTGGTCTTTTTTATGTTCCTTCTCAAAGATGTATATGTCGTGTCCTCGTCTAATAATCTTTGGCGGCACTCTCCTCTTCTTCACTTGCGAATCCTCCTGATATTAGTATAGCCCATGTTTATGAAATGTAATAGGAGATATTTTGCTGGGGGTTTGACTTTCTGTGCTTTGTTTAATATACTAGAAGCATAAGACGATTTGGGATCGCGAGCCCCTTTGGCACGCGGTGGATGAATCACTTTTTTGGTATTGTATAAGATCCAGTTGGCTTTCTGTCCCGGGTTTGGTAGGACAGAGGTATAAGGTGATTCATGGTCGCGAGCCCCTTTGGCATGCGGTCACTGAATCGTCTTTTTTGGTATTGTATAAAAATCCGGTTGATTTTCTGCCCGTGGTTTAGTAGGATAGAAGTATGAGGCGATTTGCGGTCGTGAGCCGTATGGTTTGCGGTCACTGAGTCGTCTTTTTTGTATTGTATAAAATCCAGTTGACTTTTTGCCAGGGGTTTAGTAGGATAGAAGTACAAGGCGATTCGTGGTCGCGAGCCGTATGGTTTGCGGTCACTGAGTCGTCTTTTTTGTATTATATAAAATCTGATTGACTTTATGTCCAGGGTTTGGTAGGATAGAAGTACAAGGCGATTTGTGGTCGTGGCCTCGTTTGGCTGCGGTCACTGAATCGCCTTTTTTTAATACCGTAATTTATGATATGGCCACTTGAAGTTATGGCAAAGGTTTAATGCTTATTTATTTTACCCTGAAATTGCCTAAATTGATACCGTGGCTGAGGCTGGCATGCTCGGTTGTCTGCTTGGCCTGCTGCACCGCTTGCTCGGCGGCACTTGTGGCGCTTTGCTCGGCCTGCTGGCTATCGTACTCGGCATAAAGTTGGTCAAGCGCCTGAATTAACTCTGGTAGGAACTCGTCGTATGTGCCGTAAGTGCGGAAGCCCGCGGCGTAAGGATGTCCGTCGCCACCAAATGACTTGGCGAGGAGGTTGGCTAGTGGCGCGTTGGAGCGAATTTTGCCGGTGATTTTCTCGTCGGGGTAAGTTTTGATGCCGATGGCAAGGTCGACGCCAATCACGAGGCGCATTTCATCAAGCACCAACATGGTTGGATTGTACTCGTTGCTATACTCGTGGACCTCGTCGAATGGTACGTGAATCAAGGCGGTGCGGCCGTCGTTAAAGTATTCGATACGCTCAATCAGCCGTCCTTTGTATTCAAGAATGCGTGGCGACTTCTTCATTAGCTCGCGACGCTCGTCTTCGATGGCGGCTGGGTTGGCGCCGGCCGCGACTAGCTTGCTACAGGCGAGGAAGCTGCCGGCCGTGGTGGCTGGTGTGGTGAGGCCGAGGGAATCTGCCTGAATGGAGATGAACATTAGTTCGGCGGCCAGTGGGCTGATGTGCCACTGCTCTTCTTCGCAGATGTCAAAGATGAGTTCGCCAGTTGAAACGGCGGTGTCGCTGATGATGTAATCGGCTGGGAACGGCAAATCGGTGTCCACTCCTACGTGGTGGTCGAGTACTAGCACGGGGTGAGAACTGAGGAAGTTCATTGCCACGGGGTCGTCGGTGGTCTTACCCATTAGCGTCTTGGCTGAGGTGTCAACGATGATGGCCATGTCGCAACTTGGATCGATGTCGAGCTGGACACGGTCCCAGCCCTTGATGTAACGGAGGTAAGTTGGCGTTTGCACTGGGCACTGTAGCGCAACTTGTTTGCCAAGCCCACTTAAAATTTCTTCAAGCGCAAGCGCTGAGCCAATGGAGTCACCGTCAGGGTTCTCGGCCTGCAAGACTAAAATTTTGCGGGCGGAATTAATCCAGCCCCGTTGTTTATCGTTCAAAATCATTACCTATATTATAGCACTATTCTGGGGCTGGACAACATTAGCATTTTATGGTATAATACAAGTACTTTGTAGAAAGGCTGCAAAGAGAACTTTACGTTCTACCTACAATTTAGGAGCTGAAATGATTGATATGGTAACCGTTATGCAAGTTGTATTTAAGTTGATACTCGCCGTGATTGTGGTCATACTCGTGGCACTCGCGGTCAGCAAGCTAAGAGTTAAGTACACTAAACAACTTTACCGGCGTAAGCTGGCGGCTTATCGGGCGCTGCGTCGTGCGGCGTTTTACCTGCTAGCGGGCAGCGTGATGAATGTAGTGCTATATCTGGTGTTTAACCGGTTTGTGCAAGAGTCAGCTGCCGCGTACGGAGTGATTTATTGCTTAGCGCCATTGTGCATTGCGGCGGTTTTCGCCTACATTGCCCTGCTGGTGTTTATTTACGGCAATAATTTTTACGCACGCTCGGAGCTAGTTCGTCACGATAAATATAACATGATTTATCCAAATGAATTTGCCGAAAGAGGTGATAAACTTGCTAATCTGAAGCCACGTTCGAAGGCTATCCCTTCACCATTGGACCGTATGTCGGAGATGCCGAGGAAGCCAATTGATGCTTTTATGGGTGATTTTTCTGAATCAAACGAGTTCAAACGTGTGGCGAAGTCAAATGATGGTGCCAAAAGCACTGTTGGAACTATGGCTCAGTCGAATGATGCGGCAACTGCCGACAATCTTCCTAAGAAGAAGTAGTAACCCCCCCGCCAATGTTACATTGGCGGGATTTTTTTAGCCTTATTGCAAGAGCTTGCGGCCGCTGAGGGCATGGCCGAGAGTGATTTGGTCGGTGTATTCAAGGTCAACACCAATCGGGATGCCGCGCGCCAAGCGGCTGATTTTGACACCACTAAGGTCGGCTTGCTCGAGCTGTTTTTGAATGTAGAGTGCGGTGGACTCGCCTTCCACGCTGGCGTTGGTGGCAAGAATTACCTCTTGCACAGCGTCGCGTTTAATGCGGTCAATTAGCTCGGGGATGTGAAGCGCCTCTGGCCCTACGCCGTCAATCGGCGAAATCACGCCGCCCAAAACGTGGTAAGTCCCTTTATACAAGTTGGTGCCTTCAATAGCGAGGACATCGAATGGATCCTCAACCACTGCCACGGTGGTGCGGTCGCGGTCGGGCGCACTGTAAAGCGGCGAGACGGGCTCGTCGGCGTCAATCAGGGCGAAGGTAACTGGGCAGCGCTTGACACTGTCGTGCAATGAGCTGAGCGCCGCGGACAGCTTGGCGGCCTTTTTGCGGTCGCCTTTTAGGCACGCGTAAGCATAGCGCTCGGCCGTCTTGGCGCCCACGCCCGGCAGTGCGCTAAAGGCGTCAATTAATTCAACCAGCGCCCGCGGCAAACTAGCTTTGCCCCCTGGCATTAGAGCCCGAGGCCGCCCATCATGCCACCCATCAGTGGCTTAACTTTTTCAGCAGCGACGTCTTGTGCTGCCTTGAGGCCATCCTGAATTGCGGCCTTAATCCAGGCTTCGAGTTCGCCTTTTTTATTGAGGTCGATGAGGTCAGGGTTGACTTTAACGTCTACCACCTTGAGCTCACCATTGAACTGAATGGTGATGGCGCCGTCGCCTGCCTCAACCTCAACAATCTCTTTCTTAAGCTCCTTTTGCGCTTGGCGCATCTTCTTTAGCATTTCCATTTGGTCTTTAAATCCGGCCATAAATCCTCCTTAAGTTATCATCTCAATTATAACATATGTTATAATGATATTGATGATGCGTAAATTTATGCTGAAGCATAGTTGGCTCTATCGGTACCGGTACTGGTGGTCAATTATTTGTTTAGCGTTGTTTGCGCTAACGATGATTTTTAGCAATTTAGACACGATGCCAAACGGTTTGTCGGCAGCCGAAGAAGCCAACGTGGCGCACGTGAGTAGTATCAAGCCGGCGATGCTCTACCGTGATTCGTCGCGGCTGAATTATGTGGCGAATTGGCCGTGGACGGCGGCCGAGATTGCCAGTACGCAGTTACTGGGGCGTAGCGTGTTTGCTTGGCGCTTGCCGGCAGCAATTTTAGCGCTGGTGACCATTGGTGTCATGATGGCGTTAATTTGGCGGATGCGCAAGCCGTCGTTGGCAGTGATTGCGGGCTTTTTAATGGCGTCGAGCGCCGGCTTTTTGTGTCTAGGGCGTGAAGCAACTCCAGTGGTAATGACAGCCTGCTTGCTCAGCATTGCGTTGTACAACGGTTATCTGGTGCTAAACCATACACTGTCGAAGTGGCGGTTGCGTTTGGCGCGGTGGTGCTTGGTGGTAGTGCTGGCGCTCTTGCCATACTTGACGGGCGGCTTTTTAGCGGTAGTGGTTCTTTTACTTGCAACACTGGCGCATCCGCGGGGGCGGCTGCTATTTAAGGAGCACAAGGGCGCTTACTTAGCTTATTTGGTGACGGGCGTGGTACTGTGGCTACCGTGGTTTGCGTCACTCGCGATGGATATCTTGCACGGCGGCAAGGCTAATTTGGTGTCACAAATGTTGCTGCTGCCGAGCCACAATTTAGCCGACCTCGGCGGCGCCGTGATGGCAGTGCTAGGCTTTATCCACCTAAAGGGCGCGCCGTATCTGTTGCCAGTGGGACTGTTAACACTGGTAGACACGGCGCTAGCCATTTGGGGGATTTGGGTGCTGGCGAGCCACTTTGCGTCGGTGCGTTCGCGCTTGATTTTGTTATTATTCGCCGCCTTTTTGCAGCCAGCCATGGTGGCACTGCTCTTTATTCCGCTAACTTTGCTGGTGGTGTTGGGGCTCGGCGATATTATCGACCGCTGGTATACCCTCTTCCCGCGCAATCCGTACGCGCGAACGTTTGCCCTGATTCCGCTCTCGGCGCTGATTATTTCACTTGGCTGGTTTAATTCGGAGCGTTATTTTGCGGCGCTTAATTATCATGCGCCAGTGGTTTATAACTACAACGAGGAGTATCAAACGGCGTATCAGTTATCTAAAGATAGAAGTATCGAAGTCCTAGTGGTGCCGGATGACAAAATTAACCTCTATTATGCTGTGCAGTCACACCACCATGTGACGGTAATCGGGGCGAGTGCGGCTGACCAGTTGAGAATGTCGGACTTTAAAGAGAACAGTAAGATGGCGGTGCTTGGGTCGGCGAACTTCCGCCCCGACGAAAAACAGCTGAAGGAGCGTTCGGTGCTGGCTGGCTGGCGTAAAAATCACCCCGTGCTCGCGCGCATTTATTACGGTGATGCGCAGCTAGACCAGTCGGCGGCACAATAAATTCGCTTGCAATACTTTAATAAATTAGCCCCTTCAGCGAGGGGCTTTATTAGTAACTATTGGCGTTTCTTCTCGAGCGACATGAACTTCAGCTGGTCTGGATGGAAGTACAGTTCGACGTTGCCGGTTGGACCGTTACGGTGCTTGGCGATAATGAGGTCGGTGATATGTTGGCGCTCAGTGTCGGGGTTGTAGTAGTCTTCGCGATAGAGGAACATCACGATATCAGCGTCCTGCTCGATGGAGCCGGATTCGCGGAGGTCGGAGAGCATTGGGCGCTTGTCAGGGCGCTGTTCCACAGTACGGCTGAGCTGCGAAAGCGCCACCACTGGCACGTTGAGCTCGCGGGCGATGAGTTTTAGGCCGCGCGAGATTTCACTCACCTCTTGTACGCGGTTGTCGCCATAGTTTTTACTACCACTCATCAGCTGCAAGTAGTCGACGATAATGAGCCCCAGCGGCGTCTTGTGGGCTTGGCGCTGCGCCATGGTGCGCATCTCAAGAATGGACATACCGGGCTTATCGCTGAAGTAAATTGGCACTTCGGCCATCTCGCCCATGGCGTCGGAGATTTTGGCGAAGTCTTCTTCGGTCAAATTGCCGGTGCGAATGTTCCAGCTGTTCACGCCCGAGGCCTCGGCTACCATGCGGTCAACGGTTTGGTCGTTACTCATTTCAAGGTTGAAAATAAGCACTGCTTGACCGCTCTTGCGGGCGGAGTTGTAGGCGAGGTTCTGCGCGAAGGTTGACTTACCCATGGCTGGGCGAGCAGCAAGAATAATGAGGTCCGACTTCTGGAGACCGGCGGTGAGAGTGTCAAGGTCCTTGAAGCCCGTCGGCAGACCACGCAAAGTGCCTTTGTTACGGTGTAATTCTTCCATGCGGTCAAACGAACTAGACAGGATGGAGTCGATTTTGACTAGGTCGGTCTTTTGTGAGATTTCGCTTACTGAAAAGAGGTTGGCTTCGGCCTGCGCCAATACCTTTTGCACATCTTCGCCCTGGTCAAAGCCGAGCTTGGTGATTTGCGCGCCGGCACTAATCAAGCGACGCCGGACAGCGGCGGTAGCGATAATGTTGGCGTATTCCACGGCGTGCGCTGAGTTTGGCACGAGATTGGCAAGCTCACCGAGATACTGAATGCCGCCAATGCCCTCGATTTCGCCGTTATTCTTCAACTCGTTTCCGAGAGTCAGCATATCTATAGGCGCGTGGCGCTCATAAAGACGCAAAATGGCGCGGTAAATCGTGGCGTGGCGTGTGTCATAAAAGTCGTCGGCATTGACTTTGTCGCCTACATCAACCAGCACTTCTTGGTCGGTCAAGATGGAGCCGAGCAACGACATCTCGGCGTCAACATTTTGCGGTGGAACCTTGCCGCTGGCGCGCTCCTCGTTGTAGCTTGGGGCGGCTGCGCTGCGCGTAGCTTTAGAATTCGTCATTAGTAACTACCTCTCCCCCACCCATTATTTCCATAACTTTACTGGCGTCGGAATCGGCCGGCACCTTGTCTTTACTGATTTCAATGCTCGGCGTGAAGCGATATTCGGCGGTGATGGCGCGCGCGACGGCCGAGCGGAATTTATCAGTGTCAGCTTTCTTGCGGTGAAAGGCTTTGCCGAAGAAGAAGGTGACGAGGTTGGCGCTCTTATTGTAGCGATATTCGCAATTACGAATCAGTGAGGCGGCGCTGACTTCGTCGGCTTCTTTTAATTTATCTTCAATGAGCTCGAGCGACAGGTTGCCGTCAAAGTTATCTGGCGCTGGCGTGGCAGCTGGGGCTGTTGTCTCTGATTGAGCGGCGGCTGTAATGCTGTTAGTATCGCTATCGTTGCTAGCACCGTTTGTGGCGGCTGACTTTGGCTTGGTGGGCTGGGCTGGTTTAGTGGTGACTGATTGAACCTCCGTTGTTGCTGGCGCCGGTACGGCTTTGGTGGATTTAGGAGTTGGCGCGGCTGGTTTAGCTGGTGTAGTTGGCTTTGGTTCGGTGGCCTGGTCGATGATGACGTTGAGTTGTGGCATGGCGCCAACATGAACTTCAGCGGTGGCATTGGCTTTCAGGCTAGCGCAGACGAGCACGGCAATCAGCTTGGCTTCTGGCATGGCGGACTTATCTACCTCTAATAATTGGTCGATTAAGGCGTAAAGTGCTGGGCTGGTGCTGGCTTGGCGCGTGAGGAATTTAATAAGCTGGCGCGCAATGCTGGCAGCGCTGATGCCACTGGCAGTGAGGGCTTGCACTAGCTGGATGATGCGCGGGCTGTCTTGCTGACCAATAGCCGTCCAGAGGTCGGTGAGCTGTTGGCTGGTGATGAGCCCGAGCGTGTGTTCGACTTGGTCGCAGGTGACGGCTTGGCCGCTGCTAGCCATTTGGTCAAGAATGGTGATGCTGTCGCGCACACTACCCCCGCCCTGTTCGGCAATTAGTTGCAAAGCGGCGTCATCGATGGTGATGTGCTCATTATCGCAGATTTTGCGAAGGTGCTTTGCTAGTACGTCGGGCGCCACGGTGCGGAACTGGTAGCGCTGGACCCGCGAAAGGATGGTGGCAGGTACCTTTTGTAGTTCGGTGGTGGCGAGAATAAAGATGGCGTGGCGCGGCGGTTCCTCGATGGTCTTGAGGAGCGCGTTAAATGCCGCCTTGCTGAGCATGTGAAACTCGTCGATAATGTAGACTTTGTACGGACACTGCATTGGCGCGAGGTTAATGCTGTCGCGCAAGTTACGGATGTCGTCCACGCTGTTGTTGCTCGCCGCGTCAATCTCAATAATATCGACGTGCTGGCTTACGGCGCCGTCTTCGTAATCGAGTTGGTTAATCAGGTGAGCGAGAATGCGCGCTACGGTCGTTTTGCCAGTGCCGCGTTGCCCCGTAAAGAGGTAGCTGTGGGCAAACTGCCCCGTCTTGGCCATAGCGGCTAAGATGTCGGTCACTTGTGGCTGACCAATTACGTCGGCCAATTTGGTCGGGCGGTACTTACGGTATAGCGCCAGATGTGTGTTCTGCTCTCCCTCACTTGTCATGCTTATATTATACCACGGAGGTCTTCAGATGTGGGGTTGAATAGGATGTTTACACCCCCCAGTGGAACGAATTGGTTACTCCGTTTTTGGGCGTCGGCTGCGATTCACCTTATATTATTATTCTTTAGCTTTAGTCAACTAACTAATTGGTTCAGCTGGCATGCTTGATGCTTGGCGCCTTAGGACTAGTAGTTTTTGATGGCTTATTCGGTTGAGGCGTGTTTTGGTCGTCCGGCTTTGGTTTATGGTCGCCTGAGCTTATGGACATAGTACCACTAGTGCGACTTTTAGCTGCCATAGTGACTTTGAAGGTGGCTGACTTAAATAAATCGAGCTTTGTTTGATCTACTGAGCGAAATAGATGCACGGACTTTTCTTGCTGTGGCATAATGGTGCCGGCGCGGTATTTATCGGACGCAAGAACATTACCCTTGGCGTCAACGGCCTCTATTTTAATAGTGTAACCCGCCGGCTTGTCAGACAGATTCTTCAGCGTTACTGGGAGACTGGTTTCTGCTAAATATTGCTTTTGGTCGATAACGAATTTACCTAGATCGACCTTTAAATCCTTCTCGAGAATCTGCTTGGTGTTAGTGCCGTTAGCGTCATTTATGTAAGACTGTTCATCGGCAGTCAACGTATGCTTGGCAGTTTTGGCGTTAGGTGTGCGAGCAATTTTAACAATATGAGTGTCGACTAAGATTCCAATCAGTATGGCAACAATGCTTAACGCAATGCCAATGGCCGAAAGGAGACGCCTGTGCCGGATAACATATGTTACGGTACCCAACAGAACGGCAATGGCGCCACAGGTGTATATGAGGTAAGTTAGAGAGGTTAGCCTAGGTATAAATGGCAGTAGCAGCGCGATAGCGATTGCTATAACACTAGTGATAAGAGTTGATATTAATAAGATTTTCTTGCCGGTGGTTTCGGATTCCATTGATAACCTCCCTATTTAACTAATGCTTATTATACTAATTTTCCACTTCGTATGTCAACTATTGCTATTTATACTACTGTCTTAAAGTAGACTACAGTGATAACTAGTTCTATGATATATAGCACTGCTCCGAATTTACTGAGTGAGCGAGTAGTGCGAGCGATGGTGTCGGTATTATCTTCCTTCAACGCTTCCTTACTGGCAGCTTGGGCAATCAAAATTGGCGCGAGGGCGCTAGGCGTGATGAACGGAATGAACAGTAAGATGAAGCTTAGTATACTCATTGTACTGGCTACCAGATTATATGGGGTGATTGCGACGTTGGTGGCGTCGGCTTGCTTCAGCTTGTAGTGCCAGAAGTATAGCAATATGCCTAGAATTGGCAAATTAATTAGGATAAAGAGAAGGCCTGGGCAGCTAATGATTAAGTCGTGTATTAATGGTAAGTAGGAGTTGAGCTGGCTCCAGTCGAAGTGGTCAAATATATTGGTGGCTAAGTAAACACAAACTGCGCAGTATGTGATTGACAGTAATATAATATTGCGGATGTTTTGTTGCGCGAGACGGTATAATTTAGCAACGTTGTATGACTTGATAGCATGGCCAATAAAATTAGTATAACTATACCAAATAAATGTCATGGTTAAGAAGATAACGGCACCAACTAATGTACTTATAGTGATGAACGGTTGAGCTAAGTCGTAGTATTCGGCGGGCAACCTACCGAACATTATTAAAATGGCAATTGCTGGTGCTAGTGAGACGATAAGAGCACCAGCAAATAATGTTTTTGTCAGTGGTACCTTGCCCTGTTGGCTGCTTTGGCGTTTAGCAATTGAAAAGATGATAATGGTTAGGCTGACGAGCGCGGCGACGGATGGCATAGTTAAAGTGGCGCCAATAGAGTCAGCGTTGTTGTTGGTGGTCTCGCCAATGAGCGCGACAACAATGGCAATTACCAGTTCGGCTACTGCGCCCGTAAATAGGTATGCGTTAGCTAGTCGCAGAGCAGATTTAGTAGCCACGGGCATAGGTGGTTTTGGCGTGGCTGACTGTTTGCGTTCTTGGCGCTCGCTCCATTTTTTAATTACAAAGTAGCCAATGATGCCAAAGGTTGGCATGTAAATAATTGGTGCACTAAAAAATGCTATCAATAGTGTCAACAACGTAATCAGCGGCACTATAATGATAGGCGCGTTATTGGCGATATCGTCGCTACTTGGGGTGAATAGTAGCGGCAACAATACCGGTATAGCCACTGCGGTGAGCAGTACAGCTAAAGTGGTAGTGATTCTGCGCAGTATCTTGTAGAACATGAACTATGGCGCTTGCTTGTTTACTATATCTTTGCTAGACTCGAACAGATCTTTAACTTGCTGCTCGGCGCCCTCTTTGGCTTTGTTTCCAGCTTTAAAGGCGAAGGATAGGATGGCGGCGATGAGCGCCAGGCACGCTACTACTGCGACAATGGTAAAAATTGTTTTTTTGACTTTGTTGTTTAAATTATTATTGTATCCGTTCATGGTACTTTTATTTTACAATATTTATGGAAGCATGACCAGCTTATTGCATTGAGGCTAATTTCGCGTACTATTTAATAATGGGCTACAAAGAATATAAGGCTGTAGACTCGGACGAAAAATGTTATAGCGCAAAGAGCAATATAGCAGTTATTGGCCATGAGACTAGCTTTGGCAAATTGGTCGTTGCTATCTTGCTGCAATGCCCGCCGGCTGCAAAGTCGCGCTACCATTATTGGCGCTAAAGCTCCACTAACCACGGTGGCAATTGTTGGTGTCATTAAGAATATTGGTGTTATCAAGAATATTGGCGTAATAATATTGAGCGCTGCGGCGAGTTGATTATAGACTGTATTGCGTGGTTTGATTGCTCTAAACTTAATAAAGTTGAAGAGCAAAATGACGCTTGAGCCTGCAAATGCGATAGTGGATGCGATGCTCAGAGGAAGCTGCCGCACAAATATTACTGTTGCGAAGAGATAAATAACCTGTGCTGTTATGTATGCGCCGGAGAAGTGGCCGTGCTTAGCGATGTGAGCGACAATGAACTTGCCGATTACATAAAGAATTAGCGTGGCGGCGCATGCCACATCAAACATCAGCAACCATTGAGTAAATGTATCGTATACTGTATCAAAAATTATATAGTATGGCTCGGGATTGTGAGACGTAATAGTACCCAAACATCCAATCGTCACGACATACGATATTACAAGAGCTACAATTGTCATGCCGGTTGCGGCGAACGACACTAGAACGGGTTGCCTACATTTAGCTACCTTTTGCGCCGAGTCGTATATTAATGTCATGACACATAGAACGATGGGGCTAAAGACTGATGCCATCAGTAAGATGAGTGGAATATTTATATAGAATATCGTAAAGAAAGAATTTAGAGATCCATCGTGTTTTATCGTGCAGCACGCAATACAAATTGCAATAGCTATTGGGGCAACGCCAATTATGGCAGTCGAGACGATATCCCGAATTAAGCTTTTGGTGTCTGGTTCTAGTTCTGGCGAGCAGCGTTGTATCGGCAGGAATTTATTCAGAGTAAATACGATTAGCCCCGCTGCTAGAAGTGTTGCCAGTATAGTTAAGATAGCACTGTTTATTTGGTCAAGACAAAAAGATTTATAAGCCACTTGGATGCTAGCGTTAGATCCAATAATTAAGGACGCAATTATTAAAGATAAAGCATGCAACGCGATAATCGCAGTCGCTAGCCAAGCAGACCAGTGTAATATTTTGCGTGACTGTTCTGACAATACTATTTTCATATTTTTTTAACCGTTACCTTTATTTTACATTATTTACGGAAACATAACCAGTTTTGCCCAGAGAGCTAGTAGTGTGAGATAAAGCACGAGGCAAAGTTGACTGAGGTATTGGGCGAGTTCGGCGAAGCGCGTGTGCTTCCACCGCCCTAGGCTGTGGCTTAAGTAGAGCGCAACGGCCATTGGAATGCTGGCGAGCGGGAATGTGTTGATGTTGGTTAACATCAGTAGTGCCAAACTGCCTGCCGTGATGGCGGTGGCGCTACGCGGCGCGACGTCACCAACTAGACTTTCAGTTGGCGGGCGCTGGTCGCGATGTGCAATGGTGCGGACGGCAAGCGTGATGGCTAAATATGTTACGACGAGGCCGTAAAAGACGCCGCAGTAAGTGCTGTTTTGCCCTGACCCAGCGAGATAAAGCGTATAGAGTGACCAGTCACCGATATTATAAGGGATTAAATTAAGCATCAAATAAGGTGCACTAAGGGCGATGAGCGCCAGCCCGCCACGGTTGAGCCAATACTTGTGGCGATTCAGCTGGTCGGTAAAAGCGTAGCTGGCAGCTGCGCCGAGGGCGATAAGTGCGCTGAGTGCTGCGAGGAATAGTAGATTACACCAAATAGTGGTGTCGATTATTTGGTGGATAGTAAAGTTGGTTAGCGCACCACATAGTGGTGCAGCTATTACCAGAGGAATTGCCACCTTGAGTGCAAAACCAAGGAGGTGAGGCTTTTGATTTACGCAAATTTGTGCTGCTAAACAACTGACGATGACTGTGGTGATAGCGGTAAACCCGACGATAACTATCAGATTGGCGACGTCGCCGCCCGCCAGCAAGAATGGTATGGCGCCCAAAATACCCACCGCGGTGGCTAGGACAACTTCTGCGTAGATGTAGCCGCGTGTGATTTTATTATCGGGCAGCGTCTCCATTAAATTGCTCCAGCGATTAGGTCCGCTTCGAATTGTGCGGTGTCGCCTTGATAGGCGCTGATATCTGGGAAGTCGAGCGCCATTACGTGTTGCCAGACGGCGCGCACGAGTTGCTCAAACCGCTCTAGTTGCTCGTTATCGTCGTAGCTAAAGCTTGGCGTGTAGATTTCACCGGTGAATTTATTTGGTTCGACGAACTGCAACGCGCCGCGCGAAATACTAAAGGCTGCATACTGGCTGGAGTGGCGCAGAAGCAAGCGATAGAACATGAGCTGGTTTGCGTAGCGGTGGCACTTGTCTTTGTAGATGCCAGAGGTGGTGAACTCCGAGAAGCCGTCGCCGGTCTTGTAATCGATTATAGTCACAGCGTGAAGCTGTGGGTTGACCTCAAGCAGGTCGAGCTTACCCTTGAGGCGCACGCCGCCGTCGAGCGTGGCGTTGAAGTTGACCTCACTAGCCTGCCCTGGTTGTAATAGGTCGCTACGCTGAGTGATAAACTGTTCGAGCACATTGCGGCCGTAATTTAGCTGACCTTCTACGGTGGCTGCTGGAAAATCGCGCCCGCGGTAACGCATGTCTTGCTGGAAGTTATTGAGCACGGCGTCAAGGTCGATTTGCCCTGTTGTGTTGAGCTGATTATGGGCGAGGTGAAGCGCAGCGTGAATGGCGCTACCAAAGGCGCTGCTGATGCTGTCGGCCTCGGGGATGCCGAGAATATAACGCTGCATGAAGCGCTGTGGCCCACTGTATTTGAGGTCGATGAAGTCGTTGAGCGCGGTGGCCGAGAGTGCGAAGTTGTCGGTGCTGCGCCGCAAGAGCTGCCGCCAGTTGCCGGCGGGCGTGATGATGTCTTGCATGAATGACAGTTCGAGCGCGCGGGTCGCCGCCGCAATTGAAGTGGCTGCTACTTCGGTGCTCGGGACGTGCAAGAGGTATTCTAGCTGGTTGAGTTCTTTATTGTCTTGGCTAGTGTGGTGCGTGATGATGAGCTCTTGCTTGGCGCGCGTCATCGCCACATAAAGCAGCCGTCGCCGCTCGTCATCGTCGCTGCCATCGACATTGCCGATATTGAGGTTGGACGGGTAGCTAAACTTGTTTTGCCCGCCGCCACGCTTAGATTTGCTACCCCACGCCTCGCTTGCGGCGTTGATGACGAAGACGGTCTTAAATTCTAGCCCCTTGGATTTGTGGGCAGTCATGAGGTTGACGGACTGATTGTCACCAATTTGGCTGTGTGATTGGATGGTCACGCCGAACTGATTGCATTGGTTGACAAAGGTAACGAGGTCGTGTAGTTTAAGCGGTTGGTCGGGCTGATAGTTACTGAGCCGGTCAAGTAAGGCGCGCAGGTCGTTAAGGTGGCGCAAGTAGTTAAGCGGTGCCGTTGGTAAGTTGTCGGGGTTGAAATAATAGCGATAAATTGGTGAAACGAAAGTTGTGCCGTTGACTTCTGTGGGCGTAATGCCAACGAGCTGCAGCAGCAGCGTGTTGAGCGGCGTCGTGATGGCGGCCACGGCAAGAGTCTTTAGCCAGTCGACCAGTGGTTTGGTGCGGTCGTCGCCAGATAATTGCTCCAACCAAGCCAGCACCGGCCGGTCGTGGCTGAGTCGGGCGTTCACGCCGAGCGTGTAATATAGCTCGGGTGACAGGCCAAACGCCTTGGCGGCGAGCAGTTGCGGTAAATTAGCACTGAGGTCGCTTAAGTTGTCTTCACTGAGCGCTTGCACGGTGCGTGCGAGTGTCAAAAGTAGCTGAATTGGCTCGGAATTAAAGACATTGCCGCTATGCTCGTAGTTGACGCCGATGTGGCGCTGACTGAGGTATGGCAGCAGTGGTTCGAGTGTTTTGTGGGTGCGGCTAATGACGGCAATTTCGGCCGGGTCTTCGCCTGCCTTGAGCCGCTGGTCAATTTGTTCTGCTAGATAATTATATTCCGCCTCGGGTGAAGCGAGGCTAACGGCGCTGACGGTGGCTTCGTCTGTTACCTCTGGCGTGACGGTTTTGATATTACCGTCTATATCGCGCAAGCGGTCGGCAATGCCCTGCGCCACCACTTGGCTAGATTCGATAATCTGGTGGCCGCTACGATAATTTTTGGTTAAATCAACCTGTGTGAAGCGCGGGAAGCGTCGCTTGAAGTGGCTGATGTTGCTGATGTCAGCACCTTGGAAGCGATAAATGGCTTGGTCGTCGTCGCCAACAATCAGGATGTTTGGGTCGTCGTAACTGGTGAGCTCAAACAGTAGTCTTAGCTGCGAGTCGTTGGTGTCCTGAAACTCATCCACCATGATGAACTGATATTGCTCTTGGAGATCGGCCTTGAGGTCGGGGTTGTCTTGCAGAGCGTGAATGACTTGCAAAATCATGTCGTCGAAGTCATATAGCCCTTGTTTAAGCAAGGCGGCATTGTAGCGCTCGTAGATGTCGGCGGCCAGTAGTAAGTTGGTGCTGCGCTTGGCATCTTTTAAAATGTTACGCTTGGTATTGGCCGGGTCTTTCGTGAGCCAAGCTTTCTTCCATTCAGTAATCGGCGTGGTTTTATTTAGCGCCGTGGCGTCTTCAATGGCACTAGTTAGTGAGTCGGCCAATACCTGCCCCAATTTAGGCTCGGCTGAAAATGCAAAAGTCGGCTGGCTTTCTGCGAAGCGTTTGGCGGTTTGTGCCAAATCGGCATAGTCCCCGAGCTGCTTTAGGCTGATGCGCTCACTAGTGGTGTCGGCGATATCGCTTGCAATCTGCTGGCAAAAGTCTTGCGCTGCTGTGGCGAGCTGACGTACTTCGTCTGGGGTGAGTGCGGCGTTCTTAAAATCACTAATCACCTTTAGTAGCGTGCTAGTGTAGACAAATTTACCGTCGTTTCGGCTGGCAAATGGGTGCCGTGGCTCAAGCTGGCTCAAGATATCAGTCATAATTTGCGCTCGCTTGAGGTCGTCGGCGGGCTGGCGGCTGGCACCATTAAAAAAGTAGTCGCCGTAGCGCCCAATGATACTGCTGCCGAAGCCGTGGAAGGTGTTGATTTCAACTTTGTAAGCGTCGGCACCGATGATGCCAGCGAGGCGCTTGGTCATGTTAGCGGCTGCCGCCTCGGTAAAAGTTAGACATAGAATGTTGGATGGGCTGGCGTCGGTTTGCGCCAAAATGTTTGCAGCGCGTGTAGTAAGCAGCTCAGTTTTGCCTGTACCTGGCCCTGCCACGACGATGACTTGACCATAGATTTGGTCAACAGCGCAGCGTTGCTCATCGTTGAGCTTGTCAAGGCGTGCGGCGAGCTGCTCAATCGACATTAGTCGCCTCGGTTAATTACACTAGAGAAAAACGTGTGAGCAATGGCGCTGAGTAGAAGTGAGTGCAAGTTAAAAATCATCAAGATGCCGACCATGCAAGTGGCTAGACCAATAAGCTTACATTTTTGATAGCTGTGTGCTCCCCAAGCGAAGTTGTCGCAAGCTTCTTTGTAATATCGCACCAAAGCCAGACCTACTGCGGTTACGATAATGCCGACGATAAACCACGGAACGTTGAATGAATAATGCATACAGTTATTTTACCACATTATTTATCAAAGGGTAAGCGAAATGTGAATTCCGTGCCCTGACCGAGCTTTGAGCTAACCTTAATATGGGTGTTAATTTTAGCCGCCAGTCGCGCTACCACATATAGACCGAGCCCAGTGCCAGAATGTTGGCGCGTGTGGTAATCTTCGCTACGCCAGAAGCGTTCAAAAATATGCCCAAGGTCGGATTTGCTGATGCCAATGCCGGTGTCGCGTACGAAGAACTCCACATAATTATGCTGTTTGCAGTCGCGCGTGCCGATAGTAACGCTGCCTCGGTCGGTATACTTGATGGCATTAATGATGATGTTTTGCATAATTTCTTCAATCGCCATACGAGAAACGCTAATGTTGCCATCATTTGCGCTACTATTAAGTATTAGCTTGACGCCTTTCTCACGTGCTTCTTTGCTGTATTTGCCATACAAACTATTCATGAAGGTCTTGATGTTAATTGTTTCATTGTTCATGTAGACGCCCCGCTCGGCGCGGCTGAGCGTACTGAGATCATTAACCATCTGTCCGAGGTACAATATCTGGTCGTGAGCAGCGTCTAGCGTAGTAGACAGCGTGGTGACGTCGCCGTGATGCGCCATGATAAATTGGAGGTTGGATAGCGCACCTTCGGCAATCGCTACTGGTGTACGGAGTTCATGGCTGACGACACTAATAAATTCGTCACGTTCGTCGTCAAGCGTCTTCTCTTTTGTGATGTCGCGCGCCATGATAATAAAGCCTGTTAGTGCGTTGCCGCCTTGATAGGTAGTATGTATTGGCAGAATGACAATATTGAGATTAATCTTTTGCCCATCTTTATAAGCAAAGCGTAAGTCGTTGCGGTCAATTGGGTGTGCTGAGCTGATGATTAGTTGGTTAAAATCTACTTCAGCACCGGAGTCGTCTACTAGTGAAAAAATATCATTAACTTGATGCCCCGTAGGATTGCGGTTGGTGTCTAATAAATTAAGGGCAGCGGAATTACAGAGCTTGACTGTACCTTGTGGGTCAGCATAGATAATAAGGTATTTGATGTTGTTGATTATTGAATGAAGTAGATCAAGCTGCGCTTGTTCGCGGTGGCGTGATTCGGCTAATCGCGTGTCGCGTCGTAGCGACTCGGAGTTAATTTGGTTGGCGTGGTGAATTGCCATTCCTGAGGCGACGGCGATAATTAAGGTGCAAGGTAACGACAAACAGGCAATCAGCAGTGCGGCATTAGTGCTAGTATCGCTAGATAATGTGTCTACGCCAAGTGTCCAAAGTTGAGCAGTGAGAGTGACGACGCTAATAAAAACAATCACCCAAAGCAGGTTGTATAATTTATGGGTTGCGCCACTGCGTCGCTTCATAATTATATTTTAGCACAAACACTATAAATATGGCGTATATGCTTTGAGTGCGTCGCGACGACGTTTGGCTTGCGGGCAGATGCGCTCGAGATCAGCCCAAAAGGCGGCGCTATGATCCATGTGCTTGATGTGGTTGAGCTCGTGCAGCAGCACATAATCAGAGAGCTCGGTCGGCATCATCATGAGCATGAGATTGAGCGAAATAGTGCCGTTGCTACTGCGGCTGCCCCAGCGAGTTTTGGCGTGATTGATGCGAATTTTTTTGACGTCGATTTTGAAGCCGAAGCGCAGTGCTAACTGGTAAAGCCGGTGTGGCAGATAAGCCTCGGCCTCTTGGCGAAGGGCGGCTGCTGCGCCACGTGAGAACATTGCTTTAACTTGATTGACCGTGGTTTTGCTATTGTAAGTTATAATAACCTGATTGTCAGTAACCTTGATATTGTCGCGTACGCCCAGGCGAAGGCAGAGCTTGTGCTTTCGCCCGATGGGCATGCCGTTTTCAAGCTTTGGCGTCATTGGAACTACTGCCACGGCGTTGGTCGAGGAATGACCGGTTGGTCGCCATGATGTGCTTTAAGATATTGCGTGCTTGGGCGTTAAAATTATGCTTACCGCTAATCACCACCACGTGATTGTTGTCAACGGTTGGGGCTTGGTAATCTTTACTGAGGCGATCGAACAGTTCGGGCGTGAGGTCTTGGTTGTAAATTTCAACCGGGTTGCGGTCAGATTGGTAGTTCATTGCGCGGTGTTTGGCGGTTGGTAGGTCGGTTTGTACGACGACAAACAGCGTCTTGTAGCCAGCGCGACGGCAACGTTGACGTAGTAAATTGCGCTCCGCCATGGTGTTGTAGCCGCCGTCAATCACGAATGAGCGCCTTGTGCGGAAGAGCTGCTCAATAAGCAGGCCGTCAACTTGGCGAACGATGTCGTTTTCGTTCTCTTCGTAAGTATGGGTGGCGAACAGCATCCAGCGAATGCGGTCTTGGCTGGCGATAGCTAGACCGACTGCCCTGGCGAATTGCTCAGCAAAGAAAGACTTCCCTGCCCCTGGTAGTCCAACCATCACGATGGCAATTGGACTGTTAGAGCTTAGGTTTGACGTATCGCGTTCCCTCATAACTAATAATATTTTAACACATTAATAAAATCTCGCAAAAAATAAACCATACAAATAGGGCGCCGAAGCGCCCCTGAGTTGTTCTATACTAACAATCTTTGATTGCTGATTATCTAGCGCACAGGCAACAACAAAACTGCGCACTTGGCACGGGCGGAGGGACTTGAACCCCCGACACTAGGTTTTGGAGACCTATGCTCTACCAACTGAGCTACGCCCGTATGCTTTCTATTATATAGAGATTATTTTTCGTGTCAATTATGCGTTGCCATTCACGGGAATTTATAAAATTATACCTCTAATAAGTGTTGTTAAATTGTGTATTTGTCATTTAAGTATTTACATCCAAAGTGCTTTTGTATATACTTAATATAGATTAAGTAAGTTTGAGGGGGACGAAAAGAAATAATGAAATTGTTGATGCTAGGCTGGGAACTTCCACCGCACAACAGCGGAGGCTTGGGCGTAGCTTGTTACCAGATGGCTAAGGCTCTCGCCGGCCAAGGTGTCGACATTAAGTTTGTTCTGCCATACAGGGCAGACCACCCGAAGGCTGAGCAGTTTATGCAAGTCATTCCAGCGACGGAAGAGGCGCCAATGGTTGACGAGCACGGTGATTATGTTGCGATGGGCGCTTATTCTGGCAACTGCATTTGGTGCCACGGCTCACGCACTTGCCGCCATGCTAAGGCCTACGGAAAGGGCTTTGTCGCTGCCACACATCAGTACGCTGACCGTTGCGAAGCGCTGGCAAAGCAGCACAAACTTGACGCCGATGTAATTCACGCGCACGATTGGCTGACAATGGAGGCTGGCGTCCGCGTCAAGGCTGTAACCGGTAAGCCACTCGTAGTGCATGTTCACGCCACGGAGTTTGACCGCGCCGGTGGTCATCGTGGCAACCCCCTAATTCATGATATCGAGTGTTATAGCTTGCAGATAGCTGACCGTATTTTTGCCGTTTCGCAGATTACGAAGGATATCATTTGTCGTGAGTATGGTATTCCGGCTAGTAAGGTTGAGGTAATGCACAACGCCCTTGACCCGGCCGAGCTCTCGCGCACGACAGTAATGAGCAACAATTACACTTATATTCGTAAGATGCAGGAGATGGGCTATACCACAGTAGTCAGCATTGGGCGTCTGACCGTTCAGAAGGGTCTAGCCTATCTGATGCAGGCAGCAGCGTTGGCTATTAGTAAGAATCCGAAGTTACTATTTGTTATCAGCGGTAGTGGCGAACAGCGTGACCAGTTAATTGCAATGGCGGCCGACCTAGGCATTTCTGACCGTGTGATATTTACTGGGTTTGTGCGTGGCGTGCAGTTCCGTGAGCTCTATGAGCTGGCGGATATGTTTGTGATGCCGTCGGTTAGTGAGCCGTTTGGCATTACGGCGCTCGAAGCGGCCTTTTATGACACCGCCCTGCTCTTGTCACGGACTTCGGGCGCAGGAGAGGTGTTACGAAGCATTATGCGGTTTGATTACTGGGATACGCGTAAATTAGCTGACCAGATTGTGGGTATTTCGTTATCGGATGCTCTTAAGTCAGAATTAGTTGAGGGTGTGAAGCGTGAATACCTCAGTTATGACTGGGGTGACGTCGCCCGTCATATTACGAGCCAGTATGTTAAGTTAATTAAGGCCAAGCGGCCACGACGTAAAGGCAAGGAGGTGGAGTATGTCTAAGTCGATTCAGTTATATTTACATGTGCATCAGCCGTGGCGCGTGCGTGAGTACACAGCGTTTGATACGGGTAATAGCCATGATTATTTTGGTAGCAATAATCCGCGGATTTTGCGAAAGATTGCAGCCAAGTCTTACTTGCCAACCAACGCCGTACTGAAGGATTTGCTTGACAAGTACCCCGAGTTTAAGCTTAGCATTTCAATTACTGGCACCTTTATTGAGCAGTGCGAACAATACGCGCCAGAGGTGTTGGATAGTTTTCGTAGTCTAGTAAAGACTGGTCGCGTTGAAATAGTTGGTGAGACATATTACCATTCACTAGCCTTTTTCTATAACCGCGCCGAATTTGACCGCCAAGTGGCACTCCACGCCAAGCGCGTCCAAGAATTATTTGGCGTGACGCCAACTGCCTTCCGCAATACTGAGTTAGCTTATAATAACGACCTTGGCAAATGGGCTGAAGTTCATGGTTATAAGGCTGTGTTAGCTGAAGGCTGGGATAAAATTCTTGGATGGCGTAGCCCAAATTACGTTTATCAGCCAGAGCACGCCACTAACATTCGTTTGCTCTTAAAGAATTATAAACTGAGTGATGATATTGCATTCCGCTTCTCCGACCAATCTTGGAAGGAATATCCGCTGACGGTTAACAAGTATATCAGCTGGCTCGATGCTGATAAAGACTCGCCACTAGTCAACCTCTTCCTTGATTATGAGACATTCGGTGAGCATCAGTGGGCTGATACTGGCATTTTCGACTTCTTGCGCGAGCTGCCAAAGCAATGGCTAGCGAAGCCAGACCACAAGTTTATGACTATTACAGAGGCGGCTGAGAGTGAAAAACCATCCGATACCCTAAGCGTGCCATACACGACCACCTGGGCTGATTCGGAGCGCGACCTTTCGGCTTGGCTTGGCAACCGTATGCAGCAGGAATGCCAACACTACGTTTATTCACTTGCGCCAGCGGTGATGGCGACGGGCGACATTAAGTTAATTGGTGATTGGCGCCGTTTGACCACCTCAGACCACGTCTATTATATGAGCACAAAATACTGGAAGGATGGCGACGTTCATGCCTACTTCTCGCCATATAAGTCACCATACGACGCATTTTTGTATTACATGAATGCTCTGCGCGATATCCGATATCGCTTGGTCGAATATCAATCTGCTAATCAAGCTAGGAGATAATATGTCAAATAAAAACCTCCTTCTTTCAAACGGCAGTCTGGCGGTTAATTTGAATGAGTCGGGTGCTGTTTATGAGCTTTACTTCCCGTTTGTGGGTGGTAATAATGCTTTAATGCGCAATGCCCTGCCGCATAAAGTCGGCTTATTTGCCGATGGCGCAATCCATTGGCTTGACGATGGCACGTGGAATATTAAGTTGTCGTACTATCCAGGGCGACCAATTAGCCACGTGGTGGCGGATAATCCATGGCTAAATTTTCGGGTTGAGATTCAGGACTTTGTTGACTATGACTTAAATGTTCTAGTGCGTAATTTTCATGTTATTAATACCGCTAATCGACCGCGCCACGCCAAGCTTTACCTCTATCAGTCATTCGTGCTCAGTCAGCACGATGACGATACGGTTGAATACTTGCCGGCAGGCACGGTGCCGCAGTTGAAGTTGCCGGCAATTTGTCATTATGGGCAGTTAGCGGCTTACGCTGCAACCGGATATGTTTACAACCAAAAGGATGCTGGCTGGTCGGGCTTTAGTGTGGGCCGATTTGGCAATGATGCTAGCGGCGAGAATTATATGGCTGGCACGTGGTACGATGCTGCGGATGGCGGCCTCTCGGGCAACCCAATTGAGCACGGACTAACCGATTCCATTATGGAGTTTAACCTTGATATTGCCCCACTAGCTTCGGCACGCGTTTGCTATCACTTAGCGGCGGGCGCAGACTATAATGCGGCTGTTACTGAACTTAGTAAGTTTGCACGTGAAGATATTGCGTCACGTCTTCGCAACACCAACGACCACTGGGCGGAATGGATTAAGCCAGCGTTGGGCGCCTTGAATACGCGGCAACAGTCGGCACAATATCCAATTGATTTAGCGAAATATATTAATGATTTAGTGGCGCTAAAGGCGGCGACTGACAATCACGGTGCAGTGATTTCTGATTTGTTGCGCTATGAGTGTGAAAGCGGTGACCCATTGAAACCGCTCGCCCATCCTGCTGGTTCTAACCAACACTGTCAGGTGATGGCAGCGGCCTATGCGGCGCCTTGCTACGCCTACCTCGGTTACACGAAGGAGGTTTTGTCGCTATATAATTATTTGGCGCGCGTTCAAGCGGATAGTGTCTACTTTAACGATCGCTACCGCGCAGATGGTGCACCAATCGGTAACCGTCATGCCCTGGTACAGAATGGTAAACCAGTGTCGCCGGTAGAGCTGGATGTAGTAGCGATGTTGATTTTGGGTTTCAACTTTGCTGTTCGTCAGGCGCTCCAGATGGGTGACAAGATGACAGAGTGGAAGTCGATTTACAAGAAGCTAATTGCCCCGCTTGCAACCAAGCTGGCTAATTCAGTGGATCACGACCGCTTGCGATTGCGCCCGTCGTACCGGAGTTGGGGCCGAGATAATGATTGTTCGCCAAGTGTGGAAGTTGATGCCATGGTGCAGCGAGCGTTGTACGCGCTGGCTGATTTGGCTGATGAGCAATTTAGGGATGACGCTGGCTCGATTAGTTACCGTATGGCGGCAGAGGCAATTAACGTGTCGCCTACCACTGACCGTTCAGGGCGTTCGCCGTTTACGCGTGCGTTAGATTTATCGCTTGAGGCTTTGGGACATTCGCCAATTGCTGAGTTAAGTAATTTTTTGGGAATTCGCGTCGAGGAGACTAATGAGATTTCGTCCAAGTAAATATGACCGCCCCGCTTTTGGTAAAATGGCGTCGCAGTATGGGCTGGTGTATTATGGCACAGCAATCGCTGGGCGTGATGCCGACTATACTCCGGTGCGTGGTATTACTGCTTCGCCGGATCAAATTGACGAGAATTATACCACTGGCTACGCCGGTGGTCACCGTGTCCATTTATTGCAACGTTCGCACAATTTGTACGGTGCTGGTGGTGATACGCGACGCACTTGGACTATTTGCCAAGCGGATATGAATCAGGCACTTATGCCACATATTTATTTACATAATCGCAATAACGACCAAGGCTATGGTGTATTGCTGATTTCGTACTTGCCAATGTACGAGCTTGACCCAGCTAGCCTAAGTTGCCCGTTGGTTGACTCATTTGTAAAGCAATTTGCGATTTACGTATTGCCGGAAGATATCGCACGCCTTGAGAAGGTGCTGACGGTGGACGTGCAAAATATGTTAGCGGCCTATTTTACAGATATCGATGTTGAGTTTAACTTCAAAAAAGTCTATTTGTATTCTCTGGCCTACCCGACACATCTAGTTACGCTAGATAAGATGTTGCGTATTGGCGTGTGGCTGGCAAATAAGATCGATTTTACAGATTGGCGGACGCCGACAGAATAAATACCGCCCCATGAGGAGCGGTATTTTAGAAGACTAGTGCTTCTTTGGTTTGACTTCGTTGCGACCGAGGTTCTTCTTGGTTTCGGTGAAGACCTCATGCTGGCGAGTCCTTGGGTTGTACTTCTTAAGCGTCAATTTACCTTGGCTGCTGTTAGTGCGGTTCTGTGGGTTGACCGTTGTGTAAAGACGGGTCTTGCCATCTGGACTTACTAAGCCAATGAACTTGCGCTTTGACTTGCTATTACTCTTTGCCATATCAAATATATTTTACCACAAAATATCTATAATCACAAATAAAAGAGAGGCACTTAGTGCCTCTCGGGTGGTAATCATTTTACCTTAATTTGTTGAGAAGAATGGATGACATCTTTTATGGTTATGCAGGTAAAGCCTATTGTCACTGATACTAGCCCTAGCTGTATCGCGATTGATGTAAGTCCATGCCGCATTGCGGTATGATTTGGTTAGTAAATAGTGGCTTCGTTTACCTCTAAAGATATCCAATATGCGTTGGCAGATGTCGATTAGTTGGTCGAGTCTACTATTACGCCAGAGGCGCGTGGTACTTGGCGTTAATTTCGCCCAATACACATCAGTAGCATGTTGAATTTTATCAACTAGCCTTTCAAATAACCGCTTAGCGGCTAATGCCATGGCATGTAATTCGCTATATTCAGCAAGAGACGGCACATTTGCGCCGCTCGGGTTAAACCTAGAGTCCAGCGTCACGCTCATTTCGTGCCAGGTGTCGACAACGGGTACTAAGGCAGAATAAACTTCGTCCTTTGGACTATCGTTTCTGCGCATAATGCCGCTGATAATGTTGTCGTAATATCTGATATCTCCAGATAATCTAAAGATAGTGCGGATATCAGGCGACAATTCCTGCAACAACGGTTCATCTTCCACTACTAGTGTTACCATATCTATATCCTCTCATGTAATGTACACTCGGTATTCGCCAAGTTTTTGTATTGTATCATGTTATTGCTAATTTGTCAATCAGTACACATCAAAGAAAGAGGGGCGACTAGTGTCGCCCCTGGGTGGGATGTTGATATGGTAAGACTCAAAAATTTTTGCGGTACTTAGTGTAAGTACTATTGCGCTCAGCGCCATGATTAGTTGAACGAATGACATCGTTACGGTGATTAAATTGGTAAATTGATCGCCTATAAATCTCAGCAAATGATGTTTTCGAATCGCTAATTAGCTCTTTGATTGCTATACTGCAGTCGACTAGCGTTAAAAGCCAGCTATTACGTTCAATCTGACGAGTAGAACTATAAATTATAGTCCAGCATGGGTCGTATGATTGAGCATTTTCAGCATAATCGCCAAGCTTCTCTACCATACGGTAAGCTTCTGCTGCATCAACCGCAATTGATTCTAATTGCTTGGCTGATGGAATAACTTCCCCGTCATTCTCTGGATTAAAACATTTATCAATCCTTTGATATAAAATGGAGAAGCAGCGATGAGCTTCCTCGAGTACGGCTGGTACGACTTCACCGGCATCTCTTTGACGGTAATATGCGCCAGAGATACTGCTGCGGTAAGGACGCATCTTTTTAGCTGCGTCGCAGAAACGAACGATATCGGCATTTGGCCTCATAGTTGTACCCGACGCAGACATATTGTTGTCGGCCATTTCAATCCTTTCCATACAAGGTACATTACGGGGCTCTTGCCCAATAATACCTGTACTATAGCATATAAATGCTAAAATGTCAATATATATGGGTTTGGCGTTATTATAAGCTAGCTAGCCCAGAAACAGTGTCGATTTGTGGCCAGTTATCAGCATTCCATTGCTCATAAACTGTGCCGTCATTACCAATAGCAATTAGTGCTGGGTAGCGCATAATGTCATAAGCGCTGCAAAAGCTAATGGCGGCAGGGCTATCTGGGTCCATTACCTCAATATCACGACCAGTATGTGCTTGGTAATCGTGCAAAAATTCTTCGACCCAACGACGGTCTTCGGAGTGCTCGCGGTAAATTAGTACAATCCTCATTGCTTCTCCTTTAGCAAACGCTCACGTAGTTCGCACAATGTTTTAGCAAACTCGTCGGCATTATTAAACTTTTTATAGACTGAGGCGAACCTAACATACGCTACTTCATTACGATGCGCTAAGTCATCCATTACAAGATCGCCAATGGTGCTGGAAGGGTATTCGGTGTCGCCAAGCGCATAAAGTTGGTCTTCTACGTGGGCGACAATCTCTTCTACCTCAGTTTCATTCTCAAGCGTCTTCCCTACTGAGCGCTGTACTGCATTATAAAGTTTTTGTCGGTCAAATAATACTTTACGGCCGTCGCTCTTTATGACTGCTAAGTTAGGGCGCTCAATGCGTTCGTATGTGGTATAGCGGGCGCCACATTTAAGACACTCGCGTCGGCGACGCACGGCACTACCGGCGTCGCGCGATTCAAGTACTTTACTGTCTTCAAACTTACACTTTGGGCACTGCATGGCGGTTATTTTTTACGGCCAAAATGGAACTTTCGGCGCAAGAAGGCTGGTGTATCAAACATTGAGTCTTCTTTGTCGTCATCCTCATCATCGTCATCATTTGGGCTCAATATACTATGTTGTGGCATTGGCTGCTGCTCCGATTCGGGCTCAGTTTCTGACTCAGGTTCACCTGCTGGCTCTTCGGCTGGTTGTGCTGGAATGTGATCAAGTTGCCCAGTTTGAATGGTTGACTCTTGCTGTGTCCAAACGGCTTCGTTGCCATTATCTGAAGTGAAGTCTTCTGGCGTAACTGGCGTATTTGTAGCGTCGTTATCGAGGTCGATACTGCCGAGATCCATCTTGTTGAAGTCATCGTTAGCATCCTTGACAGCCTGTGTGTCAGCTGGCGCAGTAGCTTTGGTAGCGCGACCTTGGTTGTCTTTACCAGAGAAGTAATTGGCATCAAAGCCCGTAGCAACTACAGTGATAATCAACTCGTCCTCCATCTCTGGCTTCAAGTTGGCGCCAAAGATGATGTTAGCGTCTGGCGCTACGGCGGCGGTAATAATGTCGGCTGCCTCTTGGACTTCAGACATTGACATATCGTAACCACCGGTGACATTCAAGAGAACGCCACGAGCACCATCGATGCTGACTTCGATAAGCGGTGATTCGATAGCCTGATGCGCAGCCTTGACGGCGCGGTCATCGCCACTAGCGCGACCAATGCCCATCAAAGCACTACCAGCGTTGCTCATAATAGCCTTAATGTCAGCAAAGTCGAGGTTGATTAAGCCGCTTTGAGTGATGAGTTCAGAGATACCCTGCACACCTTGGCGAAGAACATCGTCGGCAATCTTGAAGGTCTCAAGCAATGGAGTGCGGCGGTCGATAGTCTGCAACAAGCGGTCATTTGGAATAGTAATTAAAGTGTCTACTACTTTAGAAATGTTGGCAATACCGAGGTCGGCGTTTTGGCGGCGCTTTTGCCCTTCGAAGGTGAACGGTCGTGTAACTACACCGACAGTCAAAATACCGAGTTCACGGGCGACTTCAGCAACGACTGGTGCAGCACCAGTACCAGTACCACCACCAGCGCCAAAGGTAATGAACGCCATATTGGCGCCTTCTAGTGCCTGCTTGATATCGTCAATACTCTCGCGAGCGGCAGCTTCACCAACTGATGGGTCAGCACCAGCGCCAAGACCACGGGTCGTATCGCGACCAATGTGGACTTTAACATCTGCTTTTGATGCTTGTAATGCTTGAGCATCAGTATTAATGGCAATAAAACTAACTCCTTCAATCCCAGCATCACGCATGCGATTGACTGCTGCGCCACCGGCACCGCCAACGCCGACGACTTTAATGACAGCAGGTGCCTGAATATCTGTTGGCTTAACCTCTGGCATAAACCCTCCTAAAATAGTTTAATCTCACAATTACATTATACACATATTAACAACTAGTGGCAATAGTGGTTACGTTATTTGCCGAAGTGGAATAACTTAGCGAAAATACCGCTACCACCGTTACTGCTACGCCGGCGACCCTGCTCTTGCCCATTCATAACTTGTGAAAGGTCTTGCTCCATTAGGCCAATTGCAGCCGTAAAGCTTGGGTCAGCGGCCAATTTAGATACCATTTGGTAATTTTGCGGCGCAAACGCATGTGTGTTGATTTGCAACGCCATGCGTGAAAAATCGGTAATACCACGCAACTTTGCCCCGCCGCCGGTAATCATTATCCCACCCGGCAATGCTCCAGCACGATGGATACGCTTGAGCTCTTTATTGACTAGCTCAAATAACTCGGCAAGACGCGTTGCTACAATAGTATCTATTAGCTCGGTCTTAAATCCAATTTTATGCACAGAGCCATCCGGATGAGTCACCTTAATTGCCACCATCTCTTCGTTGCCTCGACGAAGCTGCGGTGCTGCTACGGCATGTTGTATTTTAACTTGTTCGGCGATGTCGAGGTCAGTTTGCAAGCCAATCGCGAGGTCGCTGGTGATATTATTGGAGCCTATTGGTAATACTTTGATATCAACTATGTCACCCTCATCGTAAACCACTAGCGTAGTTGTAGAATGGCCGATATCGAGCGACGCCGCGCCGTTTTCTTTCTGCTGGTCGTTAAGAGCGATAGATGACGACGCAACGCCCGCAGGGATACATGAGCTAGACTGTTCAATACTGGAGTTACTTGCTACACTGTCGATATTGCGTAGTTGAGGTGATAGCGCAGTAGTAACAAAGGCGTCAACTTCTAGCCGGACGCCAGTCATACCAATTGGGTCGCGAATACCGTCTTGATTATCTACTTTGTAAGTACGCGGACTAGCATTTAAGATAATTTGGTTAGGGGCGAGCTTCACTACCTGGGCGGCCTTGATGACGCGCTCCGTCTCGCCGGAGCCGATTGTCTGGCGGTCGCCGTTAACCGCCACGACACCCCGCGATTGAATACCAGTAATTTTTGTACCATTAACTGAAAATGTGGCGTGATGAATCGCTTGACCACTCATCTGCTCGGCTTGCGATAGAGCTTTATCTAGCACTCGAGAAACCTTAGCTATATCAGTAATTATACCTTTACGTATGCCAGCACTGGGCTGCATACCAACACCAATGATATTTGGTAGAATAGACTCATTGTTCTCGGCACTATCGCGCGGGCAAACACCCACGACCACCTTAACTGAGCCGGTGCCAATATCGATACCTACGCCGTATCTATTATCATCCATATATTCTATTATAACACGCTCACGCTAAGATGGCACGTTAAATTTTGGTTGCGCTTACAATATAATTTGCGCTAAAATAATGTTAATAAGATGCAAGATAAACAAGTTACCCCTACAACACAAACGACGCAGCCGTTTTCTAGTTCTAATTTAACGGCGACAACTCAGGTTGGTGCTACGCAGAACAACAGTACGACGCCAGCTGGTACAACAGTTACCAGTGAAGGCGGCCAGCAACAATACACCGATATATACAATAATCCGGTGACAAATTATTTAAAGCAGCTTGGCGGTATTGAGCCGTATCCGGATGCATCGTCAGACTACGTACCAGATAGCTTTCGTCCATCTAAAGGTGCAGCTGATGCTACTAGCTCGTCTGAGCAGCCTGTCTCTACCTTTGGCTCCGTGCCTATCGACGATCACACTCCTATTGTTGATTCTACCCTAGTTCCTAACACTGATTCTAGCTCTAGTCATAGTTCCAATAAAACCATATTACTCGCAGCTGTGAAGCCTGGTAAACTGCCATCATTTGCGCACCCAGTGGCGCAACCGACTAATAGCGTACGCGATGCCTTTTGTGAGGCATTGATTCCGATTTTCACAAAAGGTTACCGGACGTCGCGCGCTACCTACAAGCGTGCACAACAAATTATGATTTTCATTTTCATGTTTGCCGTAATTCCAATATCCTTTCTAGTATACTACAATATCTACCCTTGGTTCACCGTCCCGCCACTGATTCTAATAATTTTACACATTACAGTCTGCGCCGTAGCAATAAATCGTCGCCGGCTGTTCGATGCGGGCCAACCGATTTTTTACGCCTGGCTGTTATTTGTTCTCCCCCTATCTAAAACGTTGAATAGTGGCGTAAACTTTGTGCTCGAAAATATTCCTGCTGCTACCGCACAAGATGAGCTCCCACGCTACCTTACCTTCTTCTCTAAAAAGTAACTGTGCCACTTTCTCCGGCTAATGGATTCTGCTATCATATAAGCATGAACACCATAATCGACCCTAGTAAAATACCTGAGCTGGAACGACTAGGGGATGAATCTTATCAAACATTGACAAAAATTAACACATTAAAAGTCAAGCTCCACAGTATTGGCCATGACAGAATATATGAAATAGGCGGCATCATGTTATTTACTGATTCAATTGTGGGCAATGAGGGCACTATTAATTTAGATGAAAAATTTACCATCACCGCCGGTATTGGCGACCACGTAGTAAGAACCACGGTTGAAGGTGGTGTAACAGATGACCAATATAGAGAATTACTTGACCGCTTGTATATTAACAGCGGAGATAATCTAATGAAGGATGCCATATATGGTTCTTTGGGCTCTTCTAATACTATACGGATTTTTATTATTAGTGACAAGTGTTGTATTCGTGCACAATATGGGCCAGGACCAAGCAAAGAGTGGGACAACGATATTATTCGTCACGACTATTCAGATGAAATTTACGATATTGATAGCTTTATTAATGATGTCAATAAAGCAGTAAAAGAGTACGCAAAGAATAAACCGATGTATGATGAGCAACGCCAGCAAATTCGCCAAGAGATAGACGCGCTTGAACAAAGCGGCACGCTTGAGCGCGATAAGGCACAAATGGATGAATTACTGAGTGGTTTGTCCGACCGAGAGCGCCATACGGTTGAAAACATGGCGATGTACGCTGCCAGTCTTCAGTTCTTAGGTAAGGCTAGCTTAGTGCTTAGCGTTTTGCCTCTTCTGTCAACTATTGGCGGTATCGTGGCGATATTTTTCGTAAACAAGTACCTTCTCTATGGCTTATTCGCCGAGCAGCTAACCAAGATTCGCCGCATCGCGGTCGTGGCCATCATTATCAACATTCTAGCGATGGCGGCAGAGATAGCGATTTATCTCTTCTTGATTAAAAAGTAACGCTAAAACTATTACTTTACACATAAATGCCATGATATAAACAGTGGCATTTTTAGTAGGCGTCCCTATAAAAATACACCCCCTGAGGGGTGTAATAAAATCATACTATGTGGAGCCGCCTTCGAGATTTGAACTCGAGACCCCTTCCTTACCATGGAAGTGCTCTACCACTGAGCTAAGGCGGCATAAAAGTAGCTAATCACTACTTTTTAGAGTATAGCAGACCTAAAATGGATTGTCAACATAAACGCTAAGCTACGTTTGCTAAATAAAAAGCCCCCAAACGGGGGCAAAATATCTGGTGCTGGGGGAGGGATTTGAACCCCCGAACCCATAGGGAGCAGATTTACAGTCTGCCGTGTTTAACCGCTTCACTACCCCAGCAAAGATTGAAATGTGGAGCCAATTCTCGGATTCGAACCGAGGACCTGCTGTTTACAAAACAGCTGCTCTAACCAACTGAGCTAAATTGGCACTAAAAATATCATAGCAAATCGCGGCGCAGAATGCAAACAATTTAGCGCCGCATAGTTACTACATTATTACTTTGCGCGGTTGCTTGATGCGCGAGCGATTGCCTAGCTTACGCGTCTTCTCCATTAAGAGGCGTACTTTCTCGGCCTGCTCGTGTTCGTCGTTACGATCAAGCGCGTCGGCTAGCAAGCCAAGCGACTGTGGGTTGCGCTCGAGGTTGACGGCGGTCTTCAACTCTTCAAGCATCTTTTTATTATTACCCATTTTTTCAAGTACCTTAGCGTAGGCCACGTGGCGCGAAGCGACGTCTGATTCCTTAGATAACGCCTGCTCAAAGGCCTGCGCCGCCTTATCATACTGACCGACCTCATAATAAATCAAACCAACATTATGGAGAGCCGAGGCGCTTGGCGCCAAACTCTGGGTGATTTCAAAGCACTCAATGGCGTCTTTGTACTGCCCCTGTTTAGCGTATAAAATACCAAGGCGATTGTAGGCGCGCGCATTGCGGTCGTCAACTCGTAAAATGGTCAATAGTGCTTTCTCGGCACGGACGTATTTTTTATCGTGAATCGCCCCGAGCGAGATATCCCAAAGCTTATTAAGCTGCAACTCAATCCGTGACGGCTGGAGGTCGGTTTGGTCTTTTACCTCTGGCCAAAAGATAACTGCCACTGTGATAATAATTAAGACAAGCAAGGCATACATGCTACTATTATAGCAGTATTACAAATTAAGCGCCAGCTGAGTTAAGGCTAATTTTAAGTTGCAACTGGCAGTCAGATAGGCCATAACGTCATTTACGAGATTAAGCTGGCGCACAAGACGGTCAGAATGGTCTGAGTTACGCTGCGCAAAAAGCAGGAATTTAATTACTAGCTCGCAAAATTCGGTAGCGGCTGTGCGGTCCTTAATATTGGTAATTAAAACTAGTCGCTCACCAGTGTTGCTAGTGATAAATTGTTTAGCCAGCTTCGCCTGTACAGCAACATCAGCAAGCAGCTTTGGCTGGTGAATTAAACGATAAATTTGCGCTGGATAGGCCGCGGCCAAAAATTTAATCTGGGATTGACTAGCCTCTGGCGCCTCGGCCAATAAGGTCACACAATCACTTGTCTCAGGTGCCGCGACCTCTATTTGTTGCGAGCGCGATATAATGGTTGCTGGCACAGTTGCTGGGTGATGCGTCGTGAAAATAAAATAGACGTTTTTAACTGGCTCTTCGACAATCTTTAAAATGCGTTCCGAGACCCCTGGCGCCACTTGGTCGATATCGTCTATCACCACTACCAGTGATTCTTTGCGCTTATCATAAATAATACTCGTCACGTAGGCGATGTCGTCGGCATTAATAATGGCAGTCTTTTGCGCTTTGTGTAGGCTCGGCCGCAGTAAAACAGTGTTGCCACCAGCTAGCTGATGCGCCAACGCCTCGGCAATAGTATAAAGCCCCAACCCAGAAGCGCCAGTTAGCATCAACGCTTGCGCTGGATGCGTTAAATAATTCGCTAATTGCCGACGCGTGCTGGCGTTAATAATTAGCTGGTCAAGTTTAGTCACGATGGCGCTCCAGCTCGGCCATAAAATCAGTCGGCAATGGTGCTTCAAACGCCATGCGCTCGTTGCCCTGCTCGGTTGGTACGGTAATTTCTAATGCAGCAGCATGCAGCATCAGGCGGTCGCCAAATTGGCCATTACCATAAATCGGGTCGCCCACGATTGGGGCACCAATGTAACTTAGGTGTACGCGCAATTGGTGTGTGCGGCCGGTATGAGGTTTCAACTCTACTAGTGCAGTGCAATCGTCGAACTGTTCAGTAACCCGATAATCAGTGATGGCAGGCTTACCCTTCGGGTCTACTTGAAAAGTAGCGGGCTTACGAACGTTGCGGGCAATCGGCAAATTAATTTGCGCAGCAAGCTGCTTTGGCGTGCGCTCTACGAGAGCAAAATAAGTTTTATGCGCCTTACGGTCAGCAAATTGTCGCTGCAAATAATGTGCCGTGGCGAGATTCTTAGCGCAAATCAATAAGCCACTAGTAGCGCGGTCAAGGCGGTGCACGATGCCCAAACGGTTGTTGTCGGCATTTGCTACACTCTCTGCCGGGTCGAATTTGCTACGCACAAAATCAGCCACGGTAAATTCCTCAGCCATGGCACCCTTAGCGTGAGTTAGCATTCCTGCTGGCTTGTTGATTACCACTACGTTGGCGTTTTCAAAGATTACGTTAGCCGCAAACTGGCTACTATCTATGCTAAAATCTGGCGCGGTGGGTGGCGTGAATGACACAGTCTGCGTTTCAGCCACTTCATAAGACGGCTTGGTTATTACAGCACCGTCAACGGTCGCTTGACCCGATTTAATTAGTTTCTGCACGGTAGCCCGTGAGAATTCCGGATATTTGTTGGCTAGCCAAGCGTCAAGTCGCATCTAGTCTCCGTAATAATTGATACCAATGGCATCCTTAACTTGTGTTAGGGTCTGGCTAGCAATGCAGGCTGCCTTTTGCGAGCCCTGATGCAGCAGCTCGTAAATGTAGGCTGGGTTTTCAGCCAGTTTGGCACGACGCTCACGGATTGGCGTCAAAACTTCGTTTAATACCTCAAAGAGATACTTCTTCACTACTACGTCACCCAAGCCACCCTTCTGATACTGCGCCTTCAATTCGGCAACTTTAGCTTGGTCGGTTGCAAATACATCAAGATAGGTGAACACTACATTGCCCTCAATTTTTCCAGGGTCACTGATATGAATGTGGTTTGGGTCAGTATACATATTAAATACTTTGTCGTGCAAAGTTTTCTCGTCGTCAGATAGATAAATGCAGTTACCTAGGCTTTTACTCATCTTGGCCTGACCATCCAGCCCCGGCAAACGGCGTGCCGTGTTGCTGCTCGCGAGAATAGCTTCCGGTTCCACTAGCACCTGCTCGCCATAAGTCTGGTTAAATGACCGAACAATTTCACGAGTTTGCTCAATCATTGGCAACTGGTCTTCACCTACTGGTACGTACTTGGCTTTAAAAGCGGTAATGTCGGCAGCTTGCGAAATTGGATAGGTAACAAAGCCGGTCGGCACACCTTCGCCAAAATTTTTCTGCTTAATCTCACTCTTTACAGTTGGGTTGCGCTCAAGGCGGCTAATACTCACCAAATCCATGTAATACATGGTGAGTTCCGAGAGTGCTGGCACCTGTGACTGAATAAAAATCGTCGTTTTACGCGGATCAAGGCCGGCAGCAAGATAATCAAGTGCGACTTGTAAGACGTTGTCGCGTACCTTAGCTGGATTTTTGGCGTTGTCGGTCAGCGCCTGCATATCAGCAATCATCACGAACGGGTCATATTTGCCGCTCTCTTGTAACTTAACTCGCTCGCGAAGCGAGCCTACATAATGGCCGAGGTGGAGCTTGCCTGTCGGTCGATCACCAGTGAGAATAATGTCTTTCATAACTCCTATTATAACATAATAAAAGAGGAGCCGTGCGGACTCCTCTTTTGTAGATATGTGGTATTAACGCTTTGAGAACTGCTCTTTGCGGCGTGCACCACGCAAACCGTACTTTTTGCGCTCGACTTCACGACTATCACGGCGGAGATAACCAGCCTTTGATAACGTGCCACGCAAGTCGTCGTTGATTGATGCTAGTGCCTTCGCAATAGCGAGCTTAGCGGCATCAACTTGACCAGCGGTGCCACCACCCTTAGCGAGCAAAGTGACATCAAATTCAGCTTGCTTGCTGACTAGTGCCAATGGGTCGGTTATTTCAGCTAGCAAAGTGGTGTTGCCAGCGAAGTAATCCTTGGCTGACTTACCATTGATGGTGATATCGCCCTTGCCCTTATAAAGACGTGCTGACACGCTTGAGCTCTTGCGACGACCAAGACCGTAAAAATATGTACCTGTGGCCATTACTTAACCTCCAATTTTACTGGTTGTTGTGCAGTGTTGCTGTGGTCAGCGCCAGCGTAAACACGCAAGCGAGCAACACGAGCATCACGCAACTTATTCTTTGGTAACATGCCAGCAACTGAACGCTCTAGCATTTCGCTAAGGCTAACATCCTCAGCCTTGATTTCCTTCAAAGCACCCGGGAATTCACTGTGGCGATAGTACTTCTTAGTGCGGCGGTCACCATTGTAAACCATTTGGTCAGCATTGATGACTACGACGTTATCACCGGCATCCATGTGTGCAGTATAGGTTGGGTCATACTTACCCATTAGGCGGTTAGCAACAAATGTTGCAACACGGCCAAGTGGCAAGTTGGCGGCGTCAACTAGCACCCACTTGTGCTCGACTTCACCGGCCTTCTTCTGGTAGGTCTTAGTGTTCATTACTTAGCCTCCTTCTTGTTAGCTACTTCAGCCTTGACTGGCTTAGCGACTGGCTTGATTTCGTCGACAAACTCAATCCGAGCCATTTCAGCGTTGTCGCCAACCCGGTTCTGATTTAGCTTAACGATGCGCAAGTAGCCACTTTCATGTTGCAACTGTGGTGCAACAACGTCAACTAACTTGTTGGCAGCATCTAGGTTGTTTAGTGCTGCGATGATAGCACGACGGCGAGCTAGGCCACCCTTACGTGCTTTCGTGATTAACTTTTCTGCGACTGGGCGAATATCCTTGGCCTTTTGTAGAGTGGTGACAATAGCGCCATGCTCAACCAAAGAAATCACAAGCCCACGACGCAAGGCACGACGTTGGTTGCGTTCGCGACCAAACTTGCGGCCCTTGTATCCATGCCTATGCATTGATTAAAACTCCAATTCTGCCACGCGGGCTTTAACTTCTTCTTTAGCCTTAGCACCAAAACCCTTGAGGTCTTCTAGCTCATCATCGGTTAACGATACGAGGTCGCCAACGGTGTTGATGTTGTTGCTAATCAAGGCGTTAGTGGTGCGGGCGCTCATTCCGAGCTCTTCGATTGACATCGATAGCATGCCAGTTGCGTCATCAGATTCAGCAGTGGCGGCCGGCTCAGCGTCAGCTACCACGGTTTGACCAGCAATGGCCTTGTACTGATTGACTAAGATGGCAGCAGCCTGTTCAAAGGCGTCATTTGGCGTAATTGAACCGTCGGTGTCAACAGTAATAACTAGTTTATCAAGGTCAACGTTGTCGCCAACACGAGTCTTCTCAACGGCGTAGCGGACGCGACGCACTGGTGAGAATGGCGCATCAACGGCAATCATGTCAGAGTGCAAGCGATGCGCGCTTGATTCTTCGATGGTTTGGTAACCGCGACCACGCTCAACTACGATAGTCAAAACTAGTTCGTGATTTGGGTCGTCGATAGTAGCGATGACTTGTGAGTCGTCTACTACGTCAAAATCGGCACTACCAGCCAAATCGGCTGCAGTTAATACACCGCCCTTCTTGCGAACAGTATATTCAACTGGTTCATCCTTGTGGCTGTCTAGGACAACGCTCTTGAGGTTAAGCATAATCTCAAGCACGTCTTCCTTAACGCCAGGGATGGTAGTAAATTCATGGCCAACACCGTCGATTTTAAAAGCGGTAATAGCTGAACCTTCGATTGATGATAGTAAGACACGGCGTAGTGAATTGCCAAGGGTCTGACCATAGCCGCTAGCAAGTGGCTCGATTGTCAGCACAGAGCTATTTTGAGCTAACTCCTTAACACTGGTTACTGCTGGCTTCAAAATTGTATTGCTCATTTGTCCTCCCTTATTTAGCGTGAGTAGAACTCAACGATTAGCTGTTCATTAATGCCAGGCTCAGCGTCTTCACGTGCTGGCAAACCGGTTACGGTAATAGTCATATTCTTAACATCAGACTTGAGCCAACCGGCTGGCTGACTTTGAGCGTCGCGATTAATCTCAGCTAAGCCCTTGAAGAAGGCGCTATTTTGAGAGTGTGGACGAACAGTAACTACGTCACCGGCCTTGAGGCGAATTGATGGAATATCAACACGACGACCGTTGAGTAGGAAGTGACCGTGAGTCACAAGCTGACGCGCTTGACGGCGTGATACAGCAAACCCAGCGCGATAAACAGCGTTATCAAGACGGCGTTCCAAGAGTTCTAGCAACTTAACACCAGTCAAAGCCTGGTCTTTAGTAGCTTGCTTCATTAGAATGCGGAATTGCTTCTCTAGTACACCATAAATGCGGCGCACCTTCTGCTTTTCACGTAGCTGAGTCAAATATAGTGATGGCTTACCTTGGCGTGACCCAGCGTGTTGGCCAGGGATGCCAGTCTTATGCGCCATGACCTTGACGGCCTTGCGATGTAGAGCGTAGCCTTCGCGGCGGCTCTGCTTAACAATTGGTGAATTATCTCGAGCCATAGTTTATGCTCTCCTTTCGCGCTTAGGACGTACACCGCCATGTGGCACGCTAGTCACATCGTTAATGCTCTCAATTTGCATTTCAGCAGCGCTGATAGCACGTACTGCAGCATCACGACCGAGACCAACGCCCTTAACGAAGACGTCAACTTTAGTTAAACCGTACTGATTCTTGGCAACTTCGGCGGCCTTTTCCGTAGCGATTTGGGCGGCAAATGCGGTGCCCTTCTTGCTACCACGGAAGCCACAAGCACCAGCTGAGCTTGCACTCAACGCGTTACCATGGTTGTCTGCAAATGTAATGATTGTATTGTTAAATGTCGCCTGAATATGGACTTGGCCGAGCGGAATGCTGCGCTTAGTGCGCTTTTTGCCCTTGGCGGTAGTCTTCTTTGACGCGGCAACAGATTTCTTGTCTGCCATAGATTCCTTTCCTTATTTACCTTCCTAACTCGACTATCCTAGGTCTTACTTGCTGCCTTTGGCTGGCTGCCACCAACGGCGATACGCTTACCACGCTTAGTACGGGCATTCGTACGAGTACGCTGACCGTGTACTGGTAGGTTGGCCTTGTGGCGTAGACCACGGTAAGAGTTAATATCCTTTAGGCGCTTAATGTTGCCAGCGACAATGCGGCGCAAATCACCTTCTACAGTATAATTAGCGTCGATAATCTCGCGGAGCTTGCGCTCTTCTTCTGGCTTGAGATCCTTAGTGCGGGTCTCAGGCTTTACTTTAGCGGCTTTGACAATGTCACCAGCCAACTTAGGGCCGATGCCATAAATGTAGGTCAATGCCACTGCAATCTGCTTGTCAGCAGGAACCTCAACGTTAGCAAATCTTGCCATATCTCTCCTTAGCCTTGCCTCTGCTTATTACGTGGCTTCATCTTGTTGATGACGCGTAGGCGACCCTTACGACGCACTAACTTGTCATCTGGGCTGCGTTTCTTAACGCTAGCTGAGACTTTCATCTTCGGCTATGTCCTTTCTGACCGCTTCCCTGCGGTGCACTTAAATTTTTTTCCTCACGTAGTCGAAAGCTGATTCTTCCCCGCGTGAGATCGTATGGGGTCATCTCAACTTCAACCTTATCTCCCTGTACCAAACGAATGTAATGCTTGCGCATCTTGCCTGATATAATGGCGATAATAGTATGACCGTTTTCAAGTTCTACCCTAAATTTAGTACCAGGTAGGGCTTCCACCACGGTACCATTGATTTTGATTACTTCCTTGTCTACAGCCATAGTAACTACAATTTGTAATTATACACTATTTTTTAACGTAACACAATAGGTTTTAACAAAATAACAGCCAACCTTGTGGCTGGCTGTTATTGGACGAGTATGATTCTAATACCTAGGTATCATATTCTTTGCTGTTCGCACGATAAAGCTGGTCTTATCTTCAAAATTGTAGCTTTGATAATACGGTAGTAAGAAAGTATTCGGCGTATAGTCAACCTCCTCACTAGCTAAAGCACGTACTTCTTCGTCGTGATGCGTCTTCTCGTCGAAGTTTTCCGACCCGTAAGTGCGGTAAAAGGTAACATCACCGGCTGACATCAACGTTCCCTGTACCTTGAGTGGTTTTCTATTGCACACCATCGATCCCTCCACACCTAGCTTAGTAGATATAACACGAGGCTTCACCTTGTAGTCGGTGTCGTCAGTCTCCGTACCTTTAGCTTCCTTACATGTAGAGATGCGACCGCCGCGCGAGATGTAGTTGCCAAACATATTGGATACAGCAGCGTTAACGTTTATATCATTATCGGCAATTACTGTTAGCGAAGGAATACTGCTTAATCGATCAAACGACTTGCTCTTCGGCTTTATGTCACCAGTTATATTCACTTGTGGGTTATCTGGGTCCATTCTGTTCTTTGGCACATAGACTACAACTCTAGCTTTATCCGCCAAATCACCATAAATATTAAGATCACCAACACCCCTATACACCAAACCTACTGTTTCACCCTCGCCAATGGTGTTGAGGTTTAGCTCGCCCGACAACGGCTTTAATTTAGCCGACGATTCGTCAATATCCGGTATCTTTGGGGCATACCCACTGACACCATCGCTACTCATACCAAAATGGCCCAACTTGCCCAACTTGTCTATATTGCAAGGATTGCTTGATAGCCCAGTTTGGTTTGCATACGACAAACGGCAGCTATTGTTGTGGTGTACGTACCATGGATTAGAAAAGCCGGCTGAGCCGAAGTGGCTAATATCGTCATGGGCAAATAATCCATACTGCGACCATGAGCCGCGATTACCGTTAATTGGATTAACCTTATTGTAGACTGCGCCAACAATATTTTTGCCAGCGATCGCATCGCCACCGATAATCTTCATTTGCGGCTGTTTGGCAACATCAGTACAAACCATATTTGATACTAGTATTGATGGGGCTGATATGTCATCGATTGCAGCCCAATCGGAAATTGCCGCCCAGTAACAAATCTTGTCACCCGGCTTTGGTCTTGCCTGCTTAAACAATGTTTCATTAAACTGACCATCATACGCAATTGTTTTGCCACTTTTATCGTTCCAAGCAATGCCATCTTTTTGGTCGACTTCACAGGTTATTTTACCATTCCAGTCACCTCGACCACTACATAACTCATAGCATTTTTTAATATTGCCCGGTGCTATCTTATGTGCATCGTTCTTTGCACCAATCATACAGTTAAATGCGCTGTTATTAAACCCTTGCGTGTTTGGATACACTAATGGCCCCTCCATATTATTAGTGTTTACTGCGTCGCCATTAACTACTGCTATGTAAGAGTGGAACTTATATGGCTTAGTTTTAGTTCTACCACCGCTAAAACTCATCGTAGCGGTGAACTTAAACGGATCACCCAGTAGCACACGGTCATCGCTCTCTCGCTTGGTTTGAATTTTAACACCGTAACCAACCCTCGAATCTTTTTGCTCTTTTGGCAAGTAATTGTCTTTACAAGTGCCATACCATGAACAAGTTTTTGGAGCCGTACCATAATCTGGTGGTATTTCAAATGTATAGTGGTACGGGAAGTGTACACACGTCTCACGTGAACGATGTTCTTCGTCAAACTTACCATCTTGATTGTGGTAAATCATATTGGCGGTAAAACCACCTGGTCTAGCGCTAATATATTCACACATCGTTTTAGTTACATCATCCTGAATAACTTTTCGAGATTGGTTGAAGTTGTTAATCCAGCCCTCCATAATTGGCGGATATGGTCGATTTGGCAAAGTACCTTTAGGCCACTGCGTCACCCACCTGCCACGATAATTATCAACCATACTGTTGTGATCATAAAAATCGACAGGGGCATTAGTCTTTGTGAGGTGACGCTCATACATCACACCATACTCTTCCTTAAAATCGTAGTGATATCGTAAGTTTGTACTGTGCTTAAACATAATATGATCATCAGGATATGCAAACACGGTAGGTGCTATGCCATATGGTTTAGGCTCATGCCATTTATCCGAAATAACTTTACGCTCGCTCTTTAGCTGGTCATCCCAGTTATAGTGAACGGTGGCGTCAATTTGGTCAGACACTGTACACTGCCGTCCAAAAGGACCACTTCGTGACAAATATGGTTCGACACAGCGCCATGACCCCTGATCTACCCATACCTTACCGAAGATATCGTGACCGACATCATTTTGCGTTACAATATGGTCAACTGTCCAACTATGTTTCCACTCACCTGGGCTCAACGTAAATGTACGCTGTTCACCTACCGTATTAGTATAAACCGTAATTGGGATATGTGCTGTTTGCGTCGGGTGACTGGTGTGGTAGTTAAATCCACCACAGCCTGTATTACGCGCTTCCAAATCTTCATGTAGTAATGACACAGTATAGGTATATCTAACCGGCTCTCCTGGACGAGCCACTTCCTTATCTCGCGTCGCCTTGACCTGAACGAACCAATAGTGTTCTGGGTATCCGCGTTCTAGGCAGAAGTTAAAGTTATCATCGGCACATGTAAACCAGTTACCGCAGTCATCAGGGTTCGATTTATACGTGCGTTTTTTACCCATATAATCTTTATTTATACAATGGTATTTAGGGTCTTTTTCGTCTGGTTCTGGCCCGTTATAGGGCTGAGGCGGATCGCCAAGCTCAATTACCGCGCAAGTTTTGCGTTGTGCACACATGTTGTTTCGCTTAACCCTATCATTATACCAAGCGATTTCAGCGTTGCTATCAGCAACTTTTTGGTTATAATCTTTTATGTCACTATTATACTTTGCGATTGCAGCATTCTCGCAACTACACGTATCATTATGGTCAGCCAATGTTTCCAAACAATGAGAATCAGTATTCATACCACTTGTAAATCCATTATTACTCGGGCAATATATTGGCAATGGCTTCTCTGATGGGTGGTTGTGGCATGAATAGCTTGGTATATCAGTTACGGTACACTCACCCGGATTTCTTGGTACACCCAACTGTTGCAAATATAAGGTGGCGCGTGGCCCTCCGTATGGGCCAACGAGCGACCAACTGCCAGTGCTATGAGTGGCAACACTGTCATATGACAAACGCAACGGGCTATCTGATTTTAACCTAATATCCACAGAACCAAGCCACGAGTTACCTTCAGTGTATGACGCGCCTAGTACCATATCGCTAACGCTATTATCCTCCCAATATGGCACAATACGACAGCCAGAATCACTAGACCCTTGTAAATAATATCTAGATGTAGCCATGCCTGATCGCCACCATGAGTCATTATGGCTAGATTCCAGGCTTGCCCTTATGCCTTCAGGTACACCTAGTGCAAGTAAAGAATTTGTACTAAACGAGCAGATAAGGGCTGCGCACATAAAAGCCATAGCGCAGACCATCGCGCTACGCTTACAATGTATTCTATTTATCATATCAATACTCATATACGCCCCTACTTCTTAGCCTCGCCAGCTAATTTCATTATGTCATCTAACGAACGGCGATACGCTACATTACCATTCACCGTAGCCCCCTTCTTTGATAATTCATCCATCGCTTTTGCCGACTGCTTCATTGTACTAATGTCATTGCTATATAGGGCATATTGAAAGATAAAGTATTGACAAGTTGGATCTTTATCGTAGTTTTGATGCTTATATATGTCCTTAACTATACTCTGCATATCATACACCGGGGTATAGTTCTTTGCGTGGTTATTGATATCGTAGATCTGGTTCCATCGCGCAACCATCTTATCATCACAAACGTTGTATAGCTCTGTAGCTCTGCTGGTATCGCTATTGTTTACATGACTTGACATCAACTTCAACCAGCCACTACCAAATGCAACCCATAGCCCAATTAATACAATGGTCTCCAATGTCGCTATTGCGCCCAACGCAATGACGATAATTTTAAATATATTAAATTTTTGGCACGTAGAGCTTGGTACATTATCAGTCTCAGGCTCAAACTGTCTTATTTGATCTAGTCTATCATCCATTTTATTGTACTTCCAGTAACACCTTTAAACATACCGACGGCAACCACACTTATGCTCTACTTCTTAAATTGTTTCAATACATCCTTCATGTTGTCGATTGACTGACGATACAAAATGTGGTCGCTAACATATACGCCTTTTTCTGCGGCTTTTTTCATGGCATCAAGCGACTTTTGCATACTGGTAGTATCATTATCGTACACTGCGGCTTGGAAGATAAAGTATTGGCAGGTTGGGTCTCTATCGTAATTCTTGAGTTTCTTTACGTCGCCAGCTATTTGCTTAACTTTTGGCACTGGATTAGCGCCACCGCCTTTGTCTGAAAAGTCATAGATCTTATTCCAGTTGTCAATTATCTTCTTATCGCAAACACTATAAATTTCAGCGATATGTTTGCCACCCGCAGTTGACACTATCTTAATACTCTTTAGGCTGAGCATAACCGCAAAGCAGATAAGTACTAGTGTTTCGATTGCTACCACAGTGCCTAACACTATTGTGAAGACCTTGTAAGCACAAACACCACCTTTTGTTTTTTTGCTAGTTCCTGCTTCTTTGCTGGCGCTACCTTTTGGCGCGCCAGAAGTTTCATCTCCTAAACCACTGTTCATCTCCACCTCCTATGAAATATACAATCCTATTATAGCACTAGCACAATAGTATATGCAATAATACTATAGTTTTTCAGTATAGACGATCACGCGTTGATCCATGCTACGTACACCGCGTGTATCCTTCATGCTCCACGTACCGGCACAAGTAATTAGGTTCATACCCGCCTTACCAGCGGTAACTGGACGCAATAGCTTGTCGATATCGAGGTTTTGCAGTTTGACACGTTCGGTAGTCACAACTTTGTAGCTAATAGTCTTATTGTCACCCATCACTAAGTCAATCTTGTCGCCAGGCTTAAGCTGATCAATATGGTCAAACACGCAACCACGGCCTGAACAACTATGGCCGTCAATCAGCACAGCATTATTAATGTCGTTTTCCTCTGGATAAGTTGTTTTATCGCAAGAATTCTGGCGGTCGTTAATTTTACAGTTAAACCAGCCAGTATCATGAATACCCTTTGGCGCGTCAATTTGTTGCTCGCCATTGCGATTTGGGTTAGTTAGACCAACCTCTATTACCCGCACCTTATCCAACTTAATCTTTGGGATGTTAATGTAGCGTGGCTTATTCGGCGCGGTTTGGTATTTATCACGCATTTCAGGTGTGACATCAGCTGTATTGAGCTGCGCTTCCTTAGCGTGTTGATCCCACATTTGTTTGTCGTGATTGCTATCTTGGCGATTTTTAAAGATTACGCCAGCCGCTACCGCCATCGCAATACCTAGCACAATTAGTACTGCTGCAACAATAATTGACTTTCTTTTAATTGATTTACTATTAGCGATATTCATCATAAGTTACCATTAATGCCCTTGAATTAGTTTGGCGCAAGCACTCGAGTGCGCCAGTTACCACAATTAGAAGTCCCGTGCCGCCGAGTGACAAAGTTGATGCGGCTGCTGCCATACCAGAGTGAATCATAATATATTCACCGATGAATGGTAAAACGGAGATAATGCCGAGTGCAATTGAACCGAATAATGTTAGGCGGTTAACCACTTGGCCAATATAGTGCTCGGTGCGCTTGCCTGGGCGAACACCATCAATGAATCCACCTTGATTCTGCAAGCCTTCAGCTAGTTCGCGCGTATTTAAGACAATAGAAGTGTAGAAATATGTAAACGCTACCACCAAGAAGAAGTAGGTTACCGGATAAATTAGCTGTGTCCAGCCTGATAGCACAGCACTATTGTTGCGCTGGAACCAAAGCACGAGGTTACGACCAATGTCAGCATGGAAGTTACCTGCAATCATAATTTGCCCAACAAACGCCGGCAATGCCAAGAATGCCACGGCAAAAATCACTGGAATCACACCCGCAGTAATTAGCTTAATTGGCAAAATTGAAGTAACCCCACCGTATTGGCTATTGCCATGCACACGACGGGCATAGTTAACCGTCAGCACACGCTGACCTTCATTAATTTTCACTAGCATATACAGAATAAACAACATAGCTAGTACTACTGCAAGTGACATCCACGTTGCTGTATTGTTTAGACCGCTGATAGTGAACCAGTTGAATAAGTGAAATGGATTACCGTTTACGTTAGTCATCGCCGCCCAAAGTGACACGAAGGTTTGCGGCATCTGCGACAAAATACCAATTACGATTAATAGTGTAATGCCCCCGCCGAGACCCTTCTCGGTCATAATTTCACCAATCCACATTAGCAGCATAGCGCCAGCCGTCATAGCTGTTACTGCCATAAACCATTGACCAAGAGTCATGGCCTGCAAAGTTGGACTTTGCGCTGCAACACTCTGACGCAAAATGAAGATATAGGCAATCGACTGCAAAATCGCTAGTGGAAACGACAATAGACGAGTCCACTGATTAATGCGACGACGGCCACTCTCACCATCCTTATTCATCTCTTCAACTCGTGGTATTGCCTTAGTTAGCATCTGCGTAAACACTGATGCTGTAATGTATGGGCTCAACCCCACAAGCATGATTGAGAAGCTAGCCAGCGCGCCTCCCGTCAACAAGTTAAGAAATCCACCAAACGAATTTGATGAAATTGCATGCGATATAACATCCTTTAGCGCAGTTGGCTCGGCTAATGGTACCGGAATGTGCGCTAGGAAGCGATATACCACAATCAAGCCTAAGACCGCGCCGATACGCGCTAGCATGTCGCGACTCCTAAGCGATTTGAAGATTGTTTTCCAATTCACTCTCCTACCCTTCTTTAATAATTACAATGCTTATTTTATATAAATCAATGCGCGCCGTCAAGACTCGCAAATTGTTATATAATAGAAACATGACTAATATTCGTACACGTTTTGCGCCAAGCCCTACTGGCTACATTCATGTTGGCAATGTACGTTCGGCGCTTTACCCTTATTTTATTGCTCGCCAAAATCACGGGCAATTCATCCTCCGCATAGAAGATACTGACCAAAGTCGCTTTGTCGCTGGTGCCGAGGACTTAATTATCGATGTTTTAAAGTGGCTTGGTCTAGATTGGGATGAGGGTCCCGATAGTAATGGTCAAGAAAAAGGTAACTTCGGCCCCTATCATCAAACCAATCGCCGCGCAATTTACCACGAATGGGCGCAAAAGCTAGTTGACGCTGGTTTAGCTTATGTTGACCCTCGCTCACACGACGAACTTGAGGCGCTTAAACAGGTAGCTGCTAATAATCACCAACTATTCTTATATCGCGAGCATCGGCCAGAAGTTACCCCAGCTTGGACTGGCCACGAAGCGCTCCGATTTAAAGTGCCCGAAGCTAAGAGCTACCACTGGCACGACGAAGTAATGGGTGATCTCTCAGCCGGCGCCGAAGCCGTGGATGACTTTATTATTATGAAGTCAGACGGCCTGCCAACTTACAATTTCGCCCACATCGTAGACGATAATTTAATGCAAGTGACACATGTTATTCGCGGTCAAGAGTATATTAGTTCAATGCCAAAATACCTCGCGTTATATGATGCTCTCGGGGTAAAACGGCCGATTTTCGCCCACTTGCCCCATATCCTTGCGCCTGACGGCCACAAAAAGCTCGGCAAACGCGATGGTGCTAAGTCGGTTACTGAATATCGCGACGAGGGCTATCTGCCGGAGGCGATGCTGAATTTCCTTGCCTGCCTTGGCTGGAATGACGGCACCGAGCAAGATATCTTTACCCTTGAGGAATTAATCAGCAAGTTTAGTTTTGCTCATGTCCAGCGCTCTGGCGCGCGCTTTGATGAAAAGCGTTTGCTTTGGATGAATGCCCAATGGATTAAGCGCCTAACCGTGGCTGATTTGGCTACTCGCGTTACCAAGTTTTGGGGTGAAGCTGGTAATACAGCCACTCCTGAGCGCCAGCTTGCCGTATTAACTGTAGTACAAGACCGTCTCAAGACGCTTGCTGACTTACCGGCACTTTCAGAATATTTCTTCAAACGGCCGACGCCAGATTGGACGATGGTAACCAACAATAAACAACTTAAAAAGTTCGAGACCGCCGAGCTAGTTAATCTCTTGACCGCAGCCAAAAACGCTTTAGAGGATGTCGACTTCACTGATGAAGCTGCTTTACAGGACCGCCTCAATCAACTACTAGTTGAAACTAATCAGAAGCCGATGGTATTATTCGGCATCATCCGCTTCGCGCTAACTTGGGCACCGTTTAGCCCTGGCCTACCAGAAACGATGCGCTTGCTCGGTCGCGACGAGACTCTTGCTCGCCTCGATGCTGCAATTGTTGCTGCTAACTAGAAACTATAATATTGTTTGTGCTAAAATAAATACAATGAAACAACAAAGACACGACATTGGCTATGCGCGCATTGCTCATAACGTGCGCTTGTATTCTATGACACTATTTACTGTTTTTCAGATTGCAATCAGCCTAATGTCTTATTTGATGTATTATACTATAAATGAATATCAAGTAGAATTATCTAACGTAGTTGTAATATCTATGTTCGCTGCATTAATAATATCGGAAACGCTACTTGGTATCTATACTCTTATCATGTCGTCTCTACCATTTAAATTAATTTGTCAGGTGCTATATCGTAATTCAAAATCGGATAATTTAGATGGATTTACCGTTATCTGCATCAAACTATGCCCACCATATATTCGCTCAGAGCTAAATAAGCTCAATTCTCTGCTATCTGGCGATATTAGGAAGCGTAACCAGGAGCGCAAAGGTTTAGCTAATCTGTCTGACGTAGTATTAAAAGATAATATTTTATCCGTCATGCCAGTTGGAGTTATCATCCTTAACAACAATTTAGATATCGTCTACAATAATAGTTTGGCTCCAATTAAGCCAGTTTTCAACCGTCCAACAATTCAACTAGACTTCAGCAATAGTTCAATTTCGCTACACGATTGGATTATAAAAATGCAAGCCGAAGAGATTTATGGCGAAAATATCTGGTCGCATATCGCCAATGTCCCACCTAATAGTATTGAAGACCGACATATTTATGACGTCATTGCTAAATATCAGCGCGATTCAATTGATGGAATGGATATTTCAATCATTACAGTTGATCGTACCGACAAGTATACTTCAGATGAGTCTAGTATGGATACATTGACCCTAGCTGCCCATGAATTGCGCGGACCAATCACAACCATGCGTGGGTATATTGACATATTACGAGACAAATTAGACCGCAATAATAGCAAAAAGGTGCTCGATTCAATTGATGTATCAGCGCAAAAACTATCAGCTTATATCAATAATATACTTAACGCTAGTCGATATGACCACAATTCTCTGAGATTTAGGCCTCAAGAAATTACACTTTACAATATACTAGACGATGTTAGGGACGATTTAGCGCTGCGTGCAACAACAGCGCAACGTCAGCTAAATTGGAATATACCAGATAATCTACCAAGCATTTTTGCTGATCGCAGTTTGATTGACGAAGTTATTAACAACTTTGTAGACAACGCCATTAAATACACCAAATCGGATGGTAAAATTACTATAACAGCGCAAGTCGAAGAAAACTTCTTGGCAATTAGCGTTCATGATAATGGCATTGGTATTACACCGACTGCTATGCAAAATTTATTTAGCAAATTCTATCGTAGCGGACGCTCCAAGCAGGCCGTCGGCGGTTCCGGACTTGGACTATATATTTCACGCGCTATCATCAAACAGCACAATGGGTTTATTGTGGTTGAGTCTAATGAGGGTAAGGGCACTACATTTACTGCTTGGCTGCCACTCTACGTGCCCGGTCAAGATAAAATTAGCGACACGCCGTTGGCTCAGCCCACAAGTTTTAGGTCTGCCGCAATGCTACGCAATCACAATAAAATAATTCAATAAAAATCGTTGCAATCTTACTCATATTTTGGTAATATAATATAAGCGTGGCCTTGTCGTCTAGCGGCTAGGACATTGGGTTCTCATCCCAACAACCGGGGTTCGATTCCCCGCGAGGTCACCAAATAATATTATTTCGAGGGTGGGAATTGTTTAGCCTTAGCAAACCGAGTGATTTATCTACGCAGCCGGCATCGGACGATATTAAGCGTAGAGCTAAAATAGTAATTGACAATATCTCCGACGGTATTACATTTATTGATGCTAATGGAATAATTCATTTATTTAACCCTGCAGCAGAACAATTATTGGCCTGGTCAGAAGCGGAAACATTGCAGCTAAATTATAAAACCATCTTTCGCTTCGTAAATAGCGCGAGCCAGCCAATATCCGACGCTGAAAACCCAATTACTCGGGCGCTATCGTCCAATAAGCCTCAAACAAGTGACTCGTTCCACTTATTAACTCATTCTGAGCAGAAGGTATCGGTGTCAATTAAGGTTACACCAATTACCGCACAAGACGGCAACATGACTATCAACGACGGTGTTATCGTCGTTTTTCGCGATATTACACGCGAACGCGCCGAGCAGAATGCGCAAACTGACTTTATTTCAACTGCCAGTCACGAAATGCGTACGCCAGTAGCGATCATTGAGGGCTACCTTGGTATGATACTAAACCCCGAGACAGCCACGATTGACAATCGAGCGCGCATGTATGCTCAAAAAGCACACGATTCAGTCAAGCGGCTTGGACGCTTATTTCAGGATTTGCTCGATGTTACAAAAGCAGACGACCATCGCATCGACAATAATCCTTGCCTACTCGACGCCAAATTAGTTGCCAAACAAGTAGTACAAGACTTCGCGGGAAAAGCCGCCGCCAAAGGGTTGACACTACAATTTAATGACACCGATACTGGTTCATCGCATGGTGAACGCGTTTTAGCTCCACCTGCTATTATTTGCGCCGACTTAGATCAGTTAAACGAGATTCTCGATAACATAATAGAAAATGCTATCAAATACACCAAACAAGGTGGCGTCAAAGTTAGCGTTGACGTCGACAGTAATCGTGTACGATTTACCGTGACTGATACCGGAATTGGCATCCCAGAAGAAGATGTACCCCATCTGTTCCAAAAATTTTATCGCGTCGACAACAGCCAAACTCGAGAAATTGGCGGTACTGGGCTTGGACTTTATCTAATCAAACGCTTGGCCGACAATATTGGTGGCACTATTGGCGTTAAGAGTGTTTATGGCCAAGGCTCAACCTTCTGGCTAGAGCTAGATAATCTAACACGCGAACAGGCCATTCAAAAGGCACGCGAGATTCAAGCGCGGCAAGCTGCGAGGCGAGGTGCTTAATATTTGCTATAATTAACCATATGCAGTATAATGGAATTATAATTTAAAGGGTAAGGGTTAATGACAAAAATTTTACTAGTAGAGGATGACAATAGCTTACGCGAAATTTACGGCGTTAGGCTAACAGCCGAGGGTTATACGGTGGTGTCAGCAGCTGATGGCGAAAAGGCGCTAGCCTTAGCAATTAGCGAGCGGCCAGACCTAATCGTTTCGGATGTCATGATGCCGCGTATCAGTGGGTTTGAGATGCTTGATTTACTGCGTGGCAATGAGTCGACTAGAAATATCAAAGTTATTATGTTAACCGCACTTAGCTCAGAGCATCAGCGTGAACGTGGCGATGCTCTAGGAGCTGACCGCTATCTCGTGAAGTCTCAGGTAGGTATTGAAGATATCGTTCGTACTGTTCATGAAGTATTAAATGACCAAAACGGCCAGCGTACCGTAGAACAAATGGAAACTTCTACTCGCGCGGCACACGATGCGCAAGTCAATGCTCAAAAATCACAATCAGAGAGTACTATTATAATTAACCGTCCCACTAACAATAATCTGCCAGCATCCGGCCAATCAGCATTTAACCCGTTAGCTGCTACATCGCCTAATGTCGTTGCAGGGCGACCGTTACCTAATTTGCCCAACACGCCATTACAGGTACCATCCTACAACCAGCCACCAGTGCAAAATAGTGCTGATTACTACCAGGGAAACCCAGTAATGTATGGTCAAGTAACGAGTCAACAACCAACTACACCACAGCGTAGTGTCCAGACGCAGCCACATACATCAGTTGCGCAATCCAAACCGGTCAGCCAACCAGCGACTCCCGCTCCCGTTGCACCTGCTCAAACAACCGCACAGGCATACGCAGCACCGACTACACTTACAGCACAAGCTACACCAGCTAGCAATACTCAGGCCTCACAGCCTGCACTACGACCAGTTCCAGCAGTCCAGCCTCAGCCTACACCAGTGGCACAGGCACCAGTGCCAGCTGCAATTCCAGCTCCTCAGCCAACCGCTCCAGCACGTCAAACGCCCGCTGCAAATACGCAAGGCCCTGCGATTGACCCACGTATCAATCTGACCTCACTTTTAGGTGAAGCTAATGGTAGCGAAGCCGCAGGCGCACCCTTTTCATCCGCATCGGCTAACTCAAGCTTATTCCCCAACGGCTAATCGTGTATAATAGGGTTAATGCGACTAAATAAGTTTATTGCCCACGCTAGTGGTGTATCACGCCGTGAAGCCGACCAGTTAATTGCGGCTGGCAAGGTTACTATTAATGATACACCAGTAACAATTGGCGCCGACGTATCGGATAGCGACATCGTCAAGCTAAATGGTGCTACATTGCATTTACCTCAGACAAGTACAGTTCTAGCTTTTAATAAACCCGTGGGCTATGTTTGCTCGCGCAAAGCACAAGCTAAGGATGTTGAAACTATTTATGATATTCTACCAGAGAAGTATCATAAACTGAAGACCATCGGTCGACTTGATAAAGATTCATCTGGTCTAATTCTCTTGACTGACGATGGCGACCTCGCCTTCCATTTGACCCACCCTAAATTTGCCAAGACTAAAGAGTATTTGGTTACGCTAGACCAGCCGTTACAACCCTTACATCAACAAATGATTGCTGATTTTGGCGTCAACCTACCGGACGGCAACAGTAAATTAGGCCTTGAACGACTTAATGATACCCGAACGGAATTTAAAGTAACCATGCACGAAGGGCGCAATCGACAAATTCGCCGAACCTTTGCTAGCCTCGGCTACACAGTAGTCAAGCTCCACCGCATTAACTTTGATGGCATTGCCCTAAGTGGACTAACATCGGGCGCATTTCTCGAACTAACACCGCGCGAAGTTGCCCTTCTAAAATAAAAAAAATAGCCCCTTCACATGGGGCTATTTTTTAAATCAAAAGAATACACCCTAGATAAGGGTGTATTCGGGAGCGGTCAGACTCTTATTATTCAGCTTTTTCTTGTGCAACTGGTAGAGGTACAGCTGTAGCCTCGAAGTTACCGCCATTCTTAGCGAGAGCTTCACGTACAGAAGCACTCATAGCAGCAACCTTGACAGTGGCCTTACTGGTCAATTCACCACGAGCAATAACCTTAACGGCATTGAATGGGGTGTTAATCAAACCAGCTTCATAAAGCGCATTGTTATCAATTACAGTTGCCTTTAGGTCGTTTAGATGGTCAGCATAAACTACCTGTGCTGGCACGCGCTTGCTCTTGAAACCACGCTGCTTTGGTAGCTGACGCATGCGAGAACGAGCACCAGTCATAATTTGAATGGTCTTGTTCTTGCCGGTACGGGCCTTCTGCCCCTTAGTACCACGGCCAGCAGTCTTGCCATAGCCAGAGCTGATACCGCGACCAACACGCTTGCGATCAGGGGTAACAGTTGCGTCTAGTTCATGATATTTTACCATTACTTCTCCTCCTTCTTCGCCTTGTTGCCAACCCATTCAGCGCGTGGCTTCAATTCAGACAACGCTTTAATGGTAGCATATGCTACGTTGACTTTGTTGGTTGAACCAATTGACTTAGAAACTAGGTTCTTGACGCTAGTGACACCGATGATAGTACGGACTACACCACCAGCGATAATACCGGTACCAGGAGCAGCAGGCTTTAGTAAAACGCGGCTAGCGCCATACTTCAGCTCCACTTCATGTGGCAAAGTATCGTTCTCAACTGGGATGGTAATCATGGTCTTCTTTGCAATGTTAGTTGCCTTCTCGACAGCTTGCTGAACATCGCGACCCTTTGATACACCGACACCAACCTTATTCTTACGGTCACCAACCACTACTAGCGCCTTGAAGCGCAAACGGCGGCCACCCTTTACAGTACGAGACACGCGGTCAATTGAAACGGTCTGTTCGTCGAACAACTTCTCCTCTTGAGTATGCTCACGACGGTTATTACGACGGTCATTGCGACCACCGCGGCGGCGATCACGGCTAACGCTATCGCTGCTGAAGTTATTAGCTGAACCGAACTTGCGGCGTGGTGCTTCACCATTCTTCGCAGCAGCTGGTGCAGTATTCATCTTTGCATCTTCGTTCATTAGAACTTCAATCCTTTCTCCCGGGCGGCGTTAGCTAGGGCATGTAGACGACCGGCATAAGCGCGACCGTTACGGTCAAACACAACAGCGGTAATCTTAGCAGCGGCAGCTTTATCGGCAATTTCTGCACCAATCTTAGCAGCCTTCTCTGATAGAGAACCCTTTGCATCTGACTTAACAGTAGTAGCATAAGCTAGAGTCTTGCCAGCAGCATCATCAATAAGTTGAGCAGTGACATTCTTGTTTGAGATGAACACGCTAAGGCGTGGACGCTCGGCGGTACCGCTAACCTTTGAGCGGATACGATTCTTGCGCAAAGTTAGATTATTTAGACGTGACATTACTTACCTGCCTTTCCAGCCTTACGGATGATTACCTCGTCAGCATACTTAATGCCCTTACCCTTGTATGGTTCAGGCTTCTTAAGTGCGCGAATTTCAGCTGCAACCTGACCAACTTGCTGCTTGCTGATACCGCTCACAGTTAATTCCATCTTGTTGCAGGTTAGGGTAATACCCTCAGGTGCAGTATAAACTACTGGATGCGAGAAGCCTAACGCCATCTCAACTTCCTGTGGTCCCTTTGATTGTAGGCGAAAGCCAACGCCATTAATTTGTAGCTTCTTCTCGAAGCCCTTGGTTACACCGGTAACCATGTTGTTGATTAAAGCGCGCATTAGGCCATGACGGCTCTTTGCAATCTTTGAATCATCATGGCGTGTAACTACTACTTCGTTATCCGCTACGGTTACGTCTACCTCTGGGAGGGTGAATTGCTTTAGCTCACCCTTTGGCCCCTTAACGGTAATGAAATCTGGATCAACCGTGATTGTCACACCAGTTGGGATAGCAATTGGTAGTTTTCCGATTCGACTCATATCTTCCTTTCTTTAATTAATATACCTTGCAAATTAACTCACCACCGAGCTTTTGCTTTACTGCCTCAGCGCCAGTCATGACACCGTGAGAGGTTGAGACAACTATGATACCACGGCCACTAGCGACACGTGGGATTTCAGTTGACTTAGCATAAACACGACGACCTGGCTTGCTAACACGAGTAATCTCAGTGATATTGGCGTTAGTACCAGCCTGGTTGATGGTGATTACGAGTGTAGCACGTGGAGTGCCGGCCTCTTCCTTGACAGCGGCGAGATAGCCATGCTTAGCCAATACTTCAGCTACGACACGCTTCATCTTGCTTGATGGAACACGAACTTCATTCTTACCGACGCTGATAGCGTTACGGATGCGGGTCAGCAAGTCGGCAATTGGGTCTGAACTTTGTAAACTCATGTCTTTTCCTTTCCTTTACCAACTTGCCTTAGTTACACCAGGGATTTCACCCTTTGACGCATGCTCGCGGAATGCGATGCGGCTGAGACCGAAGCGACGCATGTAAGCATGTGGGCGACCGGTTTCAGTACAACGATTCTTGACGCGAACTGGACTAGAGTTGCGTGGTAGCTTCTGTAAACCTTCGCTATCACCAGCTTCCTTGAGCTCAGCACGCTTTGCAGCATACTTGGCAATCATTTTGGCACGCTTTGCGTTACGTGCGAGGGCTGATTTCTTTGCCATTACTTAACCTCCTTCTCAAATGGAAAACCAAACTTCTCTAGAAATACCTTTGATGCGGCTGGATTGCTATTTGCAATGGTAAATGTTACCTGTAAGCCGTGCAATGTCGTAGTTTCTTCAAAAGTTAGTTCTGGGAAAATCGACTGCTCAGTAATACCTAGGCTGTAGTTACCTTGGCGATCAAACGCCTTAACACTAACACCGTGGAAGTCGCGAATGCGTGGCATTGCAACGTTGATTAGACGATCCATGAATTCCCACATACGGTCACCACGTAGTGTTACCACTACGCCAACTGGTGCACCCATGCCCTTACGAATCTTAAAGGTGGCGATTGACTTCTTTGCAAGACGTGCCACTGGCTTTTGGCCGGTAATCTTTGTAAGGGTATTTACCACTACCTCCTGGTAGTGCTTGTTATCCTTGTTGCGACCAGTACCAGAAGTAACCATGATTTTGACTAGCTTTGGCACGTTGTTAACGTTGTCAAGGTTTAAGTCCTTCTCAAGCTCTGATACGACGGTCTCTTTGTAAAGCTTCTTTAAGCGAGGCATGTAGGCTTCGCTCTTCTTCGCAGTAGCCATTACTTAACCTCCTTATTATTAACTTTAGCGACGCGAACCTTCTTGTCGTTCTTAGTCTCATAAGCCACCTTGGTAACTTGGTCTTTATCGACCACCACGGCTACATTTGAGACGTGAACCGGCTTCTGAATGTCGCGCTTGCCACCTTGGTTATATGCGGTGGCACGGTAGTGACGCTCAATTTTATTGACGCCTTCAAGGTAAACCTTGTCGCCATCGACGCGGGTTACCTCAGCAACCTTGCCCTTGTTGTCACCCGTCATAACTTTGACGGTCATGCCCTTAACAATACGCTTCATTATAGTACCTCCGGGGCCAAAGAGACAATCTTGGCATAGCCGAGGTCACGCAACTCGCGTGGAATCGGCCCAAAGACACGAGTGGCTTTTGGCGTTTTATCTGGGTTAATTAACACTACAGCATTGTCGTCAAACTTGATGGTTGAGCCATCCTTACGGCGAATCTTCTCGCAAGTGCGGACAACTACGCATTTGACAACTGATTTCTTCTTGGTGTTGCCGTGCGGATCGGCTTCCTTTACGCTAGCAGTGATAATATCACCGACACGAGCATAACGGCGCCGAGTAGCACCTAGGACACGAATACATAGCACTTCCTTAGCGCCACTGTTGTCGGCAACCCGTAAACGAGTTTCCTGTTGAATCATTATTCGCTCTCCTTACTATCCTCAGTTTCGGTACCCTTGGCCGCAGCCTCGAGTTCTTCCTCTACTTCAGTCTTTTTAACTTCAAGTCGCTCGCGACCGTGCTCGACAACGTCCTTCAACGTCCAAACTACAGTCTTTGAGATCGGCTTGCTCTCCTCAATCACGACCTTATCGCCAACCTTAGCGGTATTGGCTTCGTCGTGAGCATGGAACTTGCGGCTAGTGGTAAACTTCTTGCCGTATAGCGGATGTGTTTCACGCACGGTGCGAGTAACCACAATTGTCTTGTCGCCAGCCTTGCTGGTGACTACGCCGCTAATGGTACGCTTGCTCATTTAGCCTCCTTTGCGTTCTTCTTCTCGGTTGCAACAGCATGAATCCGTGCAATCTTTGCCTTCATAGTCTTGATTACGTGAGTTGCTGGCAATTCATTGGCGCGCAACAACTTTTGCGCCTGCTTGAGGTCGGCCTTTGCTTCCACTAGGGCCTTACCAAGCTCAGCAACGGTCATCTTGCGCAAGCTGGCTAATAGTTCAGTGTTAGCTGCTAGAGCCTTCACATTCTTATCAGCAACTTTCTCAGCAGCCTTCGCTGGCTTCTTGGTAGTAGTCTTCTTGACGGTTGTCTTCTTTGCTTCAGCCATTATGCTTCCTCCCGCTTCACAAACTTAGTCTTAATTGGCAACTTGTTTGATGCTAGGCGTAAAGCTTCGCGAGCGACATCCTCACTGACACCAGCCATCTCAAATAGCATTGTGCCTTTCTTGACCTTAGCTACGAAATATTCTGGAGCACCTTTACCACCACCCATCTTTAGACCAAGAGCCTTCTTGGTAACAGGGATTTGTGGGAAAATACGAATCCAGATTTTACCGCCACGAGCAGTTTTACCGGTAATAGCGCGACGTGCAGCCTCGATTTGGCGGCTAGTAACACGAGCGTTGCCCTGTGACTGCAAGCCAAACTCACCAAATGCAATGTAATTACAGCTGGTGGCTACGCCATCATTACGACCCTTGAAAGCTTTGCGAAACTTTGTCTTCTTTGGTAGTAACAACATTTAGCGCCTCTCTCCCTTATTAATCCAAACCTTAATACCGATGGTACCAGCAGCAGTCTTTGAAACAGCTAGGTGGTAATCGATATTAGCACGAATCGTTTGTAGTGGCACTGAACCCTCGTTGAACTTTTCACGGCGTGACATTTCAGCACCGTTCAAGCGACCACCGAGTTCAATACGAACACCCTTGGCGCCAGCAGCCATCACGCTTTGCACTGCACTCTTGCAGGCACGGCGGAAGTTGATGCGGCGTTCCAACTGACGTGCAATATTTTCAGCTACAATCTTTGCAGCTAGTTCTGGGCGCTTTACTTCTTCGATGTTTAAGCGAATCGGCTCACCAGCAATCTTCTCTAGTTCAGCCTTTAACTCTTGCACACCTGCACCGCCACGACCAATTACCACGCCAGCTTTGCTGGTCCAGATGTTGATAGTGGTTTGGTTAGCACTGCGCTCAATATCAATCTTGTTAATTACGGCTCGGGTTTCAAACCGTGACTCAATCGCCTTGCGCAACTTGATATCAGTTGCGAGCCAAGCGGCGAAGTCACGCTTGCTGTTAGCGAACCATTTGCTAGTCCAATTCTTGGTAGCTTGTACACGCAAGCTAATTGGGTTTACTTTCTGGCCCATTACTTGCTCTCCTTTTCTGGCTTAGCAGCAGGCTTTGCTTCTGCCTTAGCAGCTTTCGCTGGTTTAGCAGCTGGCTTCACCTCGCCACGTACCACTACCAAGATGTTTGAGGTCTTGCGCTGATATGGGTGTGCCATACCACGTGATACTGGGCGATAGCGCTTCAAGCGAGCACCCGCCGTGACAGACAAGGTTTCAATTACCAAGCTGTCCGCCTTTAGGTTAAAGTTATTCATTGCGTTGGCCTTTGCACTAGCAATCACCTTGCTCAATGGCTTAGCAGCGCGCTTTGGAGTGTGAGCTAGAATAACTAGCGCATCCTCTACGTTGCGACCGCGAACCAAGCTAGCAACTAGTGACACCTTACGTGGAGCTAAGCGTAGCTCCTTTAGGTAGGCCTTGGTTGTTAATGACTCACTCATTATTTCTTACCTCCGTGCTTACGGAACTTGCGAGTCGGGGCAAATTCGCCGAGCTTGTGGCCAACCATGTTTTCTGTAATCAGAACTGGCACATGCACGCGACCGTTATGAACGGCAATCGTACGGTTAACCATTTCTGGGGTAATTACAGAAGCACGAGCCCAAGTCTTGATAACGGTTCTATCGTCTGCAGATAGAGCAGTCACCTTCTTGATCAGCTTGGCGTCGATATACGGCCCCTTCTTTAAGCTTCTACTCATTACTTCCTCCTCTTAGCTTCGTGACGACTACGAACAATCATCTTGTCAGTTTGCTTGCGGTGACGAGTCTTAACGCCAAGCGTTAGCTTACCCCATGGGGTACGTGGCGCCTTACCAGTACCGTGCTGACCACCATCACCACCACCGTGTGGGTGATCACAAGCGTTCATATGAGTACCACGTACATGTGGACGGATACCAAGCTTGCGGTGACGACCAGCATAACCTGACTTAACATTTTGGTGACCTTCATTACCAACTACACCAAGAGTAGCCATGCACTCTAGGCGGAACTTACGAACTTCGCCAGATGGCATCTTAACCATGGCAAAATCGCCTTCCTTAGCAGTAATCTGGGCGCTTGCGCCAGCAGCACGAACTACTTGTGCGCCACGACCAGCGGTCAATTCAATACTATTGATAACAGCGCCAAGTGGCATATCGCGTAATGCCATCCGGTTGCCGTTCTCAACACTAACTTGCTGTTCAGCTGAAGCAACCTTCACTACCTGACCTTGCGCCATGTCTTTGTTGGCAACAATGTAGTGTAGATTACCCTTCTGGTCACGGATGCGAGCAATACGAGCAGAACGACCTGGGTCGTACTCAATATGCTCAATAGTAGCAACCGTACCTGGCTCGAGATTGAAGTTAACGATGCGGATAAACCGCTTCACGCCACCACCACGGTGACGGCTCGTAATGCGACCCTGATTGTTACGACCCGAATTCTGCTTGCGAACCACGAGTAGGCTCTTGACAGGCTTCTTGGTAGTAACTTGACCAAAATCAGCCGCAATTTGGTTACGACGACCGTTGGTAGTAGGCTTCATATTATTAGTTGCCATACTACTTCTCCTCACTTTCTTCTTGTTCCTTGAAGACTTCGATTGTGCCTTCCTTAACGGTGACATAAGCCTTCTTGGCGTCTTGGCGACGAGTTACACCTGGGCGAGCATGCTTGCCGCGATTTGCTGCCTTGGTTTTACCCTTAGTAACAACTAGGCGAACGTCTGCAACCTTGACATCTGGATATTCAGCGGTTAGTTCACGTAGAACTTCTGCCTTGTTAGCCTCCATTGGCACATCAAATACGTAAATGTTTTTCTTTGATAGACCATAGGCTTTTTCGGAAATACGTGGAGTAATAAACATTATTTATCCTCCTTTAGCCATTCAGTTGTAGCAGCTAAAGCCTCCTTCGTGAAGACGATAGCATCAGCATTTAAGATGTGGAAGACTGATAGATAAGTTGGGCTAACTAGTTCAACCTGTGGTAGGTTGGCTGTTGCGCGCAAGTTAAGTTCATTCTTGACATCAACTAGTAGAACGCGGCGCTTGTCGGCAAGATTTAGATCAGCTAATAGCTTGACGATTTCGCGGGTCTTACCAGTAGTTTTAACAGCATCAATTACGGTGATTTCACCGTCGCGGTTAGCTAGCGTCAATGCTTGGCGCAACGCTACACGCTTGGTGCTCTTAGCGAGTCGCTTGTTGTAGTTCTCAATGCCAAGTGGCCCGAACACAACACCACCACCACGCCAAATTGGGTTGCGTGATGAGCCAAAACGAGCACGACCCGTACCCTTCTGGCGCCATGGCTTCTTACCACCACCACGGACTTCACCACGAGTCTTAGTCGTAGCGCTGACCTGGCGATTAGCAGCCAAGTAGCTGTCATAGGCAAGTTTTAGGAGTTCATGGTTAGGAACTTCGACCTGAAAAACAGCATCAGATAGTTTAGCTTCAGCCATTACTTAGTCTCCTTTCCCTTGTGATTAAACTTGATAGCAGCGCTAATCATTACAGTACCCTTCTTTGGCCCTGGCACGGCGCCCTTCACCCCAACGAGGTTTTTGGCGGCGTCGACATAAGCGACAGTCAAGTTTTTAACAGTTGTCTTTTCAGCGCCCATCTGGCCAGCCATTGGATGGCCCTTAAATACGCGCTGTGGGTACATACAGCCGATTGATCCGACCTTGCGAGTGTTACCCTTACCACCATGCGTCTTACGCTGACGGTTAAAGTTCCATCGCTTAATCGTGCCTGCCCAGCCTTTACCCTTGCTGACGCCACTGACGTCAACAGAATCACCGACCTTAAACAGGTCTGCTGTTAGCACATCGCCGACCTTGGCTTCGCCGAGTTCCTCAACTCGTACTTCGCGCAAGACCTTTGGTGTGGCGCCGGATGCTTTTACGTGTCCGGCAACGGCATTGCTCAGGTTCTTACCCTTACCATAACCGATCTGCACTGCGTTGTAGCCGTCCTTTTCGACAGACTTTACCTGAGTCACAGTGCAGGGGCCGGCTTGAATGATAGTGACAGGTATCACAACACCATTCTCCCCGAGGATTTGGGTCATTCCAAGTTTGGTACCGATTAAAGTATTCATACTTCCCTTTTCCACTTAAAACGCCTGAGAATTCGCAGTTTCCCACCAGTTATGGCAAGACTTGCAAACGCTCTCAGGGCGTTGGTCTAACATTAACAACACTATACTATCATATTTTTAGCAAAAATACAATAGTAAAAGCCCCTACATTTTGTAGGGGCTGGAATTATTTAATTCATTATTGATTGGTTGCCGCATTAGTAGCACAAAAAGCAGTAAAATGGATATCTCGCTGCAAGCTATCTAGAGCTAAACGACAGGCTTTAGAGATATCAATATTGTATTGCTCGATACCAGGAATCACAATTTTGCAATCCCGCGCTACCGCATGACAATTGCATAAGGCGCGCCGAAATGCAACTTGTGCATCTTCGACCATTTGCTTACGCTCTTGAATCATACGCTGCGCAACTGCAGTTCGCCCCGCTGGGATATTGCGAAATACCGACTCGGCGTCACTTAACGCATCCGCCGCCAGACTTACCGCTTCAATTGCACTGCAAAAACGCTTTATGGTAGCCATTTTCTGCTCAAACGACGCATAATCCAACAGCAAAACCTTCAGCGGCCTCGCTAGCTCAGCATAATGCGTAGCACAAACCTGCTCCGCATCAGACCTGCAATTAGTCTTGTTGTCTACATCATTTAATTTACCATCCATCGTTACCTCCTTTAACGTTGTAGCTTACTTGCTACCTCAACAATGTCGTGGTAATTAGTCGGATTAATATAAATCCAAGTGTATGCTGGGTTAGTCCATACTGCGCAAAGCAACTGACGATCGACCAAGTCGAGTCGACCGGTGTAAATTGCATGCAATAGAATGGTTGCTTCGACGCGCCAGCAGCAATCAGCTTCCATGTCTTCGTTGACGTCATGCAAATGCGCCGTCCAATGCGTGGCGTTATACTCATGATTATCTACCATAATAGCAGCGTCAACCAAGCCGTGAAACAAGTTGATTCGTCTAGCATCAGCACGGCCTCTAGCTGGGACGGGCATGCCGTTAGCGGAAATCTTCCAGCAATTGGGTGTTACCTTGGTACGCGTACCAAAAAACGCCCGTGGCATTTCCCATCTTGACGACAGTGCTGGGTCTGTCATCTTTATTTTAGTAACCATATCAACTCCTTTAATGTACATTGAGTAATTCACCCAAGATATTTTATAATACAACATAGTCCAAAATAAGTAAAGCCCCACCAGAGGTGGGGCAGTGTTAAATTAGTTATGTTGTGATTGACAATTTAATTTACACATAGTTTTAGTGATGATAACTAAATTGTTTTTCGCTAGCTCAATTATCTTTATAGTATTAGCATAAATTTTTTCGATATTGTCACGCGTTTCAGTACGATTACGATAAATTTTCTTCAGTTGTTCAGTCTTAGCGTTATCGGCTTCAATTTGATGTGTCGTAAACAAATCAACCAACGCCTTATCGCAATTAATACAAATATCTTGATTGATATTGGCAAGTTCTCTGTCGATACCACGCAACATTTTTGCCAATGCATCACGATATTGCTCCGCATTCTCTAAAATCGATGACATATCGGTACGCAAAGTTTCCAATTCATCACGACTCAGGGAGTTCACGCTGTCTACTGTAATCTCAGCAATATCACCTGGCTTATCTGCTACACTAATCACAATTTTCTCCTAACTCGAAATGTACATTACACCGATTGGTATAATTCTTATATTATAACATAAACGGGTTATTTTTGCAACTAGCTTAAGGCCGCATCAATCACCGCCAACTTACCCAGTGTATTGATTTTACTTGGATTATCCACCTGGCGCAGTAGCTCACGCGCCCGCTGCTCACTAGCTCCAGCAATATGCACGCCCTTAGCATCGGTACTTGAACCAACCAAATTAGGTAAACTGATATGTTTACGACGGGCGTGGATTGACGGCAACAATTTTGCCAGCTGGTCAACATCGCCTGGGTTATTACCACTAGTGCGCGCCTTATAAATAATATGTGCTAGCTTACCACAACGCATCTCATCACGCGCCTGCTGTGTCACAATCTGGATTTCTACTGGAATATTATCATAGCTAAATGTAACCTTAGCAAGGTGTAACCCCGCCGCATCCTCCGCAGGCTTGCCATCTACTAAAATATGCAACCGCTCTGACGGATTGCGGTTTGTGCCACCGCGCTGCGATAAATCAGCCAATAATCGCTCGATATAGTCCTCAGTGCCTGCAATATGCACCGGCGATATCTTACTATTAGCCGCTAACGGGTGAATACTGTTGCAATTATAGATACCTGTTACCACCTGCGCAAAAATCTTCCTTTGCTCTGCCTCGTCTTTAGCAATCAACGTCATACCAAGTAGATCCATTGGCACATCCGACTGGTCCGGGGCAAACTCCTGCGTCTTGTCGCGCTCAGCATTATAAAGTTTCATCGCCAAAGAACCGCGTGACTTTAGGCGGAACCGGCCAACCGTATTATCTTTCGCTGGCGTTAAATTAGAACGATGTCCTTGGTCAATAATTGTGCCAAAAATAGCCTCGTTATCACCGGTAGTTTCAATGGCTGGCTCTGCCACGAAACTATGTGGCGCGCCAAACACAGCACCGTTAATCTCTGATACTGCCCGCTCAACACACAGACGCTTATTATGCTCACGGTCAAACGCGCTAATGCAATTTAACATATTATCGGCGCGGTCAAGCAAATCAGACCGGCCAGCATTAGTCAGCCGTACCTCTTTACTGCGCGAACTAAGTGCCATCGCAAGACCATCAAAACCAATCATCTCCGCCATCGGCTCCAAAATTTGCTCTGTAAATACCACCTCTTGCATTGTCGCTAGCGAGTTACTACAATTATCATTTAACTTTTGCAACGACTCCGCAGAAGCAATCAGGAGCGATTCTACATTGATTGTTTCCGCCGTCTTCGCTAGCACCTCTGGCTTGGCAAGGGCAGATTGCTGTAACCACTGCTCATCAGAGAACTGCCGCGGTTCCGCGCCTAGCGCGGCATTGGCAAACGTCTGCGCCCGCAAATTATCAATACAAGTCCGGTCGCGCAGTAAACCTACCAGATAAATTTTCTTCTGTTTATCTCGCTCTGGGTCGTCATCAAACTTTGTACATTTAATGTAATCCGACAGCACCGCCTGAATCTTCGGATTAGTAATATTACCCTTGTTATCATGCGACTTATCGTAAATCTGCCCCATCACCACTGCCGCATAGCATTCCTGATTAATCTCGTTACGAGCAAACTCACGTACCGTCCGATACTGGTCATTAAGAGACTTTAAGAAGTCACGACGGTTCTTACCGTCCTGCAAATCTGGATCAATATTAAGGTATTTATCCAACGCCGGACGCGTATTGCGCGGCAGCTCTGGATAAGGATAATTATTGTTATCAAACGGACTGTAATTAAAGTTATTCATGGTCAATATCCTTCAAACGTCCATAACAAACTAAATGATCACGCCAAGTCTCACCCTCGTCGAGGGTATCGGAAAGATTATTATAGTGCACGCCCTCACTCGACGAAGCGCAGGCGATAAACCAACCATCACCCACATAAAACCCGACATGGCTCAAATTTGCCTTGCGATAAGAGGTGTCAAAGGTACCGCCAAAGAAGATCAAGTCACCCGGCTGTTCGCTGCCAATCTCAACCCGCTGGCATTTCTCATATAAGCCATCATAGAACACTCCTTGGCGCGTCGAGCCCGCCACTGGTAAGCGTACTTCGCGCCCTGCAATCTGATTACGATAATGATATCCCAACTGGTCTAAGATATAGTCAACAAAGCCGCTACAATCAAACGAGGTATCTGGGTTGCTGCCGCCCCACACATATGGATAACCAATAAACTGATTTGCTATCTGAAGCGCGCGCCTCAAAAATGGATATTTTGACAACGTAGCAGCCGGCACTTTGTAAACGCGCGGCTGTTTAAGCTCCGACGCAAACGGGTATTGGTCGCACGGGAACAACTCCGGTCGATTGCCGTGACTGCGTAAATACGCCGCATAGGCGCAAATCTCGTCAGTGTCCAGTACGCTATCAATCACACAGTTTAAACTATAATTAGTCAACTTCACGTGCAAGGTGTCGCCATCCGGCGTAAAAGTTAGCGTGTATTGGCGACGCGGCTGGCGTAAAGTGTCCATCAGCTCACGCACTACTGGGTCAGTAGCCTTAAACTTGCCAGCGCGAGCACTCACAATCGCTGCCAGCACGTATGGGTCATGCCAAAACGGCGCCACTTGGTAATCGTAGTGCTTAAATTCCGGATAATCTTGCGGCGCCTGAGCGATTTTTTGCTGTAGGCTGTGCTCGAACTGCTGATACTCAGCCTCAACTGCCAGTAGTTCCGCATCGTCTGCTAGATAGGCTGCTGTCGTATTACGCGCTGTTAAGTGTTGATTTGTCATCCTTACTATTTTACCATAACAAAACACCCCTCGGGAGGGGTGTTTTAATTAACTTATTGGCTTTAACTAGAAGGTCAAATCAACCTTGACGCCAGGGCCCATTGTAGTTGAAACACTGGTAGCCAAGACATACATACCCTTCAAACCAGCTGGCTTAACTGCTTTCAAGCTGTCGATAACCGCGTTAGCGTTCTCTAATAGCTTGTCAGCACCAAACGATACCTTACCAATACCAAGGTGAACAATACCCTGCTTATCAACACGATACTCAACCTTACCAGCCTTCGCCTGCTTTACAGCCTCCACTGGATTAGCACTCACCGTGCCAGCCTTCGGGTTAGGCATTAAGCCACGTGGCCCAAGCAAGCGGGCGTATTTACCGAGCTTTGGCATGAACTGTGGTGCGGCAACCAAGACAGCAAAATCAAGATTTTCCTTCTCAAGCAATGCCTTGACTTCAGCTTCGCCAGCATAAGCGGCACCTGCAGCCTTCGCAGCTTCAACATCGGTGTCAGCAACCAACGCAGCCACCTTAACATCCTTACCGGTGCCATTAGGTAGCACTACAGTCGAACGAACATTCTGGTTGGCCTGCTTTGGATCAACACCAAGACGCATGTGTAATTCAACCGTACTGTCAAACTTGGTAGTGCTGGTCTTCACAGCTAGATCTAATGCATCATGCAAGTTGTAAGCCTTACCAGCTTCAATTTGCTCAGCTACCTTACGGTACTTCTTGCCTTTGCGCTCGGCGAGAGTGCGGGTCTTTGGAGCTGGCCCCTTCTCAACGTTAGCAACCGCGCCATCTTGTGGTGTGGTGTCGCCTTCAGCCTTACGCTCTTGACGCTCAGCCTCAGCCTCAGCGGCCTTAACTGACTTTTCACTGCGCTTGCCAGCCTTGGCAAAACGCTCTTCAGCTTCAGCAGCCTCTGGCTTTACCTCGGTAGCTTCTACTGGTGCAGTTTCTTTAACTTCTGCCATATTTCTCCTTCTGTGGTACTAACGGCTTCCGCCTCCCACGGTTAATCATTAGTCTTCAACAACGACACCCATTGAACGTGCCGTACCGGCTACAATCTTTGATGCAGCTTCGATATCGTTAGCGTTCAAGAACTTCATTTTCTTCTCAGCAATCTCTGCAACCTGAGCCTTGGTAATCTTACCAACCTTATCAGCTTGTGGCTTGCCTGAACCCTTCTTGATACCAGCGGCTTCACGAATCAAATCGTCAACTGGCTGGCCAAGACAAGTCCAACGGAACTTGCGACCTTCGAGCACTTGGAGGTGAACAATCACTTCCTTGCCCATCATATCTTTGGTCTGTTCGTTAAATGGATTAATAAAATCCATCATATTTAAACCCCACTGACCAAGCGTCGAGCCCACTGGAGGGCCTGCCGTTGCACGGCCAGCTGGAATGCGCAACTTTAAGTTGCCTAATACCTTCTCTTTTGCCATGAGTAACTTATCCTTCTTATAATTATAAGTGCGTAACGTCTAATATATTACCACTATTTAACATTTTTTACAACCACAAGTTAAATTTTCTTAACTTGTAGCACGTCGAGCTCAACTGAGGTATCGCGGCCAAACATGCTGACCATCACCTTAATCTTACCCTTTACGGAATCAACTTCGCACACATTGCCTTCGAAGCCCTTAAATGGACCATCAACAATGCTAACTACTTCGCCGACTTGTAGATCAATATCGTGCTTTGGCTCTTCAGCACCCATGCGCTTCTTAATGCTCTTGATTTCTGCGTCGCTAACTGGAGTTGGGTTAGTGCCAGCACCAACAAAACCGGTCACACCAGGAGTATTGCGAATGATAAACCAAGTCTCTTCATTTAGCTTCATCTCAACTAAGACGTAGCTCTGAAAAATCTTCTGGTCAACCACACGGCGCTTGCCGTTCTTAATTACAATCATCTTCTCTTTTGGCACCAAGACATTAAATATCTTATCTGCCATATCGACACCCTGAATACGCTGCTTAATCTGGTCGGCTACTTGCTCCTCATAACCAGAATAAGTATGAATTGCGTACCACTGGCGCCTGTCGTCATAACGCTTTGCTTTTGCCATTAAATTAGACTCCTTACAATCCACTGTGACGCAAAATCACATAATGCCACTAATGCGCCAATAAATAAACTAAACGCCATCACCGCAAAGGTCAACTGCCAAGTTTCCTTGCGACTAGGCCACTCAACCTGTTTTAGCTCACGCCAACTATCGCGTACATAATGTCCTAACGCGACAAATGGGCGGGCCAACCAGACTGGTTTGGTGCTTGATTTAGCCTTTTTTGGCTGCTTTGCACTATCTTTCGCCATGCTTCACACTCCTTAACTTAAAAAGCTTGTATCATAATAATACAAGCTGTCAATGTCAAGTATAGCACAAAATGCTTACTTATCAAATAGCACGGCGAACTTGGTCTGCATTTGGCCAGCAATATCTTGGCTGGTCTTGCCATATAGCCCTAGCACCCAGCAATTTTCCGCGAAGAATTCCTTTGCTACTCGCACCATTTGCTCTACGGTGACTGCATTGATTAGCTCAGGTATCTCAGCGTAGTTGTTAATCTCATCCTTCAAGAAGTATGCCGATGACATTAGCCCCACTAATTGTTCGACCGTTTGGATACCCATCTGATAACGCCCCAAGCGGTATGATTTCGCAGCATCTAGCTCATCGGCCAAAATGTCGCCTGCGCAAACACGTTTTAACTCGCGCACAATCAAATCCATTAGCTCTGGTAACTTCGCCTCTGACACTTCAGTTGAAAAATTCCACCCACTCTCAAATAAGTCACGATAGGAACCAGAAGTAACATAGTAAGCCAGCCCTCGGCGACGGGCGTCGCCATTAATGCGCGAACGCATCGTGCTAGTTAAAATATGATTTAGAAGCATCATCGCGTAGTGGTCAGACTTATTTAAGGCGCGGCGCAACCGCAATTTAATCTTCAAAACGATTTCTGGCACATTTTCACGATATACCAAAATAGCTGGCGCAGAATGAAGCTTATCCGCCACGCGCTCAAAACGTTCACCCTCTGGCAACGTGAACGAATTCATAATTTCTTCCGCCCGCGCCAAACGGTCGCCCGTAAAATCGCCCGCCATAATGAAGCGCATGTTATTCATCGTATGAGTACGGCGCCAATGCTCGCGAATGTCTTCCACGGTGATATTGTCCAGCGACTTCAAGCTCTCCGGCACGGTTTTAGTCTTGTCACCCAAGGCTTGACACATGAGAGGGCTAATTACCCAGCCAGCCTCAGACAAGTAGCCCGACAGCTCACTCCTTACATTGCCCATTTCGCTCTTAAATTCCGCCTCAGTAAACTTTGGCGTACAAATCGACACCGCCTGCAGCTGTAGAATACGATCCCACTCAAAATCTGCACAAACCGACTCATAGGTCATACCAATATCACCCGTGCCAGCGTTATGGTAAGCACCGTTTTTTGTAAAGACGGTCTCAAAGTCAGCCACCGATTTAAAATCGCGGTTGGCGCCAAACGCCATATGTTCCATCAAGTGCGCCGCCTCTGACTTATGTTCGTAATCCTTAACGTAACTACTACCAGCAATAAATTGAATCCGCGACGACATCACGGTCGCCCCCGGAACATTAATCATCAACCCTTTGCCGCCACGCTTTAGCTGGCACTCTGTTACGTTATACTTCATGTACCCCTTTACTAATTTAAACTATTAATATTTTAGTCAAACCAACACCACACTGTCAATAAAATGCCCCAAGAAGGGGCACTTATGCTTTAGCGATAAATTATCGTAATTTAGCCGTTAGCGCCACGCATAATTGCGTCACGACTCGAGATAATCTCTTGCTTTAGCTCGTCTAGAGTATGGCGAACTACGTCTTGATAATCTGGGCGATTCTTTTGTAACCACTTCAAAGCACCAAATTGGCTCATCAAAGCCTGCTCTGGAGCGTCCGGCTGACTAGCAGCTAGCTGTTGGTACTCAGCATCGTTACGAAAATTAGGCATATTGGCGGCAAACCACTTGTTCATTCCTTCTTCATCGCCATCCACGAAGTAACCAAACTCATCTAGCAATTCATCGCTCATGCCGTTTGTTAAACGGTCGCCCACGCGTTGTTCCAACTCGCGGCTAATATGCTCGGCAAATTCACGCTTTTCTTCTGGCTTCAAATCGGTTAGCCCCAATTCGTCGACAAACTTTTCATCGATTGCGTACATTTAGATTCCATCCTTTCGCTATAATTAGGTCTATATGGTTTAATTATAACACATTTTGCCATAAGCAATATAGTTTTTAGCTAAAATAAAGCTTCATAATTGCCCGCGCTACTGCATCTGGATTATGGCGAATCAATGAACGCTGGCTAGCCAACGGGTCAACTTTAGAATTATTCTGCCAAATCTGGCGCGACAATAATTTAGCACCAATCGATTTATAGTGCGCTTGTTTGAGCGCCGCCTCGTCAATTTTAACCGGTCGCTCGCCCGCCTTGGCGTAACAGGTAAGCAACTCCTCCGATGGCCGACAAATATTATAAATTACATAGTCGATAAACTTCGCACCCGCAATCCGCTCTAGCTCATTCGCATAATCATGTACCGCAAAGCCCTCGGTCTGCCCCGGCTTATTAACCAAATTAGCAATATAAACTTTACGGGCTGGCGCGCGCGATAGTAGCTTACCCATCTCGGGAATTGCCAAGGCTGGCGATAATGAACTATATAGGTTACCTGGAGCCACCACAATTAAGTCGGCCTGCTCAATCGACTCAACCACCGCGGGGTTGATATGCACCCGACCATGCCCCACTCGCTTCTTCACCTTAATTAATGGCCTTGTTGACAACTGCGATTCGGTTAATAAGTCTTCACCGCAAATTACGCGCTTGCCGTCATGCGCTTCTAGTTCAATATCATCTAGTGTCACGGGCAGCACGGCGCCATCCACGCGCAATACTTCTTCCGCCAGATTCACCGCATCAGCAAAACTACCAGTCATCTTTTCAAGCGCGGTCAAAAAGAGGTTACCAAAGGCATGCCCCGCCATAATACCCTCATCAAACCGGTAGTTAAACAAATCACGCACTCTTGGACTAGCGCTCAACGCCACCAAGCACTGGCGCACGTCACCCGGTGGTAGCACGCCATATTCATCGCGCAACTGGCCCGTCGAACCGCCGTTATCCGCCATGCTAACCAGAGCAGTCAAATGCCGCGCGTAGCTCTTGAGCCCAGTAAGAACCACAAACGATCCCGTACCGCCGCCAATTACCACAATCCGCGGGCCCGCATTCATCGTTATTCTCCGTCGCCACCTTCAAGCAACTTTTTACCTTTAACTTCGTACTTGAAACCAGTTAGCTCTGAGGTCATAAAGTCGTCGTTTAATAGACTCACGAAGATGTCAAGGTCTTTATTGTCCATAATGATAATCGCGCCGCTATCAGTAGTCATCAAATTGAGCGCCATATCTTCAGCGTATTGCACTAGTTCCTCTTGCGTCTTAGTGCCGATATCCAGCTTTTGTAACTTATTAATCAGCTTAGTTTTGCCAGCAATCATTGTATTCAGATCTTGCCCATCTGGAAAGTTAAGGTCATAATGTGACAAAATCTGCTCTACTTTCTTGTCAGCAATTGACTGCTTCTTAAAGTTGTAGCCAAACATCGCCTCAAATTTTTTCGGCGCAAAAGCAAAGATACGCTGGTTAGTATCCTCACCCTCCGCTGCCGCGTTGCCGCAAATCAACACTTGATTATCCGTCGGCACCTTAAAGGCTGTAGTTGCCTTAAATGTATCAAGCTTGCCATTATCGTCAATCTGCCAAGCAGTGCGCTCATTGAGGCTGCCTGAGCCAGCCAACTGCTTCACTACATAAAATGGCTCGATGTCCTTGTGCGTAAACCGCGCCACCACCATCTTGATAGTCTTAAACTCATGGTTATACTCATCAAACGCCTCAATCGTTTCGCGTTCATGCTCGATAATATTTAGTACATGGTTTGCATTCGACACTTGCTTGCGCGTGGAGTACAGTAGTACTCCAGGCTCTTGTTCTGACTTCTCGTAGGCTCGCACCTCTAGCCCTAGGCCAGCGCCCTTCTCGATGTCATTCAGTACACCCAACAAAAACACCGGCGCCACCTGCGGTAATAGTTCACTTGCGATTGGCAGTTGATAAACTGTATAATGCTTATTGACTAAAAACAGCTCAATCTTAAGGTCATTCTTGATGCGCGATAGATTATTACCCCACGCAAAAATATCGAAGCTATTAGTGCGATTCAGTTCCTCTGGCCGTTCAGGCGCATGGTGCTCAACCTGTGGCGTAGTATCCACTGTCACCTCATCTTGGTTACGCGCAGCCTCTAGCTCAGCGTCATATTCCGGATTGACATCATTTGCCTCCGGATTACCCTCTACTTGTTCATTATTCATACCTGCATTATAGCAGATATGGCTAGTTGCGCTCAATTGAATCTGCCGGCACCGTGCCAACCACACCAGCTTTGCGCGCTAAATTAGCCCATGTATCCGCCATCTCATTGTAGGTTGTGCCAACGTGCGCCCTGGTCCACTGCAAATCAGCCTGTGAGGCTTGATATAACTCGTAAAGCTTAATTACAATATCACGATTCTTAATTTTATCTGGCCAGCCTTTCGCCTGCCAGCCACTAGCCCATTTTGTCAAAACATTTAGCCAGAACTGACTATCAGTAGTAATACGGCATGGCCGACCACCGGCATCAATTAGAGCCGTCATTAGAGCAAGCCCCTCCATACGGATATTGGTAGTCTGTCGATTTGACACAGCACTATCCACCGGCTCACTGCCCACTAGATAAGGCTGACCATTCTTAATAACCGCAAACCCACCGGGACCAGGGTTACATGGCGCCGTGCTACCGTCTGTGTAATATGAATCCATTTTACTTTAATGCAGCATCAATAGCAGCCCGAATCTCACTATCAGAAGGCTTTACCGTCTTGCCGTTCACAATAATTGTTGGCGTACCATTAATATTTGACCTCTCGCCAAAATCACGGTCACGCGCTAGCTTTCTATCAATTGTATTATCCTTATGCGCTTTAAATACTGCTAGTAATTTATTACCATCAAGGCCAGCCTGCTTAGCCATATCAATTAGCTTAGCGTCAAGATCAGATGCCTCAATATAGTCTGTTGTCATCCAGTCATGGCTGCTATATAGAACATCCGCCATCTTGAAGTAGCCAGCCTGATCGCCAACAATATATGCCGCCTCCGCCGCACGTGCCGTAATTGCCGAATAAGTATGACCTACGTTATAAGAACGATAGACAAACAACACCTTATCACGATAATCGCTATTAATTTTCTTCATTGTGGCATGAATCTTCTGGCAATACGGGCACGTAAAGTCAGCATACTCCAGTACTGTAACCTTAGAATCGAGTTTACCATCAAAGTGGTCAATCAGATGAGTACTTGAAGAGGCGTCAGTTACTGGCTTTGTTAGCTCGGCTGGCAACGCATCAGACTTATCTTCATTTGCATCTTTTTTAGCGTCTCGCACCTTAGTGTTATTCCTGCTTGCGCTAAGTTTAGCTGCCTTTGAACTATCATTTAGTGAATTATAAATAAAGCACGATAGTAAAATGATGACAGCCAATACTACGAAACCAACAATGGTCAATAACGATACCAAGGCGCGCGAACGCTTAGCGGCCTCCAATTTGGCTTCTTTTGATTCTGGTTGATACTTAAACATTATAAAATCGCCTCCACTGCTGCCCACTCAGCATTAGGATTATCATCTGGTACAATTACTGATACTTGGTCGCCAATATGACCACGGAAGAAGGTAACTGACGCTAGTAACACACGATACTCACGCGAACCAGCCTCTACATAGTACGCACCATCGTGTTGTACCAATGTGCCAACTAGCTGTCGACGCGGTACCGGCCCAATCTGCTTGTAAATAAACGATCCGTCGTTAGCAATTGTTAGCTTTAGAATGTCACCTTCAACTAGCTTTGACTTTGAAGCATAGTTGGCTGGTACTGGGTAAGACTTACCCTCATTATCGTGCATTGTCTGGCCGTCAAAAACGCCTTCGATCACCTTGCCGGTTACATCTGACGCAGTACGCGCTGGCATATCATCATCACCGACGATTGAATAGAGTAGTTCTTTGGCTGCTGCCAAATTCTTCTCTGCCTCAATTAATAAACTGCGTAACCGCTTGACTTGCTTGTCTGGCAAAGTTGATTCATCGAACTTATTCTCGCTCATAGTTCTCTCTTTCTTTTTCTTAATCCTCACCGGTTATTATAGCGTACAAATTGGCCCGCGTCAACATTAAATTTATCCACATAATTAACAGATAAGGCATATAAAAGTGTTGTATTTTTTAGTAATACAACGTATATTTGCGCAAATCTCATGCCTAAGTTTTGCCAAATTGTCAAAATAACCGCAACCATCTTGACAAAATTAACATAATAGCTTATAATATAACTGGATTAACAAAATCAGCACCTTCCGGAGGACTATTATGAACGTTTTTAAACGTATGAAGCGTTTCTTCACTTCGCTTATCTATAACGACAAGTTATACTACTCGTTGTCTAATGCTGAAAAGAAATTAGCTGAGCACCATGATAGCGACGAAGATATCGCAGAGTTTCGCGATGCAGTCATTCATTATATAAAATATTGTAATGAGAAGGATGGCAGAGCCATCGCCGAAAGCGAATTAGTTCGCTTAGCGCATTACATCGATGTAAATAGCTTTCTCTATTACTATACCAGTTTAATGATTTGGCAAGCCTGCGATGAATAAATAACTCCTAGCAAACACCCCCAATAATTTGGGGGTGCATTTTATTATTCAGACTTAGAACTATCTGGCTTAGCTGGCCGCGCAGCACGACGAGCCGCTCGCTCCGCCTGCTTACGCTCCTTCTCGCGATTAGCCTGAATTTGCTTCTCATCGCGAAAGCTAAATTTAATCGCCGTACCCTTAAAGCCACCAAAGCTTTCGCGCCACTGAGCCTCCAGATACCGTTTGTATGACCAATGAAGATACTTCAAATTACTACCATAAATCACAAACCATGGTGGTGTCACATCCGTTTGTACCACATAGCGCAACTTTGGATGCGTGTTTTTTAGCCCAGCTGGTTGATGGTGCAAAATACATTTCTTTAGGCAATCATTAAGCTTGCTAGTTGAAATGGTCTGACGACGAGTAGCGGCGATATCAGTAATCAAATCAAACAACTTGGTAACATTCTGCCCTGTAACGGACGAAGTAAAGATGAGCGGCGCCCATGGAGCAAAATCAAAGGTGCGTGCAATACTTGGCGCCAAGGCGTCCCTCGTATAGGCATCCTTGCCCATCACTGAGTCCCATTTGCTCACAACGATTATCAAGCCCTTGCCAGCATCAATAATTTGCCCAGCCAACTTGGCGTCCAATGCAGTATTAAGCTCGTTAACATCCATTAACAATAAGCAAATATCCGATTCTTCAATCGCACTCACCGTTCGTAACACGCTAAATTTCTCAATACCCTGCTCAATTTTACCGTTACGGCGCACACCGGCCGTATCTAATAATTCGATCGTCTTACCATGATAGCGCACACTAGTACGATTAATGTCGCGCGTCGTACCAGCCACATTTGCCACCACAGCCTGCTGCTTACCAACCAATGTATTAAATAAATGTGATTTACCAGCATTTGGACGACCAATTAGGGCAACCTTGATTACCTCGTCTGCTTCACGCGCATGTACGTGTGGAATGTTTTGCATGATAGCATGTAGTAACTGCTCAATACCACGATTGTGCTCAGCGCTGGTTAGAATAATATCCTCTGCCTTGATGCCAAGGCGCAAATATTCCTCCACACCATAGTGCCCCTTAATATCAGTCTTATTAAGCGCCAAAATCACCGGCTTCCCCGAACGCAAAATATTCTTGGCGAGCGTGCGGTCGTCTTGAGTGGCCGGCTCGGTGCAGTCCTTAACAAATAAAATCGCGTCCGCCGACTGAATGGCATCGTTCACTTGGTCTTGAATTGTTGCCTCAAATTCATCCGTTGGGTCATCCTTCAAACCAGCCGTATCAATTAAAATAAACGCACCCTCTTTGTGTTCTACCCGCCGATAAACCGAGTCGCGCGTCGTACCCGCTTCGCGCGCTACGATAGCATCCATCGACCCGACCAAGCGATTAAACAGCGAAGACTTGCCGGCATTAGTGCGGCCGACGATAGCGACGAGAGGTAGTTTGCGGTTTGACATATATCAATATTATACCATACATTTACCCTCCTCTATACTTTCCTGCAGCGCAATATTGTCCTCCTGCAGTGCACGAAACAGCACCAAAGAATTAATCGCGCCAAACAACAAGCTATTCTTAAACGTCTTGGGGTTGCTAAAGCTTATCCCACTTTATATCCGTCTTCAGTTCAAACCACTTAGCAATTTGCTCTACCAGCTCATTCTCGGTGTACGGGTATTTTAACTGCCCAACTACATACGATGTTAATACTAGTATAACATAATACCACTGGTTAAACTAAATAGCCCCCCATGAGGAGGGGCTATTAAATTAGCAACCTTAATATTATCTAATATTTAGACACCGATACAACGCGTATATGTCACCCCCGTACCCTTAGCCGCTTCGCTTTCACCTTCTCTACAGGCTTAGCTTCCTCTTTCTTCGGTTCTTCCTGTTTGGTTGTTTGCGCTTCGATATTATGTGATGGTTTATTGTTAAACATTATAACCAAGACTGTAACTAATAATGCAACCGCCATATGTAATGGTTTATTGTTAGACATTACAAATAAGACTGTATATAACACAGCCACCAATGCCACTAGAAAAATTACGACAATCAGAGCAACTTTTTGTTGTTTACTGCGCTGATTCCAATTACCAACGCCGGAGGAATTTTTGCTAGTCATAAGCTAATCCTTTCTTTAACGCCTACTGTATATTTATTGTGGCACATTTACACGTTTAGCGCAACTTGATTGACTTTTTATTGTTATCTAATACAATAGAAATATAAAACGATTCATGGTTGTGGAATGCATATTCTGCAGTGGATGAATCGTTTTTTTAGTAGTGCTAGCAGCTACTAAAGCCTTTTTATAAATCGTCTTTTTTAGCGTTCATAAAGCTACCCCAGCGTCGGAAGAAGGCGATGATTAGCTTCATCGGCATCTCTACAAACATATCAAGGAAGCGCGACACTAAATTGATTTTTGCATAAGTTTCACTGAGATGACGACCAACATTAACAAATGGCATATAGACAATATCACGTACAATCGTCATCGTTGTGGTAGCCTCATCTCCAACCTCAATCTCGCGAATATTACGGCTAATCCGAAAGCCCAAGAAGCTAGCCGTGCTGATAAAGATGAAGAATATGGCCAAATGAATCCATTCAAACGCTGCATAGGTAATCAAAAGCCACGACACACCAGCAAACACGCCAATTACTACTAGATAATAGATAAAATTAAATATTTTCGAAAAATGTCGCTGCCGTAACGACAAAAATGGCCGCTTTGGAATTGGCGTAAAGAAAATCCGCTCGATGTTCTTTGCTAGTGCCTTAGTGTTACGCACATCAGGCATAATTAACGTCGCCCGCAAGAATGCCATATATAGCGGCGGCAATAGCAAATTAACGCCAAGCGCCAGCCAAATCACCTGATGGTGCACCGCCATATCGTACGGTACCTCCATAGCAATGCCGATAATAAATTTAGTAATAATTAAGAAGATAATACTACGAATCACGCCACGATTAATATTGCTATTGACGTCAACATAAGTGTTTAGTGTGGCGGTATTAACTGCACCTAGTAGTGCTTTATCGGAGGTGAGTTTAAGTTCAAAATGTTCGTCCTTCTCGGTACAACGCCCAATAATTCGCCAAGCAGCACCGTTACGATCCACAATTCTCAATAATTTCTTGTATAAATCCGACTCAAATATCTGATCGAGCTGCTGATTAAAGTTCACCAACCCATTAATTGTTGTCGGGTTGATCCCATAGCGTAAGCCAAGATTGTATCGGATAGTGGCATTCGCTGACTTTAATAGCACCTTATTGACTGCGACATACAATGTTGCTTCATAATTCGCTGGCTTTTCCGCACCGTTCGTTAGCTTATCAATATCAATTGCCGATAAGAAATAATTATAAGCTGCATTCGCTAAGGCCTGCTCGGAACGATGGTCGCGCAAAACAGCCTCGATATTAGCAGCTAGTGGCTCCACAATCCAAGCGTCCACATGACCATTCACTTTAGCACCAATACTACGCTTCACCGCAACAGCAGATTTTATCATAGCGGTAAATTGGTCAATAGTAGACAAACTAACGCTGTCGTTTGGCAAATAGCCCGACAATGTCAATTCAATTATCAAATCTTCACCACTGCGCTTGCTCTGACGCTTCATGCCATTGAAATAACGCGAAATAAATCGCGCGATGGCGTGCATTAAAAGCAAGTTTTCTTGGGCATTCTGGCTGGCATTGCGAATATTCTCATATATCTCACTAAAAATAGCCCCTGTCTCTTGAACGTGTAATTTATCATCGTCTTCGGACTTCGGTTTTTCAGAATTCGCTTGGTTGATTTGCGCCAGCTCATGCGCAAACGCCAAAGCCAAACTATTTGGCTGGTTCATACCCTCTAATTATACAACAAATTAGACCAGCTACCAATTTAGCTGGCCCAATCTATAAAGCATAGTCTGCTTACTTTACGCTACTAGCAATTTTAGTAATCTGGTCGCTAGTCAAGAAGTCGTTTGTGTCTAGCGTATACAACACACCATCCTTTACCCATGCAGCCTTATCATTGTAACGATAAACGTTCACGTCACCAGCCTTCAAACTATCGAAGCTATCTTTACCCTTTACAGTAGCCTCGCTCTTCAACTGTTCCTCAGTAGTCTTACTACGCTCTTGGCTCAATCGATACGACGCATTATTCTCACCGTGATAATTAATTGCCAGTTTACCGGCGCCCATTGCTACTGAGCCGCTCACCTTGTAACCCTTAGGTGTATAAAACGTTTTAGCGTCGAGCCCAGCCTGTGAGGCTGCGATACGTAATTGCACATTAGGATACACTAGATATCCGCCATAGCCCAACACTAAGGCAACTGCTGTTATTGCCGCAGCGATAGCTGACAGCTTAAACTTACGATGGCCGCGCTTAGTCTCCTGCTTCTTTGTGTTCTCCAACTCAGCACGCGCCATATCCATTAATGGAGCTTCACTCTTATGTTCATGCCTGGATTCGGTTTGATGTGCCTGTTGGCGATTGCGCAATTTATCAGCATGGATTAATGCGCTGGTAATATCATCCGATACTCGTTCAACATTATTACTATGATTTCGAGCTGGGGCTGAATTGCTAACAATGTGATTAGTCTGCGACTCTCGCTTAACTACATCATTTTGAATTGGTCGTGGATAAACCGGCCGCTGAACTCCAGATAACGAACGTCCTGTATTTGGGCGAGCAAACTTAGCTGAAACATTGCTTACGACTTGGCCATTATCATTGTTGTCAGTCTGCTGACGAGCAACCTGATGCTGAGCGGCTTGTTGCAGTGCAGCACGTTGTGCTGCTGCAATTTGCGCGTTACGCTGCGCTGCTACCGCTGCCGCTCGCATAGCTGCAACCTTCATAGCTGCTTGCTGCGATGCTGTCACCGTCGAAGCGGTTGCCTGTTGTACATTATGCTGTGCATTACGCTGTTCAGCTGCCTGAGCTGCAGCAACAGCTGCTACTGTTGTCACAGCAGAACGCGCATTATGCGACTGAAATGCAGCTGATTGACGCTTGCTCAATACTGGACGCACCGGCGCCACCTTGCTATCAAACAACTTACGCATCGCCTTACTCTTATGATATTGGTCGATAGCTATAGACTGTGTATAGGTTTTGTCTTGCGCTTCTGAGTTTGGTCTTCGAACATAACGGCGATTTAATGTTTGAGATACACCCGGCTGGCGCTTTACACTAATTGGCTGACGATTACGCAACATTGTACGAAAATCACGCTCTTGCTCAGTTACAGGTTGAATCTCTCGCGGCGCGCCACCCTGAATGTAATTATTAATCCAATCCGGTGCTGCACAATTATGTGCTCGCTCAACTACTGTCTTGGCTGCTGCTTCAACTTCATGTTTGATACCACGCGGAGTAACTGCTTTAACCGAGTTATCTCTATTATTAGAAACAGCACCGCCCAAAATTGCACGTCGCTCGGCGTCAATCTGCGCCTTTAACCTGCTCTCTGACTGTAGAGTTTTATTAGCTTCACAATCAGCGAAATCGTTTTTGTTGCTATTTACCGGTAATCCAGTGATTGCATCGTAAGTTTGTCCATTGATGATGACTGTACCCATAATTTATTTGTCTCCTTTTGTCTCCTCCTATTCCTTGTCTCTAATTATAACGGTTATGCAATCATAATGCAAGTGCTTTTTATTGATTTTTTTAAAAAACTAATATAAAATTATAATATCTAAAGAAGATAGATAAAATATGGAAGATAGCAAAAAACCGCGCAAAGATATCGCCCTCAGATTTTTTACCTATGGCGTTATGACAATCACTATTGTAGCTGGCGTTATTATCTGCGCCGCTCTGTCAATGGGGTATCGCTTTGATATCTGGTCAGGTAAAGTATCACAAGTTGCATTACTACAGTTTAATTCATATCCGCGCGGAGCGTCAGTTTATATTGATGGCGCTCTACAAGCGGGCACAACCCCCAATAGAGCTAACACCAGCAAACGCAGTCAGACTATCAAAATTACACTACCAAATTATCGCACTTGGCAAAAGACACTCAGTATCGCCCCACGCACGGTCCAATGGCTCGACTACGTGCGCCTTATTCCCAACAACGTCATCACCAAACCGATGCAGAAGCTTGGCGCCGTTGCTGATATGGCTGGTTCACCTGACCGCAAATGGCTTGCCGTACAACCGGCTAGCAACAGCTGGGAGATTAATATTCTAGATGTAGCCGATGTAGTTAAAGTAAAACAACATAATATTAAATTTGACGATTCCATCGTCACTCGCCCACAACCAAATGTCGCCGAGCAATTTCATATCATTGAATGGGATTTTAGCTCTCAATACCTCTTAGTGCGTCACTCTTGGGAGGACAAATCAGAATATATTCTAATTGACTGTCGTAATAAGAATGATATTAAGGTATCAAATATCGACAAAGCAACGCCGCTCGCGCCACTGTCCAATGTCAGATTTGATGGCACCAGTGGCGAGACATTTTATGCCATTAGTAACGGCAAGCTGTACTCAGTCAATATTAAATCACCGAGTAGTACCATTGAGCTAGCAGACAACGTCACCTCTTACGCTATTTACGGCAATAATAAGCTAGCTATCGTCGCTAGAACAACCGACCAATCTGACCCAAATAAAGCGCACCAAACCGTTAGCCTGTTCACTGACAGCCAGCTCAAACCCGTACGCCATTATGACGACACTGTATTGACTCAAGCTATAGTAACCAGCTACAACGGACAAGACTATTTATTTGTCGCGCGCAATAACACAGTCGAGATTATTCCTCGACCGCTGGACGAACGCCACGAAACGCCAACTTTGTCACACAACGACTCTGAAGACGAGGGTGACAAGCAATCAGCCGCTAAACCTGCTCACACTATGATTGGCGATAAAACGCTATCTTGGATGCAGCTTAGTCCAAATGGCCGCATGGTCTACGCCGGCTATGACAAAACTGTGCTCGTATATGACACGGAAACCAAGCAAATCTATCACTTCGACCGCCAAAGCGACAGCAAGAAACTAGCCTTTCTTGATGACTATCACATCTTCGATGTCGTCAATAACAGCATTGACATTCTCGAATTCGACGGTAACAACCGTCAAACTATCACTTCTGGGCGCCTACCAGCAACACTATCGAGTAACAATAAATATATCTTCAGCCTTGGTGGGGATGGCGATAATGTATACCTACAACAATCTAAAATTGTTTTGGACTAACTAACTTGCTCAGCTATCACAAGTAAGCGCTTGGCTGTAGTTCCCGGCGGATCGCAAGTCACCAGTGTGGCGTAGGCCTTATCGGTACCTAAATTCAACTGATCCAACTGGTTTGGATTAATTACACGCTTATTGACTACTTTATAAGCGTAACGATGCCCACCGTAGTCCAAAAAGAATATATCACCAGCTACCAACTGGTTTAGCTGAACAAAGATAAACTTATAATTACCAGGAGCCAAAAAGCTAGCACTCGAATGACCAAGAATAACTGTATTACCTTTTTGCCCCGGCAAGGACCGCGCGTTATCAGTTACTGGATAATTCACTGCGCCGTCTCGCAACGCCTGTTGGACAATCCGCTCACTCACATCAGTCAGGCCATACGTCACCGGTGCATCGACATTTAGCTTCGGAATAATCACTCGCGGCTCATTGCTGATTGGCTGGCCATAATTGCCATCACCAATTAATGTAGTGTTAGATTTACCAAGAGCTGGCTGCGTAAAGGCTAGCCACTGTGCCTGCCAGATAGCGCTAAATTGCACCATCGCCACAATTAATATAATACATACACCAACCACCGCCGGCCAAAACCAAATTTGCTGTCGCCAACGCGCCAACAGGTTTACTACTGGCGTAACCGCACTAGAAGCCTGCTCACGAACTTGAGACTTTAGACGAGCTTGTAACTCGCGCTGTTCCAGCACACCGTCAGCCTCACGCTGATCTTTCACTTGGGCAAGTTGGCGCGCAAACCGTTCGCGCTGTTTAGCCAACTCGGCCATATAATAATTCTGATAGTAGCGCTGATAATACTGCTGCCACGCCTGATGATAACGCTGCTCAGCGTCCGTTATCGTCGCTGGCCGCTCCACCGACTTGTTTGTAACTAACGGATTAATTACTGTGGTATGGGTTAACGTTTTTGTACTATGTGGGCGATCCGACATAAAAACGCGTCGGATATTGTTTTTATCTACTTGTTGATCCCCACTCATCTACTATCATTTTACTATGTATCTAGCACCTTGCCAAGAGCCATAATGTTTTGTATAATTATTTTAGTTCCGCGGGCGAATGGCGGAATTGGTAGACGCTGCAGACTTAAAATCTGCTGATAGTAATATCGTGAGGGTTCAAGTCCCTCTTCGCCCACCAATAATTATTACTCCCTGGTTAAACCAGGGAGTTTTGTATTATATAATTTATAGCCCAGCCTGTTTCAGTACCTGTCGCACCGCCTCAGTTGTAGTACAATTATAAGCGGCCTCGCGCACCTTCGCGGCGCCGTTAAAGCCATTAAGATAAATCTTAAAGAAATGCTTCAACGGGTCAAACTTGCGTGTAAATTTCTCATTGATGACCTGATATTTATCATACTGGTCCAGCTGATAACGCATCAGCTCAAGTAATTCCGCCTGAGTATGCCCCTCTGGCGAATCAGCAAAGCAAAACGGATTTGCAAACACGCCACGACCAATCATAAAGCCGTTAACACCTGGGTGTACCAGCTTTAACTCACGCGCGTGATTCCTGTCTCTGATATCACCGTTTATTGTCAATTTGGTCTGTGGTGCTATACTATCGCGCAAAGCGCAAATCTCGTCAATTAACTCATAGTGCGCCGGCACCTTGCTCATTTCTTTTCTAGTACGCAAATGAACCGTTAGATTAACAATGTTTTGCTCTAATAGAGCCGTCAACCATGGTCGCCATTCATCAGTGTGACGTACACCAAGGCGTGTCTTGACCGACACCGGCAAACCACCAGCTTTTGCTGCCTCAATTAGCCGCGCTGCTAAGTCCGTCTGACCAATTAATCCCGAGCCAGCGCCAGATTTAACCACATGCTTCGCTGGACACCCCATGTTGATATCAGCACCATCAAATCCCTGCTCGCGCAAAGCTTGACTCATTGTCGCAAACTGCTCTGGATTGGTGCCCCAAATTTGTGCCACTAGTGGGCTCTCGCCACTATCGTGCGCTAAACGACCTGCAGTCGCTAACCGACCGGCCTCACTACAAAAACTCGCTGCATTAGTAAACTCGGTGTAGAATACCTCTGGCCGACCCGCCTTAGCTACAGTATGCCGAAAAACAATATCCGTCACCTCTTCCATAGGCGCCAAAATTAGAAAGCCGTCCGGCAACTCATCCCAAAAATTCATAGCTACTATTATACTACACTACTGTTTATATTCGCCATCGTGACGCTGACCATCAAAAATCATCGTTGGAATCTTTTTGGTCTTAATTTTCGTCTTGATAGTTTGAGCAATATGCTCAACCGCCTTATTTGCCGCATCAGAATGTACAAACTTCACAATCTGCTGCACCTGTTCATCGTTGTAGCCAAATTCCTTGAGCCATGACTGCAATGTTTGCTCGGCCTGTTCGGTTGAATAGCCAAAGTTAAAAGCTGTCTGGTAATCAATACCATCCTTATCTTTCTTGGTATACATCCGTTGCGCCATCCGCCAGATTACTGGGCGGTCACTATTCAATGGCTGCTGCACTGTAGCCAGCATATACTTTACCACTGTGTCAGAATTAGCAAACTTCGTACCATGCTCGCCTTCAATTGCGTATGGCAGCAAAGTCACGTTATACTTATCGAAGAACCCCGTCGCCAACTGGCGCTGGAACGACTTCTTACACACGATACAACCCGGATCAAAAATATCTAGTGCAAGCGGTTTTTTACTGTCAAACTTGTTGTAATATGGCGTCGGTTGCAATACATACTCTTGCGGATTCCAATGCTTCATCCGGTCAGGAATGGCTGCAATTGCCTCCCCAAAATCACCAAACCACTTACCAGTCCACTTTAATGGATGTTGCCACATACTAATCGGTTTACTATCGATTGAGCACGCCTCAGCTTTCGCTAGTGAACAAGCTGATGGCTGCTCGATGTCACAAGTGCCATAAACATAGAGTGCCACCAGCGAACGCGTACCAACTAATAGCGACCAGATAGTCACAACAATAATCAATACCGAGCCAGCCTCGATAAGCCCAGACAGCGGTTTTACCCAGTCAGGGTGTTTTAATACTACTTTACGTAGCAATGCGCCCTTTATATCATCCTTAAATGTCGAATCGCACGCACGCAACGTCACGTGGCGCGTAAAACAATAAACTGAGCGCTTAAACGCCTGCATAATACCCGCGGCCAGTTTACGATTAAACAGCCGTATAATCGGCACCGCCAGCACGGCAACGGCCAAAATGATAAATGCCGCAATACAAATCACTTAGCCCACCCCTCAATCGCTTTAGCAAAGCGGTCAACATCCGACTGACGATTATGTATGCCAAGCGACAGACGCACCAGTGGTGGATATTGCTTAACGTGCTTCAAATAATAATGCACACAGAAATAACCACTTCGCGCCATAATGCCAGCGTCAGACAACGCCTCAGCAATCAAATGGCCATCAATGGTATCATGATAGAAACTAATTGTCGGTGTCACCTCGGCATTTAGCACATGTACACCCGGCTTTGACTTTAAAAGCTCAATTACCTGACCAGCATAGTCTAAAGTATAGTCCGACTTATGCACCTCGTCCATCCACTTAAATGCCGCACCGAGACCAATAATTTCGGCATACAGCTGCAGCCCAGCCTCAAATGCCGTATAGTCGTGCTCCTTATGTTCAGCCGACAGTTGGTAGCTATCTCGTTCCACATCGTCGACCATGCCACCGCCAACGAACCCAATCGACATATTTTGCAGTAAGCTACGTCGCACCACCATTACACCTAGGCTTGGCCCGTACATCTTGTGCGACGAAAAGCAAATCGCATCAGCCGGCACGCCAGTAATTAAATCACGATAATGCGACATGGTCTGCGCTGCATCAATAATCATAATACCGCCCGCCGCGTGAATTCGTTTAGTAAGCTCGGCAATATTCTTTAGCTGGCGACCATCAATGTTGGAAACCGCATTCATTACCACGATAGCACCATCAAGGTCTAGTTGGTTAATATCGACTGTACCATCGTCATTGCGTGGCACCACGATTCGTTCCAAGCCGGTACGCTTGCTTAATGCTATTGTCGACAAAAACGTAGAGTTATGTTCAATCTCGCTCGTAATAATTCGCTTGAACTTAGTTGTATCTAACTGGCTCTGCAACAAATTAAGCCCATACGTGGTATTAAGCGTAAAACTTACAAAATAATCGTGCTCCGATAGCTTTAACGCCTTTAAAATCGTCTTACGTACAGCAGTAACTTGTTGATCAACCTTCAAACCCCACTCATAACGCACACGTTCACCACAAGAATTGAACTCTTGATAATATTGACGCATCGCATCAATAACAGGCTGCGGACGAAGACTCTGACAGGCTGAATCAAAATATATCGCACCATCAGGCAGGTAAGCAAAATCATCCGCCGGATTATGTTGTGATTTCTTGAACACTAGTCCCTCCTTATTAATAGTACTATTATAGCACAAGCAAAACTCCCCTGATGTTCAGGGGAGTTCACTTTATCGAAGTATCAATTACTTATTGCGCTCTTCAATAATCTTCTGTGCTACGTTATTTGGCACTTCTTCGTACTTATCAAGCTCCATTGAAGAAGCAGCACGACCTTGTGACATCGAACGTAGGTCGGTAGTATAACCGAACAACTCACCCAGTGGAGCAAAGCCAACAATTTGTTTGGCGCCGCCCATTAGGTCAGACATCGATTCAACTCGACCACGGCGTGAGTTCAAGTCGCCAATTACATCACCCATAAATTCCTCAGGGGTAACGATATTTAGTTTCATGATTGGCTCAAGTAGAACTGGTTTAGCCTGCTTAACACCATCACGTGTCGCCAAGGCGCCGGCCATCTTAAACGCCATTTCAGAAGAGTCGACTTCATGGTATGAACCATCGTACAGAGTAGCCTTTACGTCAACCACTGGATAACCGGCAATCACGCCGCCATCAAGCGTCTCAGTAATACCAACCTTAACTGCTGGACGATATTCCTGTGGCACCACGCCACCTTTAATCTGGTCAACAAACTCAAAGCCCTTACCTGGCTCATTTGGTTCAAATTTAACCCAAACATCACCATACTGACCACGACCACCAGACTGCTTAATGTACTTACCTTGTACTTCTGAAGTACCACGAATCGTCTCGCGGTAAGCCACCTGTGGTTTACCAGTGTTAGCTTCAACGTTAAACTCGCGATGCAAGCGGTCAACGATAATCTCAAGGTGAAGCTCACCCATACCAGAAATAATGGTTTGACCAGTTTCTTCATCAGTGTGAACACGGAAGGTTGGGTCCTCTTCAGCTAGACGCTGCAAACCAATTGCCATCTTTTCCTGGTCAGCCTTAGTCTTTGGCTCAACTGCAATTGATACTGGCGGTTCAACGAAGTCAATTGACTCAAGGTGAATTGGCTTAGCTGGGTCACATAATGTGTTACCAGTAGTAGTGTGTTTAAGGCCAATCACGGCAGCAATATCGCCAGCCTTGACTTCTTTAATCTCATCACGCTTATCAGCGAACATGCGGACGATACGGCCAATGCGTTCCTTCTCACCAGTGTTGCTATTTAATACATATGAACCAGATTCAAGCACACCAGAGTAAACGCGAACATAAATCAATTTACCAACAAATGGGTCCGTTGCCACCTTGAAGGCTAGTACTGATAGTGGTTCATGCTCATCTGGCTTACGGTCAACTTCGTCGCCAGTCTTCGGGTCGGTACCCTTAATATTCGGGGTATCGGCTGGTGATGGTAGATAGTCGACAACTAGGTCTAGCAACTTCTCCACAATCACACCACGGCCATCACCACCGGTCACTAGGTAGAAGTCACCGTTCACTACGAGCTTACGCAAGCAGCGAACCAATTCTTCCTGAGTAATAGAATCCTCACCCTCAGCTAGGTAACGCTCAAACAGCGCATCATCAGCTTCAACAGCCTTCTCAACTAGCTTAGTACGATACTCCTTAGCCTTTTCAACCATATCAGCTGGAATCTCGCCTTCAACCAACTTGTGGTCGTTGAATTCCTTGTAGGTGTAAGACTTCATGTTGATAAGGTCAACCACGCCATTAATGGTCTTTTCAAAACCAATTGGTAGATGTACTGGCAAAGCATTTTTGCTCAAGCGGTTGTGGACTGACTCAAGTGACTTATAGAAATCACCACCGATTTGGTTAATCTTGTTAATAAAAATCAAACGTGGCACGCCGTACTTGTTGGCCTGACGCCACACAGTTTCAGTCTGAGCTTCCACGCCCATCTTGCCGTCAAGCACACAAACTGCGCCATCAAGCACGCGCAATGAGCGCTCCACCTCAGCGGTAAAGTCGATATGCCCTGGGGTATCGATGATGTTAATGTGGCAGCCTTCCCAATAACAAGTAACAGCTGCACTAGCGATGGTAATACCGCGCTCACGCTCCTGCTCCATAAAGTCGGTAGTAGTGTCACCTTCGTGCACTTCACCAATTTTATGCACTAGACCAGTGCGGTATAGAATACCCTCAGTAGTGGTAGTCTTGCCGGCATCAATGTGGGCAATAATACCAATATTGCGGAATTTCTCCATCGGAATCTTTTGTTCTGCCATTTTATCCTTCCTAAATTAATTAAGCACGCGCAAAGTGAGCAAAGGCGCGGTTAGCCTCAGCCATGCGATGCGTATCTTCCTTCTTCTTATAAGCTGCACCAGTTTGATTAACAGCATCAACAATCTCAGCAGCTAAACGGTCGGCATATGGCATACCCTTGCGAGCACGAGCAGACTGCACTAGCCACATAAAGGCAAAGTGCTCTTGGCGACGACCCTTGATTGGGAATGGAATCTGGTAGTTAGCACCACCAACACGGCGACTCTTCACCTCATATTCAGGTGAGATGTTCTTCATAGCAGTTTCGAGCACCTCTAGTGGGTTTTCGCTCTTAACTTTCTTAGCAGCAGTCTCAAGCGCCTCATAAACCATCCGCTCAGCGGCTAGCTTCTTGCCGTCTAACATTGACTTGTTGATTAAACGTTGCACTAGTACGCTATTGTACTTACGGTCTGGATTGATTTGGCGTGCTAGAGACTTAGTTGTCTTACGTGGCATGATTATTCGTCTCCTTTCTTAGCACCATACTTACTGCGACCGCGCTTACGGCCATCAACACCCTGAAGGTCGAGTGCACCACGAACGATGTGGTAACGCACACCTGGCAAGTCAGGCACACGACCACCACGTACCAAAACTACGGCGTGTTCCTGTAGATTATGCTTTTCACCACCAATGTAGGCCCAAACTTCCTGACCATTAGTCAAGCGCACACGAGCTACCTTACGCATAGCTGAGTTAGGCTTCTTTGGGGTCTTGGTAGTAACCTTTACGCAAACACCACGCTTCAATGGTGAATTCTGCTGATAAACCCGAGTCTTTAAAGTATTCTGAATCGTCTGCAAAGCAGGTGACTTTGATTTTTTGATCGCACGCTTACGAGGCTTGCGAACCAATTGATTAATTGTAGGCATTTAACTCCTCTTAACCTTAAATCTAACATTGTCGCCTCTCCATCTCAGCACAGATAAGAGGCATGAAACTCAACTTAGATATTAGCACATTTTTTAATAAAACTCAAGCGTTAGCAAGCACCCCAATGATTATTGCCAAGCGGGTGAATATAGGCGTTTAATTCCAGCATCGTCAGCGCTGCCGTAAAGTCTGCTGGCGCTAAACCGGTTGACGCACATAATTTTTCGCCGTCAGTCTCGCCCGCCAAAATATGATCATATATTAGCTGCGCCTCTGGAGAGTTAAAGCGTATTTTATGATCATCTTTTTTACTTACCTCTGCAGGCGCAATGCCCAAACGGTCGAGCACATCTTGACTACATAAAACCGGAGCAGCGCCTTGAGCAATCAAACGGTTGCACCCAACCGACAACGGCGAAGTGACATTTCCCGGCACCGCCATGACATCACGCCCTTGTTCCAAAGCATGCGCAGCAGTATTTAACGTCCCTGAACGTTCGCCAGCCTCTATAACAACCACCACATCAGCCAAAGCGCTAATCAGACGATTACGCTGCAAGAACTGGTAACCTCGCACTGGCGTATCCGGTTCATACTCACTAATTATTAATCCGTGATTGTCAACAATTCGCTGCGCTAGTGTATGATTGGTGTGCGGATGGATGTCCTTTAATCCATTGCCAATCACGGCAACCGTGATACCACCAGAATCCAAAGCAGCTTTATGAGCCAAGGCATCGTGGCCTAGCGCAAGACCACTCACAATAATTACACCGTGTTTTACAAGCTGCGCCACCAACCGCGCACTGATTTCACGACCGTAGCTGGTCGGCTTCCGTGAACCAACAATTGCCACCGTTGGCGCCAGTTTAGGTAGCTCACCTATATACCATAACTTTTTTGCTGGGTCGTCAATTATAGCTGTACGCTGTAATAATTCATTGTCTAGAGGTGATATTTGTTTGATATTTTCCATAATTTATTGTTAAATAGTTGACAAAAATATAAAAGAGTGCTATATTAATTAATGTTATCACGTGATGAGGTAAAAATCATGGCGTGACAAGCACCTTATACCCCCTATTTTAACACAATTAGTGTTAGACTACGCGCAGATGATAAAAGTACCTACCCTCCACTTTTGCTGCAATGCTCTATGCAGACCAGCAATCGGCGCGTATCTAACCCTCTTGACCGGCGGACCCCATGGAGTTTGTGAGGTGGGTCACGCTTGCCACATGGCTACCTACCAATGGGGCGTCGAGAGGCCAATAAACCCGCCAACTAGTAACGATGCCCACCCTTGTTACGTTGGCGGGTTTTTAGTTGGCTAATTAGTCATAATTAGTTATCGAGCTTATAAGTAGTTTGAGCTAATTCACCCGCAACAAAATCAGTCACAAATTGGCGTACTACTGGACGCAGAGCCTCAAAAGTAGTCTGTTCCGCCTGATTTAATCGCCCTAGTACATAGTCTCTTCTATCGTGCACCGGCTGCGCGTCACCGTCATGTGTTGGTGTAAGCCCAGAACCAATCCGTACGCGACCAAATGATGCGCCAAGATGTAAAATTAGATTTTTAATGCCATTATTCCCCGCATCTGAGCCGCCCACTCTAGTTCGCACCGTGCCGAGCGGCAATGCCATCTCATCATGAATTACTAGAATATCACTCTCGCTCAAACGATAAAACTGCTTTACAGCTAATGCCGCTTCACCAACTAGATTGTAATATGTCGTTGGTTTTAAAATAATCACGGCTTCACCGTTAATTGTACCCGTAGCGACATCGCCCATAAATTTCTTTTTATTTTGCCACGGCGAAAAATGCTCCGCTTCAGCAATATAGTCAGCCATCATAAAGCCGAAGTTATGGCGCGTACCAACATACTCCGCCCCAGGATTACCTAAACCAATAATTAATTTCACTGCAACTAATTATAACACCAATAAAGCATTGTGCTACATGCGCAATTAATGCACTATATAGCCAAAACTACAAAATTATCGTTCTCGTTATTAAACATAAATGCAGCCATCTTGGTCTGGCTCTTTCAATAGAGCGGATATACCATCAAACAAAGCTACAATGGCTGGGATAAATGTCCAGCAAAACAAAAGGTATACAATACCGATTGATTTCCCTGCATAAAACTTATGTATACCAAACCCGCCAATAAAAAGCGCCAGTAAGGCATATGTTAAGCGATTCACTTTTTTACCATAATTATTATTGGAATTATTATTTGATTTTTCTACTTTTCTAACTATAACACTATCACCAGATTTGTAGAACTCCACAATATCCCCTTCTCTAGGGATAAAGTCTAATGCCGAAGTGTCGACCTCTTCAAAAGAACCATTCTCTAAGCCAATTATAGTTTTACTTACATTTACTTTTAAAACTTTCGCCATAATAGCACTGCTCCTTTCAGCTGATACAATATATTATGTATTTATATTATCATAGACCGTACAATTTATTAAGCCGAGTTTGTGTTAAAATATAATTATGATGGATCAAATGTTTGACGATGTAAATCTTGAGCGGCGTATCTACGCCCTATTCAAGCTCGACGTCAAAATTAAGGCTATAATTGCCAGCAATATCCCAACTAGCCGCAGCGCCAATGCCACGGTTTTCTTGACCACTAGCAATCTACTTTTCTGCTTTATTGATTCAAAAATGCATCTCACCCTCGGCGATGTTCGCAAGATGGTCTCACGCATGAACCTAACTATCGAAAAAATTCTCGCACCAGATGCCGATGTCGATTATTTCGACAATATTGCCCGTGAAAAGTTCAACGCCACCTTCCCAGGGCGCAATAGTGTATCAGATAGCGACTTAATGTTCTATCGCACGCTAGCCCCATACTGCCCAGCGCTCATTCAAGTTGCCAGCGTCACTGGCAATGTTATCCGTCAATACGATTCTTCAGCCGTCGGTAGCTGGCGCCCAAGTGTCAAATTCTCTTATCGCCGCATGCGCACTAGCTAATCTAAGTATTACTAAACATAAATAGCCCAGTCATTAAAGCTGGGCTATTCGCTACTTAATAGATACTATTTATCACTCTTGCGCTTGGTAGCACGCTTTTTCGTCTTATCAGACAGCAACTCTGCATCTTCTGCATCAAATTGCTTCACTGCGCGATGGATTGCAATCAAGCCGATAGCACCAACACCAAATGATATTGCGCTGAGCAGCATGAGAGACAGAGAGATGTAAGCAAGCACATTGCGATCATGTGTATTATCACCTACGTTGTTATTATCTGGGTGCTTAGCATTATAGCGCACCGACACACTTTCATTAACCTTCAGGCCACAATCAGCCTTATCTGGTGGCAAAAGCCACATTGAGACGCCCTCGTAGTTACGGTGATTAGCTGCCTCAAATTTATAATAAGCACGGCAACTATGCACACTGCGATAGCTCGGGTCGTCTTTAACTTCTAATTTTGTGATATATGCCGTAGTCTCGCTCTTACGGGTACTATAGTTTTGAAAATGTTCTAGGGCACCGAAGGCGCAATACGCACCAACAACGCCAGCTACAACTAGCATCATGCAAATCAAGCGGTAAGTGATTCTCGCGCAGATATTGCTTTGTACATGACGCTTAATATTGTAATTACGCTTCATATACTATTATCCTAGCACAGTAAATAGCAAATTGCTAGTGCTATATACCAGATAATTATTTATTATCAGTAAATCTAGCATACCGACAGAAAAACATTACACCAGCTAGCATCAGAGCGGCACCCACTCCAGTATAAAAGAATGCCACAAAAGTAGTCGGTAGCACACCTAAAATGCGCAGACTGACTCCGCCACTCATCATAACCGCCATAATAATATACGATTTAAGGTCAAAGAAATGCCAAAATGGCCGCGTCGAACCAGAATACGCCTTAATTCTATTGGTATGCTTTAGGCTAAGTCTATAAAACATCGCGCCAAATAAGCCCATCACCACTAATGACAACAATAAATACAAATAATTAAATTCAGCTAGGCTGAAGTATGCCATTACACCCATCCGGATAACATTAAGCCCCGCCAGCAGCCAAACACCACCGGCAATTGCGAGTAACGTCCGCTTCTTAACATGAAACCGCAGCCTACTCATGAACCAACTCCCGTCGCATCGCATGATAGCCAATCAAAACCGTCCAAATATAAGCACAAGTCTTCGGTATCATCAGCATGCCAATCACCGGCCAAATGTGTACCAGTAGTACCACTGGCAGATAAAAGCCAAAACTCAATAAAATTGTCAACCAAAAGTATCTAAAATCGCCATCCTTATACTGCTTAGCTGCTTTATAGCACAGAATTAGCACTAGTAAACCAAGCAAAGTAAACGGGATATTACGATAAATACCCCAATCCAACGGCGGCGTCATACTAAACCAATCATTTTGCGGTAATAGCGTTAAGATTATCCTACTCAGAGCCAACACCCAAACTACTATTGTCAGCCCACGCCTACCGCTGACATTATAACGTCGTCGCCATACATAATAGAGAAGCACATAGAACAGCGTCATCGTTATGGAAGTTACTAGTTTGCCGACTCCTAGCGCTACCACATACGACGCTAGCCCGGTTGTAAGCAGTGCGATCATTCGCGGCACCAAATGAAAGGCGTCACCCAGCCCAAGTAACACAGCCATAACACCATAAAGCAGAAACTGCTTCGATGCTCTATCGGAGCTCATCTTCCGACTACCCAGAATCATCTTTACACCCAAATATGTCACCATCAGTAGATACACTACGTCAAAAGTCGTCTCGAAAATCGCTTGCATTAACCCTCCTTTGCCTTGCCAACTTTATCAACCGTAAATAAAAACTTTTTAGGGTATACCGTTCGCTTAATCACTTCAATTAGCGTTACATAATCAAAATTCCGTTGCGACATCGCCGCCATAATTGACACCAGAATAAAATCTACTAGTTTCTCTCGAGAAAAATCGCCAGTAAAAACCTCCGAGTCAATCTGAGCATCACACTTCAGAATATCCAGCATCCGCGACCGCACTAGTGTCAAATACCGCTGCATCGATTCACAACCCTTGGCTCGTCCAGCCGATGATAAGCTCATAGCGTGTGCTGTAAAAAAATTCGGGTATTTATTGATGCCACATTTAATACGTACAGTCAGCTGAGTGATAAACTCCGCAAAATTCATTTGCGACGGCGACAAATCATCCAATTTTAATATATCCGCCCAAACGCTCTCAATTGTGGCAATCAACAAATCGTCCTTAGACGGAAAGTAGTAATAGAGCGAACCCAAAGCCACATGACAGTGCTCCGCCACCGTTCTCATATTAACTGCCGACAACCCTTTATCTGCAACTAACTCTCTACAAACTGCCAAAATCTTTTCACGCGAGGTAACTACGGTATTCAACTTAGCCTTTCATTTAATATGAACAATGTTCAGTATTAATTATAACCAACTAAATACGGCGCGTCAACCATCGCGCCGATACAAAAATAGCCGTCAAGACAGCGACTATCTCTCTTATTCAACCGAACTGTTGTCTTGGTATTCTGCTAACGCATCAGTGTCAATCTTCTTAATTTCAAACACTTTTCTGACTGACACACAAAAATTGTGCTTTATCATCAACTCGACCAGCTTTTCACCATCAACCAAAATAATATGTTGGCTATCGGCGTAATCTTTCGCCTTGTTTGAGAATTTAGCCGTGGTAACAAACAACCCATGCCCCTGCTTCCCTGAAATTGCGCCAACAAAGCTCTGAATCATAGGCTGGCCGATAACACTATCTAACGCCCATTGCTTAGCTTGTATATAAATCAAAGAGAAACCAAGTTGGTCCTCCATAATAACGCCATCAATCCCATCATCGCCAGACGCAGCGGTAACATGACTGCCATAATCAATGGCGCCATACCCCATTTTGGACAACAAATCCACCACCAGCTTCTCGAACGTATATGGCGAAATTTTCAGTATCTCATTCAGTAAATCAGAGGCAAGTGCGCTATTGATTTGTTTGTAAGCCTCTTCAAATTTATCATCCGGAGTAAGTCCATCATCGTCTGAATCTACTAACGACGACTTATTTTTATCCGTTGAACTACATGTTTCAAATTCTACAAACGACGGGAATCGCTCTAGATAACTAGAATCCAGATTTTCTGGATTCTCCTCAAGTACACTCTTACCAGCATCAGTGATGGCAACAGTGGCCCGAGCTGGACTAGTTACCAAGCCGGCTTTCTTAAGATATGTCCTCGCCCACCCAACTCTATTAATAAAAACACTTTGCCGACCACTAGAGAGCATTTCCGCCAAATCATCATCTGACAGATTTAACCGATGCGCCAACTTACTACACACATCGCCAATCGCATACGTTTTGCCATCGCCTATTTCTTCCAATAGAGGCTTCATCAGCTCATGATATTTTGGTACCGTCATTATTTATACCTCGTTATTTATAATATATATTGTATAATCAATTGCCACTCTAGTCTACTATCATCTTACCGCTCCGACGACGCACGAAATGTAATATAGAAACAGCTTACTTACTTAAGCCGCCCCTATCCACAGCCATACAGCTCTTAACACGACCACGCTATTTTAAAGACATCACAACCAAGTTCTCAGTATGGATTGAGAGAACTCCCAGTATATCTACACTTTTTGAGCGCATGCCATGGATACTGGGTGCACTTTTTAACGATAGGAAAAACTGTCGTTAAAAGATTTAAGATTGGCTTGATAGCTTAATTTTTGAGTGAAAATATTACTACTTTTCCTTATAACCTATAGCAACATTACCTGCTTTATTAAGTCCTGGTACTTTAAGAATATCAGAACTTGACTTGTTTTTTAAATCAAATTTCCCAACTAAAAATAAAGCTTTAAGTCCTGGACTAGGCAAATTGAACGATGAGTCAACTAACTTAATATTCTTACCTCCAAGAGTGACTTTAGACAAATCATAATGGGAATCCAGAATATCTCGTGACACAAAGAGATACAATTCATCCTTATTTATATAGTTCTCTGGTATACGAAACTCTTCCCGAGACACCGCCACTGTTTCCCAATGATACGACGCAAGCTCCGCCTTCTCATTATCATCTGCACATCCCGCAAGGAAAAAAGAACCTAGCAACAGAAGCATAACAAGACAACCTAGCGACAGAATCATAACAAGACAACTTTGAAAAATGTTTTTACGAAAGATAGTTTTACTTCTCATAACACTACTAGCCTCCTTTTCGTTAACACGATTCTGTATCAAATGATCATAAAACGGATTATTAGGTAAACAAGATCTACTATTCGCTCTGATTACTGTGATAATATTAATAAGTGTATTATTTTTTTATTGATTTGTCTAGATTATCGACACTAATCTCTTCATTTACTAGCAAACTATACTCTTT
>CAMPVQ010000004.1 GCA_946997535.1 uncultured Candidatus Saccharibacteria bacterium
TGGGCGTTAGTGGTGCTGCCAGTATACTTCACTGGAATCATATTCGGGTCGAGGTCAACTTGGCAAGCGTTCTTCGGGTCACCAGACTTACATGTAGTTGGGTCAACAGTTGGCGCTGGCTTTGGTTTGGCCGTTGCAGTATAAGTAACTTCAGTCGAATATTTGCCAGCAGAAAGCTTAGTAAGATCGAGAGAAGCGCCAAAGGTCACATGCACAGTGCACTGCTTTTTGTCCTTGCAGCCAGCATTGTCATATTCTGACGCTGTGTCAACAATCACACTCGGTGCTTCATCCCCAGCCGGAACATACATAAACCCGCTTGGCACAAACTTCGCGCCATGGCTCTCTTCTAACCGATAGCCCCATAAATTCGAATTCGCATTCATCCCCATCAATAGCTCTGCATGGTCCATACCTTTAATTCGGTAGCGACTATCTGAAGTATTAACCAAATCAGCATCCTTAGCATGAATGGTAATATCAAAGCCACTTAACTGCGCCGTCTCTACCGTTACTGCAGTAGTAGCCTTATATAAATCGCTAGCTGAGCTCTGTTTAAGTTCAACATTTTGAGAATTAACGTCGAGCGAGACTGTGTTGCCCCCCCTGCAGCATACGTTGGCGCCGCTAAAACCAAAACCACACCATAAGTTACAGCTAAAGTCGCCACAACACCACGCCAAAACTGGCACTTATACCCTCGCACTACATTCTTCATATCTCTATTATATACGGTTATGTTAAATCACACAATAATTACATGCGGCGCATCATTTGCTATAATAGAGGTAATGAAGCCAACTCTGTCTATTATCATCCCTATTTATAACGCTGCCGATAAAATCAACAATATCGTTGAGTCGGTGATGGCACAAAAGTATGACGACTTTGAACTAATTTTAGTTAACGACTTTTCAACCGACAACACGCGCGCCGTGCTCGCCGACCTCAGTCGCTACCATAGTAAAATCAAAGCTATTAACCTCGCCCACAATCAAGGCGCCTCGGGGGCACGCAATGCTGGCCTCCGGCGTGCCAAGGGTACCTATATTATGTTCCTTGACGCCGACGACAACTTCCGCCGGCCGATGATAAAATCCATGGTGTCAGCCATCACGCGCGGCGCCGACTTAGTCGCCTGCGGCTTTACTTACAACACATTTAAATCCGGACAACTAGTCTCAACCGAGCAAATTGGGCTTAATCCGTTACCGGAGCAGCCAAAAGACGAATCCTTCCCGGCCTATGTTACTCATCTCTTAGGCATCAGCCCGCTCTTGTATCAAGTGTGGAATAAAATTTACCGCGCCGACATCATCCGCCAACACAAATTAGCCTTCCAGACGGGTCTCGACTTTGGCGAAGACCTTGAATTCAATTTAAGCTACCTCGCGCATTGCCAAAAAATCAGCTTTATTCGTCAGGCGCTATATATCTACAACCTCGAAGACAGTGGCACTTACCAAAAATCATCACTTGTTTTTGCGCACCGAGTGCATAATTACCGCGCGCTTTGTGAGTTTACGGCTAATTGCAATGATGCCAACCTACCCGACTACCTAGCTTGGATTCGCCACTACTGGTTTTATTCCTATTGTCTTGCTATCAACCGCTCTGCTTTGCCGCATCAAACCAAAATTCAACGCCTCAAGCAAGCACTTAGCATTGCTAATCTCGGCCATCTCGCACACCGCCGCGTCATCGGTAGTAAACGCTACCTTATGCAAGTCGCCTTACACTGGGCGGCCGCTTCGCCGCGCCGTCTAGCACGCCTCATGACTTTTACTCACCAACTAAAAAGTTGCCACCTTACAACTTGGCTGTGGCAACTTTTACGGCACTAATTACTAATTAAATTATTCCACCTTGAGCTTCAGAACGATGTGGCGCTCGCGCCCTTCACCTTCACTATCGGTCGATAGCTGGCCATAATCCGCTAGGGCATTGTGCACCACGCGGCGCTCGGCAGCATTCATTGGCTTAAGTACCATTGTTTCACCAGTCGCAATTACCTGCTTCGCCCAGCCTTCGGCTTCGCGCGCCAGCTGTTCGTTGTGGCGCTTCTTGTAATCTGCAATATCGAGGCTAACGCGGGTCAAAGTAGCGTTGTGCTGATATAAAGCAGCACGAATTAACGTCTGAAAACTGCGCAAAGTCTCACCGTTACGACCAATTAGCAACTTCGATAGATAGGTTGTTGGTACGGACAGTTCAATCACCTCTTCTTCAGCCGTGGCATATACCTCAACATTGATACCATAAAAGGATAACATATCCTCAGTGAACTTCTTGGCAAATAAAATTGATTCTTCTCGGTTCATCTTACCTCCTTATTTAGTCTTCCGCCGGATTACGGTTTTTACATGAGTTGGCTTGGTATCCACCTCCTCTGCCAACTGCTTCCGCCGCACAATGGCTGGCTTCGCTTGCTTCAACCGCTCTTGGCTAATCGCCTTGAGCTCCGACTGACTATTATTAAGAATAATGTGCTGCTGCAACACAGCAAAAGCCGACGAAGCAGCATAGTAGAGCACCACTGCACTCGGGAATGGCATCGAAATTATTAGAGTTATCAGTGGTGACATTAGCGCCATCTTACGCCCTGCCGCCGCATTTATCTCTGACTGGTCGATTTTTTCACCGCCCGCCGCATCCTTCAAAATCTTCCGGATACCACGCGTATCTTCATCTTTTGGCAAAATCTGCTTAGTCTGAATGTACTGAAATAGCGCCGCAAGCAGAGCAATAACTAATGCTGGTGCGTACACTGCCGCCGCCTTATCGAGGTCAATTACCCCAAATAGTGTCACGTGCGGATTGGCAGTCAACAGTTCTGGAATACGGCCAAAGTGACGAAGAGTTGGGTAAATGTAATTCTCAGCATCGACGTGGGTATTGAAGTGGGTAATAATCCGCACTACACTATATATCGCAAGCAAGATGGGTAGCTGGATTAAGTTTGCCACAATGGAGGCCGCCGGCTTCACGCCGCGCTCCTTATAGAGCGCCATCATCATAGTTGATTGCGCCATCTTATCTTTAGTCTGGCGGCGAATCTTACGTAGCTCCGGCTGCAGCTCGCGCATCAACTTCGACTGATGAAGTTGGCGACGCATCACTGGCCACAGCAATAGACGAATCATTACGGTAACAATAATAATAGACACACCAAAGTCGCCAACAAAGTTATAAATAAACGCCAAAACATTAAAAATTGGCTTAGTTAAAATCTCATCAAATAGGTTCATTACCTATATTTTAGCATATTTTAGTGGGTAATTTGTAGTTGTTTGAGAGCCGACACTAGTTGACGCTCCAATTCAGCGCTTGGCGCAGTCAAAACGTCCTTTGAATAAAGCGTTACAGCAAGGTCGGTGGTGGCAATAAGGTCGCCTAAGTGATGGCGCAACAATTCGTATATCCGGCGGCGAGCGCGATTTCGTGGCACAGCATCATGCAATAGCTTTTTACTGACAATAACCGCCGCGCGCGAATGCTGACGGCGAGGATTCTCCACCACTCGCACACTAAAATACCGCGTGCGGGCTTGCGCACCGTGGTTAAAAAGATATTTAAGGCTGGCGTGGCCGTGAAAACGATTGGTTTGACGTAACATAATAAATTAAATAATAACTATAAAATATAACGAGTCTAGCTCGTTATATTAAGTCGCTGGGGCTTAGCGTGCAATCTTGGCACGCTGCTTGTTGCGGCGGCGCTTTAGGACAAGCTGGCCTGCTCTCGTTGACATACGAGCACGAAAACCGTGTACGCGGGCGTTGTGTCGCTTCTTTGGTTGGTACGTTCTCTTTGGCATATAAGCTAGTATAACATATTATAGATTTTTTTCAACTGAAAATAGTTCTTTCCACAGCCTAGCCCAAGTTTTCCACAGGTTTTACAGTGGTGGCTACTAATTGTGGAAAACTATGTGGTTTGCCACAGCTATCTTTTTGCCTTGTGGAAAACTCTCATTTTTGATATCATTTTAGTTAGTGAAGAGGGTGAATTAATGGAGCAAAACGAGACAAGTCTATCCGCCTTATGGCAATCAGTGCTGGCTGAGGTCAAGCTAGATAAAGCCGTCTCTGACATGAGCTTCAAACTGTTTTGGCAAGACAATTCCGCCATTAAGCTCACCCGCCTCGACGGCGACACTTACCACTTTGAAGTTAAAAACTTCATGTATAAGACTCAGTTTGAAACTAAGTTTTACGACATCATAGTAACTCGGCTCGCTAAACTAAACCCAGCAGTCAATAAACCAAAGCTAGTTTTTTCGATTCACAAGGGTGGTAATAAAAAATCTGCAGACCAAGAAGAAGTGGTAGTGATTAGTGACGATATTGCCTCGCGCCCAACTAAATCGGCGACGCGCTTCGAGTCACATCTTAATAGCCGTTACACCTTTGACAACTTTATCGTAGGCTCGTGCAACCAATTCGCCTACACTGCTGCTCAAGCTGCCGCCAAACATCCCGGCGAACATTACAACCCCGTATTTGTCTACGGTGGTGTTGGCCTCGGTAAAACTCACTTAATTCAGGCTATCGGCAATGCCATTTACCATGACGACCACTCGCGTAAGGTGCTCTACGCCACCACCGAGGAGTTCGTTAATGACTTTATTTATCACGTTCGCAACAAGACACCCGAGGCCTTTACGCGCAAGTATCGTGAGCTCGATGCGCTGATTATTGACGATATTCAGTTTATCGCCGGCAAGGGTAAAACTGAGGAGGCGTTCTTTAATACCTTCAACGCTCTACATCAAGCCAATCGCCAGATTGTAATTAGCTCCGACCGTCCGCCGGCTGAAATTCCAACCCTAACTGACCGCCTGCGTAGCCGATTCCAGATGGGTATGATGGTAGATGTCAACCTACCGGAGTATGAGACACGCGTCGCTATTATTGAGGCCAAGGCCGCGCTCAATAACACCATCGAGCTACCGCGCGAGACTGCCGAGTACATTGCCAAGACTGTTCGCACTAACGTTCGCGAACTTGAAGGTGCGCTCAATCAGGTGATGGCCTATGCTGAAATGCAGAACAACACACCGACCGTTGAATTTGCCGCCGCTATTCTCTCTAGCGCCCGACCAAGTCCGTCGCGCCACCTGACTTCACGCCAAGTTGTTGACAAGACGGCTCGTTTCTTTGAAATTAAAGTCTCAGAAATTAAATCTTCTTCACGCAGCGCCAACATCGCCCTGCCGCGCCAAATTGCTATGTACCTCTTGCGCAGTGAACTCCACCTCAGTTATCCGCAAATCGCACATGAGCTCGGGCGCAACGACCACACTACAGCTATGCACTCCATTCAAAAAATCGAGACTCAGATTAAGCTCGATGTAGAGATTCGCAATAAAGTCGCCGCAATCAAGGAGGAGTTGTATGCTTAGCGCGACTTCACCTGTGGAAAACCCGTGGACAACTTGTGGTCTAGCTGCGGTAAAACTTGTGTATTATTTTGGCGCATTGTGCATAACATTAACAGCCCAATCAACCTGCCGTGTAAAACTATTCTATAACCCACAACTTTTACACTGCTTTCCACAATTTTTATCCACCGCGAAAAGTGCGCTTTACCAGAGTTATCAACTGGTTTTCCACACTTTCCACAGGACTTATTATTATGATTATTATTTATTTAATAAAGGAGGTTTAGAATGAAGCTAACAGTTACACAAAACGACCTAGCAAAGGCGTTAGGCAATGTATCACGAATTGCTATCGCACAGTCTGGTAACCCAATGCTCGGTAATGTGTTATTGCGTACGGATGCCAATAAGTTAATTGTCATCGCTACTAATTTAGAGGTCGTTATGGTTGACACTATCGCTGCTCAAGTGGAGGCTGAGGGTGCGATTGCGGTGCCTGCGAAGGTGCTGACGGAGTTTATCTGTAATTTGCCAAATACTGAAGTTGAAATCGAGGTAAAAAACAATCTAATTTACATTAAGGCAGGCACGTATCAGTCAACTATTAATGCTGTTGATCCGGAGGACTACCCCGCCATCCCCGAGTCAAATGAGGCAAACTCGCTTGAGTTAAGTGCCGAGGTACTGAAAGAGATAGTGACGCGAGTTTCAAACGCAGCTAGTACTGATGCTTCGCGTCCACTGCTAAATGGCGTCTGCTTTGATACTGATGACGATGGATTATTACACCTTGTTGCGACTGACGGCTACCGCTTGGCAGAATTAAAGTTAATGAAACTTGATCACGAAGTAAAGATGATCGTACCCTACCGCGCTCTGCAGGATGCTACGCGTATTGCCGCAGACAGCGACACGGTATTAATTAAGTATAGCGACGACCAAGTGAGTTTCATAGCGGCCAATGCCCGCGTGACCTCACGCTTAATTGACGGCAAATACATTAATTATGCTGGCTTAATTCCAAAGAACACTAAGTTTACTGTGACGCTGAACCGCGCCGAATGGATTAAGGCAGCGAAGATTGCGGAGCCGTTTTCGCGTCCAAATAACACCATCATTATTAAAGTTGAAGGTAACGTAATGAAGGTACGTTCGGTGGCTGGACAGATGGGTATTAATAGCTCAGAGCTGGCAGTGAAAGCCGAAGGTGGCGATGTGGCGTTTAATGTTAATTGTCGTTACCTCATTGAGGCGCTCAATTGCTTACACGGTGATGACGTGACGGTTCACACGGACGGCGGTATGACGCCAATTGTTTTAACTGGCGACCAAGATGATTACCTCCATCTAGTCATGCCGATGCGCAACTAATGAAGCTAGTAGTAAATAATTTTCGCTCCCACCAGCATTATCAGGTGGAATTCACTGCCGGAATGAATATCATCACCGGCCCAAATGGCAGTGGTAAGACGACACTACTGGAGGCGATATATGTGGCGCTGATGGGTAAAAGCTGGCGCTCGAATTTTGATGAGATGGTGCGTCAGCCGGCGGATGAATTTAACTGGTGGCGAATTGATTTAACGCGCGATGATGCGGTGAGAACGGTAAAATATCAAGCAGGCACGAAGACGTTTATTATTAACGATCACAGTTACCACCGCTTCCCTACTTCGCAACGCGTGCCAGTGCTATTATTTGAGCCAAACGACATGCAAATGCTATACGGTTCGCCATCGCGGCGGCGAGATTTCTTTGACCGCGCTATCAGCGTTTTAGACCCCACACACCAGACGGAGGTTAATAAATTTGCTCGGGTGCTGCGGCAGCGCAATAGTTTACTAAAGCAAGATTATTGCGACCCGAGCGAGCTATTAGTTTGGGATATTCAATTTAGTCAGTTATCAGCGCAAATCTCGGCGCGCCGGCGGCGTTTAGTACAACTAATTAATCAGTCAATTGCGGCACAATACCAGTCGATTGCTGGGCGGTCAGATATGGTTGAACTAAAGTTTCAAGCGGGCGCGCCCGCGACAGTGGAACACATTATGGCGGAACTGAGGCGGAGCTACGATGGTGTTACTACTCCAGTGGGAGCGCAAAAAGATGACTTTGAGTTTCGGTTTAATCGTAAGGCGGCGAAGCTAAACGCTTCTCGTGGTGAGAATCGCACGATTTTATTTGCACTACTCGCGGTGATTGCGGACGTGGTGCGTCAGCATTATTCTGAGGCGGTAATACTACTAGATGATATTGATTCCGAGCTTGATGCTGCGCATCGCGCTAACCTTTACGCGACAGGTATTTTTCAGCACAACACTATCGCCACCACCCTGTCTTATAGTGGTGGCGACTATCATCACATTGAATTAAGTTAGCTGGCGGAGGGCGGAAATGACGTCGCTTTTTGCTGCGCGCCATGCCGGATAGAGGCCAAAGAAGATGCCGACCGCGATTGGCAGGACGAAGCCAAAGATAACGGCGTTGAGACTAAATACAAGGTTGAGTGAGAGGTAGAATGTGGCGATGTAGGCGGCGAGGTAAGCAAGTATCAGCCCAAGAATGCCGCCATTAACCGAGGTAATGAGTGACTCCATTAAGAATTGCATTAGGATGTTGCCATTGGTTGCACCTACGGCTTTACGAATGCCGATTTCGCGTCGCCGTTCAACTACCCCAACTAGCATAATGTTCATAATACTGATGCCGCTAATTAGGAGCGATAGTCCTGCAAAGGCAAAGATGAAGCATTGCACGACGTGTAAAGTGTGTTGTAATTGACGCGTAACATCGGTGGTGTTCATGACGGAGTACTCGCTCTTGTCATTATGTTGGCTGGCGAGCGTGCTAAACAAAGTTTGGTCGATAGCAGTGTTCTTATTACTCGGGTAAGCGATAATCTGGCTAAGACGTGTGGTGTTAAAGAGGCTTTGTCCGCGCTGCAAGTGCATGAAGGCGGCTTGGTCGACGTTGTAACCGAGAAGCGATAGCGGTTGTCCAACTCGAGCGAGGACGCCAATCACCGTAAAGGCTTCGCCCTCGATGTTGACAATTTGATTATGTGTCACAGTGGTACCGATGAGCTGTTGCGCTAAATCGTGGCCCAAAATTAGCCAATTTTTATGGGTATCGTTTTGGTCAAACCAGTTGCCGCTGATAACCTTGAGTCCAAGGGCGGATTGAAAATTGGCCGTAGTGGCAGCCAAGGTGGCGCGGTCGATATGACGTTTACTAGTACTGAGGTCGGTGCGGATAATTGAGGTAGCTACGGTGTAGCCGACGGCGGAATCATTATTAATGAGCCTGAGGTCATCGTTACTCAAAGTAGCGCTTGGTACTTTCGTGAGGCCGAATTGGTCGAGTGCATCACCGCCATTGACGATGGCGGTTTTATTATTAAACTGATTAATTTGGTGCTTGACGCCTGCCCCAATGCAGTCGCTGATGATGAGACTGAGTGAAATCATAAACACGCCGACTACTACGCCAGCGGTGGCGACAATGCTGCGGAAGCGGTGACTCTTAAGGCTTGCCTTGGCTAGTTTAACTGATAACATTATTTAGTCCTCCCCGCTGCCCGAGTGCGCTTCTGATATTTGCGTCCTTTGTCGCGGCGGCGCGCATTGATAGTGCGCTTGGTTACCTTAAAGGCGGCGGTTTCGGTGAGCTCTTCGTCGCGGTCGATTTTACCATCCTTCATATAAATGACGCGGCTGGCGTACTTAAGGAGCTCTGGGTTGTGAGTTACCATTAAAATGGTGTTGCCAGCGCGGTGGAGGCGGGTTAATTCTTGCATGATAATGTCGCTGTTTTTAGAGTCAAGGTTGCCAGTTGGCTCGTCGGCTAAGATGATTTTAGGGCTATTAATAAGTGCTCGGGCAATCGCGACACGTTGCATTTGACCACCCGATAGCTGGTCGGGCATGTAATACTCGCGGAGGGCGAGGCCAAAGGTCTTTAGTAACTCACTGGCGCGCTCAAGATTCTTGTAACTGAAGCCGCGGCGATAATTGAGTGGCAGGACGACGTTGTCGAGTACGGTGAGAGTTGGCACGAGATTGAAGTTCTGAAAAACAAAGCCAATCTCGCGGTTGCAAATATGTGCCTTGCGGTTACCACTGAAGCGCTCGACGTTTTTATTATTAAACAGATATTCACCGCTGGTTGGCTTTTCGAGTAAGCCAATGTGTTGCAATAGTGTAGTTTTACCACAGCCCGATGGCCCCATGATGGCGACGAATTCGCCATGCTGAATCTCCAAATCGACGTGGTCGAGCGCGTTAATCGCCTGGTCGTCAAAGCCAAAAGTCTTGGTGAGACTACGTAACAAAATTAACGGCTTTAATTCGCCTTCAACCACATCCTTCATTACTACTATAATAACTGTTTTTGCGCTATGTGGCAAATAGTGTAAATAAGACAATATACTTATGTTTATTTTAATATGTTATAATAATGATATGGCAGAATATAAGGTGCCACAGAATGTCGAAGCCGATGATAAATTAATCGGCCCATTTAGTTTTAGGCAGTTTTGTTACCTAATGATTGCATTTGGTGGCTGCGTGATGGCCTTCTTTCTCGGCAAGCAGGCGTTGCCACTAGCGATTATCCCAGCGCCAGCTGTTATTCTATTCGGTGTGCTAGCTTTGCCGTTACGTAAAGACCAGCCAATGGAGATTTATTTAGCCGCCCTCGTGCGTTATTATGTCTTAAAGCCAAAAGTGCGTATCTGGATTGCAGATGGCGAGGAGCCGAATGTGAAGATTGGTGCGCCGGTTAGCGAGGATGACATTAAGACGAAGGACTTGAAAGCGGAAGAAGTGTCGCAGCGCTTGTCGTTCTTGGCTAATTTGACCGATACTCAGGGTTGGTCGACGCGCGGCTTAGACGCGCCGCGGGTTAATCACAACTTAAACGAAGATTTTATGGCATCAACTGCTGATGCACGCGATATTATGGATGAAAATGATAGCAATGCGGAAAATATCGACCGGTTGCTTGATAAGTCAGCTAAGAGTGTGCGCTCAAATGCTATTCAGAAGATGCGTGACTTGGTAAAAAAGACTAATAATACCAATAAGACTAGTGGTAATATTATAACCAAGGACCCTACCCCTACTCCTACGCCAATACAAATGCCAGTTCAGCCGGTTATGCCTGTTATGTCGCCACAACCGACTTTACCAGTGGCACCACTACCGAACTATAATTATCAGATGCCGTCTACATCAGCGCAGTCCGTTACTCCAATAACGCTTAACGGTGTACAGTTGGCTGACAATTTAACGGAAGCTGCGATAGCGCCAAATGTAGCAACGCCAGCCGTTCCGGAGGCTAAGCCGGTAGTGACACCTGCTCCTGTAGTAACTCAAAATAAGCAAGATATCTTACCAAATAAGCCGGATTCTGCTATAATTAAATCAGATGCAGCGTCATCTAGCGATGACGATATGATTGATATCAAATTACATTAAGGTGGGGAATGTCAAAAAATAAGATTAATCTAACTAGCCAACAGCACCCGAACTCAACGCAAAATTCACTGCGTTTTTCTGAGTTGCGAGATAACTTGGTGATCATGTCGGACAGCTCATTTCGAGCAGTGATTGCGGCGCAGTCAATCAACTTTGACCTAATGAGTGCACGTGAGCGCGAGAGTGTGGAGATCAACTATCAAGACTTCGTGAACTCCTTAAACTTTCCGATTCAGATTTACGTTAAGTCAGAAAAAGTTGATATTACCCCATATGTCAATAAGCTTAAAGCCCTGCGCACTAACCAAGAGAATATGCTGCTTGGTGCTCTAATTGATGACTATATAGATTTTATTAATGCTTTGGCGCGCGAAGCAAATATTATGGATAAGAGTTTCTTTGTAGTCATCCCCTACTCAATCGGTGAGGAACGCGCTAAAATTGGTTCAGATTCAAGTCAGCGCGGTGTACTAAAAAATATGGTTAATGATTCGGCTGGTACAAAAGCTAAGATCGAAGTTCCGGCGAATAAATATGAGGCGGCAAAGGATGAAATTAATTCACGCGTGTCAGTGGTGCTAGACGGCTTGCGCCAAATTGGCGTGCCAGCGGTGCGTCTCAAGACAAAGGAGCTGGGCGAGATGTACTATAGTATTTACAACCCAGACCAAGCCTTGCGCCAAACAATTGGTGATTTTAGTCAATATACCACCACTTATGTAAGTAAGGGCAAAGGCATTGCTAAGCATACGAATATAGGAGATATCAGTGTTTAAAAAGAGTAAGAAGGAATCATTAGCTGCACAGCGCGCGCGCGAGGCGAGTGAAGTTGCTGATATTTACCATAAGGGTGTGGTAACAATGCGCGACTTGGTCGCGCCAGCCAGCCTAGAATTCAACAGTAATTATTTCAAGCTCGGCACACGCTACTGCCGGACAATTTACGTTTACGGCTACCCACGTGTGCTCTACACAGGGTGGCTATCCGGTATTGTCAACCTCGATGAAGTGATTGATATCTCAATGTTTGTTTACCCTGTCGATTCACAGGTGGTGATGAATAACCTGCGTCGTAAGGTAACACAGCTTGAGGCTTCAATGGAGGTGAACGCTGAGCATGGTAAGATTCGTGACCCAGCCCTTGAGGCGGCTTATCAGGATGCTGAGGAATTGCGCGACAAATTACAACTTGGTTCAGAGAAATTCTTCCGCTTGGGGTTGTATTTGACCGTCTCGGCTAATAACTTGGATGATTTGGCCTCGGTGTCACACAAGGTGGAAACGGCGCTTGGGCAGCAGATGGTGCTCACCAAGGTTGCTTCGGCGCAGCAGGAACAGGGTCTTAACTCCACTATCCCGCAGTTTAGCGATGAATTAAAGATTCGCCGTAACATGGATACGGGTGCTATTTCAACTACTTTCCCATTTACCTCATCCGACCTAACACAGGACGACGGTATTTTGTATGGGATTAACTTGCACAACTATGGCCTAATTATTTTCAACCGCTACTTACTCGAGAACGCTAACATGGTAGTGTTTGCGAAGTCTGGTGCTGGTAAGTCGTTTACGGTGAAGCTAGAAGCGTTGCGCTCAATGATGGTGGGGGTAGATATCTTGATTATCGACCCAGAAGACGAATACCGTCGCCTCTGCGACGCAGTGGGTGGTTCATATATACATTTGTCACTCAATAGTGATACGCGAATTAATCCATTCGACTTACCACACACCGTGGATAGCGACCAAGGTGATGACGCGGCGGATGTGCTGCGCTCTAACTTGATTACCCTGCACGGCTTGTTGCGCCAGATGCTAGGTACTTCGCATGTGGCTTCAAATGGTACGACGGTTAACACCCTTACCCCAAATGAGGAGGCCGACCTTGACCAGGCGTTAATTGATACCTATGCGCGCGTAGGTATTACTTCTGACCCACTAACACACAATTCTACCCCACCGGTGATGGCGGATCTATATGATACTTTGGCACACATGGGTGGCACTGGCCCTGATCTAGCGCAGCGTTTGCGCCAGTACACTACTGGTACGTTTGCAGGCATCTTCTCGCATCAGTCGAACGTGGAAATTGATAACCACATGGTAGTGTTTAACATTCGCGACCTTGAGGATGAGCTCCGTCCGGTGGCAATGTACATTGTTTTGAATCACATTTGGAATAAGGTACGTGCTGATAAGAGCCACAAGCGTATGCTAATTGTCGATGAGGCGTGGCAGCTTATGAAGTATCCGGATAGCGCTAACTTCCTGTTTAGTCTAGCGAAGCGTGCACGTAAGTATTACCTCGGGCTTACCACTATTACACAGGACGTGGAAGACTTTATTTCTTCGCCGATGGGGCGCGCCATTGTGGCTAACTCATCAATTCAGTTGCTTTTAAAGCAATCCCCTTCTTCGGTGGATATGCTCGGACAAGTATTTAAGCTAACTGAGGAAGAGCTGAAACGTCTTTCAAGCTTTCCGGTTGGACAAGGCCTCTTCTTTGCTGGTCAGAACCATGTGTTGATTCAGATTATTGCTTCGGAGACTGAGCAGTCGCTAATTACCACGAACCCGCAGCAGCTAGCGCAACAGAGGGCGCAACAGCAATAATAATGAATTACAAACGCATCATTGTAGTATTTTCGCCAAAGTCAACACGGGCCAATGCCTATAAGCGCATTCGCCCGTTATTAGTGGATTACCAGATGCGTTACCAAGTTGGCCTTAAAGAGGTGCGCTTGGTTGATACCCCTTATTTTGAAGGGCGTGATTTAATCAGTAGCGAGCTTAAGGATGGTGACTTAGTGCTAGCTTGCGGCGGCGATGGCACGGCGCAAGTGACATTTGATGCGGTGTACTGCTCGGGCGTAGACGCGACATTTGCGACAGTGCCACTTGGTAATAGCAACGACTTATCGGTGGCGTTGAACGGTAATCATCGTAACCCTAAGCTAATTATAGCACAGTCGGCACGTGAGATTAATCCGATTAATGTTTACATTAACGGCAAACGCCAGTTTGCACTAGCGAGTTACATCACTTTCGGCGCCACTACGGTGCTGGTTGACTACTTGAATAATGCCGCATCGCGTCAGCGGCGCCGGCAGTTTCGTGCTCTAAGCCCCGCCCTGTCTTTGCCGCTAACTAAGTTAGGTGAAATTTCTCGCTGTATTAATGAACTAGAATTTACTGACTTTGAGCGTGATGGTAAAATGTGGCGCGACGACTCAATTGGCTTTTTTGCAATTAATGCGGCACATAATATCTTGCGGCTACCTAAAAATATCTTGACGGCAGATTCGGAGTTCTTTTTTCATCACACCCTAACTAAAGGGCGTAACTTGGCGGGTAAAATTATTATGGCGGGCGCTTGGGCGGTGCGTTTCCCTGGTGAGTTTACTAATCTTGAGAAGCTTGTGTTAACCGAGGCGACTGATTTAGTGGCCAATGTGGCGGGCGACAATATTGCACTGAGTGCCGTAAAAAATATCGCTGCAGTCAGGAGCGAACGCAGCGTAAAAGTTTTATTGCACTAATAAGTGCTTAAATTTTTCTACCAACGGCACTGGCGTTGGGTCGATATTATTGGAAATAGCGAGATAAATACTCGTAAAGTCACCTAAGATGGCGCCGCAGATGGCCTGCTTGATATAGGTGTCACCCGTGAGTTGCACGTTATGCGAGTGCGGCCGCTTTCCAGACAATAATTGTTCACTGAGGTCAAAACGTTTGTTGACGCGCTCGCTATCGAGATTAGAACGTAAGCTAACAACGCAAAATGGCTTTTCGACTGGCTGTTCAGTCCAGCCAATGAACTCATTGTGGTTAAACTCTGGAAACTCATTGCACCAAATGATATTTTTAGCGTTCTCATTAAATGAAGTTTTCCATTTATAAGCTAGTGGGTAGAACCAGCTACTCGCAAAGACTAGCACAGTCTTGCCAGTGCAACTAAGTGCCAATTGTTTGGCGGCATTGCGGTCAAATGGAATGAGCGCGGTTAGTTTGCTTGCGTAATTCTTAACAAAGTCGGCACTGTCGCTTAATTCATTAAAGGCACCATGTAGGATGTTGTAATGTTCTAGTACCTTTGTAATGGCACGCAGATGCATGAAGACGCCGTAGCGCGGCTGGCTGATTTTATCGAGCACAATGTATGGTAGCTGCTCGCTTTGGGCGCGCTCTAGCAGTTTGCCTCCGCTGGTAATGACGACGACATGGGCGCGTTTACTAAGTGCATCGTCGAGTGAGCTCAGGGTCTCTTCGGTATTACCGCTGACGCTAAAGATAATTACCAGTGATTTATTATTGACATACTCCGGCACGGTGTATTCGCGACTAACCTCAAATGGTAAATTGAGATTGTAGTCGTGGCGTAGCCAGCGATTGGCAATTAGGCCAGCGAGGCAAGAACCACCCATACCACTTAAAACAATATTGGCTGGTTGAAAGTTACCAGAATCAGCCTGCTGTAGTTCGGCTGGAAAATTTAATTGTGTGTAAGAATTGGCGATTACCCCAAGTGCGTCTTCGGGGTCGCGCCGACGAATAATTTCTAAACTATCTAATTGCATGATGCCCTCTCTTTTATATGTCTATTATAGCAAATTTTTAGCGGAATCAGAAAAGGCCTCCCGAAGGAGGCCTTGAGCTGAATTTACATCATACCCATGCCGCCGCCCATATTGGCGCCAGCATCTTTCTTCTCTGGTAAGTCAACTACAAGTGCACCCATCGTCATTGCTGTAGCGGCAATTGATACAGCGTTTTGAATGGCTTCGTGTGTGACGCGCGCTGGGTCAACTACACCGGACTTCTTGAGGTCGATTAGTTTGCCATCATAGTGCATGACATCGACGCCCTGCCCCGGCTTAGCTGCTTGAACTTGAGCCAGCAAAGCTTCGCTATTAAGGCCAGCGTTGCTGGTAATTTGCTTAAATGGCATTAATAGAGCGTTACGCAAAATCTCAGCACCGGCGTCAGTAGCGGTAATTTTACTGGCGAGGTTGATTAAGGTTACACCGCCACCAGGGACGATACCACCATCAAGCGCTGCCTTAACTGCAGCCACGGCGTCGTCAACGCGATATTTCTTCTCGTCAATTTCAGTTTCAGTTGCACCACCAACTTTAATGACGGCAACTTTACCGCTGAGTGATGCAGCGCGCTTGGCAATTTGCTCGCGGTCGTAGTCGCTGCGTGCGGTTTCCTTCTGGGCATTAATGAGTGCGATACGTTGTGCCACTTGTGCCTTATCGCCTGCGCCTTCGATAATAGTGGTGCTATCCTTGGTGGAAATGACGCGCCGCGCCGAGCCCACTACCTCAAGACCAACGTTATCAAATGACATGCCTTGATCGGCGGAAATGACGGTTGCGCCAGTGAGGGTGGCGATATCCTGCAAGACTTCCTTGCGGCGGTCGCTGAATGATGGCGCCTTGATAGCCAAGGTATTGAGCACACCCTTGTACTTATTAAGAATTAGCACACCAAGTGCTTCACCGGTAACGTCCTCGGCGATTAAGACAACATCCTTCTTGCCGGCGGTTGCGACCTTCTCAATCAGTGGTAGGAATTCCTGAGCTGAGCTAATCTTCTTGTCGGTAATAATAATTGCTGGCTTATCATAGGCAGCTTCCATGCGGTTTGGGTCGGTCACCATGTAAGCGCTGATGTAGCCACGGTCGAAGGTAAAGCCCTCTACTACCTCTGATTCAAGGTCAAGACCTTGCCCTGCTTCTACGCTAACGACGCCGTCGCGGCCAATTTTACTCATTACGTCAGCAATGAGCTTACCGATTTCTGGGTCGCCAGCTGAGATGCTAGCTACTTCAGCTACGAGGTCGTCCTTACCTTTAACTGGTTCAGCCATGCTGTCAAGTTCAGTAAGAATCGACTTTGCTGCCCGCTCGACACCTTTACGGAGTTCCATTGGGTTATGTCCGGCGGCAATTAAGCGGTTGGCTTCGCGCAAGATTTCATAAGTTAGCACTGTGACGGTGGTAGTGCCATCGCCTGCAACTTTATTCATCTTTTTGGCGGCTTGCTTGATGAGTTCGGCGCCAATTTTTTCACCCAACATTTCATCGGTCTCTGGTAGATCGATTGATTCTGCCACAGTAACGCCATCGTGAGTAACTGATGGACCACCATAAGTCTTGCCAATTACCACATTGCGGCCCTTTGGCCCCATAGTGGTTTTGACGGCGTCGGCTAGGGTTTTAGCACCAGCTAAAACCTTTTCGCGCGCTTCGTCACCATAAAAAACTTTTTTCGCCATAATTCTCCTTATGCCAACGTAGCAAGTACGTCTTCTTCCTTAACAATAAAATACTTCTTGTTATTGACCTTAATTTCAGTAGTAGAGTATTCACGTACCACGATTCGGTCACCAACTTTTACATCCTTTACGTCTTTGCCGGTAGCTAGTACAGTTGCAACTTGTGACTTTTCTTTAGCATCTTCTGGTAAAAATAGTCCAGCTGCAGTACGAGCTTCAGATTCTTCGCGCTCGGCTACGATTCGGTCACCCAGCGGCTTTAAAGGAACATTCGACATTTCATCCTCCTTTGGTTACAATTACCATTATAACACAAAAATTGGCACTTGCAAGGTTAGAGTGCCAACTTAGGAAATTTATTGTACGAACTGGCTAATGTCGTCGTTGGTTTCGTAAATTGTATGGTAGTCATCACCCAACTTAAGCTGAATTATAAAATGATATTTGTTTGGATCATTGAGATCTTTAATGCGCAGCGGTATTAAATTATTATTATCATCTAGTTTGATAGTTGTATCATATATTGCGTAAGTATCACCATTGTCATTATAGTGACTTAAGTCTTTACCGATACTGACGAGTTTAATATTACTATGCTCCGTGACGTTTTTATGCTGGTAATATGCTGTCAGTACCAGCGCAACCTGAGTTGATTTTGCAAATGATATACCACGGTCAATTAACACATTATTACCAATTACAATAGGAGTATGCTTTGGCGTGCCGTAATTCTCTGGTATGGCATTATGATGTACAATTGTCTGACCACTATGTTTATCGTATATCTTTTTGTAACTACTACGAAATACCCCGTTCTGTACGAACGATGGTATTGATAATATTATAGCTGTCGCAAATACACCAACAATGGCTAGTATGATATACTTTACTTTTCGCGGTAATGAATTTAGTATCGTAAACATAATTATTTCGCCCGCACTGCATAAAGACTAGCATCGCCATGGTTTTTGTCTAGACCATCATATATAACCGACCTATCCCACTCTTTATTTGAGTTTGATGTTATTCCAGAGTCAAATATCAACCATTTGTTATTAGCGTTACGCCCGCGAATACCGATACAGTGTCCACTGCCAAATATTGGGCCGCCCATACCACACATCCATACCATACCGCCTGAGCTTAGTACATTATCTATCTTATCGCGAGAAATTTTCTCAACGCGTATTGGCCATTTTCCACTACTTTCTACTGTAATTGGTAGAGTCCAGCTTGCCCCACCCTTAGGAGCTGCTCCGCCTACTGCTGCAACTTGATCCGGTGTAACATTTTGGTGAGTTAGAGCTGTAATAATCATTGCCATGGCACTTGGGCCACAGCCAGCACCGTCTTTGCCGCCTATCGTGTATTTACCAAATGGTTTACTTGCCCATCTAGAATCATTCTGGTCGTATATTATTGCTCCGTCCTTAGCGTATTCAGTAGGACCGGCATTAGCACCATTTTTAGATGGAGCGCAGTTATCTGCTTCCTTGGCGTCCGTAGTTGAATTGTTTGCATTATTTTGACTTAAGAAATTATCATGGAGCTTTTTGTATGTATCAACAGTATAATGGATTCCATCTTTTGTACTATACCCATCTCGCTGCATCATAGAATTTGTATCCACGAATTGTATATTAGAACCCTTTAATCCATTTTTCATTGCTTCATTAAAATTGTTAATTTGTGTAGTGGTTACTTTATATCCAGCCATATGTGCACGCCCCTCATCGATTGGATTTATTGACATAACAACCACCTTATTACTTTTCCAATCTGTGCTAGCTAATTCATTGATTCTTTTTATATAGTTTTTTACATTATCGGGGTCATTAATACCGAAGTTAATTACAATCGTATCACCAGCTTCTAGCGACGAGTTTACTTTCTTTAAGCCCTCTCCGTTAAACCAATTATAACCTTCGCTATCTTGGGCTACCCAGACATCTCCGCTACCACCTACGGCATCACGCATGCCAACTGTGCGGCTATCACCAAACCAGATATGCCTGCCTGGTCCGCGTCCCGCACCACCGCTAGGCGCAGGGCCATCAACCTTGCTAGAATATTTGCTATAAAATGGGTTTGCCATATTCCTTCTAGGTGCACAGTTTTTTCTTATTTCATCTGGATTGGTACCAGGTATTTCGAATACTTCGCAAAATTGTACAGCAGCTTCCCCTGCATCTCCAGCTGCATTTGCTAACTTATAAAACCCTCGACCTGTAAGACCAGCACTATAGGATTTTTCGATTTCCTCCCTTAAATGCTCTAATTGTTTTGCTAAATTACCAGCTAATTCTGGCTTCCATCTCGTGCCCAGCCATTGTGCTATACCGCTAGCACCGGATGTTGGATTTACAGCGTTTGGATCAAACTTGCTTTCGTGTGATAGGTTAGCCATAATTCCAGCAATTTGGGCGGCGTTTAATTTGTGGCCATTAAAGGTGGCAGTGCGCAAAAAATTGAACACTTTCTCTTCATTATCTTTACCACTAACTGTACCTGCACTTTCCCCCTCACTAGGAGAAGTGCCTTCAGCACACTCTTGAGCATTATAGTATGGTATCTCAAGGCGCATCATAATATCGCGCTGATTGGATGGGTCGACACCACCGAGATAGTCACCCTCGGCACTCGGACCGGCGAACGAATCAGTTGGCACTGGTGTGCCATCCGCTGTATTGCCACCCGGCGCGTCTTCAGCGTAGACCGTGGTGTATGGCACTAACAACATTGAAAATACTATTACTATATACAGTAGTTTAGTAAAGCGTTTCATTATTCAGTTCCTCCTTCTTGCTTGATACGGTCAGTACATTTAAACGTCGGGTAAATTAGGTCCTCTGGGTGTGGACAAGTAACTAATAAAGCATAGTCATTATTGTATCTATGTGGAATCATATAATATTCATCGTGGACACGATAGCTTTGCTTTACACTTGGTAAGTCTACGATAAAATCAGTGATATAAGTAAATTCTTTATTGTTGTAAGTTTGCTTGAGTGAATTATCGCGAATTACTATATCGTACTTACTTAAATTACGTGACGTATTGTTTAGCTTCACTATTCGTATGACTTCTTTATTTAATCTATCTAATTCATACTGTGGTAATATTGGTACATTTTTTAAAAAGCCAGAATTATTCTTTGTAATATTATCGTGGTTTAAAGTTGTTTTCATAGAACCTTTATTGGTCTTACTATTAAATGACATAAATAATAACCATAATAATACCAATGTAATTGTACTTATTATTAAAATATTCTTCTTATTTAAATTCATATTAGTCAATACTCGCATTCTTTGGTGCTTCAAATTTAACTGGTGCATCACCCTTAAGGAATTTAGCGCAATGTGCGAATGTCATTACTCCCCGATATTGATCTGGCTTATATGTACCTTCCCAGGCATGGTTTATATGCCAACCCATTTCTACCGTATGAATAGTACCATCAGGATCAACTTTTGTTACTAATCCAGTATGACCATAGGTTGCATCTGATCCCAATGCACCCGGTTTAATACTAAATACTGACCAAGCTTCAGGTCTATCGATATCCCTATCTAGATCTTTATTCTTCGCGAGTAAATTATTAACAACTTCACCGCCATTACCGTGGCCATATGTCAGTGTAGTGTATTTAGTGACAAACCAGTATGGGATCGTAGTACAACCATTACCATCCCAACTATATGATCCGTAGCTTAAGGAATTATTTGTATCTTGCATTAGCCTCTTAATTACATCAGATGACGATTCACCCCCCGGAGTAAATGTTCCACTTGTTGAATTTCCATTAATTCCATTGCCACCAACTGCTAGTCCAGCACCCACGCAAGCACCAGAAGTGTCGCCATCTGATTTGTCGCCAGCTAAACATTGATTTGTGCGAACATCAGCTATATCTGGGCCGGAGTAATTGGCGATTCTAGCCAATAAATCATCAAACGAGCCATCACCGTCAGTTAGCCTACCCTTACAGTTGTTGTCGGTATACTCATGGTTACTACTGGTTCCAGTGAGGTACATAAAGGTATGCCCACCATGATCTTGGTTTTGACTATGATCTTCAGTCACTTTACCCTGTTCATCAATATCCTTGGCTAGGCAAATATGAATAAGTTTCTTGTACTTATCCTTAGTTTTGCGCCATTTATCCATCAAATCCTTAAATTCTTGACTATTCTCATCTTTAAGTCTCGGTAAAGGATCTATTTTTTGACCCTCGCCTAAAGGCATAATGCGATTTACGCGGTCTTCATCGTCATCTAGTTTAATTTCGTCCTTAATATATTGTTTCTCTTCATCCTCACTCCAGAAGACGCGTAAAATGTAACGTGCATTCTGAAATATATTCATTTCATTTTTATCCATTTCACCCTGGTTATCAATGTTATATCGATTAAAGGTTTTTGGCACAATACCGATATCTGGCACGCCATAGTCATAGGCTGGTCGTCCGCTAGCAGCGCGTGCAGTTGCAACTGGAGAGTCTACTGCCATAGCAACAGCAGTATTTGGTATGGCAGCCATTAATCTAAATGTATTAGTAATAGAAGCCAAGATATTTTCTGGCATTGGGTTCATTCTAGCGTTGCGTGCAACGGTGCTAATTGCAGAGCGGTAATCAGTAGGGTCAAATAATTTAGCAAGCAACGGTGTATCATTCCATTCCATTGCCAACCAAGTATTGGCGTCACGTCTCAATTCTGCACTCTCAGTATCAGATAGTACAGTGCCACCGTTAGCACGTAGACCGTTCTGTTCGCCCATAAATTTAGAGCCATAGGCGGCAATATTGCCGAATTGTTCTGGAGTTTGGTTGGTTAGATCCAGTTTTTTGCCAGCCATCAATTCTATAGCAAAATTCATAATAGGCCCCATGATAGCTGAAGATAAATTTGATAGGCCCCCTGCGGTAAAGAAATCTACTGCTTTAGTTATCCAATCACCAACAATACCTACAGTATGGTCTACACCACACGCTAAGCCGCCGACACTAGCATTAATTGCATTGATTATGCCGCTAGCTACAGCGCCAAATGTATTTGGAGATCTACCATCAACATTCTGTAATTGCGGCAATACGGCGTTTTTCTTTGCCTTTAAATCTTCGTCACTCATTCCTTGCGTTTGGTTTAGTTCAGCGTTGATTGGAGCTGAATCCCACCAGCTGGATGGTTTAGTGTTATTACCCGTAGAGTCGGCTGGGTATTCATCGTAGAACTGGTGCTGCGACATCTGACCTAATTGCGCCATGCTAACTCTACCGGCGCGCATCTGACTTGCCGTGGCATTTTCCTCAGTTGCTAGTTGCATAGCCGGCATAACATGATTATCCCAACGAAACTGTTCGATCTGATCACTAAACTCTTTTATCTTACATATCATTGAAGCAACAGCCAACACAGTACCCCCCACCTTTGCCAGATTTATTTTTAAATGCATTTTTGTCTTTAGTTTAGCTAACTTTTCTGTCATTTTACCAAAAAACTTTGATACATCTGGAGGTAATTCAACCGGTATAATTCGAGTTTTTTGGTACAATTCGAAGCCTTTGCGGTAAACCTTGGAGTTCTTGAACTTTTCCATGGCGACATCCTTAATAGCTCCCACTAAATCTTCAATCCGGTCTTTAATTATATTTTTTATACTACGAAACGGATGAAAAATACTAAGGAATTTTTTTGATTTACCGGTCATTCTGGTGGCGACGTATTTGCCAGGAGGCATTACACCACTACGTCTACCAAGGTCCGACAAAAAACGCCGTTTGTGGTATGCTCCCCTAATACCACCTTCACCAGTAATTGCTTCGGTGTTGATGCTGACCGTGTGGTGTTCTTTATCGATGCTAAAATAACTCTCTTTACCACCTAACTTACGCTTTACCTGCTTATTAAGACAATTGCTTCCCGTACAATCCCACTTCATTTCAATGTGATCAGTGTTGACTCGTAGAGAGCCGTCTTTGTTAACCTCTAAACCAATTTTTTCGAGTGATTTCACATACCCCTTACTACTTTTTGTGCCTAAAACACCGACTTCACCCTCTTTGTCGTGGCCTTTACCAAAACTTCTAGCGAGCATTTTCTTCATGTTATGCATGCGTCGCCAATCATGCTGAATTTCAGTAACTATATTGTATGTCTTTTTAAGCATACTAGCGACTTGCATAAACTGCATTGGACCAGATAAAATCATGCTGCCGGACATCATACCGCCAAAGGCAAATGTACCAAATACACTACCAGCTATACCTTTTTTGTGTCGTTGAAAGAAGCTACCACCAGCCTTTTTTGATCCACCAGAGTGTTTCTTATCGCTAGAATATTTATAGTTATCTTGGCGTTCGCGTTTTGCTACGTCGGACTTACTAGAATTTTTATGTGACTCTTCACTAGAATTATTATCGTAGTCGCGTTCTGATTTCTTTAGTTTATCGCTGGCAGTTCGGTTATTTTGGCGATTGCTATTATTGCTTGAATCTGATTCAGATTCATCGTTAGAGTAATCACTGTCTTCTTCGTTGTCATCATAATCAGAGTAATCTGGCGTGTCATCATGGTAGTCTGATAAATCGTCGGAGTAGTCGTGAATTGGTCTGCCACTTGGCGATATGGAATTATGAACCTGACGTTGATAAATTTGATCGCCAGTGTTAGGATTAGGTTTCTTTACTACCATATTTTAACTTGTCTCCACACGAAATATAATATTATACTAACATAAGTGTACCTAATAATCAATTAGCTTAACCACCATGATTTTTTATAAAGTCTCTTTGCTCTTGACTAATATTACTCATATCATCTGGTGAAATATTTTGCGCTCGAATCGACTTATTTATTGCTTCGTTAATATCTGAGTCACTCATGCTTACACTCTTGCTTTCTCCAGCTTCATCTTGCTTGCTATCATGTTTCCAGTGACCCTTCTGTTTAATAAAGTCATTATATTCGTTACCTGAACCTAACATATAGCGCCCATAGTTTGATTCGGCAACGGCTTGACGCACAGTCTTACTATCGCTATTTTGAGCATTTTTAACTACGTCTTGGAAGTTAGACTCATTAATCATACCATTGCGGTTGGCGCGCCGGATCGCAGCAGCCTGTTCATATTGATTTAGCTGTTCACCACCTTTAGTTTTACCAGTTGAGATTACACTCATAACATCTTCGTCACTCATAGCACCTTCACCGTTGATGCCATTGATTCTTTTATTGGCGGCATCAGTCATTTTATTAGTGTATCTACTACTGACTTGCTCTACCGTGCTATCGAATGCGTCATCGCGCCGTTTCTGAATGGCTTCATTGTTGGTTCCATTAAGCCTACCAATTGTGTGGCCAGTAAACTTACTAATTACCCCACCTTTATTGAGGCGATTCTGAAGTTTAATACTACCGGATTTAATATTATTACCGATACGTTTTTTACGGTTGGCGTCAGCAGTTTGAGCCAACTTATTCATACCGGATTTATTGGCCGCACCTTGCGCCATGGCGGTTAATTTACCCATCATCGCGCCGGTCATTTGGAAGATTGGCATGATAGCCAAAAGAGGCGCAATGGAGCATACTGTTATAACTACGACATTTGAGTGGCCAGATAGTGTCATGACATTGCTAATTAATCTTGATGCCCCCCAAGCGGTAGTAAAGAATGGGAACACGATAAGTAATTTAAAATAGGCATCCCACCACTTCTTAAACCACTTTTCGGTATTTGGTAGTAAGTAACAAGCAAAAGCAATTGGTGAGAATAGTAGTAGTGTAATTAGAGCAACTTGACGCAGCATAATTATAGCTAGAATTAATACCACTGTCGTTAAAATAGTTGAGAAATTTAGTGCTACTAATACTACGACAGCTACAACACCAGTGATAACCTGAAACGTGTTAATTAGTGATGTAGCAAAGTCGCCACCGGTTGACGTCATCTTTGATGTAATTAATTCATAAATACTATTGCCAATAATATTTGACACATCAGCTGCTGCTGCACAAATATAGAACGAAATATGTATCGCAATAGCTACTAGGATAAGACGCGACAATAGGTTTTTTAACGTATACGCCCTAAAGGCATTACCTGCGCTAGTTGCATATGAATATAGTGAAATTATAAATGCTATAACTAGTGCAATATTAGCGATATTGCGAATCTTCTTCCATATTTCTATTAGGTTATTGCCGTTTTGGGCATCGTCAGCAATAATCGTCCATTTTAAGCTGCCTGCTACAATACTAGCTACACCATCTATTGCTTTTGTTAAAATATTTACTCCTGGGCAGATAATCCAGCCAAAATCAAGTGAATTGTCTTTGCATGCGTCCTGGGCGTTGTTTTGAGTTGGCACGCTATGATCGAGACTGTTGACTGATATATCACCAGATTCAGCTTGTTTTGTAGCCTTATTGCGGTTTTTGTCATCTTTAGCCGCTTTATCTAGGTCTTTTTTTGCGTCTGAGCAATCTAATTTATCGTCATTTACAATTTTACATAGTTTAAGTCTAATGCATATTTCTACTTCCTCATCTGCCTTTTGAGCAAAATCATATTTTTGACCATGTTTAGCCTTACAATTCATTGCCCAGTGAGCGTCACTACAGTCTAAATATGGTCTTTTCCCATCGTATTTTTCTTTTTTGTCGCAAAATCCTTTAGCAATACAGGCTTGAGCAGCAGGTGATAGAATGCGATGGTCATCGGTTTGATAATTAATATAGGCTAAACGATCTTTATTGTCATTCATTTTAGCGCATGTTACGTACGTGACATTAGTATTATGTTGCTCGGCATTAGCGTCATTGTAGAGTATTATGCTATATAACTTGTGAGGGTAATTCGAGGTATCCGGGTTATTCCGTTCAGTGATATTTAGCCAACCGGTTTTGACACAAGCTTCTTCTTCGTCTGATAGCGCTACATTAATGTCGCCATAGCGAATTATACCATAAGCTGATTCACTATTATCTTTATCGGTAGTGTAATTGCGTCCACTACTCCCACTAGATTTTTGCTCAAATTTATTTGCATCATCAAGTGTAAATATCTTAGTTAGCGCCTTGCAGCTTGCTGCGGTTGGTTTGAATGCTGCGTGGCAAACAGCACTACATGCCGTAAAACTAAATACTGCAGCAATTAATGCTACTAAGACACAATGTTTAATTAATTTAATTATTCTGATTGTCATATAAACTTCTTATCCTATAATACTACGGGTTTGGCCCATGCCCTGAACGTTTATCTGTAAAACTACGTAGTGCTTTGTCTATTACCTCCATATTATGTTTGGTATTATCGTTTACCTTTATGATATTGATGTCGTGGTGTACTCTAGTGTGTAGTGCATGTATTCTATTAGCGCTAGCAGTGTCTTTGCGCAATATAGTCTGTCGGGCGAGTTTGTAGCGTGCTGCGTCGCTTAAATTATTGTAGCCTGCACTATTGAGTGATGAAATATATTGCCTACGGCTGTAATCAAGAGATTCCCCTGCCAAAGTACTCTTTTGTATATTAATTTGCGCTTGCCCAGTAGAAGTACCTTTCTGGGTGAGTTCTTGTGCTGCAATGTTGGCTAATTCGTCATCACTTTCAAAACGATTTTTACTAAATGTACCAGTTTGATTTATGAAGTCATTTTGACCAGGTTGAGACATAAATATTGAATGGTTAGATTTATCTGGATCTGTGTGGCGCTTAATAAAGTCAGAACGGGTATCTTTGTCGCCATTTTGTTGAACATTGTAGAGGGAAATATTAAATTCGTCATTACTCATCACTATATGTTCATCGGCATATTTTAATGCGGCACGATAAGTATTTTGGTCGAGTAGTTTACCGTCAACTCCCCGTCCGGTCATTGCCATATATTTAATAGCAATTGCGCCGGTAATTATCGGGTTGGATCGCCCACCAGTTTCGTTTTGGGTGTATTTTACAGGATTGTTGCCGATAGTCTGCTCGATAGTACTTGCCATCTCATCAGAGATTGAATGATTCTTTTTAGCAAATTCCTCAATCTTCTCATCGGCCTTTTTCTGCTGTTTTTCTTCATACTCTTTGTTAATATCTTTTACGGCTTGTCCAGATAGTTCATCTAGGTTATCGCTGGCGCGTGCATTAGCGGCCGCAGCTAGTGTACCGCCCACTAAACCAATTCCACCACCAGCTAGATGAGCGGCGCCGCTTAAAATACGCCCCATACCATGATCACCAAGCTGTACACTGCCGAGCTTATTTTGTAGTGCCATGCTGTTGCGCTTAGCAAAGTTAGCCACACGTTTACGGCGTAAATTATCACGCCCTTCCCATTTACTGGCTCGTTTTTGTAAGCCATTTGTCATTTTACTCATTAGACCACCACTCATTTTAAAAATTGGGATGATAGCTAGTAATGGTGTTACGGCGCTTAGCACGGTAGTGATTAAGTTTGACTGATGGGTCAACTCCAACACACTAGCTACAAGGCGCGAGCTAGCCCACACGGCAGTGAATAGTGGAAATACGATTAATAGCTGTATATAATAATTCCACCATTTAGTAAACCACTTAGCGGTATTTGGGAATAAGTAGCAAGCGAAAGCTAGGGGCGAAACAATAACAAGCATTAATAAGGCAATTTGTCTTAGAGTGATTAGAGCTAGAATTATAATTAACGAAAGAATTACTAGGTGAAGCGACATGTATGCTAATACTATTAGAATCGTAGCGCCTACGACTACGCTAATAGAAGTGCCCAGCCCTGAAATGCTAAATGGACCGTCGCCATTACCCGGTATCGTATCGCGAATTAGGTCGTATATACCAACACCGGCAATATTGGATAGGTCGGCTAGAGCCGCGCAAATATAAAAGGAGAAATTAGTCGCAATAGCAACTATAATCAGTCGTGACATGAGAGTTTTTACATTGTAAGCTTTAGCTACGTTGTTAGAGTTAAGTGCGTAGCTATACAGTATAGCAATAAAGCCAATAATCATGACAACATTAGCTACACCAAGTACTGATGACCAAGTGCTATAGATAATATGGTGAGGATCCTTGTTGACATGTTCAGAGCTGGCCCTAGTGTCTACTAGAATAGTCCATTTTAAGCCACCGGTAATCATACCGGTGATAGTATCAAATACTTCAGTAAGCATATTGATTCCTGGGCACCAAAAGAAGCCAAAGAACCCAGCATTATCAGAGCATTTTTTCTGATCTGAGTTATCAACCTCATCAAATGTTTGCCCTGAATTTGCGCTAACATTGATATTATCCGGAAGTTTAAATTGGTTTTTTAAATTTTTATCTTTTTTTATGCAATCATAGACATCAGTTATCTTTGGTTCTTTGGCGTTTTTGTCTTTGCGTAGTTTATCTACACATTCGGAAGCTTTTGCGTGTAAGGCACTTCTACATTTCTCGGTATCTATGTGAAATATAGCATTGCTATCGTTACATATCAAAGTTACTACGTTATTTACAATAGTGTCTTTTTTGTCTTGCTCGGCCTTAGCGGCGTCATCTAACTTTTGATCTTCGGCCACTTTTTCATGCGCTTTTTTACAGTGTGTGTCAATACAGCAAGGTCCACTACCACTTTTTGTAACACACTTTAGTTTTTGACAGTAAACTAACCCTTCCTCATCAGCTCTATTGTGATGATCATTATCATTTTTCATATTTATAATAGTTTCAAAGGTTAGACAATCTTTAGCGGTTATTGATCTATAAGCATCTTTACATACTGGACCGGTTCCACCTTTACCGTCATCGCCAAGAGCACTATCGTTAGGTTCGTGGTCTAAATGTCCAGGGCAATAGCCTAAGCGTGAACATCTATTGTATAAATTACGGTAATGATCATCATCTCTATATCGACTATCAAAATGGTTTTCAGCTTCTATACAATAGCGAGCCATTGCCATAGAATTAGGATCTACGTTATTCATTTTATCTTTTGTTAATTTAATATCTACAGCTTCTGGTGGCACCTCGGCAAAAGATTTACCGCAAAATACCAGCGTAGATAATAGCACAGAAGCAATACATAACGTAATTGTTACTACTAAATATTTACGCCAAGACTTGCTCAATTTAAAACCTTCCGCTATCTGTAATGTCATACGTATTCCCTTTTTTGGCATCGTTAATAGATTGTAGCTGGTGCTGATACTGTGCAATATCATCATCTGTTGATTGGAGGATCTTGCGATTTTCATAAGCTGCCCGATTGACCTTTTCGACATTATTAATTAAATTTACGTCGCCGGTTTGTAATGCACGGTTGGCTACTCGTGTTCGTTGCTCAGTTGTTAAGTCGTTCCAAGTATTAGCATTACCGGTGACGCGACTGAGTGACTTGTTAATTGCTGCTTGCGTGTCTTCATCGCTTTTAATTTTACTCCACTCGCCTTTTTGGTTCTTGAAGTTATTCTGCGATTCTTGATCCATAAGCCACTCTTTGCCAAAGCGTGAATTTGCCGCAGCTTTAATAACGGCGGAGTTTTTGCTTTGTTGTGCGGCTGAAAGTACACTGGAGTATTCGTCTTTTGATAACATATTATTTTCGTCAGCGTGTTGAATAGCAGCAGCTTGAGTGTAGGGGTCTACTTGGTTGCCATTGGCATCCATGCCAGTTGTAGCAATTTGTCTTGCCTCTTCATTATGTTTGCCCTTAAATTTATTACGTGCACTATTAATTTTACTTTGGTCGCGAGCATCGTTAATATTTTCGAGAGTATCCTTGGTAGCCTTTTTCGTAGCGTCATCGCTTCGTTTGGCTGCAGCTTCGGCGCGCGTACCATTTGCTATACCAACACCAAAGGCAGTACCATGTGCTAGAGTGTTCAAGAATCCAGATTTGGTGTTAGCATTGGCTAGTTTATTTTGTACTTTCATCGTGCCACGTTTCACGGCGTTACCGGCGCGTTTCTTGGCGCGCTTATCACGGTTTTGTAGTCGCGAACTCATGCCAGTCTTATCAATGGCACCACGACTCATATTGGTCATTTGGCCCATCAACCCGCTACTCATCTTGAATATTGGCAGGATAAGCAAAGGTGGTGCTATGGTTGTTAGAGTACTAATAATCCCAGCACTTGCGGTGTCTAGACCCGGCATTTCTGCTATAATATAGCCCACCATACGACATCCCGCCCACGCAGCAGTAAAGAATGGAAAGACAATTAGTAATCTAATATAAGAATCCCACCATTTTTTGAACCATTTTTCAGTGTTCGGTAGCAAATAACAAGCAAATGCTAGTGGTGACATAATTACTAGCACTACCAAAGCAATCTGGCGCAAAGCGATTGCGCCAAAGATAGTTAAAACCGCCAAAATGACTACGCCAGCATTGAGGTATGATAAAACGATTAAACCAATACCCTTAAGTATGACATTAATACTATCGAGTAGCGCATTATATTGACCATCGGCACCATCATTGCGTATTTCACTAATTATTAATTCATAAACGCCAACACCCGCAATGTTAGATAGGTCTGCTAGTGCAGCACAGATATAAAATGAAAAGTTGGTAGCTATTGCAACTACAATTAGGCGCGACAATAAAGTTTTTACAGTATAGGCTTTGAATGTGTTGTTTGAATTCAGTGCATAACTATATAACATAATCATAAACGCTGCGGCAATAGCAATATTGGCGATATTTAAGACATTTTGCCATACCTTTAATATGGTAGTTTGTGAGTTTTCACCGGAAAGGTTTTGGGCTAGAATAGTCCATTTGAGCATATTTGCAATCATAGAAACTACGCCGTCAATCGCACGTGTCATGCCATCTAATCCTGGGCAAATAATCCAGCCAAAAGTTGATGTGCCGTCACGACATTTAGTGTCTTTGCTGCCGTGGTCTGCCTTACGTATTTCGGCGCGATCCCCCTTCCCCATGCTGGGGTTAGGATTTAGCTTATTTTCGGCATCAGCGTCATCTGACGCACTATCGTTTATACCATCCTCACCCTCAGCTAATATAGTTAGGGTTGATAGAGGTTTTGCATGTGCAACGTGGCCTGATGGTATTATTGACAAGCAAAGGAGAAATAGCGCAGCTAGTACAACTATACATCTACACATATAATGTTCCACCCTCTTCATGATAACTATTTTACCACGTTTTATAGCGCTCATCATTGTTACCCTTTCGCAAAGTATTAATTGAATATTTAATATTGTATGCATGGCGTAGTGCTTTTGAATCTGTCCCCGTGCGTGCGAATGACCTAATAAATTGCTCGTTAACGCGCTCTATTCTGGTAACACTATCAAGGTCGCCATCTTTTATTGATTTATCTAACAGCTCAGTACGTACGGTCTCGTCGAGTTTACCGTAGCTATCTGGGTTAATATTATTGACGTATGAACGACGCGAATTACGCAATGCTTTATCTAGGTCGTCATTAGTTTTAAGTGAACCAGCCTTAAAATCGCCAGTCTGCTTGATGAAGTCTTGCTTTGATTTATCATCCATAAATATGTGATTATTGTTTGCATTTTTATATGAATTATAGTCGCTATATTTACCATTGCCAGTCCACCACTCTCCGTCATTATAATCAGTGTAACTGTCGATAAAGTTTTTACGAGTAATCTCGTCACCCTTGTTTTGTACGTTTAGTATAGCGTAGTGTAGCTGGTCTCTATCTAATAGATTCTTTATATTGGCGCATTCTAGGGATGCTTGGTATTCAGATTGGCTAAGTTTTTTACCGTCGGCGCTATTGCCAGTCATAGCTTGGTACCTAATTAACATCGAACCACTAATATTATATCTTTTCTTTCCATCACTAGTTGTAACGCTTTTTAGCGGCGCACTACCAGTAACGGAGGCTATTTCTGCTGCTGCTTTATCGCTAATATCAAGTTCAACATTTGGGTTTTGAGTGATTGCACTTAATTCAGCAAACTTATCATTTACCTTTTTGCTACGGAGTGCCTTTATCGGCGCGGTAACAATTTGTTTAGTGGTTACGCGCTTAGCATTAATCGTTGACACGGTTTTATTTTGCAGGTCTTTTGTTAGCTCGTCGCTACGATTGGAGATATAGGCTGCTCTAGTGCCGTTAGTATAGCTAAGCATTGCTGCGGTAATCTTATGTCCTCTTCGAGCCAGGCGGTTTTGCAATCTAAGGTTTCCAGTCTCAATGCGATTTTTAGCAGCAGTGCGTCGTGCTTGGTCGCGGCTCTTAGCGAAGCCACTAACTCCAGTTTTATCCATAGCACCCTGAACCTTTCCAGTTATGTTACCCATCATACTGCTACTCATCTTAAATATTGGCATAATTAATGCCAGCGGCGCTATGGCACAAAGCGGTGCAATTACAAAGCCATAGCCACTTGCTGGATTGCTTTCATCTACTGGCATCATATGTTCTATAACTGAAGCCACTAGTTGGCATCCGCCCCACGCAGCAGTAAAGAATGGGTATACTATTAGTAATTGAATGAAGCTATTACTCCATTTCTTAAACCACTTTTCGGTATTGGGTAGTAGATAACAAGCAAACGCTAATGGCGCAAGCAGCGTGAGAGTAACTAACACTACTTGTCGCAGTGTGACCATAGCTAGAATGGCACAAGCAATCATAACTAGCGACGAAAAGCTAAAGATAACTGCAAAGAGGATTGCAATAGAAGCTAAAATGGTGTGAAAAGCATCCTTAAATGTATTCGCTCCGAAGGCTACACTAGCGTCGCCCCCTAATTGTTTAGTAAATAGTTCATATACGCCTACTCCGGCGATATTTGATAGATCAGCTAGCGCTGCGCAAATATAGAACGATAGCTGCATGCAGATCGCAACGATTATGAGGCGCGAAATAGCCTGTTTAATTGTGTAGGCTTTAAATTTATTGTCTACATTAATTGCATATATGTATAACATTACCATAAAGGCGATGGCTAGTGTGATATTTGCTATATCACGCATTTTACTCCAAGTATCATATATTGCACTTGAACCCTTGGCGTCAGCTAGAAAAGTCCACTTAAGGTTATCGGCAATTAGCTTGGTAAGCATGTCGACAATACCTAATATTAGGTTAACTATTGGACATACAAAAAATGCTAGAATTCCGCCACCGCGTTTACAGGAGTCATTAAATCCAGTAGGATCTGTGCTCCCATCATCTAGCGGTGCTGTTGTTGTATTAGCGTCTAGTGAAGTGTTTTTGCTGCCATTTGTACTTTTGGTAACACTTTCAGGGAACGGCTTATTATCCTTAACTAACTCATCAGCCTTACTGCAATCAACTGAATTTTTTTTAGTGTTAAACGTGCAGCCCCCAGCGGCTTTACAAGCTAATAATAATTTGGATGCTGCACCCACATTACCACTACCCTCGTTTTTAGCAGTGTCATATTTACTCCAATAAAGTATATTATTAGCGTCAGTATATTTTTTTTGCATTTTACCTGCATCGGAACATATTTTAGGTGATACTTTACTGGTATAGCGCCAGGCACGCGTGCAAATAAAGGCCGCATTAAATCTAATCGATGCTTCGGAGCCACTCTCGGTATATTCAGAGTTTTTATCAAAACAATACTTTTTGTCAACGCATTGTTCTAGATGTTCTAGGCTAGGATGTTGTTTTTTTGCGCATTCAAACTTACCCTTTTTAGCTGTATCTTTTATTTCATCTATGCTAAGTTGTGGGGTTATATTTTTATTGCCTATCGCTTTTGCTTTATTGTTAAGTATTTTATTTTTTGTCTCGTTATAACAACTCTCAAAATTTACTTCAGTTGCTTTATCTGGGTTTTGTATGGTAGATCCAAAATAGCAATCCTCTGGATTGACATCTTTAGCTTGAGCAGTGTTGGCGGGTGCCAAAAATAGGGGCATTATCAGTAATGCCAGTACGCTAAACAAACACCTCTTTTTAATCACCATACAAATAAGCTTATGTAATAATATTAAATTATTGTAGAATTTTTTGCAATATGATATATATAGGATATGCTTAGTCGCAAAAATAAATTAATTAAACCAATTTCTACTCTCGCGCTAGCTTTGGCCTTTAGTCGAGTTACATTGGCTAAAAGTGACTGTAAAGTAAAAACCTATTTTGAGTGGGGTTGCGACAAAGGTGATAACCCAATGATGGGTACGGTGGCGACTATTTTAGGCTGGTTAGCGGCTGGTCTTTCTGTTGTGGTGCTGATGGCAATAGTTTACGGTGCAGTTATCTACCTGACAGCGGGCGCCGATAAATCAAAGGGTGAAAATGGTAAGAAAATTATCCGTAATGCCATTATTGCCCTGATTGGTTACTTCTTTATGTATTCGTTACTTAACTTCTTGGTGCCAGGAGGAATATTTGGATGAAAAAGATAAAAAATCGAATAACATCATTTAATTTAACTAAACATAGCTTCGGTTTAATAGTGGCATCTGCTATTGCAATAGCGGTTATTGGTGTCAATTCTGCTCTAGCTTTTATTTCGCCAAACCTTTCACCATCAGTTTCTGGCGGTGATGGCGGTGGCGGATCTGTAGACAGTGATTTTGCTGCGAAATGCTCCAAGATAGGAAAAGATCATACTAATGTGGAGATCACAAAATTGGATGTGAATACTCAAAATTTATTTAAGAAATGCGTTGCTAATAATTTATGCGAGGAAGCATCTACAACCAAAGTTTGCAATAAAGGTAGATGTACAGGAGGAAATACAGTTGCTAATTGCGATAATGCGGATAAATTCCTTAATGATATAAAAAACTCATCTAAAACCCAAAAAGATTATGCGGCTAAGATGTCTAGAGAGTGTGCTAAGTATGATGGTAAGCCATACGATCCAAAGACAATGGCGAAGTGTGTTGGCCCGAACGGTGTGTGTAGTCAAGAAAATAATGTTATGGATTGTGGCGGCGCCAAAAAAACCAATGTTGCTAATGGATACAATCCCGATGGGTCTGGTGGACCCGGTGCTTCGGGTACCCCTGGTACTAAAAACCCAGATAGAGCAGATGGGCCACTAAGTGGTGATGGAATCGGCAGCGAAGCGACAGGTGACTTTTTAGGTTTTCCATCCTGGAATCGTGATGTACACTTTAGCCCCGGTAGTGAAATTGGGCCTCAAGTAATGAAGATTGTATTAAATATTACCGAGATATTGTTGCGTCTAGCTGGTATTGCGGCGGTGATTGTAATTATCTATGCGGGTGCGATGTTTATTATTGGTAGCTACTCCTCTTCTCCGGACGGCATTGCTAAAGCGAAGACTATTATAATTAACGGTGTTATTGGTCTGATAATTGCAATTGCAGCAACGGCAATAGTTTCGTTTATTGCTGGTAGTCTAAAAGGAAAATAGAATGAATAATATACTTAATAACTTTAAAATAGTGGCGGTGAGCATTAAAAACTGCAACAAGTGTGAAATCGGCATACCGACTTCAGATGGCGATAGTTTACTGAATAATATAATAAAGGCAATTCTGTTTCTCATTGGCATGTTAGCGGTGGGTGCGTTAATTGCCTGCGGCTATAAGTTTTTGACTGCCAATGGTGACCCTAAGGCAATATCTAGTGCTAAGCGTGGTATTATTTATTCAATTGCTGGTCTAGTAATTGCTGCCGCAGCATATGGTATTGTGCAGATGATTCTAAATGGCGCTGCTGGTAAGGGACTTGGTTTATTTGGGAGATATTATGGGTAAAGTAAAGTTAAAACTATTTGCTCTACTGGCAGTATTTGCTATAACTATATTCACTCCTGCCCTGCCGGTACTGGCTGATGCGCCGGATTGTGCTAGTGACCCTAAAGCCTCTGGTTGTCCATGTGCGGGTTCGAGTGCTACAATCTGCGATGATCTAAAAAATACAAATGGCGGCGCAGACTCGGATTTAGCTAAGATAATAAATGGCTACATTAAACTAGCCTTAATTGGTGCTGGAGTTTTAGCGGTGATTGTGCTAATATATGGAGGTATAAAGTACATGACATCGGCTGGCAATAAAAACAATATTACGAGTGCTAAAACTGTGATAGTGTACGGTATTGCGGGTTTAGCGCTGGCAATTAGCGCGTATGCAATAGTTGAGTTTGTTGTTGGAAGGTTATAAAAAATAGGAGGAAAAATGACCAATATGAAAAAAATAAGTAAAATCATTACCGCTAGCGCAGGTGCGGCTACGCTAGGATTGGTATATACACAAAATGCTTTTGCTAATGGGCTAAGCAACGTTCAGTCTGGGGTTACTAAAACTGAGACTGAGGCTGGTGGACTAACAATGCAACAAGTTATTAATACTGTTATTGGTACAATGCTGTTTATTGTTGGATTGTTGGCGGTTATTATGTTGATTTATGGTGGTATCCGCTACGTTACTTCTCATGGCGATAAGGCGCAGGTAACAGCCGCAAAAGAGACTATTATGTATGCTGTGGTTGGCCTTGTAGTGGCGATCGCGGCGTTTGCAGTTATTCATTGGATTACCAATGACGTATTTAATAAAGGCGGTGCTTCTAGTAGCTCTAGTAGCTCTGAAAGTTCCAGCTCCACTGATAGTAAAGGTGGCAAAAAAACCACTCCATCTGATCCGGACACCCCATCTCCAACCAAGTCAGTTTAACTATGTGAATATATTTGCATAAAAAACGTAATATTGTATAATTAAAGTAAGTAGTTTTAGATAAAGGAGGAAATTCAAATGAAAAAATTATTCAGCAAACTGCGCGTCGGCGTAATGGTTGCTGCGATAGCTGCTCTTGCATTTGGTGCGGTTAGTACTATTCCAGCTTATGCAGCAGGTAGCGATTGCAATGCAGCCAATGGCCTTCAGGGATCGGTAAATGAGGATTGCTCTAGGGGTAAGGGCCAAGCAGCTAAGTTATTCGGATCTGGTAGCGTGGTTACGACAATTATTAACACAATGCTGTTTATTGTTGGTATTTTGTCGGTAGTTATGATTATATTCGCTGGTATTCGCTATACTACTGCTCATGGCGATAAGCAACAGGTTACCTCAGCCAAGGACACCTTGATTTACGCTGTAGTGGGTTTGATCGTATCTATTATCGCTTATGCTGTAGTTAGCTGGATTACCAACTTATGGGGCGCTGATGACAGCGGTGCTGGCTCTGGTGCAGCCAAGTAGGAAATTACAATGTCGCTATCATTACCAGATGTATTTAGTGGACCATATCGCGGCAAAGGTCAGCCGACCGACTTATTTAATGGTGTAAATGCCGTTATTCCCCGCTTTATCAACCTTATGTTGTTTATTGTGGGTGTGCTCGCAATCTTTATGATTATCTACGGTGGTATTCGCTACGTATTGTCTGGTGGTGATGGTAGCCGCGTCAAAGACGCAAAAAATACTATTCTTTATGCAATTGTTGGTCTAGTGGTAGCCATTCTCGGCTATGCTATTGTGAATTGGGTATTCCAAACTCTGAGTACCAATGGTAATTCTGGTGGTACAGTTGGACCACATGTTGGCTAGTAATTAATCAAGAATTTAAAAATAGGGCTTTGAGCCCTATTTTTAGTAGTAAATAATACTGGCGGAGGGATGGGGATTCGAACCCCAGATAGACGTCACCGCCTATACACGCTTTCCAAGCGTGCTCCTTCAACCGCTCGGACACCCCTCCCTGACTACTATTTTAACATATTTAATGACGATTCAGGCCAATAATGCCTTGTAAGGCGTAGGCGGTATCTTGCCACTTGGTGACAGTGATGACATCGATTCCCATTTGCTTGACTGGGTAGTCGTTGCCACCCGGTTGGGTCATATCACCAAAATAAAGAATGTCGGACTTCTGTAAATTTAATGCCTTCATTAGTTGATTCATACCGAAGGTCTTATTCATACCCGGTAAAAAGACATTAATGCTTGTGGTGCCGGCAACTTCATAATCAAAGTCGGGCGCAAGTTCGCGGGCGCGAGCGACAATCTTGTTGCGTTTACCATGATCAGGATCCCATTGGTATTTATCGACCGGCGCGGCGGCTTGACCGAGGGCGCTAAAGGTGACCTGACTACTGCGGTTTTCGATAATTTCACCAGCGGGCTGTTCGCACCAATAACCTAATTCACGTGCCGCTTGCTCGACAGCAGTAGTGATTTGCTTTACCTGTTCGCTAGTGAGCGGATAAGAATAAACCTCGCGCCAGCTTTCTGGTTGAAATGGATCACCTGACCGGTAAACGTAATACTGTGTACCCTGCGCTACCATTAAATGAAGCTGTCGCATACGTTCAGGAGTTGCCTCGTCGTTAAGTGGTAAGAGAATTTGACGAATAAATTGGCCAAATTTTTGCCCAGAAATTACACAAACTGGATAATAGTCAAGCAGCTCGGCAAAAATGTGCGCCATCTCACCTGTCATTGGGGTTTTGGCGACATTTAGGGTATCATCGATGTCAAATGCGAGTAATTTCTTCATAATTCTATTATAATCCTTTTGGTTAATTTAGCAGCGGCGCAAGAAGCGTTTTAAGAGGCGCAATGATTTACTATCAGCCAAGATGGCGTCGGATGGTATGTCGGACTCACTGTAAGTATGGAGGTCGGCGTGGACGCGGCGGCTGAATTCTGGTGCCGTAACGTGGTGATAGATTGGGTAAAATGCCCCATGCGTAGCTGCTAAAGCCAAACCGAAGCCGGCGACAATAAAGACATACTGAATTGTCTTGTAGTAGCCACGACGTGCCTGATGTTCCATTTGACGTGAGCGGTCGACCAATATCTGGAGCGAGCTCGGGATGTGATGGTAGGAAACAGTTTGACTTTTTGTTTTATTTTTCACTATGTCAACATATTAGCATATTATGCTAAAAATGTCAATAGCGGTAATGCTTAGCCTTGTTGTTGCCAGAGGTCACGTAGGCCAGCAAAGTCGTTGCTGACGTTGCTGCGTTCTAGCTTTGTGAGCGTCTGGCGTGTAGTGGTGAGCTTAGTATTTAAGGTGGTGAGATCGCTACTACCACTGTTAAAGGCTTGGTCGAACTGAGTTTGAAGCTGGTCAAGTTGGTGCTGAAGTTGGAGTTTGAATAGTGTATTGAGGCTAGTGAGCATTAGGTTGGTGAAGTCGGGGTGTGGCGGCAGTTCGGCGTCGCTGAACATTTCAAGCTTGGCAATTAAGTCGTTAGCTTCGCTGGTTGGTGTACCCTGCCCTAGTAAGTTTTGCTTGAGTTGAATAAACGGGGTGCTGAGGTAACTATCGGGAATTTTCGCGACGAGTGGCCGATTGATTTGGTTCTTTAGGGCAATTGCGAAAATTAAATTGAGGTAATAGTCGGTAGTGTGGCGGCTAGCCGGTTTCAGAGTAATCTTGACTGCGTGGCGTCGCGGCGGTGCGGTTGGCTCAGGTGTGCCGGCGAGCTTGCGGGATAAAGTTTCTACGCTAGTGTCGGTGAGTGAAGCAATTTTCTTGAGGTAGAACTCAACTTCGACGGGGTCGGTGAGATTTTTGACGACGGCGAGGGCTTTTGAGGTGACGATTTTTTTGCCTTCGGCAGTCGAAAGGTCGTTTTGTGACTTATAACGTTCAAGCACCCAGTCAACGGCTGGCGTGTTCGTATTAGATAATTTCTCCCATGCGGCAACGTCCTTTTTAATTAGTTCGTCGGGGTCTTTCACGTCAGCTTTGGAATAATCAATGACGGATAAATTGAGATTGAGTGGGCCGGCGAGTGCGATGGCGCGCTCGGTGGCTTTTACGCCGGCAGCGTCAGAATCAAAGCAGAAGCGAATGTCTCGAGTCAACCGCCCGAGGCTCTTGAGGTGGTAAGTCGTCAAAGCAGTGCCGGCAACTGCTACGATATTACCGATTCCGGCTTGCGATGAAGTCATTACATCCATATTGCCCTCCACTACGATGACGTAACCCTTGGCGCGGATGGTGTCGCGCGCAAAGTTGAGACCAAAGAGTTGGCGCCCTTTGTCGTAAACGGCGGTAGCTGGGGTGTTAAGATACTTTGGCTGGTGGTCGTCTAAAATGCGGCCAGTAAAGCCAACCACCTGCCCTTGGCTGTCACGCAGTGGAATCATGAGCCGGTTGCCGCCGTGGTAGCCCTCACCTTCACCTTTGAAGCTGTAATCCTCGAAGATATTGAGGCCTGCTGCTTTGATGTTGTCGCGCTGATAGCCTTTGCTCATGAGAAGTGATTTGAGTTGATGGCGCGGTGGCGCGTAGCCGATACCCCATTTTAAGATGGTTTCGGGCGATAATTGCCGACGCTGGCGGGCGTATTCTAGAGCTAGTTTATTATTAATTAGCTGCCGCTGGAAGTAGTTCATGGCGGTAGTGTTCATTTCAATTTGCTTGGCTTTTAGTTCTGCGAGGCCTTTACGGTGGCGAGTATCGTATTTACTGAGGTCGACGCCCGCCTTACGCGCTAGAATTTCCATGGCTTCAGGGAAGCTAACGCCTTCGGCCAGCATCACAAACTTAAAGATGTCGCCACCCTGTCCTGAAGAAAAGTCGTGCCAAATGTTGCGGTCGGGGGTGACAATGAAGGATGGTGTGTGCTCGTGAGTAAATGGGCTAAGCGCCTTGAAGTAGCGCCCTGCGCGGCGCAGTTCGACATATTCGCCAATCACATCTTCGATGGCGAGCCGGTTTCTGATTTCTTCCCTAGCGTCGTTCACTACTATTATTATATAACAATTGTCAGTTCATGTTGTTTATGCTAAAATTTAGGTATGGTTAAAAGTTCGGGCAGTGGTAATTCTGGTGGTGGCGCAAGGCAGTCGAATGGTAGTTTGAAGGCATCGTCTCAGAATGCTAAAAGTAATAGTGGTGGTAATAGTCAAGGATTTAATTCTAACGCGATTACGCCGCAGTATATCCCGACTTATAATGCCCCGAGCTATAACGATCCGAACAGCCCAATGAGCAAAGCGCCAACAGCGGTAGATAATTCGGTGATTAACGATAATATATATGGCTCAACGCTACCAAAGGGTGAATTAAAGAAGCTACAAGGTAATATTATTCCAAAGCGCAATAATAAACTCTTGCAAGGCACTAACAACCGCACAATTATTTCAGGTGAGTATTATGCGACGGGTGAGGTACATACTTTAAAGCCGGATTTGCCACAGTTTGATGCCCCAGTTACCTTCCAAATGGGTTTGCCGCAAAATGGACAGACAGCCAATTACGCTGGTCAATCGGTAGCTTTTGACTCCAACCAAGCTGCTCAGACCAACTCTAATATTCCACCATTGCCGCAAATCAGCCCAGCACAACCCGCACCGGGTCAAATGCCGGCGGCTTATCCTGCTAACTCGCCACAGGCCTATGCGCAATACCAGCAGTACCAGCAGTACCAACAGTATCCGCAGTACGCGCCGTACCCAAATCAGGGATATGCGTACCCGCCACAGGGTATGCCAGACCAACCAGTTGCACCTGCTCCAGCGACACCAACTACCTTTATTGAAGGGCAGTCGCCTGAGCAAACACACGCTCAGCCAAAGCCTGCTCCGGCACCAGTTTATGGTAGTATCGATTATTTAAATTACATTGAACCTGAGGCGCTAAAGAATCAGCGTAAGTCAGTCGATAGTAAACTATTTGTTTTTGCGGGCATTGGCGTAACTATTATAGTAGTGATTGTTTCGGTGATGGCTGCACTGTCAGCGCAAGAAAACGGCCCGTTAGCTGGCTTAAGCCGTGTGCAGCAAAATATTGCCAACGTTCAATCTGTTTTAACCTATGCACAAAAGAACCAAGGTGTGTTTACGCGCAAGGAATTTCGCTCGATGAACGAAGCGATTTTAGTAGTAAGTACACAAGAGCAAGAACTGTTTAAGGGTTTGGGTATGGGTGATCGTGGTAAGGGCAAATACAAGCCGCTTAAAGCCGACCAAGATGTTTGGCAAAAGCTTGATGATTCGCGCGCACAGGGTCAGCTTGATCGCGACCTTTTGACGGTGTTACATCAACAATTAGATAAATTAATTAGTTCAATTAAGTCAGTTGCAGCGAAAGTTAAACGTAACGACCAGCGTGCAGTGGTGGATACGGCAGCAAAAGATATTACAACGGTGTTAAATCGGTTTGACGCTAGCGTCCAAGAGGGTCAGGCACTTGACCGCGCCAACAGTGCAGCTGATGCGTCAACAATCGATCGCAAGAAGCCCGCAAGTGACGATAAATCCGGTGGCGAGCAGCCAAAGGCAGCAACGGGCGACCCAGATTCAGTCGGCAAGCAATAGTAAGTAAGAAATAGACCGCGTGGCGGTCTATTTTTAGTCTAAGCGTTATCCGGTGTACGGGCTTGCTCGTAAGCGTGGCGAATTTGGTCGACAATGTCTTCATCGGACAACTGACCAGTGAGGAGGATGGTAATCCATTGTTTACTCAGTCCCTGCCCTGGTAAAACTGACTCATACTGCGATTCCAAGAGACGACTGAGATTACGGTCACACAGTAAACTGAGGGCAAGCGGGTTGGAGTCGTGCTTCACAATGGCAAACATTTGACCGTCCACCGCATAAATTAGTTGCTGCTCCGTGGTGCGGTCGTCAGCGGTGACGCGCGGTAAGCTGGTAATGGCGGCGATAACTTGGGCTTCGTCCATTAAAACTTCACCTTTTCAAGATAGAATTTAAGTTCGTTGATTGAGCCCTCAATATCGCTCATGGCGCGGTGGTCTTCTGGTTTACTAAACACGACGCCGTGATGTTCGAAAATAATCTTCCACGCGCTAACGTCGAGCTGGCGATAGTTTAGAAGGTCATTTAGCTGCACCCATTCGCGTGCGATAAACTTTTGGTCTTGGTGAATGGAATTGCCCGCCAGATAAATTGGCTGGGTGAGGTCAAAATTATTCTTGACGAAGGCAATTAATTCTTGCTCAACTTTGGCGGCCGACTTGGCGTCAAGTGCTGTGCTATTTTTAATAAGCTGGTCGTGCGAAGTCTTGTGTTCGCGCCAAAAGTCGTTATTCATGCGAGACAGCATAAACTCACGGTTAACTTTGACGGCTGATTCGTAGCGCGCCACCTCGTTAAATTCGAAATCGGTGGCGATGGCACCAATCTCACAAATCTTATCTACCGCTGGGTCAAGCCCCGTCATCTCGAGGTCGACCCACAACAAATTCGCTTTATTCATACTACTATTGTACTACATGCGATGTGGCACGGCGATGCCGAGCAAGTTCAGACAGTGGCTGAAGACGGCGGCCACGTGGCTAAGGAGCATGAGGCGCGCCTGTTTGACGCCGGCTGGAACATCGTCGGTGGCGATACTGGTTTGCTCGTAGTAACGATTCATTGTCTTGGCGAGTTCATAGGCGTAAGTTGCGAGGCGATGTGGCTCGAGGTTATTGGCGGCGAGGCGGACAATACTCGGGTAGTCGAGGAGTTTGAGGATGACGGCGCGCTCGGCGTCATAGTCGTAACTATAGTCAATTAAATCAGCTTGCAATGGGTGGTCGGCGATAATTTTGTTAACGCGTACGGCTGCGTATTGCACATACGGCCCCGAGAAGCCGGTCAGGCTGAACATGGTATCCCAGTTGAAGAGCATGCCGGTGCGGCGGTCGGCTGCAAAGTCGGAGAACTTGATGGCGCCCACGGCAATCTTTTTGATGTCGTCGTCGCTGATATCCTTCGCCTTGGCGTTTTGGCGGGCGCGGCGTTCGGCCTCGTTTAATAGGTCTTCTAGTAGTACGACGCCTTTACGTGAAGACATTTTTTCGCGCGTGCCATCTTCGTTGATTTGGTCAATGAGGCCGTACCACATATGAATCATTTCGGTCTTGAGCCCAATCTTCTTGGCCATGGCAAAGAGCTGCTCAAAATAGAACTTTTGCTCGGAAGCCACGCAGTAAATTACGCGGTCAACGTGGAATTCGTGGTCGCGATACAGCATGGTGGCGAGGTCGGTGGTGGCGTACAAAGCGGCGCCGTTGGACTTGAGGACTAGCATTGGTGTTTTAATGCCGTATTCAGTGAGGTCAACAATGACGGAACCGTCGGGATTTTGGATAGCAAGCCCCTGTTCAAGCAAATGCTTGACGGCAGCTTTACCACGTTCAGCGAAGAACTTTTCACCCAGCTCGTAGTCGGTGCTGATGCCTAATCGTCGCATTACCTGATGGATATGGTCGAGCGAGATTTGGTTGAAGCGTTTTGAGAAGGCCACCGCCTCGGGGTCGCCCGCCTCTAGCTTGAGTAGCCAGTTTTGCGCGGTGTCGGCGAGGGCGTGCTGCCCTGCTTGCTCTTCAGCCTTCATTGCCGCCTTGGTCTTGATGTAGATATCGCCTAGCTCGTAGACGCCGCGTGCCTTGAGGCGTGCTTCATCGCTAAACTTTTTAAAGCCAGTAACCCAGATGCCAAATGGTGAGCCGTAGTCGCCGAGGTGGTTATCGGTAATAACTTGCCAGCCAGTGGCGCGCATCAGATTGCGCGCTGCCCAGCCTTGGTTGGCTGAACGGAGGTGGCCGACGGAGAACGGCTTTGCCATGTTTGTTGAAGGATATTCCACTAATACCTTTTTGCCTTGTCCGTCGTTATTTTCACCAAACGGCCGGTCATCTTGAAAACCAGTATTTAAGTCTTGCATGAGGTCAGCGGCCTTGACGCGGAGGTTGATAAATCCGGGGCCAGCAATAGTAACTTCGCTAAATTGCGCGGTATCGGTCAACCGCTGCTGCAAAGTTTCGGCAATTTGGCGTGGCGCCTGATGGAGTTCGCGCGCGAGTTGCATGGCAATGTTGGTGGCATAGTCACCAAATTTAGGGTCGGGCCGAGTCAGCTCGACGGTAGGTTCAATTTGCCACTGCGCCTTGACGGCAGCGGCGATAATCTGGGCATACTTATTCATCTTGCCCTTATTATACCAAAAACCACCCCATTTGGGGTGGTTAAGAGTTCTATCTCACTTATAAATTACCCATTACGTTTTGCATTAACTGCGCGGTTTGCTGCTCTTCGGCAGTCATTTCGCGTTCCTCGCGGTACTTGGCGTTGTGGTCAATGTACTGGAAGCGGGCGGCGCGCTCATTTTCGGCGCGACGGAAGGCATGTTCCTGCTCGGCTTCACGAGAGTTGTGTGACTTGGTGAAATCAAGCTTCTTCACGTCTTCCAGGTTGGCTAGCTCGCGAGTGGCAGCGACGGCGAGGACACCAGCGGTGTTGCCAAGCGAGTCGTAGCGACGTTGCTTCTCAGCTTCTTGCTTTTCATAGCGGTTGTGATGGTTAAATTTTTCGTTCATTTTTGTTTTCCTTTCTAATCTTCTTGAACAATTATTATACTATCATAGTTGTGCTTATTTGTCAATAGTTAGAATGTAAACTTGACATATTGTCTAGTAAATGAACGAAAAACAGTGGCCTGAACACTTAAATGGTGAGAATGTGGTGGTTGAAGCTACCGTGTCGCGTTAGATTGAACACATTAAAGTTTGAGCTGCGTGAGCGCATTGGGTAAGTCGCTAAAGTCGATAATGCCCTGCCCGTCAGTCAAGCCAAGCAGCAGACCGTAAAGAAAGGCGTTGTAGCTAAACGAGCGGCGGTCACCGGTTTCGGGGACGCTGGTGCGGCGGATGTCGCTGCTGAGTGCGATGAAGTGCTTGCGCTGGTCGGGGGGCTGGTGGTTCCACTCCCAAATGGTGCCGATTTCGCAAAGTGAGCCAATGGCGTCTTGGCGGACATTGCAAACAATAAGCTTGGCGCGGTGAATCTTAGCCATGTCGGCCGCCACGATGCGCTCGGAGAGGTTGGCGTTGTCGCAAGTTTGCTTGTCGTTAATCGCCTTGTTGCGCATTGGCGAATAATATGAGACGCCAGCCTTGGTTAGTGCGCGCTCAATATAAGCTACCTCTTGGCGTGTACCATAGGTCATAATGTCACTCAAGATATAGGCAGTGGGACTAGCACTATTCATGTGTTGCCTCTTTCGCAGCGGTAATGAAGGCAGTAAAGAGTGGGTGCGGCCGAGTTGGGCGCGATTTGAGCTCGGGGTGAGCTTGAGTGGCAACGAAGAAGCGACACTTCGGCGCCTCCACAAATTCTACTAGCTGGTGGTCGGGCGAAGTACCTGAGACAACTAAGCCACCTTGATTGATAGCGCTAAGCCAGCGCTGGTTAACTTCGTAGCGGTGGCGGTGACGCTCCACAACATTGGTCGTACCATAGATTTTGGCCGCCAGACTATCGGACACCAGTTCGGCTGGGTAATTACCGAGGCGCATGGTGCCGCCGGTTGACTCCTTCCCTTCCTGCCCTGCCATGATGTAAATCACGTCGTGCTGGGCGGTCGGGTCGATTTCGGTACTCGTGGCGTCGGCTAGCCCACCGCGGCGAGCGGCTGCCACCACGGCCATTTGCAGGCCGAGACAGAGGCCGAGATAAGGTTTATTGTGGTCAAGGGCGTAAGTTGCGGCCATAATTTTGCCATCCAAGCCGCGTGAGCCGAAGCCACCCGGTACCAAAATGCCATCCATCGCGGCAAGTTCGTCGGGCGTGACGGTCTCGGCGTTGAGCCAATGGAGATCGAGATTGACGCCAATTTGGAAGCAGGCGGCCTTGAGTGCTTCAGTGACTGAGATGTAAGTGTCTTGGTTATCAATATACTTCGCGACCAAGCCAATTTTGACGGTCTGGTCGTAGTGCTGGCTGCTACGTTCGGCGAGCAGCTGCCACTTGGTCATATCCGGTTGCACGGTGGCACCGGTGAAGTGATTGAGCACGTTCATCACGCCTGACTTTAGGACGTTGAGTGGCACTTCATAAACGGATTTAATATCTGGCAAGATAATTACGGCATCAGAAGAAACGCCACTAAAGCGAGCAATCTTCTCGGCAATTTGGCGCGGGCACGGCCGCTCGACGCGAACAAAGACGATGTCGGGAATGATGCCAAAGCCACGGAGGTCGCGCAGAGCGTTTTGTGCTGGCTTGGTTTTAAACTCCTTGCTGGTGTTGAGCCACGGCACGAAGACAACTGAGGCGTAAAGGCAATTTTCGCGGCCGACGATGTCGGCAAAGGAGCGAATCGCCTCCACAAAGGCGAGGCCTTCATAGTCGCCCACAGTGCCGCCCAGCTCGACCACGTGGACATCGCTGCCCTGACTTGCGCGCAAAATGGCTTGGTGAATCAGGTCGGTGACGTGTGGCACTAGCTGGACAGTCTTGCCGTGAAATTCGCCGGCGCGCTCCTTCGTAATGAGGTCACGGTAGATACTGCCCGAGAGTGTGATGGAGTTGCGCGTCATCTCTTCATCAAGAAAGCGCTCGTAGTGTCCGAGATCAAGGTCGGTTTCGGCGCCATCCTTCGTGACGTAGCACTCGCCGTGCTCGGCGGGGTTAAGCAGACCAGCGTCCACATTGAGGTACGGGTCGCACTTCTGCATGGTCACCTTTAGCCCCTGTCCCTTTAAAATCGTGGCGAGACTGGCTGCCGTGATGCCCTTGCCGACACCGGAAATAACACCGCCCGTCACAAAAATATACTTTGTATTTGTTTTCATATTCCTCCTTCACTAACATTCTTATTGTAGCACACAAAACAAAAGCGCAATAGATATAGGGTTAAAATTACACTATTTGGCGCTAGATGTTGAGTACAAAAAGAGTGCCTCAAATTGAGACACTCGATTTTACAGTAGTAGGCTAGCTTAGTTGATTGGAATGCGGCGGGCCTGCTCTTGTTTGATTTTCTCAAAGCTGACCGTTAGCACACCATCCTTCAATACAGCTGACACCTGGTCTTCCTTCACTGGCACTGGTAGTACCAAGGTGCGGCTAAATTCGCCCCAGTAGCACTCTTGCATGTGCCAGTTGGTGGCGAGGTCGTCGTCACCACTGTTCAATGTACCACTGATGTTTAGCACGCCATCAGCAATGCTGACATCGAGGTCGTTGCGGTTGACGCCGGCAACACGTGCCTTAATCACTAGCTTGTCGTCGGTCTCATAGACATCGACAGCAAGCTGACCTGGGATGACATCGTAATCAGTATTCTCGTTCGACTTCTGCGGTTCGTCGGTCTGCTGATTAGCTGACTGAGTGGCCGGAGTGTTGCGCGGTTCTGGTTCATCATCATCAAATAATGCGGTTGTGAGATCGTTATTGATGCTATCCATCAACAAGTCATCATCTTGCTTTCTTGACATTCTCCTCCTTTAATTCGCCTCTTTAAAGCTTTTATGTCATAATTATAACGAAACAAAAGGGTTACCGCAATAGATTTTGATGAAAAATGACGCTAAATTTACAATATTAAATTGGTTGGATTGGTTATTGTCACCCATAGCACCTCTGTTTTGTAAGGGTTGTGGGCGGCTAGGTAGCCCGCTTTGTGAACGTTGTATTAATGACATTTTACATCAGCCCTGCCCAATTTGCTTACGTTGCCGGAAGCGGCTTAACAGTGGTAATATGTGTACGCAGTGCCGAAAAAGTAGCGTGCAGCGACTCACTAATGCTTGGGTGGTAGGATGGCGAACAGGGGCGCTCCGGAAACTAACCAATGATTACAAGTTCCATTCGGAGCTAAATGCGGCGCAAATTTTGGCGCTATTATTGCAAAAAACACTACAACGCGTGGCGCCGGAACTAAGTTTTGACGCCATCATCTACGTGCCGACGATTGCGCGACATATTCGAACGCGTGGTTTCGACCACATGGCGCTAGTAGCGCAGCAGCTTGGCGCGCGGCTCAGTGTGCCAGTGCTAACAGATGTGCTGGTGCGGCTAGATAATCACGTACAGCATGGCTCTAACCGGCAGGAACGGCAGCGCATTGTAGACTCGCTTGGCGTGCGGTCTTGCGCGCAGCCACCACGTAGCGTGTTGTTAATTGATGATATTTGGACAACGGGTGCGACCATGCAGACGGCAGCTGCCCTACTCCGTCATATTGGCGCACGCCGGGTGTATGGCTTAATTGTGGCGGTGCAGCCGGAGTCGGCCGAGCTAGAAGCGATCAAAATAAAAACACTCCACATGGAGTGAATCATAGCTTGGCGGAAGGGGAGGGATTCGAACCCTCGAAGACGTTGCCGCCTTACCGCTTTTCGAGAGCGGCCAGATCAACCACTCCTGCACCCTTCCTTGCCTCTTATTTTAGCAAATCGCTGGGTAATAGTCTACAACTATAGTTTGATGAAATTGAAGATTTTTTCAGTTGGGTCTTCGCGTACCTCTTCAATTGGCAAACGCGCGCCGATGAAGTCGACGATGGCCTCGCCCTTATCTTCGGGGATGAAGATGGAGTCTTGAATACCAAAGCGCTTGGTTGGGATGAGCACGAGACGCCAGAGGTCGCCCTGCTGCTGCACGCCAAAGGCGCGGTAGCTGGTAAACTCCTTTAGCACGCCCTCAATTTTAATACCAGCCTCGCTTAGTTCGTAGTGGAGCTCGTTTGCCGGGTGACGTGCAAGGATGATAAAGGCGGCATATACCACAGTAGCGAGCAGGCCGGTCGAGATGGCGCCAAAGAACGTCATATGGAAGAAGAAGACGCTGACGCCGAGTAGTAGATAAATAGCAATTAAGACACAAGCTGCGGCGAGATACCAGTTTTTAGAGTGGTCGCGGACGACGCTGTCGATGGCGCTCCAAGTTACAACTGGCGCGTCTTCGGCTTGCTCCTCGGCCTCTTGCACGGCGACTTGCTCAGCTTGCCTAGCCTGCTGTTGTGCGGCGGCCGCGGCAATACCGCTACCCTGCTCCGTTGAAATGTTACCCTGATTACCCTGCTCTTCGTTCATACTTATATTATAGCATAAATAAAATAAGCCCTTTCAAGGACTTATCATCATAACTTGGCGGAGGAGGGGAGATTCGAACTCCCGCACCAGCTTTCGCCGATCTAACGATTTAGCAAACCGTCCCCTTCAGCCACTTGGGTACTCCTCCAAGCTGGTACTATTATACCAGACAATTTGAAATAGGCCAATATTTTTGGCGATTTGGGCGACTATGTTATAATAATTGATGGAAAGGTGACCGAGTGGTTTAAGGAGCCGGTCTTGAAAACCGGTGTGGGGAAACTCACCGAGGGTTCGAATCCCTCTCTTTCCGCCAAGAAATTATGATACCGCCAGTTGACTGGCGGTTTTAGTTTGGCAAGATTATTGGACAAGGAGGTCGATTTGGCTCTGGTTGACCTTGAGCTGTCCTACAACGGCTTGGCTAGATAGCGGCCGTACTGGCTGGAAGTTGCGGTTGGTGATTAACTGTGGTGGTTGGTCGGCAAAGTACGGCATGGTGAGAGCTTGACTTGTGACTACGGCGTGGCTACCGGTGGTGTCGTTGATGCGGCCGGCGAGTTCGCCTTGGCGAATGTGGAGTGCACGGATGTCTTGCGGTAAAGTGTCGAGCAACTGACCGGCGACGTCAAAGGCGGTATTGTAGTTGCCTTGACTAAGTGCGACTGCGGCACCAGTGAGTGTGACGTCGTCAAGCTGCAATTGGCGCGCCAAAATCACGCCGTGTCCAGCCTCGTTATTAAAGCCGGTCTTGCCAGCGAAGACGTCGTGTTGACCGAGGAGTTTGTTGGTGGTGTGAATCTGTCCTACCACTGGCAAGTTAGCAGTTGGGTTTGCGAGAATGTCGCGTAGCGCGGGGTGATTGGCGGCGAAGAGAATAATTTTACAGAGGTCTTCTGGAGTTGAGGTGGTGCTTGGGTCGAAGCCGCTGGCGTCTAGGCCAACTGTGGTGTGATTAATGTTGTGCTGTTTTAGCCAAGCCGTAGCGGCTTGTTGGTAAGCGGCGTGCGAACCAAACGCCCAGACAGCCAAGCTGTCGGCCAGGTTGTTGGCGCTGCGCAGCATAATGCCTTGAATCATTTGCCGCTCGGTGAGCTGTTCGCCTGCGACGATTTGGACGCGGCTGCCACCATTACGAACGGCGTAGCTGTAGCGGTCGACATCAGCGCTGGTGAGAGTGATGGTTGGCCCCTCCTGCCCTGCGGCCAGCGGTTTGTGTGCCAAAACGACTTGAACGGTGATAGTCTTGGCGAGCGAAGCGGTGGCTTCCGGCGTGAGCTCGGTCTTGGGGTCGCCGATGTTGCGGCAAACCGGAGTGTTGGTGTTTGGGTCGAAGTAGCCAATGGCGCCGCGGCGGAGCTTGAACTGGGTTGACTTGAGTGGCTGTGGCTTAGCTTGCGGGTGAATCAAAAACTCGGTCGTACCACTGGCTGATGCCGGCTGCATTAGTAAATACGAGCCGTAACAGGCTGCCGCCAAAGGGACGGTCAACAAACTAACCCACCGCTTTTTCATGCTCTAATTATACAATAATTGTTATAATATTTATATGGAAGAGAGCATTTTTACGAAAATTATTCGGGGCGACATCCCGTGCTACAAGGTTTACGAAGACGAGCGGACGTTTGCCTTTCTTGATATCAATCCACTAAGTGACGGCCACGTTCTAGTGGTGCCGAAGTGTCAAGTGGATAAGATTTATCAGCTACCAGAGGAATATTACATGGCGCTATTTCAGACAGTGCGACGCGTGGCGCAACGCGTGGAGGATGTGCTGGGCGTGCGCGCCGGCTTGGTGGTGGAAGGTTTGGATGTGCCACACGCTCATGTGCACGTGGTGCCAATGTACGACCGTGATGTTTTAAAGCTGCACCACGGCTATCCGGTGGATACCTCAGACGATAACATGAAGCAGCTGGCGACGAAGCTGAAGTTCGATGCTTAAGATTATTGCCGTTGGTAAAAAGACCGCCCCTGAATTAGTGGCGGCCATCCAAAATTACCAGCAGCGCCTGCGCGCGCCGTTTACCGTGGAGTGGGTGCTGCTGCCTTACTCGGCGCAGTCGGGTGACGCAGCGCGTGACGAAGAGTCGGCGGCCATTATGAAGCATCTGACGCTGCAAACGCGAGTAATTCTACTGGACGAGCGTGGCCAGCTGATGACCAGCCCCGAGTTTTCAACTGCCCTGCAACAGGGGTCGGCGACCTTAATTATCGGTGGCGCTTATGGGGTGAACGATGCCCTGCGCCAGCGCGCTGACGTGGTGGTAAGTCTTTCAAGGCTAGTTTTCCCACACCAACTGGTGCGGCTAATTTTAATGGAACAAATTTATCGGGCGCAGGCGATTGCCCTGCATCACCCATATCATCATATTTAGCTTGTGGAAACCCACTAGGGTTTTACTGAAAATAAAAAGTTTTCCACAAGTGCAAAACCTGTGGAAAACTATGGAGTTTTAAACAGAATTACCTCTGTTACTTGCTGGCTTTCTTCTTTGCCTGATGCATGGCTAAAGCGATGGCTGTCTTGGCGGTCGCTAGTTCGTCCCATGGCTCGTCGGCCGTAGCGCGGGCGATGGTTTTTTCGTGGCCCTTACCCATCAAAACGACCACATCGCCCTTCTGTGCGATAGACATGGCGTGGTTGATGGCTTCGGTGCGGTCGTCGATAAAGAATAGGCTCTTGCCTTCCACCTTGCCGGCTTCGATGGCACCCTTCGCAAGCTTTTCGGACTGCGCGCGCACTGGGCCGCGTGGGTCATCCTCGGTGAGAATTACGATGTCGGAATTCTCGGCGGCAATCTTACCCATATGAGGTAGCTTAGTCTGGTCGCGCTTGCCCGCACCGCCAAAGACGGTAATCACCCGCCCCTTAGCTAGCTTGCTAATCCCTGGTAGGAGCTTCTGGTAGGCGTCAGGAGTGTGCGCGAAGTCGATAATGACGTCGTAATCCTGACCGAGGTCAACACGGTTCATACGGCCTTCTACGCCGTCCAGCGTGGCAATGCCCTGCTCGATTTGTTCTTTGCTGAGGCCGAGACTGATACCTACTGCGGTCGCGGCGAGTGAGTTATAAATGTTAAATTCACCAGGGATTTGCGTCTTAATATGATATAAGGTCTTGTCGTAACGTGTGTAGTACTCTACGCCAGCGGTTGAAAGTTTAATGCGGGTCGCCTTGAGGTCGCCGTTCTCGATGCCATAAGTAATTGGGTGTGGTACAAGCGGCTTGAAGTAACCCACTGAAGGGTCGTCAGCGTTGGCAATGCCGACACCACGTCCACCCCGCTTGGCGTTGCTAGCGCAGAGCTTAAAGAGCTTCATTTTAGCTTCGCGGTAGCGCTTGAAGGTGCGGTGGTAATCGAGGTGCTCCTCAGTAACATTGGTCTCAACCACAACATCGTATGGCACACCAAACACGCGGTGCTGCGCGAGAGCGTGGGAACTGGTCTCAAGTACCAGATATTTAATGCCGGCTTCGCGCATCTTGGCGAGGCGCTTGTTGAGCGTCGCTGGGTCGGCTGTGGTCATGTGGGCGCTTTGCGTGGTAACTTCGTCATTGATGGCGTTGGCCACAGTGGACATTAGTCCGACTTGGTAGCCAGCTTTCAACAACATGTTGTAAATCATAAAACAAGTGGTGGTTTTGCCGTTGGTGCCGGTGACACCAATTACTGTCATACCACTGGCGGGATAATCATATTTAGTGGCCTTCATAAAAGCCTGAATCGCATGAACTGGGACAAGCGCGGAGTTGCGAGCATCGCGAATAGTGTATTTCATAGTATTATTATACCACCCCCACAAATTGTGCTAAAATTTAAGTGAATGAATGTGTTAGGTGTTGAGAGTTCGTGTGACGAAACGGCTGCTGCTGTGGTGCGTGATGGGCGGCAGATTATCTCAAATGTAGTAAATACGCAGATTGATATTCATAAGGTGTACGGCGGCGTGGTGCCAGAGGTGGCGGCGCGGTCGCATCTTGAGGTTGTGGTGCCGGTGATTGAGCAAGCCGTAACTGAGGCCGGTGGCTGGGATAAGGTCGACGCCGTAGCGGCGACGATGATGCCGGGACTGATTGGCTCACTCCTGATGGGCTCGCTTACCGCGCGCACGTTAGCTTTAATGCACCACAAGCCCTTCTATCCTTGTCATCACGTTGAAGGGCATGTTTATGCTAACTTTTTGATGGACAACCCGCCGGAATTTCCGTTTCTCGCGCTAATTGTCAGTGGTGGGCACTCGCAAATTGTGTTGTTCCGCGACCATGGCGATTATACTCTGCTCGGTCAGACGGCGGACGATGCCGTGGGCGAAGCGTTTGATAAGGTGGCGAAGATTATTGGCCTGCCCTACCCTGGTGGCCCAGCGATTTCAAAGGCAGCCGAAAGTGGCGACCCGCACCGTTACCACTTGCCAAAGGCGCACATGCAGGGCAAATACGACTTCTCGTTTTCAGGGGTCAAGACGGCGTTACTCCGGGCAGTACAAGATGCCGTGGGTGTGGACCACACCTTTCCTTCTACGCAGTTGGCAGCTAAGCTGACACCACAGCAAGTGAGTGATTTTGCGGCCAGCTTTCAGTTTACTGCGGTAGACACTTTGGTAGAGAAACTAGTGACGGCAACCCGTGAATATGCGCCAAAATCAGTGGTTATTGCTGGTGGTGTGGCGGCTAATACTGAGTTGCGACGCCAGCTAAGAGAGTGGTTGCCGATTGAGATTAACTTCCCATCCCCTGCCCTTTGTACTGATAATGGCGCGATGATTGCTGCGCTTGGTTACTACAAGGCGCAACGCATCAAGCCATCCGACCCACGTCGACTCGATGTCATCCCCTCAATTTCGATGTCAAAGACGATTTGGGGGTTGCGCTAAAGCTTAAAGTGTGATACACTAAGAATGTACAATTTATGAATGAGGTGACAGGGAGTATCCTTCAGAGCTCAGCCTGGCGGGTTTTTAATGCTATTTCCTACGAAACTGCTTATGAATCCGATCAGAAGTGGCACTACGTCGCCATTCTTGAACACGGCCAGTTTAGTAATCGCTGGTATTGCCCCTATGGCCCAGTGGCACAAGATGTGACGTCATTTAAGGCCGCCATCGCTAGTCTCAAGCGGATAGGTAAGAATAAAGGGGTAGATTTCATCCGGATTGAGCCGGATGTACTAGGAGTTACACCTCAGTTATTGCGCGAAATGGGCTTTAAACACAGCCGTCGTGACGTCCAGCCACCACATACCGTGGTTAATGATGTGTCGGTAGGGGAAGAGGCGATTATGGCCGAGCTTTCGCAGACGGCACGGCGTTACGCGCGGAAGTGTGACAAGGCGGGTATTACTTATAGCGTGAGCTACGACCCGAACGATATTGATGACTTTATTAAGATGATTCACGACGTCAGCCAGCGCACAGGGATGAAACCACATGACGATATGCATTATCGCTTGCTGGCTGAGCGATTATTCCCGCAAAAGGTGGCGGGACTACTGTTCGCCGAGTTAGCAGGGAAGCGTATCGCCTCAATTATCTTCTTTAATAATGGCGAAACTATGAGCTATGCCCACGCTGCCAACTACACGGAGTACCGTAAGTACTCGCCAGCTACGGGTCTAGGGCTGTTTGCCTTGAAGTTTGCCCACCAACAGGGGTGTAAGTGGTTTGACTGGTATGGCGTGGCACCAGAGGTGGACGACGGCAATCCACGCTGGCACGCTTGGCGTGGCTTCACGCAGTTTAAGCTTTCTTACGGTGGTAAGCGTGTAGACTACGTGGGTACTTGGGAGCTGCCACTGCGGCCGTGGCGGTATCGCTTGTATCGTTTGCTATTAATTATTACCCGCCGCTAGGCGGGAGGTGGTATAATATTACTATAATAAAGGTCGCTACGACCTAGTTTAGGATTAGGATGAATTTACCAAAGACATATGAACCAAACCAATATGAGACCACTATCTATGCGTTGTGGGAGAGCAGTGGGGCATTTGCGCCGAGTGGCAAGGGTGACCCGTACTGCATTGTGATGCCACCGCCGAACGCCAACGGCAACTTGCACGTGGGGCACGGCTACATGATTCCGATTGAGGATATCTTGACGCGCTATTACCGGATGCAGGGGCGCGACACGCTGTGGATTCCGGGCGCTGACCACGCAGGGTTTGAGACTTGGGTGGTGTTTGAGCGTAGCTTAAATAAAGAGGGGCACTCGCGGTTTGACTATAGTCGTGAAGAGTTGTACCGCCGGACATGGGATTTTGTGGCTCGGAACAGAGGTAATATGGAGCTGCAGATTCGGGCGCTGGGGGCGTCTTGTGACTGGAACTCGAAGGTCTTCACCCTTGATAAGAAGGTGGTGGATACCGTTTATAACACGTTTAAGAAATTATGGGATGACGGCCTGATTTATCGTGGTAACCGCATCGTAAACTACTGCCCGCATCATCAGACGGCGTTTGCGGATATTGAGGTGGAATTTAAGTCGGAGGCTTCGCACCTCTGGCACATTGTGTATCATACTGCCGATGGCAAGCAGAGTATTGAGGTAGCGACGACACGACCAGAGACGATGCTGGGTGATGTGGCGATTGCAGTTCATCCGGATGACCCAAAGTATACGGATTTGGTTGGTAAGTGGGTGATTGTACCACTTGTGGGACGCTCAATTCCAGTGGTGGCGGACGAAGGCGTAGAACTTGGCTTTGGTACGGGTGCTGTAAAAATTACACCAGCACACGACCCGCTTGACTTTGAAATTGGTCAACGCCATCACCTTGAGGCTATCTCGGTAATTGGCACGGACGGCAAGATGACTGACGCCGTACCAGAGAAGTACCGTGGCATGACGGCCGACGAAGCGCGCGACGCGGTCGTAGCGGACTTGCAGGCTTGCGGCGCATTAACAGAGGTAGAAGACTTCACGCACGATGTCCCGCATTGTTATAAGTGTGGCACGACAATTCAGCCACTTCTGATGAAACAGTGGTTCATTAATGTCAAACCATTAGCTCAGCGCGCCCGTGAGGCAGTGCTGGCCGGCAAAGTGCGCTTTGTGCCGGAACACAAGGGCGAGGAGCTGATTCATTATTATGATGAGCTGCGCGATTGGAACATCAGTCGGCAGATTCCGTGGGGTATCCCGATTCCGGCTTTTCACGCAGCGGATGACCCAGACGATTGGATTTTTGACACGCGCGTCGATCAGACCGAGATTGAGGTGAATGGTAAGTCATACATTCGCGACGAAGACACCTTTGACACGTGGTTTAGTAGTGGTCAGTGGCCATTTGTTACCACTGATGTGATGCAACAGGGCGACCTCAAGCGCTTCTATCCGAACGCAGTAATGGAGACCGGCGTGGACATTTTGCGTCCGTGGGTGGCGCGCATGATTATGCTTGGGCTCTATGTGACGGGTGAAGTGCCATTCCATGACGTCTTTTTGCATGGCTTAATTTTGGATGGCCATGGCCAGAAGATGAGTAAGAGCAAGGGTAATGTGGTGAATCCGATGGAAGTGGTAGAAAAGTACGGCTCTGACGCCTTGCGCATTGGCATTGTGATGAACCGCTCGGCGGGGCAGGCGCAGGCCTTTTCAGAAGCTTCGGTGATTGCGGGGCGGAATTTCTGCAACAAGCTGTGGAACATCGCGCGCTATATTGAGGCGAAGGCGGACGAGGCGGGCGTGACTAACGACGCGGCCGACCATGCGAAGCCAACGCAGATTGCCGACCACTGGATTTACCAGAAGCTTGACCAAGCGCGGCAGACGTTGGATAGTCACCTTGCCAACTACCGCTTTGCTGAGGCGGTGGAGACGGTGTATCACTTCGTTTGGGACGACTTGGCTGACTGGTACATTGAGGCGAGCAAGCAGGGCAGTGACCCAGCCTTTATGCGGCGGGTGCTTAATCAGGCGTTGCGCTTGGTACATCCGTTTGCGCCATTTGTGTCGGAGACGATTTGGACGACCTTGCGCGGCGACGATACGCTGCTGATTAGCCAACACTGGCCACATCAGTTGGAATATGCAGTGCGGCAGGCGGAGCAGTTTGAGCGCGTGAAGTCACTAGTGACTGCGGCGCGCAACATCACGGCGCAGTTACCAAACGGTAAGTACACCTTGGTGCACGATGACGACTCATTACTCTTGGAGCAGGGCGAACTGGTGGCGAGCCTCGCAAAATTAAAGCGCGTGAAGGTGGACCATACACCGCACGGGTTGCATGTGGTTGACCAGTTCACGACCTCTTGGCTAGAACTCACGCCAGAGCAGATTGCCGACTATCAGAAGCATCTCAGTAAACAGCTTACGGCGGTGAAGGCGGAAATTGACGGCTTGGAGCGCCGCCTCAGTAATCCAGGTTATGTGGAGCACGCCCCAGCGGAGCTGGTGGCGGAGAGTCGCAAGGCTTTGGCGGACAAGCGCAAGCAAGAAGCGAAACTCGCAACCATCTTAAACGAGATTAATTAAGCGCCGGTACGGCAACTATATTTGGCGTCCTATCCCGCCTATGGTATAATGCAAGTATCTAAGAAATAGGTGTAAAAATGGAGGATAAACATATGAACATAATAAGACTAAACAGCTGCGGGGGGGGGGGTAGATTTTTAAGCCTTATCGCCCTTGCGATAATTCTACTGGGTTGTGCCATACCAGCCCACGCTGCAGACGATAATACCGTCAGTATTGCCGTTGATCAGAACGCAGTACTAAAACCCGCCGGCAATCTCTACAAAGCCACCACGAACGTCACCGTCAAGACCGGCAAGCCATACGGCTTCAATCTCACTATACAAGCAGATACCGCCGACCTTATCAACAGTAAGGACCAAACTCACAAAATCTCTGCCACCCCAAACTTCACGCCGGTTGCCCTTAACGCCAACCAGTGGGGTTATTCTCTAAGTAAGTCTGCCACCACCTTCAGTGCCGTCCCAGCCGGAACCCAAGCCACGCCAGCCGTGGTGGCTGACGTGACGAAGGCCAAGCCAGCGGGTTGTACTAACCCAGCCAATTGTATCAAGCAAGTGACCTTTGCTGCTAATATTGACCCGGCTAAATTAGCCAATGGCAATTACAGTACCGCCATTACCTACACGGCTACCGCTAAACCAAAGCCAGCATTTACTGACTGGTACCAACGTACTGCCAACGTCGACCCATCTGAGGTATGCCGCTCGGGTGACAATAGTAGCTCTTGCTTGGTTGACCTAGACAAGAATACGATACCAGTAAAGTATACCGGCACGACGATCAACGCCCAGTGGACTAGTATTGCCAACCCAGAAGACGAAGACGCTAAGGGTAATTGGTATGATTACGGCAACAAGCAGTGGGCGAATGCTATTACTGTAAAACCAGAAGCCCGTGCTAAATACCATGGCTTTAGTAGGGTAGTAGACCAAGCCGATATCCTTGGCTTCTGGGTGTACATCCCACGTTATGCCTACGAGGTAATGCGCCGCGATGGTACGGATAAGCCTGTAAAAGAGCAGAATTTTGACATCAAATTTGAAAATACCAAGACACCAAAGAAGCGCCCACTGGCTTGCAAGACGGGTAATGGCAAAGACTACCGTACTGAGTGTGGCGTGAGTCGTGAACTACCTTTGACGGGCGGTGAAGTATCTACTTGGTCCACCCACCCAGCCTTTACCTTTGGCCGCAAGGAGCTTAACGGCATCTGGTTTGCTAAGTTCGAAACTACTGGCACCAGCACCCAACCAACCGTCTTACCAAATGAAGCCCACATTTCTGGTTGGTATAGCGGCATGTACGGTGAAATTGGTAGATTCTATTCACTATCTAAGACTTTAGGTATCAACGATCCACAAAACGTCGGCGGTAACAGTGTGTCTACCGCGCAAAACAACCACCATCTCGCTAAACTCAGCTCTCACATGGTCAACAATAACGACTGGGGTGCCGCCACTTATCTCAGCGCCAGTAAGTATGGCGTCGGCTACAACGGTGTCCAAATAAACGCTAGTGGCGAAGGCCATACTACCTATGGTACAACATATGGAGTTACCGGCTGTGGCCCTCGTGCTAATGGTGATACCAGTAGCTATGGTGGTAATGATACATCATATTGGCATTCAATTCATACTAACGAAACTGGTGGCGCCCTAGGTACCCAAAGTGCTTGTTATTCTGGCGATATTCAGCGCGCCTACAACGGCACCCTTGGCCAACTCGCCAGTACCACCAACAACACAACTGGCATCTATGACATGTCTGGTGGTGGCTTTGAACGCGTCGCAGCTAGTTACAGTGACAACTTAAACAATTCAAACACCAATGACTTTGGTTCTGACGCTGCCCACCCACCATACGTCAATACCTACAACTTTGAAAACTTCAACTCTTGTACCTACCAAACCTGCGGCGGTCAGGCTCTCTATGAAACTCACAACGGTTCAAATAATTATGGCACCAATATGTGGCTTAACCAATGGGCTTTTTTCGTAACGCAAGATTATGTGTGGAGCAGCTATTGGTTCTACCGGGGTGGCGGCTATTACGCTGGTTCGCTCGCTGGCCTCTTCTGCACCTTTGATAACCATGGCAGCCATTACTACTACTACATGGCGTTTCGCGTGGCTCTCGCGTCGGTCGCCCAAGACTAGCTTCCGCGCGGAGGCTTTGCCTCCGCGTTTATTAGCTGGAGAAAGGGGTGGGCGAGGCATTCAGTGCCTTCGCCCGCGCTGCGCCCATATCGGCCACGCCTTCAGGGTATGTTACAATACTTGCAACGGAACTTAAAAATCCTAAATGTACCGAACTAATAAAACAGTTGACAAGCCTAGTCTTGGCCTGCTATCATATGAATGATAATGGGCGTATTAGAATTGCCATTAAAGTCGACCGGCAAGACCCATGTTTGATCCGTTGACATCAGGATTTAAAAACGCTAACACTTCAAACAAAAAATAATTTAAGAAGGGAGTTTGAGTGGCTAAAAGACCAGATAAAGAAAGACTAACCGACGAAATAGTGGACGACGACATGCCCGAGCCGGATGAGCTGGATGAATCAGATATCGACGACGACACGGTAATTGAGCCGAGCGACATCGACGAAATAAGCGACGATTCGGTGCGTATTTATTTGCGCGAGATTGGGCGCATCCCGCTACTGAGCACGGAAGAAGAAAACGAGCTGGCACAAGAAATTATTAAAAACGCCGAGCCTTTGAAGGAAGCGGAGACGCGTGACGCCGAAATTACGCAGCTCCTTAAGAATGACGAGCTGTCGCAGAGCGAGCGCGCCAAGTTGTTTGCCGAGCAGAGTAAGTTGCACCTCAAGATTAAGCGGTTGAAGCGGCCAAAGGATAAGATGGCCGAAGCAAATATGCGTCTGGTGGTGTCAATCGCTAAGCGCTACTCGGGTCGTGGACTGGACTTCCTCGACTTGATTCAGGAGGGCAACACTGGTTTACTGCGCGCAGT
>CAMPVQ010000005.1 GCA_946997535.1 uncultured Candidatus Saccharibacteria bacterium
AAACAATGGCAATCCTCCAAGGAGAGTAGAAAACCATCCAACAAAATTATCCACTATCTTCTCAGATGAACTGTTATAAGTCTTAACAACGGTTAGCATACTAATTTTTGAGTCAGGATATTCATCTAGGACAATCTGATCTTTAATTTTCGACTTCTTAAAACTGCTCAACCTACCGTCAAAACCATACTTATCGATATTAATAGGCTTCTTAGTAATAGAAAAATCAACGCTATTATTATCATCCAAAAGATAATCAACACTCATGTTTAAAGCAGATGCAATAAATTTCATATTCTCGATATCCGGCAAACACCGATTCGTCTCCCATTTTGCCACAGCAGCACGAGATACCATCAATAATTTCGACAGCTCCTCCTGCGTCAACTCAGCTTCCAGGCGAGCCTTTCTAATTTTTTCTCCCAAAGATATAGCACTACTCATTCCATAACTCATTACATAGCTCCTTTCAAATCGCTTATTACACATCATGAAATTACTTGACGGAAACTAAATTAGTATTGAAACATTTGGTTTAGACACCGCCTAATTACAAACTAACAAATAATTTACAAAGTATCAAGAAACAAGATGGAACACTATGGTTACCAACTGTAACAGCATAATAAATCAAATAATGCAGGGAACTTTTTTACGATTATTGCGGTGGTTTGTTCCCCAAAAACATAGGCAACTAAATTAATAATCATTTGAGTAAAAACAGCCAAACCTCATTAAAAAATAGTGAGAAACCAACCTAAATTCGCTTCACATTAAACCTTTTAACAATAGCCCTCACTAAGTCCTGCTACACAAAGGCATTGCACCCGCCTATTAAGCCCTTGACATCAATACAACATTCTCAATGTGCGGTGTACGCGGGAAGAAGTTGAACGGAGTATGGCTCTCAATACGATAACGTTCGCTAAGCCGCGCCACATCACGCGCCTGCGTTGCTGGATTACATGACAAATAAATCACTCGCGGTGGCAGGACCTCTAATATCCGGTCAACTACTTTAACGTCTAGACCAGCGCGCGGCGGGTCGACAATAATCGTCGCGTCAGCCACAATATACTCTAGCGCATCTTCGCTCTTAGCATGCACTCCGCGCACGTTAGGACGACCAGCTAAATTATGCTCTAGCTCAGCATAGGCTGAATTATCAGTTTCCACTAACGTCAACGGGCGCTCGCCCGCCACCGACAAACCAATCGTACCAACACCCGAATACATATCTACTACCTTACCATCGCCCAAATGGCGCTTAATCTCATTCAACGCTAGTTCATACACCGGCAAATTGATTTGGAAAAAGCCATTAGGCGAATAATGATACGTCTGTCCTAACAAGCTATCACTCAACGGACGCATCTTTGGATGCTGCTCGCCGTTCTTAAACAACGCACTACTAACTTCTCCAGCCTGATTACAACGTACTAACAATGATTGGTAGTGTCGCGCCTCAGCTGCGGGGTCATTATTTAGCTGCTCAATTACGCGCTGCGCCTCTGCCCAAATTTCTGACCGCTCAATTGAGCTAGTCTTAACTAAAATTTTTTGATGTGAACCACGTCGATGAAATGCCGGCCAAATCCGCGCCGTATCATGGTCATACCAAAGAGAATACTCCATTTTATTGCGATACCGCCAAAACTTACCGTCGGTTTGAATCGGCACCGATGGCAATTCAATATGCTCCTGCCGGAAGGTATCTACCACCAATTGCGACTTATACGCTAACTCTGCCGCCTCTGTCATAATTTGCCATGGTGAAGTCGCCAAATAACACTCGTCGCGTGGCGCAATGCGCGCACTATTCGATTCTAGTACTTCAGTAACAAGGCCTTCGGCATAGCTTGACTTCAACTTAGTTAGCTGAATTCGCACGGTTTCCTGTGGTAGTGCACCCCAAATAAACACCTTGCGACCATCAGCTAGTTCCGCCATCGCCTGACCGCCAGGCACTAATTTAGTTGTCTTAACTGTCTCTTCAATTATCTGCTTCATTATATGCGCCAAGTATCATCCAACCCACTTGATTAACCATCACATGACCCTCCACGACGCGCGGTGATTTTTGCCACTGCCAAGTGTCAGTGTCATCCGCTAGTACAAGCCACTTTCCGCTCGGCAAAATAATATCTTGGTCCTTTCGTTCTCTATTATAAACTATCAGTAAGCAAGGCGTAAGCATAGCCGCATTATTGCCGACACGATTGTCCACCTTAAATCCGACTAAGCCGGGCGCCACCCAGTCACTAGTAATGCGGCTACTAGCAGCATTACTTTTATCACACAGCCCCGGCAAACGCTTACGCAGCGCAATCAAGCCACGATAATACTCAAATAAATCTTTAGCCCGCTCGACTGCGCTCCAATCCAACTGGTTCAGTTCAATTGGCGCGTTATGCGAATTGTCATTGCCATCCTTAGTCCGCCAGAACGATTCACCGCTAAGCATTAATGGTCGCCCTAAACAAGTTAAATAAATCGCTACGGCCAACCGATACTGTCGCCGTCGCAACGCTTCATCTGGCGTAGTTGAGGTCAGCTTATCCCACAGCGTCTGATTATCGTGCACCGAAACATAATTAATTACCTGACTTGGTGCCTTAAAACTCGACCCATAAATGCACCATGCCCGTACTGCCGCAAGTAATCGGTGCTCGCTATATGATTCACCATTCACAAACCCCACCGCCTGATGGTTACTTGCTGAACCCTTGATGGTATCCCTCGTATCATCAGAGAACATACCAATATTTTCATCCAGCTGCCATAAATTACTTTTATCGGTTAACGGCGCCATGCTGGCAGTCAAGCCAGCCGCCCACGGTTCGCCATAGATTAGCTTTTCGCCCTTGCCATAAATCTGATCAAGCCGCTCCCGAATATCTTTCATTAAGTCCACATCAAGCAGCCCCATCAAATCAAAGCGAAAACCGTCAATGTGGTACTCGCGCGCCCAATACAGCACACTATCAACGATGAATTTATGCACCATTGGCCGCTCCGTGGCAATATCATTGCCGCAACCCGAGCCATTTGATAAATTACCATTCACATCTGTACGATAATAATAGTACGGCATAGTCTGCTGCAGTGGATTGTCTAAATTGTACGTGTGATTATATACCACATCCATCACTACGCGAAACCCCTGCTGGTGCAAACTCTGTACCATCTGCTTCAATTCTGTAATGCGCACTTCGCCATGATGCGGGTCAGTCGCGTAAGACCCTTCTGGTGTATTGTAATTAACTGGGTCATATCCCCAATTAAACTGGTATCCATCGTCTTCGTCAACCGAACCGTAGTCATACATTGGCATAATCTGCACATGCGTAATACCTAACTTCTTTAGATAAGCCACACCCGTTGGTAATTCACCTTTACCATCCAAAGATGTCTCTGGGTAGGTAAAAGCTAGATATTTGCCCCTCACTGTTTCAGGCCAGCCACCACGATTATGCGACGAAAATTCTTTAATGTGAATCTCATCAATAATAGTATCAGCTGGCGCAGCCGGCGCACAGTCTAGTTCCCAGCCAGCTGGATTAGTCTGTAATAAATCAACTATCATCGCCCGATGACCATTAATGCCCGTGGTACGAGCATAAGGGTCGCCAGCCGATACAGTCTCACCATCAATCACTAACGAAAAGTCATAGTATATACCACTTAAATCTTCTGGGCTAGTGTAAGACCAAACACCATCCGACTGCATAGTCATTGGCTCCGACCAATATGGCTTAGTATCCGGTTCACCGTCACGGTAAAGACGCAATGTTGCTTGTTCAGCTACCGGCGACCATAGCTTAATCTGCGTACCATGTTCATCGCAGCGCATACCTAAATCATTACCATTATATTGTAATGGCAATAAATTAGTGGTCTGATAATAATTTGACCATTGCTGCGCCGTCTTCATAGGGATTATTTATCGCCCTTAAAAAGAAACTTCAGATAATCACGCACCATGCGCGTACCACTGATAATCGGTAAGTAAGCAGTTAACGCGCGCGCTGCTTCGCCCGCCCAACGCTTATCATCACGTAAAATATCAGCAGCATGACGCATTTGCGTGTAGAGTGATTGTACCTCATGATTATAATCATCGCCATGCACAATCAACGCCACTGACGGACTAACGTCAGCAACACCACCATCATTGGTAGAAACTAACAGCGTCAAGTTGCCCAAATCCTTCATAAATGAAGTGCCACAGGCTTCCAGCCCGACGATTGGCACATTAATCGACACATCTGAACCCATGCTCATCGCCTTTGATAACGGCTCGTCGTAATCAGTAATATAGTGCACGCGTTCACGCAGTACTGGGTCAGCAGCAATTTGCTTCAACATACCCTGCAAACGGTCGTAAGTATTATCACCAGCGCCAACATTGCCTGCCATCATACCCGCCATAATATAATGCGCGTTATAGGTCAATAAGATATCCTTTAGCTCGTCAATGTTTTCAAATGGCATCCATGGTCGCTTATAAGCCACAAACCGACGCTTATAGTCAAACAAAACAGCGTCTTCTGGAATTTGCACCACCTCGCCATACTGATCGCGACGATGCTTTAACTCAGCATTCAAACGCTGGCGCCCCAGCCGTTTAAACTCACGAAGCTGTGCGACATTGTCACGCAAAACATCTTCTGTGATAGTCTCATAATTCTCACCCGGCATATTGAACTTATTGACAATGCCATTAGCCTGATAAAACTGCAAAATTTCTGGCTCAATCCAAGTATTGAGGTCGATACCATTAGTAATTGCTGTAAAATGCACCTTCTCACCTGACAAATCGTGATAATCTGCCACTTTAGCATGAAGTTTTGCCACGCAATTCTTTGCCTCAGCGAGTTCAATCGTCAAACTACTCAACTTCAAACGGCCGTCCTTAAACAAACAACCAATAAAATGCCGTAGAGCTGGTGACTTGATATTCGGAAAGACGAATTTTTCAAACTGCTGGTAGCTAAACTCCGACTCAGCTGCCTGCACTAGTGTATGGTTGGTATATAAAGTGTGTTTTCGTACGTACACAATCGACTCATACAAATCCATACCGTTATCACACAGCTCATCTAGACGCGCCACTGCAGCAAACACGGTCGCCGTTTCATTAAGCTGCATCACTGCTGGCTTGAGATGGAGTAACTTAAGCGCGGCATAACCACCAAAGCCAAGACTCACCATCTGATAAAGTCGGTGGTCATCTGACGGGTTACCTTGATAAAGTGCACCAAAATTCGGCTCGGTCATACAAACAAATCGCGTCGAACCGCACGTCTTAGTGTAAACATCCAGCACAGTCGACGGCTGGTCTTTAACACGCAGCATTGTCTCACCTGCTTTAGTAAAATCTTCCACCTCTGGAGTTTTGTCAATATATTCATAATGTGGCACAAAATTATCCATTCGCTGATGACCCTCGCGGCGATAAAATGGCGTTAGCACCACAAACGGTATATCAAGTGCCTCGGCGCAACGGCGCGTATCTGCGGCTAGCACGCCCAAACCGCCAGCACCACGGATGCCATTTTTAATATCGTAAATTTCCATTGTCGTATAAACATACGGCCGGTCATCACTGATTTTATGAATTAGAGAACGCCGATCGATTGCTTGATAGAATTCGGCGACTTCCTCGATAGAAGAATGATTGTTGTCTGTTTGCCCACTCATGATATACTCCTATATTAACAAAAAACCATAACCATTTCAAATACTTGTGCTGTTAAATCGATAAAATAGACGCTTTAATAGCTCGATTACCACAAGATAACCAGCCACGATGCCAGCAATCGCTAGGCTTAGATGCCATTCTGGGATAATAAAGCCAAACCAGCTGCCAATCGTCGTATAAACCACCGCAATTGCTAACGCAGCAATGCAGCCAATACTACCAATTAACGGTAGTGACGGACGGCTGCTAAGCGACCATTTGTGCGAACGGATAATAAACACTACGAGTATTTGCGTCAACAACGATTCAATAAACCAACAGGTTTGGAATTGAGCCGCATCCGACTTAAATATCCCGAGCAAGATAGCGAAAGTAATGAAGTCGAATAATGAACTTGCAATGCCAAACAGCCACATAAACTTCTTTAATGACTTCAAATCCATGCGCCGTGGTTGAGCTAACTGCGCTCGGTCTACGTTATCAGATGGGATAGCAAACTGCGAAGTATCATATAACAAATTGTTCAGCAAAATCTGCGACGCTGTCATCGGCAAAAATGGCAGCACTAACGACGCACCCGCCATTGAAAACATATTACCAAAGTTGGAGCTCAAGCTCATTTTGAGATACTTCATCGTATTAGCAAAGGTGCGGCGGCCTTCCACCACTCCATCATTAAGGTAGCGCAAACTCTTGCCTAACAAAATCAAGTCGGCGGTTTGCTTTGCCACATCCACCGCATTATTAACTGATATGCCAATATCAGCTATACGTAGCGCTGGCGCGTCATTAATACCATCCCCCATGTAACCAACAACATGGCCAGCATGACGCAAAGCCTCAATCACCGCCAGCTTCTGACTTGGGTTAACTCGCGCAAAAATAGTCGTTTTATCAACTCGACGACGCAACTTAACACTGTTTAATTTACTGATTTGATCACCAGTTAATACGCCCTTTACCGTTAGGCCTAGACTCTCCGCAATCTTTGTCGCCACCAATGGGTCATCACCTGTAACAATCTTCACTGCAATACCGTTCGAAGCTAGTGCTTTTAGTGATTTAGCCGCCGACGCCTTCGGCGGATCTTCAAATGCGATGAAACCCTCAAATACCATTTCCGATTCGTCTTCTAGTGCGATGTCAGCCGTATCAAAATCACGCGTCGCCACCATTAAAGTGCGATACCCTTGTTTACTTAGATTAGTACAATCTTGCATGAGTCCATCGAGACCAGCTTTAGTTAGCCGGCGCGCCTCACCATTGTTATCACGATAATATTTAACTATTTTTAGCATACTATCAGCTGCGCCCTTAGTGATTAGCTGATAATCGCCACCATCCAACTTCGCTAGCACACTCTCACGACGCCGCTGAAAATCAAATGGTATTTCACGCTGCATTACGTAGCCGTCTAAATCAGCCGGCGCACACTTTACCACGGCGTCATCTAGCGGGCTATTGAACGAACGTGAATTATTACTCACAAATGCTGCTAGCTGCAGCAGCCGTGGCGCATCATTGCCATAATAGTTCTGAGTCTTCGCAACCGCAATTTTGCTTTCCGTCAAGGTACCAGTTTTGTCAGTGCAAAGAATATCCATGCTACCAAAATTCTGCATGGCCGATAGCTTTTTAACAATTACGCCCTTCTTCGCCATGCGCAGCGAGCCCTTAGTCAAATTAATAGTGATAATTAACGGTAGTAGCTCCGGTGTCATTCCTACAGCCAAGGCAATCGCAAACAGAATCGAACTTGTCATGTCGCGGTGAAAAATAATATTAATCACCACAATCATCAAAACTAAACCAAAGGTAATTCGCGTCAACATCACCGATAATCTTGCAATCTCAATATCAAATTCCGTTACTTTGCTTCGATTGAGTGACTTTGCAATCTGCGCAAACTCCGTATGAGTACCAGTTTGTTGCAACAATACACAGCCGCTACCGCTCGTCACATTACTGCCCATCTTCACTTGGTCTTTGACAGATTTAATCACCGGAAACGATTCGCCGGTAATTGCGCTTTCATCCACCGCCATGCCATCTGATTCTAATACTGCACCATCAGCCGGTATTAAACTACCAGCCGACACCATGACAACATCGCCTGGCACCAAGTTAGCCACTGGCACCCTATGTGGCTTACCACTACGCAGCACCGTAGCACTCACCCGCACTGTACGCTGCAACGCCTGCGCGGCACGCTCCGAGCGGAATGTATTAATAAAATCAAGTGTCGTAGAGATAAATACAATCACTAGTACCGTAACGGCGCTTGCTACCTCACCCATATAGAGCGACAAAATTGCCGCCACCACCAACACAATTACTAGCGGGTTTTTAAACCGCATTAAATATTCTTTAATACCACTCAAATGATGTACCGGCGCTGGCGTATTATAACCATACTTCAAGAGGCGTCGCTTTGCCTCGCCGTTGGTTAATCCTAATTTATAGTCCCTCTCCACCCTCATGCTATTTCTATTTTAGTCGGTTATGTTTAAACCGTCAAATTTTTACCGACGGCGCAAAAAATAAATGCCTATCACCGCCGACACAACTGTCGAACCAAGTATAATTAGCCAGAAAGCCAATGGCGAATTTACATTGCCCGGCAAAGCCACATTCATACCAAAGATGCCAGCCACCACCGTAGGCACTGTCATCACCACAGTAATTACCGTCAAAATACGTAGCGTCTCGTTTAGCCTCGTATCCATCACCGCCCGGTAAGAATCACGCAGATTAGTAATCGTACGAAGTTGCGCTTTACAACGCACAATTAGCTGCTCTAAATCAATTGACAAATCCTCCACCAAGTCGGGATCATTATCAAATAAGCTAAGCCACCGATTACCCAACATTTTTTCTAGTGCAATATTCATTGGAATCAAAGCATCTAGGTAATCGTTAATCATTCGCTCGTTCTTTGTAAAAACTGCAATATCGCATGACCGGATATTCGACACGTCTAATGCAATCGCCCGCATACGACGATTAATTACTGCTACTTGTCGCTCGTACTGCTCAATAATAACCGATATCAGCGCCAAAAATAGCTTGCCGCGCTGAGTAGTTGGTACCTGCTTAATTGCTTTAGCATTGGACAACGCCGGCAAGCGCTCGCGACAAACTGTAATTAAATGGCGGTCTGAAATAGCAAATAATAACGGCGTCGTAAAACCGCCAAGGTCATCATCTGAATCAGGGATACGTGCGATAAAGTAAGTGTAGTCATCGTCAGTTTCAAGGCGTGGCACCTCGTATGGGTCAAGTGTATCGTTCAAAATATCTCGGTCAATACCTAGGCTCGCCATGCGCTCAATATCGCGTTCGGATGGGCGCTCAACCAAAGCCCAGCCACCCGTAGATAGCTTGTTTTGTCGCTTCAATTCTGGATTGATTACAGTAGAACGATAATAATTAATCATTACTTTTATCATAGCAGATTGTGGCGCCGAAATAAAATTAAAGCCCCTACATTAGGGGCTTTAATTATTTGCTAGCTATGACTAGTCCTGTTGTTCTTCAGCGTAATCATGTTCACTCAAGGCACCAGTACCAACTGGAATCTTGCGACCAATAATCACGTTTTCCTTCAGACCCTTCAAGTGGTCAACGCGGCCAGAAGTGGCAGCACCAATCAAGACACGAGTTGTATCCTGGAATGACGCACCAGAGAGGAACGAGTCACTGTTAACTGCTACCTTAGTAATACCGAGTAGTAATTGCGTAAACTCGGCAGGTTGTTTGCCAACGGCAATCAACTTCTTATTGGTATCAACTGCTAAGGCCTTTGAGACGACATCGCCAGCGATAAATTGGCTATCACCCGGCTCTTCAATACGTACACGGCTAAACATCTGGCGCACAATCACCTCAAGGTGCTTCGGCGAGATATCCTGGCCCTGTGCAGCGTAAATCTTCAACACATCGTTAATGATATAGCGCTCAGTTTCGGCAATACCCTTGTACTTCATGAGCTCATGAAGCTCAATAGAACCAGTGGTGATGTGGTCGCCAGCCTTAACAGTATCGCCATCCGTCACTGCTAGAGTACGAGTATTAGGGATGCGATAAAGCTTTGGTTGTTGGCGCTCAGCGGTAATGCGGAGACCATCATCGACATAAGTTACCACGCCATCAAATGGAGCAACTAGTGGCATGCCATTGTGGTCACTACTAGCCAAGATGTCGCCAGTGCGCACTACTGCGCCATCACGCACACGTGCTTCCTGATTATCAGCGAACCGTAGGACTTCGGTGCGACCAGCCAATGGAGTAACGGTCACCTCGTACATATCACCCCGCTCCTCAACACTCACTGTACCGTCGCTCTCGGCAACAATTGCACGACCCTTTGGCTCATGCGCCTCCAAAAGCTCGTCCACGCGCGGCAAACCCTGAGAAATATCATCACCACCAACACCACCAGCGTGCTTTGTATTCAACGTTAGCTGAGTACCCGGCTCACCCACGGACTGAGCGGCAATTACACCAATTGGCTCTGACTCTGATACAAGGAAGCCAGTTGACATATCAATACCATAGCTCTTGCGTGGAATACCAGATAGTTCAGGGGTCGACAAGACTGACATAATCTTCACCGACTTAATATTCTCATCGCCTTGAATTGCTGAAGCGATATCACCGGTAATCAAGTCACCGCGCTTTACATAGCCTTCAACATCTTCAGCAACGTAACGACCAGCAATGCGATCGCAGAACTCAATCATAGTCTCTTCAGTCTCGTTACGATAGATTGTGAAGCCCGGGTCTTCCGCCGTACCTTCATCAGGCACGGTAAATACATCCTGCGACACATCAACCAAACGACGAGTCAAATAACCAGAGTCAGCAGTCTTCAAAGCCGTAGACACGGCACCATAACGAGAACCACGCGTTACCACGAAGGCCTCAAGCGGTGTCATACCATGCTTAAATGAATTTTTCACTGGAAGCTCGATTTCACGACCGGAAGCATCCACCTGAACGCCAATCATTGCTGCAGCCTGCTTAATGTTATCGATAGAACCACGCGCACCAGAGTTGGCGAGCACTGATACTGCTGAGTCGACTTTTTGAAGGTGCGCTTCAACTTCTTCAGTCACCTTTGCATCAACTTGGCGCCAAGTATGAACCGTTAGTTTATGGCGCTCTGAGTTCGTAATCAAGCCCTGGTCATACTGATCAGCAATCTGAGCTACCTTCTTATCACCCTCATTTGCAATATCCGTAACATCGCTAAGTGTGAAGTAATCTTCCATACCAGTAGAAATTGCTGAACGAGTAGCGTGCTCCAATGCCAAACCCTTAATGTTATTTGCCGTTCTAGCAGTAGCTTCTGAGCCATAACGGTTGAAGATACGCGCTAGCACCTTACAGATAACCTTCTTGGTCAAAACATCATTTACATACGGGAAGTCTTCTGGTAACACCTCATTGAACAAGACACGCCCAAGAGTAGTGTGCAATAACTGGCCACGGAAACGAACGATGATCGGTGTCTGATACTCAATCTCATGTGCTTCATGCGCCATAATAGCTTCAGCCTCTGACGCATAAGCATGTGGCTGTTCACCTGGCTTCAACTGAGTTGACTGCTTGTTATAACTCAAGTAGTAACAACCAAGCACGATATCCTGATAAATTGAAAGCGTTGGCGAACCATCGGAAGGCTTCAAAAGGTTATTTGATGCCGAAATCAAGTCGCGTGCTTCTGCCTGCGCTTCATCCGACAAAGGTAGATGTACTGACATCTGGTCGCCATCGAAGTCGGCGTTAAAACCAGAAGTCACTAGCGGGCAAACCTGAATTGCCTGACCTTCAATTAGTCTTGGCTGGAAGGCCTGAATTGACAAGCGGTGCAACGTAGGGGCGCGGTTAAGCAAGACATACTTACCCTTAATCGCCTCTTCAAGAGCGTCCCAAATCACTGGCGCACCAGCATCGATTAAACGCTGGGCAGTGTGAATTGTATTAGCCTGCTCCCATTCAATCAACTTTGAGATAACAAATGGCTTAAACAATTCTAGCGCCATGGTCTTTGGCATACCACATTCGTTAATGTTGAGATCCGGGCCAGAAACAATTACTGAACGGCCAGAGTAGTCAACACGCTTGCCAAGCAAGTTCTGGCGGAAGCGTCCCTGCTTGCCCTTCAATAGGTCAGACAAAGACTTCAGACGACGACGGCCACCGGTAGCTTGCGCAGCACGCGTACCACGAGCCGCTGAGTTATCAATCAAAGCATCAACCGCCTCCTGCAACATGCGCATTTCATTGCGCGTAATCACTTCAGGTGCGTTCAATTCAGCTAACTTCTTCAAACGATTATTACGGTTGATAATACGACGATACAAATCGTTCAAATCAGAGGTAGCAAAGCGGCCACCAGCAAGTGATACCATCGGACGTAGATCCGGCGGAATCACTGGCAAAACCGTCAAGCACATTGATTCCGGCTTAATACCAGCCGAACGCATACCCTCAAGCATCTTGAGCCGCTTCTGAATCTTCTGACGAGCCTGACCCTTCTTCTTGTCAGCCACAGTAGTCAAGTCCTCAATTAGCTGATTAAGGTCAATCTCGCAAAGTAAGCGATGAAGCGCTGCGCCGCCCATGCCAACTTCAACCAAATCTTGGTATTCTTCTGGCAAGTTACGGTATGCACTCTCAGTCATCGTAGCACCCTTTACAAGACTGTCTAGCATTGACTTCTTCTCCTGATACTCATCCGTCGCAGCGGTGATTTCAGCTGACATCTGCTTTGCTAAAGTCTTAGCATCTGCTGGAGCCTCGCCTTCAGCAGCTGGCTCAGCCATAGCGCGGTCGTAACGGTACTTAATGGCCGCACGTGAAGCGTTATACTGCTCTTCGTTTGCATTGCGTAGTTCGGCAACTGCTTCGTCGTCAACTGCCAAAATAGCATATGATTGGAAATAAGCAATGCGCTCCAATTCCTTTACGGTCAAATTGAGTAATAGTGACATTGCGCTAGGCGTGCCGCGCATAAACCAAATGTGTGCTACTGGGGTGGCAAGTTTAATGTGTCCCATCCGCTCACGACGAGCTGAGGCGCGCGTAACTAGCTCACCGTTTTTATCAACGGCGGCTTCGCGCGAGCGCACACCCTTTAACTTGGCATCATGTGGGTTAATGTCCTTCTCTGGCCCAAAAATACGCTCGCAGAACAGACCGTCGCGCTCTGGCTTCTGTGTGCGATAGTTGATGGTTTCTGGCTTCAATACTTCGCCATATGACCAAGACAAGATATCTTCTTCACTAGCTACCGCTAGACGCACTGCGTCAAAATCAGAGATTGACTTGTCGTCGTTAGACTTTGGTCGCATCATTATGCCTCCTCCTCTTCATTATTATCATCTTCATCGTTTTCATCGATATCGATCATGTCCTCTTCGTCATCATCTGGCATATCGGTGATATTATCATCTTCTTCGTCTAAGTCGTCTGGTGATACCGTCTGGCCAAGTTCATCTGGTGCGATATCAAGGTCATCAAGCTTACCGCCCGTACCCTTCTCGGTGACAACATTTTCGGCATCTTCTAGCTCGTTATCCTTTACGAGATCAACACGCAAGCCAAGACCCTGCAATTCCTTCACGAGAACCTTGAATCCTTCTGGAATATCTGGTCCTTCAATCGGCTCACCCTTAATGATACTTTCATAAGCACGAGCACGACCCTTTACATCATCAGACTTAATGGTAATCATCTCCTGCAAGGTAGATGCAGCACCGTAAGCCTCAAGTGCCCAAACCTCCATTTCACCGAAGCGCTGGCCACCATTATGGGCACGACCACCAAGTGGCTGCTGCGTCACCATGGCATATGGACCAGTTGAACGAGCGTGAATCTTGTCGAGCACCATGTGGTGAAGCTTAATCATGTACATCACACCAACTGTAGTCTGCTCCTGGAATGGTTCGCCAGTACGGCCATCAAATAGTTGCATCTTACCATTGCGGCTAAAGCCCGCCTTTTCAAGTTGATCGGCAATGACTTCATTTGGTACGCCCCTAAAGGCTGGAGTAGCAACTTTGTAACCAAGCTTTCGTGCCGCCATGCCAATATGCACCTCAAATAGCTGACCTAGATTCATACGTGATGGCACACCCATCGGGTTCAAAATGATGTCGACTGGGGTACCGTCAGCCATAAATGGCATATCTTCCTCAGCCAAAATCTTTGCAACTACACCCTTGTTGCCATAACGACCAGCTAGTTTATCGCCGACCTGAATCTTACGACTCTGGGCAATAAAGATTTCAATTTGCTGCAAAACGCCAGCCTTCAAATCGTGGCCAGAATTGCGATCGAAAATCCGAACTGCAACAACCTTACCACCTTCGCTACGGCCAACACGATGTGAAGTATCGCGCACATCCTTTGCCTTCTCACCAAAGATAGCACGCAACAAGCGCTCCTCAGAACTGAGCTCCTGTTCACCACGCGGTGTAATCTTACCGACCAAGACATCGCCCGGTCGTACCTCAGCACCAACGGTTACGATACCATTAGCATCAAGGTTACGCAAAGCATCCTCAGAGGCATTTGGAATATCACGTGTCACCTGCTCTGGCCCAAGCTTCGTATCACGCACCTCAACCATTGAGCTCGTAATGTTAACACTAGTTAGAGCATCATCTTCAACCAAACGACGACTAATAATAATCGAGTCATCCATGTTGTAGCCCTTCCAAGGCATATAGGCCACGATTAAGTCACGACCAAGCGCAATTTCGCCATCAGCAACTGAAGCGCCTTCAACTAGTGGTTGACCCTTTACGACGTGCTGACCACGTACCACAACTGTGCGTTCGTTAAACGAACGGTCCTCGTTTGACTTTACAAAGTGCGTTGGATGATACACACCAGTCGTACCATCAGTATACTTCACCTGGACTTCATCAGCATCAGCCTTAGTAACTTCACCATCATCGCGTGCTACTGTTAATGCTGGGGTATTTAAAGCCAAATCATGTTCAATGCCAGTACCAACAATTGGCGAAGTTGGCTTAATGAGCGGCACTGCCTGACGCTGCATGTTTGAACCCATCAAGTTGCGGTCAATACGGTTTTTCTCAACAAATGGAATCAGCGCTGCGGTTGTACCAATTACCTGAGTAGAACAGGCATCCATATAAGTAACATCACCAGCATCGACGGTTTCAGGGCGTAGCTCGCGACGAGCATCAACACGCGCTTCCTTAAATGTACCGTCGTCATTTAGTTCAACTGAGCTCTCAGCAATCGTCTCGTGCTCCTCTTGCGCAGCATCCATGTAAACAACTTCATCAGTAACACGGCCATTGACCACCTTGCGATACGGCGCCTCGAGGAACCCGTACTCATTAATGCGAGCATAAGATGCTAAGTAAAGCACCAAACCCACGTTGCCACCTTCTGGGGTTTCAATAATACAAACACGTGAATAATGTGTTGGGTGAATATCGCGCACCTCAATACCAGCACGCTCACGCGTCAAACCGCCAGGGCCCATTGAGCTCAAGCGACGCTTGTGCGCCAACTCTGATACTGGGTTAGCTTGGTCCATAAACTGTGATAACTGAGACGAAGCGAAGAATTCACGTACAGCTGCGACGATTGGGCGGGCGTTGATTAATGACGCTGGAGTAACGTTCTCGAGGTCAGCCACACTCATGCGGTCGCGTACGTTGCGGTCAAGACGCAGTAAACCGACACGGAACTGGCGAGCAACTAGCTCACCGACCAAACGAACGCGGCGGTTATAGAAAGCGTCGATATCGTCAGCTGGCTCTTGGGTATTATTCAAGCGAATAATTTCCGCAATAATAGCCACTAAATCGTCGATTAGCAAGACACGGTTCTCTGGGTTCTCGGTTAATTCAGGAGCCAATCCTAGCTCGCGCTTGATAGCAGCGAGGCGCTGATTCATCTTATAACGACCAACGCGGCTAATATCAAACCGCTTAAAGTCAAAGAAGGTGCGCTCAATCATACCCTTGGCGTTATCAACTGTTGCCAAATCACCTGGACGGATCTTGCGGAAGACTTCAATCAAAGCCTCATTAGTACCGCGGCTAGTATCCTTGGCAATAGTAGCATCGATGTAGCTTTGCTCACCGTTGTCCACCTTTTCAAATAGCTCTTTTAGCTTAGTATTAGTGCTGTAGCCAAGCGCGCGCAGAAGAGTAGTAACTGGGAAGCGGCGCTTACGGTCAATCTTTACGTAAATAGCATGGTCTTTTGATGTCTCAAATTCAAACCAAACACCACGGCCTGGGATAATCTTAGCGCCGTAGCACTTACGGCCATCTACACCTTCTTCAGCAGTAAAGAACACGCCAGATGAGCGGATTAGCTGTGAGACCACGACACGCTCAGAACCGTTAATAATAAAGGTGCCACGGTCGGTCATCCACGGATAATCACCAAGATAAAGCTCATCTTCACGAACTTCGCCAGTTACACGGTTAACTAGCTCTACGTTGGCGTACAATGGCGCCTCGTAGCTGGTGTTATCGCGAATTGCCTCGCGGTCAGTAATCTTTGGATCACCGAAATGATAGTCCTTAAAACTTAGACTCAACTTTTGACCAGTGAAGTCTTCAATTGGACTAACTTCCTTAAACACATCTGCTAACTCGTGTTTAACTAAATCATCCCAAGACTTCTGTAAATGCCCAACCAAGTTAGGCAATTCTAGCACTTTGTGCTGTGGAGTGAAATAAGTACGCTTGGTGATACCATTTTCCACCCATCCTTTAGTCGCATTCGCCACGAATGTTACTCCTCTTCTTTAAGTTACTCTCGCTGGCTTGAAGAATTCTGTTCTGTCTTTCTGTGCTATCCGACGCCACCAGTAGTGTAAAGTGGGTCCCACACAACAAACTCCACTGCTGCCAAAACAATGGACGTTCTAAACAGATTACACTACTTCATCAAAACTAATGTATCACAAAAATAATCTTTTCGCAATAGCAATTATTGATTAATGTAGAATAAATTGAAACCCAATTAGCACGCCAGTAATAATTTCTGACATTATGCTATTAAGTAGCGTCGAGCATAAACAAACAATAGCAAATATGAGCATTAAACCGACCGATCGCTCTATTGTGTCCATTATTGCCTGTACTGCCCGCGGCGCTACAGCATATAGCACGCGCGAACCGTCAAGCGGCGGAATTGGCAAAATATTAAATGCAAAAAAGCCCAAATTAACATAGACACCGATCACCATTACTCCAGTCAGTACACCAGACAGCGACATAAAATCGATTAGTCCCGATCCGATCAAAAACAACTGCTTGCCAGTCAACACAAGCACACAATAGGAAATGAAAGCCAATACTAAATTAGTTATCGGTCCCATAATCCCCACTAAAGCCGCGCCCCATTCACGACCGCGCACTCGCTCTGGGTTAAACGGTACCGGCTTGGCGCCGCCAAAGATTGGCCCACCAAGCACCGCCATAACGAGCGGAAGTAAAATCGTCAAAAATGGGTCGATGTGCTTAATTGGATTAAGTGTCAAGCGACCAGCCGACTTAGCTGTATCGTCGCCCAACCAGTACGCCGTTAATCCATGCATCAGCTCGTGTAAAATCATTGAAATTAGAGTTACGCCAAGGATTATTCCGAGGATAATCCACGTACTAGGCTGGCTAAAATCCATTTTGAACATAACCCCATTATATCATAAGCAACAAAAAACGCCCCTTGTGTAAGGGGTGTTACAATAACTACCTAACAAATTAATCAGTAGTAACTGGCTTGTCGCTAGTGAAGCCCTTCTTGCGTAGGGTCTTGATTGTACTAGCAGCAATTAACAGACGCACCTTATGGCCATTTACATAGAAAGTCTTCTTTTGTAGGTTTGGCTTAAAGGTCCGCTTGGTGTGACGCATTGAGAAGCTAACGTTGTTGCCGCTCATTGCACCCTTACCGGTGATTTCACATCGTGCCATCTTAAAATATCTCCTTTATCGGTTACTCTGCTCTATAATATCAAAATATCATAGCCTAGTCAATAGCATAAAAGCCTACGGCAAACCGTAGGCTTGGACAGCGCAATGAAACATCCTGTTATTTTATAAGCTCTTGTTGACCTTTAAGATCAAAATCGATGCTCCTCCATAACTCCGAAATTCCACCACAGCAACTCCATTAGGAAGCTTCACACATTCTGCTGTCTGATACGATAATATCATAAGCCCGTTGTCGTTTAAATAGTCTAGCAAGCGCCAAACTGTGGAAAACTGCGGGGTTTTATAGGGTGGATCAACAAAAATCAAGTCATACTTATCTGTAAAATAAACATTTTTCATCCAATTGTCAACTGTTGTACAAATTACAGAAGAGCCCTCTTCTGCCCCAACCGTAGCAATATTTTGCTTAAGTACAGTCTGCGCCGTGCGATCACGTTCAATAAAAGTTGCCGCAGTCGCACCGCGGCTCAACGCTTCAAGGCCAATTGCCCCCGTACCAGCAAACGCGTCCAGCACTTTAGCTCCAGCTAGCACTCCTTTCGCATTTAACATTGAAAAAATCGCACTCCTAGCGCGCTCACTCATAGGATGCGTAGCACTACTTACGTTAGCCGACAAGCGGCGGCCGCCCCACTTGCCAGAGATCAATCTAACTGTCGCCATGTCGCTTAACCTTCGCTTGATAAGCGCAAAAATACCATGCCATCAACACAGCATGAATCATTTCTGGCAACAAAAAGTTTTTAGTCTCACGCGCCAACGATTCGGTCCAGCCGCGCCGCAAAAACCGGTCGTAGATTTTATGTTGGTGCACTCGTTGCACTGCATCCATAAAAAATGACTCAAAATCATCTGCCGCACGCAACAATTCGATATCATGTTTCGACAAAGCTACGCGCTTAAATCTTAGTGGTGCCGTCGCAAACGCCACGCCCACCTCATATAAACCATGTGCCGTCATCAACCCAGTCGGCTTCCAATACTTCCAATTATTCGCCACCTTGTCACGCATTGTGTCACCCGGCATAATAACCTTACGAAAAATAGTATCTTGCAGCTGCTTGGTATTACCTCTGATTTCCGCCAATCGCTCCTCATATGGATAATGATGCGCTGGCGTCAGCCCATCAACGATGGCGTGCGCCAACCACGCTGCCTCAAATGAGGCGCGCTCACGATTACCGCTCATCAATGCCTCAATTAAATTATTCTGATTGCCGCGAATCAATTCTATTAAATGTCGGTCATTAGGGTCGTCGGGATTAATAAAATGCCGTGGCTCATCATGTGCCGGCGACTTACGCTTAATACCATCCGGACCATTCAGGCCCTCAAACCGCAATATCTCACGCGTCCGCGGGAACCATTGCCCTTCACCGAGATAACGATGTAGTTTTTTGCGCGCGACACGGTCGATCTTCTGGTGCGTCCCCATCAATCGGCCGCTACCATGAGTAATAATAGTTCCACTATACATTAGTTTAACGTTGTTATCTTCTGATACTTATTTACCATCTGTCTTAACTGGCTATATTTTACCAAATATTGCGCATCCTGTGAAATTGCCTGCGCTACTCTTGCCGCGCTGTTCGATGCCGCCCTCAGTAATTTAGTATCAGCTAAGTTAGCCATGCGAAAATTAATATCACCGTGTTGCATCGTACCATAAATCTCACCAGCACCACGTAACTCCAAATCTACTTGTGCCAAGTAAAAGCCATCATTACTACGCTCAACTTCCTTTAAGCGGCGCGATGGCTGCTTAGTATCACTTTGACATAGATAGCAATACGACTGATACTCGCCGCGCCCAACACGCCCTCTTAACTGATGCAACTGCGACAATCCAAAGTTTTCTGCATCTTCAATTACCATCACAGTGGCATTTGGCACATCCACCCCAACCTCAATTACAGTAGTCGACACCAAGATATCTAACCGATGCACTGCAAATTGCTCCATTACTCGCTCTTTATCTGCCGCTGCCATTTTACCGTGCAAAATTCCCACTCGATATTCAGGATACAATTTCGTCACAGTCTTATACAATGCCTCAGCACTCACACGCTCCGACACATCGCTATCTTCAATCAAACCAGCCACATAATAAACTTGTCTGTCGGCAGCCAACTCTGCACGCACGCGTTCAACTAATTGTGGGCGTTCATTTGGTAGTACAATCTTCGTCTGAATTACTTGACGCCCCTGCGGCAATTGATCTAAGGTTGACACATCAAGGTCGCCAAAAATCGTTAGTTGCAACGAACGCGGAATTGGCGTCGCCGTCATTGCTAATAAATGCGGCAAATGCTCGCTATCAGTCTTGGCGAGCAGATCTTGTCGTTGCTTTACGCCAAAGCGATGCTGTTCGTCAATCACCACAAATCCTAGTTGCTTAAACTCCACTGCGGGTTGAAACAACGCATGCGTGCCAACCACCACTTGCGCGACGCCACTAGCAATCTCTTTTAATACCACTTCGCGTTCCATCCCCTTAATTGAACCAGTAAACAAACAAACTTTCACGCCATATGGCTCTAACATTCTCTTCAGAGTTGCCGCATGCTGCTTCGCTAGCACCTCAGTTGGTACCATTAGCGCCGTCTGGTAACCGCCAAGATACGCTTGATACGCTGCAACCGCCGCTACAACCGTCTTACCAGAACCAACGTCACCTTGCAACAAACGATTCATCGGCGTTGGCCGCATAAAGTCTTGGATTATTTCCCAAATAGAACGTTTCTGCGCAGGAGTTAACTGAAATGGCAAATTAGCCACAAACTGACTGATTTTTGACTGATTAAACTCAATTTGAAATCCCTTCAACTGCTGATTTGACATCCGGTTTAGCTTGGCGGCTAGAATCATCGTGAACACTTCCTCAAACCCCAAACGATGACGTGCCAAAGCTAAATGATCACGGTCAGATGGAAAATGAATGGCGCTAAGTGCCTGCGCGCGACTACATAAATCGTTATCATCTATTACTTCCGCCGGTAGTATCTCTGGCGCAAATTCTAAAAGTGGCTTAATTTGCTCTACGGCCTTACGAATTAAGCTTGGCTTCAGCCCCGCCCGCATCGAGTACACTGGCACAATTTTATTACTATCCACTGGCAAATCACTTGCCAGTGTACAAGTTGGCGTAGTAAGCTGATAGCGTCCACGCTTCAGTTCAAACACACCGGAAAATAAGAACTCGTCGCCCTTCGCCAACTGATTAGCCCGATATGGCTGATTGAACCACACCGCGTTCAGCTGGTCGCCCGCTGAATCTTCTAGCGCAGCGGTGGTTATAGTTAACTTACCGCGCACATGTCGACTGTTAACACTAACAGCACGAGCGCGCAATGTCGCCTTCCCGGGGACTAAATCGGCAATTCTTTGCGCACCAGTATAGTCTTCATAGCTCCGCGGAAAATCCTCCATTAAATCGCCCACTGTACTTAGCCCCGCCGCTACAAACTGACCCGCGGTCTTTGGCCCAATTCCTTTAACTTCCGCTACGCTTGTCAATAAATTCATCTGATTACTTTATAATACGCCATTTCGGAACTTTTAGCTTGGGCTTGATGGCATAGCTAAGTATATATAAACCAACATTAGCCACCATCGCTAACGTAATCGCTAGCATTGGCATGAAGGCAATATGTGGGTCGAACGCAAACCACGTAGCTATCAAGGCAAGCGCCCATAAAATAGCCGCCATCACTTCATCAGCTACCGAGCGCGTCACTTCAAATGAAGCTTGAAATATTCTAGACAGACGGTCTACTACCCAAAGCCCAAACATTGCAATCAAGATAAGCAAAGCCACCGGCGAAGCAAGCAAAAAGAAACGTGACAGTGGATCAATATTAGCAATCAACCAACTCAAGAAAAACTTCGTACCTAGTGGCATCTCAAATAACGGTTTTGTATTCATTCCCGACGATACATCATACATGTAACCGTTAAACTGCGGCCATAGCCCAAATAAAGAGATGAAAGCTATTATCAAAAGCACACCAATCGCACAAAACTGCGCTAGCTGAGCCAGCTTATACAATATAGTGCTACAAACATTGACAACGCGACACCACCAAACACGTTGTCGCATAAAACGCCGCACTCGAATCGAACGTATTATCGTCTTGCCATATTTTCGCTTTCGGCTAACTTTCATCCCACCCATCCAATTTATTTAACTAACATAAATTGATTCTTGCCACGGCGCAATAAGCATGGTGCGGTCGGGCGATAGTCTAAGCCCACTTTTACACCATTAGCCGAGATGGCATTTTGTTCAATTAAACGTCGTGCTTCAGACTTACTACTAGCCAATTTGCCCGCCAACAATAGATCAATTAATGTCTGGTCGCCGAGTTCCACTGTTGTTATTTCCTGAGATAGCACTGCTAAATCAGCATCATTCAGCTCGGTCGCATTTGCACCGCTAAACAAGGTGTCTGTCACGCGCTTCACTGACTCCATGGCTGGCTTGCCGTGCACTAGCTCCGTTACTGCCTCGGCTAGTCGGTGTTGCGCCAACCGCGCACCCGGATTAGCCTGCTGTTCAGCCTCAAGCTGCTCAATTTCGCTTTTATCAAGGAAGGTATAGATTTTCAAGTAATCAATCACGCCCGCATCATCGACATTAAGCCAAAACTGGTAGAATTTAAATACACTAGTATATTTTGGTTCCAGCCAAACTGCGCCAGCCTCAGATTTGCCAAATTTCTTGCCCGTAGATTTATTAATTACTAACGGCATACCAAACACGTTGACCTGCGCGCCCTCCAACTTACGAATTAATTGCATGCCACAGGCACAGTTGCCAAATTGATCGACAGCACAAAGTTCTAGCTCAGCGTGTTTAGTGCGATATAAATGCAAGTAATCATATCCCTGCATTAGCATATAAGAAAATTCCGCGTAATTGATGCCTTTGCCGCCTTCGCCAATGCGATTCTTTACAAATTCACGGTCAAGCAATTGAGTCATTGAAAATTGCCAGCCAATGTTACGCAGAAAATCAACAAAATTAATGTCCTTAAACCAATCGTAATTGTTTACAATTTCAACATCAGCATCACGAAAGATCCGCGCAAACTGACCGCGAATCCCCGCCACGTTATGTTCAATGGTCTCTAATGTCATTTTTGAGCGCGTCTCATCTTTGCCATCCGGGTCACCACCAGCCATACCAGTCGCACCACCAGCCAAAATAATACCCTTCCAGCCAGCCTTAATAAAACGCAAGCAAAGAATCATCGCCGCCAAATTACCAATCGTCATACTGTCACGACTCGGATCAGCACCAAAATAAAACGTACGTCCCGGCTTGTCAAGTTCGCTTAAATCAGACACTGTCGTCTGACCGACCAATCCACGCCATTTCAATTCTTCGCTCAATTTCATACCTATATATTAGCACAAAAATGTTGAGTTTGGGCGCCATGCGTGTTAAAATGGTAATGTTAAGCGAGAAAAGCGAGGGTAAGATTTATGACCAAGAAACCAGCTCACGATGATTTAGATAGCGGTCGCAAGTTTATGACTTATTCTAATCTAGCGCATGAGCAAAATAAGAGTAAACGTGCCGTTAGGCGCGAACGGCGCAGCCGCGCCAGGGCTGAATATTTAGCCACACTGCCAAAAAATCCAATTAAGCGGTTCTTCACTCACTTTGCACCGAAACGCGTGTTCAAATACTGGTTTTCACTTGACGGACTCAAGATGCTTGGCAAAATATTCGGTGGTACTATTGCCGCTATTGCAATTATCCTCGTAATCTCATTCTTCTATTTCCGCGGCGAGCTTAAATCACTCCAGCCGTCAGAGCTAAACAAACGTGTCCAGACTACTGTAACCAAATACTACGACCGCAACAATCAACTTCTGTGGGAAGATAAGGGTTCCGGTGAGTATCGACTCGTAGTTGATTCAGATAAAATTAGTAAATACATTAAGGATGCTACGGTAGCTATTGAGGATAAAAACTTTTATAAGCACGGCGGCGTATCTATTTCTGGTACTTTGCGTGCCATTGTTAATAACATTTTTAAAAAGTCTCGTAGCACACAGGGTGGCTCTACGCTAACTCAGCAGCTAATTAAGCAGGTTTTCTTTGCCGATCAAGCTGGCAACCGTGGTATTACTGGTATTCCACGCAAAATTAAGGAAGCGATCCTTGCTTTTGAAGCCGAGAATATTTATAGCAAAGACCAAATTTTAACCATGTATCTCAATGAATCTCCATATGGTGGCCGCCGTAATGGTGTTGAATCAGCAGCCCAGACTTATTTTGGCAAATCCGCCAAGGACTTAACTATTGATGAAGCCGCCTTACTTGCCTCAATTCCACAGTCGCCAGCTTGGTACAATCCATACAATACTCGTGGTAACAACGCACTTTTGGCGCGCCAAAAAACAGTGATTTCATATATGGCAGAACAAGGTATGATTACCGAGAAGGAAGCCGAGGACGCCAAGAAGGTTCCAACCCTCGACAAGCTCAAACCGCTAGCCCAGCAGTTCGCCGGCGCTAAAGCTCCACACTTTATCCAAATGGTAAAAAATGAATTGACTGAAAAACTGGGTGCTAAAATCGTCGGTCAAGGCGGCTTAACCGTTAAAACTACTCTTGATAGTCACGTGCAAGACAAGCTAGAGGATACCACGCGTAGCCTATTCACTGGCCGTCTATCCTACCTACAACATCGCTATGGCTTCGATAACTCATCAATGGCTATGATCGACAACCAAACCGGCCAGCTACTCGGCGTCCAAGGTAGCCGTGATTACAATTATCCTGGATACGGTGCCGTCAACTCCGCCACCTCATTCATCCAGCCGGGTTCATCAATCAAGCCTTTGGTTTACGCCTCGCTAATTAACAATCAAAACAATCCTAACGGCACGTTCGGCGGTGGTTCAATTATCCCAGATACGCCAATTCCACAAAACATTTATCGCACCACTAGCGGTAATTCCGTCAATAACGCCGATGGCCGCTTTAAAGGCAATATCCCGATTCGCAAATCACTAGGTGGCTCGCGTAACGTACCTGCCATTAAAGCTATGGCATTAAACGGTGGCGCCGCTCCAACTTGGAAGATGATTCGAGACGCTGGTGACCAAAGTTATTGTACTGATGGTGCCGACCGCAATTCCGGCCTCGCCTCCGCCATTGGTGGTTGTGGTGTCAAACAAGTTGAACACGTCAACGCCTTTGCAACAATTGCCCGCGGTGGCGTATATAAACCTTACACAACGGTACTAGAAGTTAAAAATAGCCAGAAGGAAAAGCTCTACGAGTGGAAAGATAGCGCAAAACAAGTCTTCGACCCGCAAACTACCTACATTATTAGTGACATTCTTTCAGATGACAACGCGCGCAAGGATACCTTCGGCTGGCGCCCAACTGGCTTCTACTTCAAAAACATTAAGACAGGGACCAAGACTGGTACGAGTAACATTGGCAATCGGCCAAAGGATATTTGGATGATGAGCTTTACTCCTAAGGCCACTCTATCAGTTTGGGCTGGTAATCATACTCCTTCTGCTCTACGCGGCAATGCCGATGGTATGTCGCTAGGACCAGTAATTGCTGACATTACTCAAGATATCTACGACTACTTCAAGAAGAATGGTCTTTATAAAGAAAACGAGTGGTTTAATCGGCCTGATGGCATACAAGACTTAAATGTGGATGGCGAGCGAGATCTATATCCATCATGGTATAACAAATCACAAAAAACTACTTCGACCCAAAAAATAGTATTTGATAGAGTCAGCAAGAAACGTGCTGGTGCGTGTACACCGGATGGAGCAAAGGAAACTTTGGATGTTACTAAGACCACAGACACATTAACCAATAAGACTACCATCGCGGCACCAGACGGATATAACGCTGAAGCCGTGGACGACTTTCATAAGTGTACTGATAATAAACCATTTATTTCTGAAATCACCCTTACACCACGCAACTCTAGCAACGGAAAAAAGTATGTCGTTGTATCGGTAATAGCAATGAAGGGTACAAACCCTATTACTGGCGCAATCATGACAATTAATGGCAAAAATTATGATGCGCAACTCAGCGGCGGGTCGTGGGATGTAACACTTGAAATAGGCGATACTTCAAGCTATAACGTCAGTGCTACTATAACCGATGCTGGTTTTTACACTACTAACCTATCACGCACGCTAAATACTAATTAAGTATCCCACTAGAGGAGGATTTTGCCAAAATTAATTAACGCACACCATTCACAATTACAAAATAATATTGCTAAAGTCGCCACTATTATATCCATCTTGGCGACTTTGGCGCTATTTTTTGCACCAAGTAAATGGGCCTATCCGTTAGCTGACAATTGGCCGTTTAACCTATTGCGTCTAGCCATTATACTCTGCGCTGTCAGTTTTAGTAGTATTTTATTGGTACAGTATAATTTAGCTAGTGATAGAAGTAGCCGCAAAACACTATACTCAAAGCTAGCAGTCACCTTACCACTAGTCGTCGCAGCATGTCTCATACTTCAAATTACATTCCCGCAATTTGCCAGTGACCTAATTCGCAAAGAAACTTGGCCATTTTATCGCTCTGGTATCTTCCATTAAATGCGGCATGGAGTTAATTGGTGCTACTCTATGTTGTTATATAGCATTAGTAAATCGCAAAAAGCACCGACCAACTACGCTCCTTTGTCTTTTACTAGCAATTATTCTATTTTTAATGGCAGGTGAAGAGTTATCTTGGGGGCAACGTATCTTTAACTGGAAAACCCCTGAGTTAATTGCCACCTATAACATCCAAAAGGAGACTAACTTTCATAATCTTGCTACGCAATTATTCCAAAATACACTCTATTTTGGTGGATGGATTTTACTAGTACTATTACCACTGCTTAACTTGCCCCTAACCAAATGGCTTCGTAATCATAAGTTATCTTATCTAGTAGATTTTTTGCCACCGCAGCAATTTACTCTAATTTTTGCAACCGCCTTTATGCTATCAGACCCATTATTAGCTAACTACCAAGATGCCTCTGGAATTTACTATAATTCTAATTTATTTATTATGCTTGGTACTATCGCAGCCATAATCATAATTCTACATAGTCAGCTAAAGCAAAAACAGAACTGGCAACAGCCAGCCCTGATTTTAGCTCTATCAATTATAACTATGGTTGGCAGTTTATTCTTAAACCACATCTGGGATTACAATCATGGCACCCCAACCGAATACCTTGAGTTATTTATTGACTTCGGTATTATGCTCTGGGTAATTACTTTGTTTTGTCGACTTCGTCAAAACTTGTCTGTTGCGCGTTAGCCAACGCTACCACTTGACGCTCTACGCTAGACTGCGATGGAGTCCGACGACGCGAAGCTTTAGCTACACTACTATTATTCCGCTTCGATTCAGGCTTAGATTTTGTCTTCTCCGCGCTATGCTGCTTTGGCAATTGGTCAGAATGAAAAGCGGGTGCTGACTTGATTTTAGCACTAACCGACTTGTCGCGTTTGTGCGCGGCCGGTTTATTATTTTGCTGGACCACACGCTCAATTTTCTTTGCAAACATCATACGCCCAGCCTCAGTTTGCAACGAACGAATAATCTCTACTTTCACGCGCGAACCAATTAAATCTTTACTATCCTCAACCACAACCATAGTGCCATCATCAAGGTAACCCACAGCTTGGCTACGGTTAGCCCCCGCTTGCAATAACTCAATTTCTACTTGGTCACCAGGGAAATGATTAGCACGCATCACCTGCGCAATCTCATTTACATTAATCACCGGCACATCCATTACTTTAGCTACACGATTTAAATTAAAGTCAGTCGTTGCAATTGAAGCGTCATAATTTTTGGCAATATCCAATAGACGTTCGTCTACACCCCCCTTACCGACCTTGCCATCATTCACAATCGCCACGCTAACCGTATCCATTGTCTTTAAGAGCCGTACATTCTCTAGACCACGCCGTGCCCGCACGCGCTTCTCATGGTCAGATTTATCTGCCAACAACTGCATTTCAACCACCACAGACCGCGGTACAATAATTTCTGAGGTAATAATACCAGTCTTGGCAAGATCAATAATCCTGCCATCCATAATCGAGCACGAGTCTAACAATATTGACCCACGCGCCACTTTCAGTTTGCGCTGTCTTAACTTCATAACTGTCAAATAAGTCACCTCAATCAGGATGACTACACTAACAATTAGGAGAGGGACAGACTGTAAATTTAGTCTTTCCAACATTAAATAATTTCCTTTCGCTAAATATTATAACACTGACCGTGCTAATCAGCAAAAGCTAACGTAAATGTTGATTTAAGGCATCACGCAAATCCACTGCTGGCACGACAAACTTACTACGCGCCGCGCTCTTCGGTGCAATTGCATACTTAAACCCTAATTTCTGCGCCTCAGCAATTCGCTTCTCCGACTGAACCGCCGACCGAATCTCGCCACCTAAGCCAACTTCTCCAAACACAACAGCACCATCGCGCAACTTTCGTTCAGCTGCCGCACTAGCAATAGCCATACAAACCGCCAGATCAGCTGCTCGATCATTTAGCTTTATGCCACCAACCACATTAATAAAGACATCTTTGTCGGATAAATCCAATTTAGTTCGTCGCTCTAGCACTGCAATTAATAGTGTCAAACGATTAGCGTCAAACCCCGAAGCAGCCCGCTTTGCGTAGCCAAAATTAGTATGGTTCACTAGCGCCTGAATTTCCACAAGCAATGGACGATTACCTTCCATACTAGCAAGCACAATACTACCGTCGGTGTCTGTCCGTTCAGCTAGTAATGCAGCACTTGGATTCTCGACAATCTTCAACCCCTCTTGTGTCATATCAAAAATAGCCACTTCAGAAGTAGAACCGAAACGGTTCTTTACTGCGCGCACCATCTTAAAACCACCATAGCGGTCACCCTCAAAATTTAGTACCACGTCAACTAGATGCTCCAATATCTTTGGCCCAGCAATCGCTCCGTCCTTGGTGATGTGCCCCACCAAAATAACCGACGTATTAGCCGTCTTGGCGGCACGAATAATCGCGTTAGCGCAGTTGGTAATTTGACTTACTGTACCAGCCGCCGATGAGATCTCTGCCATCGCAATCGTTTGCATCGAATCAACAATCGCTAAATCATAGCTGCCTTCCGCAATTGTCGCCGCGATATCATCCGCCGACGTAGTAGCTGCTAAATACAATTGATTATCACCCACCGCGCCAAGTCGCTCAGCACGCAGTTTCACCTGCGAAGCCGATTCCTCGCCACTGGCATACAAAACTTTTTTACCCTTAGCGACATAGCTCGCAATTTGCATCAGAATAGTAGACTTACCAATACCTGGCTGCCCAGCAACTAGCACCACTCCGCCGGCCATCAGACCACCACCCAATACCGTATCAAGGTCGGCGATTCCTGTTTTAATGCGTGTTGATACCTTGTCTAGCTTAACATCTTTAATAAGTTCAGCCTGAATCTGCCGCCCGCGCGAACGCGCTACCACTGACTTGCCCTCGGCAATCGGCATCTGCTCAACCAAGCTACTCCAAGACCCACAGTTATCACACTTACCCGCCCATTTAGGGTAACTCGCGCCACACTGCTGGCAAACATAACTGCTTTTAGCCTTGACCATTTCTAATATTATAACAGGTTAGTGCTTAACTACGTCAACCGACTTAGTTGACTTCCTTACTGTGCGTTGCGGCTTTAATTGCAATTCAACCGCATCATGGCGCCAGGCCGTTTTAATGGTATCACCCGCTTTAAATTTACCTGATATCATGGCATCAGCGACGGGCTGCTCTAGGTATTTCTGTACCACACGCCGCATTGGTCGCGCACCATAAGTATCGCTATAGCCCTTCTCTACTAGCTGACGTCGCACCGGCGCACTCACCGTCAAACCAATCTGCTTTAGTTGTAAGCGTTGCGCTAGTTCTGAAATCATCAAATCAAATATCTTGCCAGCTTCATTCTTAGTTAAACGATTAAACAAAATAATGTCGTCAAATCGGTTAATTAGCTCTGGGCGCATATACTGCTTCAGCTCATTCATCACCACTTCTTGATCATTCTTCGACTTTTCGTCAATATCTGTATCGTTTTTAACACTGAATCCTAACCGACTTTCACTGCTGTCCAACTGATCCGCACCAATATTACTTGTCAAAATAATTATCGCATTTGAGAAATCAACTTGACGACCACGGCCATCAGTTAATTTACCATCCTCAAGAATCTGCAAAAGAATATTAAAAATATCTGGATGAGCCTTCTCGATTTCATCAAATAGTACCACCGAGTAAGGATGTCGTCGCACGCGGTCAGCTAGTTGATTGCCGTCGTTATAGCCCACGTAACCAGCTGGCGCGCCAATTAAGCGTGACACTGTATGACTCTCAGAAAATTCACTCATATCTAGCTTAATTAAATTATCGCGCGAGCCAAACATCTCGTCGGCCAAAACACGCGCTAATTCAGTCTTGCCAACACCAGTCTGCCCTAAGAAAATAAACGAACCGATTGGCCGACGCTCATTATTAATACCAGCACGCGCCCGACGCATCGCATGTGCCACGGCGGAAATTGCCTTATCCTGCCCTATCACGCGCTTACTTAGCAACTCCTCTAGATTAATCAGCTTATCGGCTTCACTACGCTTTAATTGTGCAATCGGCACACCGGTAATACGACTGATTGTATTAGCAATATCATCGGTACTTAATTCAACATCTTGATTCTGCAATTCACGTTGACGCAATTTTTCTCGCTGCTCATCAATCTGGCTAACCTGCATCTTTAAAATCGCTGCCTGTTCATAGTCTTCCTCCGCCACAGCCTGCGCCATTTTATCCGATAGTACACCACGACGCTTCATTAGCTCATTAATAGCATCCGTATTATCAACTGCGTTACTCTTAACATGCGCGGTCGCCGCTGCTTCATCAAGCACATCCAACGATTTATCTGGCTGATGCCGCTCCGGCATATAACGTTGACTCAGTTGCACAGTCGACTCAATCACATCTTGTGCTATTTTTACATGATGAAAAGCTTCATATTTTGGCGCTAGACCAGATAATATATTAATTGTATCCTGTACGCTAGGCTCAGCTACCACAACATCCTGAAAACGACGCGTCAAAGCCGAGTCACGCTCAATTGACTTACGATATTCATCATTCGTCGTCGCCCCAATTAAACGCAACTTACCGCGTGACAAAGCTGGCTTTAAAATATTCGCAGCATCAAGCGAACCTTCAGATGCGCCAGCACCCACTAGCGTATGAATCTCATCAATAAACAGAATTACGCAGTCGTCTTTCTCGGCGTCATCAATAACGCGCTTCAATCGCTCCTCGAACTCACCGCGATACTTTGCGCCAGCCAAAATACGCGCCAGGTCTAGCTGCATAACTTGCTTATCAGCTAGATAACGTGGCACATTGCCATCGGCGATTCGCTCTGCCAATCCTTCAGCAATAGCCGTCTTACCTACACCAGCTTCTCCAATTAACAATGGGTTATTCTTTCGGCGGCGACTCAGAATAGTAATTACGCGGTCAATTTCGGCATTACGCCCAACCACTGGATCCAGCCTACCATTCTTAGCTTCATTGGTTAGATTAACACTATACCGATCAATCGTCCGCTTTAGTCGCAGCTGTTCATGCGACGGCATCTCACGCTCCGTTTCATCTTCTTGCGATTGGGATTCCTCATTCTCATGCCCATAATTGTGGCGAGATTCATCATTGCCTAACTGTCGTAGCCGTGGCGGCATCCCGCGAACAGCGTTGCTCTTATCAACATTGGTTTCATTGTCTTCTTCTTCATCATCGTCTTCATCTTCAAATTTATCGCAGAATGGGCGAGCAACATATTCACCACCCTCGCCACAAATCGTAGCGTCAACCTGATTTTGCCCTATCCTAGCTCGCTCAATCATCTCGTAAGCGCCAATGCTCATTCGACGCATCACATCATGATCCTCTAAAATAGCGTCGGTTTCCGGAGCTTCATTTACTTGATAGGTTGGGCGATACAGAATAGACAATTCAAGCGGCTCACCACTTTCTTCGTCAACGTCAAAACTATGGTCATCCATTGCTAGCGCAATATCCTGAACTAACTGATCCACATCTACACGCATCTTTTTAAGTAATAAACACGCCCGGTTAGTACGATGAAATAGCATGACATAAAGAATCTGTAGGGTATTCACTGGCTTATTTAATAAAATAAACTCATTTAAAATAGCGTCCAATGCCGCCATTGACAAGCGGCGACGACGATTAATTCTCTTGCTATCCGGAGCAGAGTCGATGGCATTACGGGCATCTTTTTTATAAATACCGTGTTTATTTAAAAAATTGCATGCCATGCTATTTGAATCGCACAACATAGCTAACAATAAATGCTCAGTACGAGTCTCCTCTGCTGCAAACAAACTAGCATAAACCTCAGCAGTCAATATTGCCCTACTTACACATCTAGTGAATCGTACCTCTTCTTCCGGAATCATGATTTTATTATAACAAATTAGCACTCTTTATACAAGAGTGCTAATGGTTAAATCTAACTATTTATTAGTGTTCCGCTACTATATCAATCGTATAGCCCGTCAATTGTGATGACAAGCGAACATTCTGTCCTTGACGGCCAATCGCTACTGACTGCTGGCTCAACGGCACATGCACCTTGGCGGTTTTAGCTAGCTCATCTAGTTCGATACTACTAATTTCAGCTGGGCTTAATGCGTTAGCAATGTAGTTCTTGACGTCTGAATCGTAAGTAATGATATCAATCTTCTCAGAATCACCAATTTCGCTCATCACTGCCTGAACGCGGATACCCTTACTACCGACAAAGGTGCCAACTGGGTCAATTTCGCTATTGCTGCTATAAACTGCAATTTTAGTACGGCGGCCCGCTTCGCGCACCACCTTTTTAATCTCAACAGCACCAGTCTCTAGCTCAGGCACCTCTTGTACAAACAATAGACGCACAAAGTCAGCATCAGCACGTGACAAAATAATGGTTGGGGTATGCCCGTTATCGCGGTCAATTTTCTTCAGCAGCACACGCACGCGGCTACCAACCGTCAAGCGCTCACCAGGGATTTGCTCACTAGCCGGCATAATGCCCTCACCAGAGCCTAGCTCGATTCGCACTACACGCGGTTCAACACGCACTACTGTACCAGTAACCAACTTACCAACTTTACTGTCATATTCGCGCGCCACTGACTCACGCTCAAAATCACGCAACTTTTGCAACAATACTTGCTTTGCAGTCATAGCAGCCACGCGGCCAAACTTAGTAGCCTCATAATGCTGCTCTAGCTTGTCACCAAGCTTGGCTTCTGGGTCAATTTCCTTCGCCTTCTCTAGAGTAATTTGACCAAGACCCTCTGGCTCTTCAACTACTTCATAGTGTACCGTAATATTAGCGACGCCAGTCTCACGATTTAGAGTAGCCGTCACACTCATATCGCGCTCGCCGTTATCACGCCGCCAAGCTGCAGCGATAGCTGCCTCAACCGCACTCAAAACATCTTCTTCTGAGAGATTCTTTTCATCAGCAATCACACGCAACGCCGTGGCCATCTGTTTGATATTCAAATCTTCCATGCATTCTCCTTCTTATTAAAAATTCCGACCTTGACGGCCGGATTACAATACTTTTATTATAGCAGACTTTGACACAGCGTCAAGCTTAACGTTAAAATAATAACATGAACGAACGTCTAATTAATTATTTCAAACCAGAACATTACGACCTATTCCTAAATCTTGACAAAACCAACCGGCGCTTTGGCGGCACAGTCACCATCACCGGTCAGTCATTTTATGATCATATTTTTTTCCATACTAAACAGTTAAAAATAAAAAATGTCATAGTTGACGGCACACCAACCAATGATTTTGAAGTCGAAAATGACATTATGTGCATAAAAAAATCTGGCAGTAAAATTCGCATCGACTTTAGCGGCACAATTAGCGATACATTATTACACGGCCTCTATATTTGCAAATATCGTTATAATGACCAGCCATGCGAACTAATGGCTACACAATTTGAAGCAAACCACGCTTGCGAATTGTTCCCATGTATTGACGAGCCAGCCGCCAAAGCAACTTTTAAGCTAACGGTTCAAACTGCCGAGCCAGTCGTTCTGTCTAACATGCCCGGCAAGCACGTAAAAAATGCTTGGGAATTTGAAGAAACACCGCGTATGTCAACTTATCTCCTCGCCATCGTCGCCGGAGACCTGCATAATGTGTCAGCTAAAGCTAAGAGTGGCGTAACCGTTAATGTCTATGCCACTCCCACACATCAAGATGACACTTTGCAGCACGCTTTATCTTGCGCAACTAAAATTATCGACTTTTACGAAGATTATTTTGGCGTTAAATATCCATTACCAAAGTCTGACCATATCGCGCTACCCGATTTTGCCGTTGGCGCTATGGAAAACTGGGGACTAATTACTTACCGTGAAACCGGTTTAGTTTGCCCAGTGAATGCCGCACAAGACAATAAAGAATATACCGCGATTGTCCTGGCGCATGAATTAGCCCATCAGTGGTTTGGTAACCTAGTTACTATGCAATGGTGGAACGACTTATGGCTCAACGAAAGCTTTGCCTCACTAATGGAACACTTCGCCGTCGACCATTTATTTCCAGAATATAATATTTGGAGCGACTTTGAGGCCGGCATGATACCAGCTGCTCTACACCGCGACGCTATTCGTGGCGTTCAGACCGTCCGCCAAGATGTCGAAGACCCAGAGGCTATCGACACCCTATTTGATTCTGCCATTGTTTACGCCAAGGGTGAGCGACTTCTCAAGATGCTCTTTAGCTACATTGGCGAAGATGCATTTCGGAATGGTTTGCATCATTATTTTAAAGACTTAGCTTACCGCAATGCTACCGCCGCCGACCTTTGGCAACACTTATCGAAAGCAGCTAATTGCGATGTCGCTAGACTAATGACACCATGGCTCACTCGCCCCGGCTATCCGCTTATTGACGCTAGCTATCAAGACAGTAAACTTACATTAGCTCAAACACGCTACCTCGCAGATGGCACTAAACTAGCAGACGAACCATGGCCAGTGCCGCTATTTAGTAGTCCTAAGCTACCAGTATCTATTTTAGATAAAGCATCAATTGAGCTAGATTTACCTGATTTACGCCAGCTAGAACTAAACCAAAATGATGATTCACACTTCATTACAAATTATGATCATGTTTTATGGGATAGCCTTACCTCTGATTACGGCAATTTATCATCATGTAGCAAGATTAAACTAATCCGCGAAGCAATCATGCTCGCAAAATCTGCTCATAAATCTTTCGCTACAGTGGTAGACTTACTTGATAAAAATGCGCATGAACGTAATTTTATGGTTTGGGATATGATTACCGCCGCTTGCTTTACCATCAGCAGTTTATTCAACCCGCAGACTAATGAGTTGACTGCTTGGCGTACTTACTTACAAAAATTCATCGCCAACGAATGGCAATGTTACAGCAACGCCGATTTAACCGACCGAGACACACTAAAGTCGTTTATTTCGGTATTCAGCTTGGCTATCAGCGCTAAATACCAACCAGCACTAGATTACACTAAAAAACTCTATTGTAATCACTCCGCTGATATCGCAAGCCTACCGACCGACTATCGTTCGCTAGTGCTAGGTTGGGCCATTCGATACGACAATGCATTTGATAAACTCTTCGCCACCTATCGCACTACTAACGACATTAATCTCAAGCAAGACCTTTGTGCCGCGCTTACTAGTACGCATCTCGCCACCGAGGGTGACCAGCTGCGCGCTGCCTGCCTGGACCTATCAATCGTCAAGCCACAGGACACATTATTCTTTATTGCTCGCCTGATGCGTAATCCATACCAACGCGACACCACTTGGCAATGGATTCAAACCAATTGGTCGTGGCTCATGCAAACCTTTGCTGGTGACATGATTTTAGTAGACTTCATTAAAGTTGCTAGTGGTACATTAAGTTCAGCTAAATCCGCCGAGGAATTTACCAGCTTCTTTAGCAAATATCAGTCCGACCCGGCATTCGAGCGCGCCATTAAAATGGGACAACAAGAAATCTCCGCCCACTCAGCATGGCGGCAACGCGGAGTGAACGAAATTGCAGCACTACTTAAACAACGTAAACTACTACAATAAGTCTAAACTTAGGTTATTAATAAATTGGTCAACTTGAATCGGGTCGCCCGAAAGGGCGATCATTGATAGCTTAGTATCAAAACCAACGGCAGCTGGATAATATTTCTGATACATCTCACAGCCCAGAGTCATTTGCTCAAGCTTTTTGCGTGTAATTGCAGCAACGCCATCACCATGCTCGGCCGTCTCGCGGTACTTTACCTCTACAAAATTTAGCTCATGACCCTTGCGGGCGATAATATCAACTTCCACCTCTGGCGTCTTCCAGTTACGTTCAATAATCTCATAGCCTGCTCGCACCAAATAATTTGCTGCGCAAGTCTCAGCCTGCCGCCCTCGCGTTTGGTCAACTTTATTTACCTTTCGCTCCACTACTCCGCAAAGTTGCGCTACAGGGCGAAAACTGTAGCGGTGTATCCCCTTTAGCGCGCCATATTCCGCCAAAGCTCGCATATGAGCTTCAGTGCCATACCCTACATGATGTTCAAACTGATACTGGGGGAATAACTTTGCAAGCTCATACATATAATGGTCGCGTGCCTGCTTAGCTACAATCGAAGCCGCCTCTACTGCAGCAACCTTCGCGTCAGCCTTAATTATCGTCACTACCCGCTCATCATCAAGCATTTTTATATTACCATCTATCACGATGCGCGCAGCATCCTCTTTAACAGACTTCGGCAGCTGCATATAAGCCCGTCGCGCCGCTAGCTTCAACGACTCCGTCATACCCAATTTGTCTAACAATGGAGCATCCACCCAACCAATACCAATACCAAGCGCCACCGCCTGAATCTGCGGCACTAGTTCTTCGCGACGACGCGAGGTCAACTTTTTTGAATCATTAAAAGCGGCATGTGGTTGGCTATTATCTAGCGCCACTGCCGCTACAACAAGTGGCCCGGCGAGCGGGCCACGTCCTACTTCATCAATGCCAATAGTTAGACTATTTTTCAACGGTCTTATGCTCAGCTGCTTCTTCGGCCTTGATTTCAGCTTTCATCTCAGCATCAGCTTCAGCTTGGGCCTCACCTAGGTCGTTGATTGACTTATCAAACTTCTTGCTAACCAAGCGAGCAGACTTGCCAAAGCGGTCCCGCAAGAAGGTTAGATAGTTACGACGCACCTTACCGCGCTTAACAACTTCAACCTTTTCTACTAGAGGTGAATGCAATAGATATGACTTTTCAACGCCAACACCTGAAGCAATCTTACGAACGGTGATACGGCTAGTAAACGAACCCTTGCGATCAGTGCGAATTACCACACCCTCAAACATCTGAATACGGGTCTTGTTACCTTCCTGAATTTTCTGGTAAACACGTACGGTGTCACCACTGCGGACGTCAACAACTTTACTCTTTTTCTGAGCGTCTGCAATCTCTTTAATTAATTCACTCATAATACTCCTAAAATAATTTAGACTTTAACTCTTACCTATATTAACACATTATGCTATTTCAATCAAGATTAAAGTACGCGGTTAATTTCTTCAATCGTAGTCTCGCCCTTTAGCGCCTTTAGTAGACCCTTTTGCAACATCGTCACCATACCAGAACGCTTAGCCGAAGCAGCAATTGCATTAGCGCTAATACTCCGCGGGTCACCACTAATCAAATGCATAATGTCATCAGTCACCATCAGCTGCTCCATCAAAACAGCCCGCCCGCGATAACCAAATGGATTTTCTTCACTCCGGCCTGGCTTCCATAGCTTAATATGATCTAAATCAGGCTTTTCATCGGCACTAGCCGGCAAATCAGCCAACTCACGGCGAATCCACTCTTTAGTTGCATCATCCGGCTCATACTCAATTCGTGTATTCGGGTCAAGTTTACGCACCAAGCGCTGGCCAATTACCAAACGAATTGAAGTAGTAAACACTGGGTTAACGCCAATCATATCGATAATACGCGCAAAAGCCGCTGCGGCGTCTTGGGCGTGAAAAGTAGCAAGCAATAAGTGACCAGTAATAGCCGCCTGAATTGCCGTACGTGCTGTATCGACGTCACGAATTTCACCAATCATCACGATATCTGGGTCAAGACGAAGCACTGTACGAACGTTATCCACGAAGCTTTGACCGTGTGTCGTATCAACTGGCACCTGCGTTACGCCTGGGACGTCAAATTCGACTGGGTCCTCAAGAGTTAATATCTTACGCGTTGGCTGGTTTAAAGCATTCAAAATACTATACAAAGTCGTAGACTTACCTGAGCCAGTTGGACCAACCACCATCACCATACCGTGCGGGTGAGAAACAACTTCCTTTAGCTCCTTCATCTCTGAATCGCTCAAGCCCAACACATCCATACTAAGCATATCCGTACGGAAGTTAAACAAACGAATCACGGCGTCTTGGCCATAGCTAGTTGGCACCGTCTCAATACGCATGTTCAGTGTATGACCGCCATCTTCGTCGTCATTCTTCACGACTTCAACACCACCAGTGCCACCAACGAGGTTAAAAGCTCGGCGAAGGTCGCCAATCTCGCGTACAATATGCCCTGACTGCGCTGTCACTGCGGCGCGAGAAAGGTTGGCAGCAGAGGCAATCGAAGCAAACAGAATACGGTATTTATCATGCGTCAGATGCGCAATTGGGTGCAATGCGCCATCAATACGGAAGCGAATTCGCACACCCTTACGCTCATTCTCAATGTGGATATCCGAAGCGCCCAACATATCCGCCTGCAAAATCAGATAGTTTAAGATATCATCCGGGCGCACCTTATCTAGTTCATCACTAACCTTTTTCAAGGTCTCACTATCGCCAGCAGAGGAGATCTCTACGTTGTGATAAGTGACCTCTTTGGGTGGGTCGTAACGCGCCATGATTTTATCAAACGCCGAATTCGAAATCATGCGATATTCCAGCGCTTCTGATGCCTTAGTTGCATCAGCGTTTAATTTGCGCAGGTAAGATTCCGGTGTCGACAGAGTGATGGCGTAAATGTGCGGCTTAGTATAACTACCCTTCTGTAACGGTATCGTACGATAACGGTACATATCAGGAATTGACATGACGTCAAATACAAGCGGAATAGTGTCTTCAGTGCCACGCATATCAACATAGGCAACTCCCAGAATCTCCGCACGACGAGCAGTGTTACGTTCATCAGCTTCACGATAACGGTCGGCACGCTCTTGAATATCTCTGCCATCATCAAACATACTTTTATTTTAGCACAAGCAAAATAGTTTCGCTATACACCGTGGACAAGTTCAGTGCAACTCTATATACTAAAAACAATGCGTAGTAGAGAATTTAGTCGCCCGCAACGCGACATTGTCGTCATCATGCATAACATCCGCGCCGTCTATAATGTGGGGGCTATTTTACGTACAGCCGATTGCCTCGGCGTCAGCAAAGTCTACGCTACAGGTTATACACCCAACTTAACTACCGCGTCGGATGGCAGCGGCCAACCTATTCTGCCCCATATCAAGCTTAAACTACAACACGAACTGCATCGCAGCGCGTTGGGCGCCGAAACAACCGTGCCATTTATTGCTGCACCCGATATTAACGCATTATTAGCTAAATTAAAATCTGATGGTTACACTATCACGGCTCTCGAGCAAGACGAGCGCGCCATTAACTTAGCCGACTACCAAGCGCCAGTTAAAACCGCTCTGCTACTAGGCGAAGAAGTTCATGGCATTGCTCCAGAACTACTAGCGAAGTGCTCAGTAGTACTAGAGCTACCGATGTTTGGACAAAAAGAAAGCTATAACGTCAGTGTCGCTACCGGCATCGCTCTCTATAGCCTAACTTGCTTGTGATTACCTCACTGCCACACATTCAGCGCCGAGTAATTGCGTTGCCGCATCAGTCAGCTGGTCGCAAATCTTAATACCAAACGGCATCCGAATTGCCGACTTTTTATCCTGCCCAATTACCAAAATTGCTTGGTCGTTACCCGTGTACTTTGCTAATATTTGTCGAAGCGCCGTCAAAGCCGTGCCGTCCGCTGGATTCTTTACTAAGACATACAGTTTGCGTGACTGCGCGCCATCAACCAGTTTATACTGATTCAGGTTGACCGGCTGGCTCGGCTTAGCACTAACCGACGCTGCGCGGTTGGAGCCATAGGAGTTATAGCCACCAGAGCCACCGCTGTAGCCTCCGCCGCTATTACTACTATTACCGCCACTGCCGCCGTTCTTTCCGCCATACTTTTTGTGCTGCGCCGTTGACATATCTATCGGCCCCTTCGCAACACCGGTCGGCAAATAACTATTTAAAATATCATCCGTAATAACTTCAACGCGTTCAGCCACAATTGACGGGTCGGGTTGGCGGTTTCCATCGCGGTCTTTACCACTCACGCGACCAAAAATCTTTAATACTGCGGCTGGGTCAAGGTCTTGCGGCAAACTTTCATAAACCCGCGAGAATAACACAACTTCGATATCCTTTGTCTTATCCTCAATACCCATAAACGCCATCTTGCTGCCCTTCTTTGTCACAATCGTCCGATTACGCACCGCAAGACCACCAATTGTCACCATAGCACCATCATGGTCAGAGGTAATGCTAGCAATCGGATTCATCTGCTCTTTAAAGAACGTATCATACCGGTCAAGCGGGTGCGCTGACAAATACAGCCCAAGTAGCTCGCGCTCCCAGCCCAGCTGCTCCTTATTTGTCACTTTGGCTAGCGAAGGTGCTAAGTCTAGATGCAGTTGCGCGCCATTATTCCCGTCACCGCCACCAGCGTCAAACATATCAAACAAATTGGCCTGGCCCGAAGCGGCATCCTTCTGGTATTTTTGTGAAAACGCAATGATGGTATCTACATTGAACAATAAATCCGACCGGTCGCCCGTAAAACCGTTCTTTCGCGGCTCCGTAATAAAACAATCAAACGCGCCAGCCTTAATGAGCGATTCATAAACCTTGCGGTTGCAAACTCGGCTATTAACACGCTTGGCGAAATCTTCAATTGAGGTAAACTTACCCTTCTTGCGCTGCACCAGGATATCTTCAATTGCGGTACTGCCGACGCCTTTAATAGCAGCAAGCCCAAAACGAATCTTGTTCGTCCCTGGCACTACGGCGAATTCATTAAACGATTCATTGATATCTGGGCACACCACCTGCAGACCAAGCTTCTTGCACTCTGTAATTTCAATCGTCAAACGGTCGGTATCACCCGAATCGCTCGACATTAACGCCGCCATGTAGGCATCAGGATAATGCGCCTTAAGGTACGCCGTCCAATAGGCAATCAACGCATAACAAGCGGCGTGCGATTTGTTAAAACAGTACGAAGCGAAGTCTTCCAGCTGTGTCCAAAAATGCTCCATAACTTCACGCTTCGCTCCAACGTGTTCAATAGCGCCATCAATAAAGGCCGGCTTCATCTTCTCAAGCAACTTAATCTTCTTTTTTGCCACAGCCTTGCGTAAGGTATCAGCCTGACCACCAGTAAAACCACAACACGCCTTTGAAATCAGCATGAACTGCTCCTGATAGACCAACACACCATAAGTCTCCTTGAGCTGAGGCTCCATCGACGGATGCGGATAAGTAATCGGCTCCTCGCCGTGCTTACGCTTAATAAAAGTATCGATAAACTGCATCGGACCCGGGCGATACAATGCCACCATAGCAATAATATCTTCAAATTGTGTCGGCTTTAGGTCTTTTAAGTAGCGCTTCATGCCAGCTGATTCAAGCTGAAACACTCCAGTGGTATCACCCCGCTGCAATAATTTATACGCCTCTTGGTCATCTAGTGGCAAATGGATTAAGTCTAGATTATCACCATACACCTTGCGAATGATACGGCGGCAATTGTCAATAATCGTCAAGTTAGATAGACCCAAAAAGTCCATTTTTAGCAGACCCATTTCCTCTACTTCTGGGGCTGGGAACTGTGTCGTGATGACACCCTTCTGGGCGATCTCAAGCGGGATAATATTGATTAATGGCTCCGGCGCAATCACCGTACCGCAAGCATGTACGCCATGACTACGAATCGTACCTTCTAGCTGAATCGAATAGTCATACACCCGCTTCGCCGTCGGATTAGTGTCATACTCATGCTTCAAATCTGGGTCGCTGGCAATTAAATCCTTTAAAGTGGCATGATGCGATGATTGCGGCCCACTCGGCACCAACTTTGATAAACGGTCTGCCTCAGCGTAAGGCACCTCTAGCACCCGCGCCACATCACGCACCGCGGCACGCGACGCCATCGTACCAAATGTCACAATATTACAAACATGGTCATGGCCATATTTGTCAGCACAATACTGAATCACGGCATCGCGACAAGTATCCTGCATATCGACATCAATATCCGGCATGGAAATACGTTCTGGATTCAAGAAACGCTCAAACAGCAGGTCATACTTTAGCGGGTCAAGGTCAGTAATGTTAATCGCGTAAGAGACAATTGAACCAGCCGCTGAACCACGCCCCGGTCCAAACACATAACCCTGACTCTTACCCCAGTTAATAAAGTCCTGCACAATCAAGAAGTAACCTTCATAACCCATCGAACCAATCACACCAAGTTCCATCTCAGCCCGCTCGCGCACTTCGTCCGACAGCATCGGCTTGATATCTTCGATGGCATATTTCTCGGCCTCTTCCGGCTTCATACCGTTATAGCGCACCAGCAAACCATGATAAACCAACTTGTGAAAATACGAGTGCTCCGTCTCGCCCTCTGGCAAAGACGGGAACTTTGGAATCAAAATCTGGCCAAGTTTTATCTCCACATTACAACGGTCAGCAATTCGCTTGGTATTCAATATCGCTTCCGGACAATCATCCTTCCAGTGGTCAATAATGTCACGCGGGTCAGTTAAGTGAAGCTCAAAGTCCTCTAGCGACATGCGATTTTTATCACTCAAAAATGACCCTGTACCCACGCACAGTAATATTTCGTGCGCTTTCTGATATTCGTGCGACAAATAGTGGCCATCACATGTCACCACCAACGGAATATCTAACTCCTTCGACATCTTCATTAGGCCATTGTTTATCGTCTCCTGCACCTTCCAATGCGTATGACTCCGCGGATGGCCGTGATCTTGCAACTCCAGATAGTAACGGTCGCCAAACACGCTCTTATACCATTTTGCAATCTCAACCGCATGCTCGTAATCGCCCGTCTTAAGCGCCACACCAACTTCACCCGAAGCACAACCTGATAAAACAATCAGGCCGGCGTTTAACTTCTCTAGCAGCTCATGGTCAACACGCGGTTTATAATACATCCCCTCAAGATTAGCCGTTGAAGAAAGGCGCATCAGATTCTTAAAACCTTCGTCATTCATTGCCAACACTGTTAGGTGAAAACGTTGCTTGTCTTTAGCAGGGTCGTGGTCTTGCATACGGCGCGCCGCCACATAAGTTTCGATACCCAAAATCGGCTTGAGCCCAGCGGCGTTCGCCTTCTTGTAGTAGGTCAGTACACCAGACAACGTACCGTGGTCGGTAATCGCTGCCGCCTCCATGCCAAATTCCTTACACTTACTAATCAAATCATCCAACTGCGTCATGCCGTCAAGCACACTGTAGGTGGTATGATTGTGTAAATGTACGAAATCACTGGGCTTAAATTCGTACTTCCCCTCACTCATTATGCCCATTATAGCACATAAGCTTACGACGACCTAATCGCTAAAACTACCTTTGTATTTGCTCGTTTACTTATTTAGTCTTTAAAGTGTATCGGGGCGCCTTCATCGCTGACTGGGGGCTCGGTACCATTACGGTCTTGAAAGAAATCAGCCCAATACGGATTTTCTTTATCAAACAACGCTTTTTGCTCTGGCGTAAACTTCCACGGATAATCACACCATAGGTTAAATATCCTACGGCGGTCAAATGATACCAATAGCTCACCCATCATCCTATCTTCAAAATCAAACTTAGATTTGTAAGATAAAAAGTGGTCTACCCAATATATCTTTGTCTTTTTTGTTTCTCTTTTCAAAGACATATATGTTATGACCTCGTCTAATACTATTTGGGGGGTATCCTTATCTCCTGCATTTATGCATATCTCCTAATATTAATATACCCTATATGCCAACTGAATGTAATAAGAGGCGCCTTGTAAAATGGCTTGACTCTCTAATTGAAATTTTATAAAATAGAAGTCTAAGGCGATTTGGGATCGTGGAATGCATATTCTGCGGTCACTGAATCGCCTT
>CAMPVQ010000006.1 GCA_946997535.1 uncultured Candidatus Saccharibacteria bacterium
GGGGGGGGGTAGACTTTTAAGATATTTTCCCCACATTGTCAAGTGTGAGTGTAAGATAGTCACTCCGGCGCCTCTGGCGCCTCTGGCGCCAATAACCAGCCATAACTTTGCGGCGCCCGCCGTTAGCGGCGCATCGGCACAAAATAGCCAAGCTAATTATAAGAATTTATTGATGGGTACTCCCGCCCACGTGTCAGCGTTCAGCCTGCTTGTGCTCGCCGTTGCGCCACTTATTCTTGCAGCGCCAGTCTATGCCGCCGACGATAACACCGTTAGCATTGCGGTTGACCAGAACGCCGCGCTAAAGCCTGCGGGCACACTCTACAAAGCCACCACCAATGTCACCGTTAAGACCGGCAAACCTTACGGCTTTAACCTCACCATGCAGGCCGATACACCCGACCTTGTAAACAGTAAGGACTCCACCCATAAAATCTCTGCCACCCCAAGCTCCACACCAGTTGCATTGAATGCCAACCAGTGGGGCTATTCTCTAAGTAAGTCCGCTACCACCTTTAGCGCCGTCCCAGCCGGTGCTCAAGTCACCCCAGCCGTGGTGGTTGACGTTATCAAGGCTAAGCCAGCGGGTTGTACTAATCCAGCCAACTGCACCAAGCAGGTGACCTTTGCCGCCAACGTCGACCCAGCTAAACTAGCTAGTGGCAGCTACAGCACGTCAATTATTTATACTGCTACCGCCAAGCCAAAACCAGCATTTATTGGCTGGGAGCAGCGTACTGCTAAAATCGATCCATCAGAGGTATGCCGTTCTGGTGATGACAACAGTTCCTGTTTGGTTGACCTTGATAAGAATATGATACCGGTAAAGTATACCGGTAGTACCGTGTTGACTCAGTGGACTAGCGTAGCTGATCCAGAATCGACTAATAGTGGATGGTATGATTACACCAATAAACAGTGGGCGAACGCTGTTACTGTCAAGTCAGAAGCCGTCAGTAAATACCGCGGATTAAATAAAGTTATTGATCAAACTGATATTCTCGGTTACTGGGTTTACATCCCGCGCTATCGCTATGAAGTGCTTCGCTTTGGTAATAGTGACTCGACGACATCACCCCAAAATTTTGTTATCGATTTTGAAAATAAGCAATCTTATAAGGATATACCAAGCGCAAATTACATGTGGGCTACTCACCCAGCATTTACCTTTGGTAAAAAAGAGCTTAATGGTATATGGGTAGCCAAGTATAAAACTACGGGCACAGTTAGCTTGCCAACGGTCTTGCCGTATGAATCTCATATATCAGGTAATACATCGAGTATAAATAATGCAGTCGGTAATTTTTATTCTCTAGCTAAGTCATTTGGAGTAGTAGACAGACAAAATGTAGGCGGCGGTAGCGTATCATTCTTTAGTAATACACATAACTTAGCTAAATTAAGTTCAAGAATGGTGAACAATAGTGATTGGGGTGCAGTTGCTTATTTAGCGACTAGTAAGTATGGCGCGGGCTATAATAACTTGCGACTTGATGGCAGTACTACTAATAATTCAACAGGTATAGAAGGAATGCTGGGTGGCGATAGTGAATATGTTGCTGCTGGATACACAGAGAATTTGCCACAATCATATTCTGATAGGTACTTTAGTGCAGCTGCTCGTGAGCCATATGTTAACACATATAAATTTAAAGATATGAAAGATTGTACATTTGATACTTGTGGTGGACAGGCGCTGTATGAAGTTCAATCTAGCAATGGATCTCAGTGGAACAATGGATATGCCACATTTGTGGGCTATTACATGAGTGATCCATGCTCGCTGTATCATTATGATAGTGATTGTGAAAGGAAGCGCGTATATGTGCCATGGTTTAAACGCGGTGGAAGAAATAATGGTAATATAAATATGTTTTCCGCATTTGCTGGTGATGGTTATGTCGGAAGTAATGATTCTTTTCGTGTCACGATCGGTGACTTCCGCCAGAATTAGGCTACGGTTTCATTTGAACGGCTGCTGTTTATTGGCGTAGACCATAAAGCTTGGTGAATTGATTGCGCCTATGCTATAATGTAAGTATCTAGCCGGTGGTGGCAGAGATAAACCTAAAGAGGACAATAACCAAAAATGGAGGACAAACAATATGAGTAAATTACGGCAAACAGCTGCGGGGGGGGGGTAAACTTTTAAGTCTCTTACCCCAAATTACTAAAAGTAGGGGCAAAATAGCCACTTTGGCGCCTTTGGCGCCACAAAGTAATCAGCTAGTTTGTGCAGTGGGCAGCGAGTTTACACCGGCAGCTAACGGCCGAGCTAATTATAAGAACTTATTGACGGGTACTCTCGCCCGCGGGGTAGCATTTGGCTTGCTCGCGCTCGCCGTAACCCCATTTATCCTCACAGCCCCAGCCCATGCCGCCGACGATAACACCGTTAGCATTGCGGTTGACCAGAACGCCGCGCTGCAACCATCTGGCACTCTCTACAAAGCCACCACCAATGTCACCGTCAAAACTGGCAAGCCTTACGGCTTCAATTTAACCATGCAGGCCGATACTACCGACCTTCTAAACAGTAAAGACCAAGCTCATAAAATCTCCGCCACGCCAAGCTCCACCCCCGTTGCATTGAATGCCAATCAGTGGGGCTATTCTCTCAATAAGTCTGCTACCACCTTCAGTGCCGTCCCAGCCGGCGCGCAAGCCACTCCAGCCGTGATTGTTGATACATCAGTTAAAGGCAAGCAAGCTGGTTGCAATTGTAAAGACCATTGTGATACTACTGTAACCTTTGCCGCCAACGTCGACCCAGCCAAGCTTGCTAGCGGCAGCTATTCTACAGCTATTACTTATACCGCAACTGCCAAGCCAGCACCAAAACCGCCAGTGGTTGACCCAACGGTTTGTAAGTCTGGCGACCCAAAGAACGATTGCCAAGTCGACCTTGACCCAAACATGATACCAGTCAAGTACACCGGCAGCACCACCAATGCTCAGTGGACCAGCATTTCTAGCCCAGAAGACGAGAATGCCAAGGGTAATTGGTATGACTACGGTAAAAAGCAGTGGGCAAACGCCGTAACGGTGAAGAAAGAGGCTCTCGCTAAATATCAAGGCCAAGATAAGGTGGTAGACCAAGCTGACATCCTCGGCTTCTGGGTCTATATTCCACGTTATACCTATGAGGTGATGCGGCGTGATGGCACAGATAAGCCAGTTCCAGCTCAGAATTTTGACATTAAGTTTGAAAACACTAAGACCCCGAAGAAACGCCCGCTAGCTTGCAAGACTGGCAACGGTAAGGACTACCGCACCGAGTGTAACGTGAGCCGTGAGTTACCACTGATGGGTGGTGAGGTGTCTACGTGGACTACTCATCCAGCCTTTAGCTTCGGCAAAAAAGAGCTCAACGGCATTTGGTTTGGCAAGTTCGAGACGACGGGGACAAATAAACAACCCACAATATTACCGAATGAAGTGCACATAGACGGATATTTTCCTAATACTCAACACATCGGTGGTTTTTACGCCTTAGCTAAGACTATAGGCACTGACGACCCGAACAATGTTGGTGGTGATACAAGTAATATAAATGCTTTAAAAAACAACCACCATCTTATTAAGTTTAGTTCTCGTATGGTTAATAACAATGACTGGGGTGCCGCTGCGTATTTAAGTGCTAGCAAGTATGGTGCCGGGTATGAAAACGTACATGGTAACGGATATTGGGGGATAGCAGGTACTTACGAAAGAGGTGTAACTGGATGCGGTCCATATAGTAGAGATAGTGAAGATAATTATGGGCTAGAAAGATATGGGTATTCGTACACTACTGCAAGACAAGACCACCCCAATATAGTAGGTGGTAAAATTGGAGTGCAAGGGGCTTGTGACAGTAGTAATAGTGATAGGTCATATAATGGCTCCCTTGGCCAACTTGCAAGTACTACTAATAATTTAACGGGTATTTATGATATGGCTGGTGGTGCTGTTGAATATGTAGCAGCGGGATATAGTATTAATCCTGACGAGTCTGGAGGGGCTCCATCTGAGCGAACTGACTATTTTGGGAATAAAGCACGCTATCCGTATGTAAATACATATAATTTTGATAATGTTCAATTTTGTACATTTGGCGCCTGCGGTGGGCAAGCATTGTATTTGCGTAATATTTCTTTTGTTAATGGAACTAGAATGTGGTTTATGCGTGGTGGATATCCAGCAGATAGTAAGGACATTATAAATATATTTACTTCCTATTCATATGATGGTTTTGGACAATATGAAAATCGCGAAGGAAACACTACTTTCCGTGTCACGCTTGGCGATTTCCGGCAAGATTAGGCTGCTGGTGTTATATTTGAACAGCTGCTATTTCATTGGTGCAGCCCATAAAATTTGGTAAATAATTGCGCTTGTGTTATAATGCAGATATCTAAGAAATAGGTGTAAAGAACGGAGGACAAAAATATGAACATAATAAGACTAAACAGCTGCGGGGGGGGGGTAGATTTTTAAGCCTTATCGCTCTCGCGATAATTCTACTGAGTTGTGCCACACCAGCTCACGCAGTAGACGATAACACCGTCAGTATTGCCGTTGATCAGAACGCAGTACTCCAGCCGTCCGGCAATCTCTACAAAGCCACCACCAACGTCACCGTCAAGACTGGCAAACCCTATGGCTTTAATCTCACTATGCAAGCCGACACCGCCGACCTTGTAAATAGTAAGGACTCCACCCATAAAATCTCCGCCACCCCAAGCACCACGCCAACCGCTCTTAATGCCAATCAGTGGGGTTATTCTCTGAGTAACTCTGCATCTACCTTTAGCGCCGTCCCAGCTACTACTGCCACTCCCGCCGTCATTGCCGATGTCACGAAGGCTAAGCCAGCGGGTTGTACCAACCCAGCGAACTGCACTAAGTCCGTTACTTTTGCCGCTAATATCGACCCAGCGAAACTCGCTAGTGGCAGTTACAGCACCGCCATTACTTACACGGCGACCGCGAAGCCAAAGCCAGCATTTGTCGACTGGAACCAGCGTATGGCTAAAATTGACCCTTCTGAGGTATGCCGTTCGGGCGACAACAATAGTTCTTGTCTGGTTGATTTGGACAAGAATATGATACCAGTGAAGTATACCGGCACGACGACCAACGCGCAGTGGATCAGCATTTCTAACCCAGAAGACGAAGACGCCAAAGGAAACTGGTATGATTACAGCAAGAAGCAGTGGGCAAACGCCGTGACTGTCAAAAAGGAGGCTCTCGCTAAATATCAAGGCAAAGATAGTGTGGTCGACCAAGCCGACATTCTCGGCTTCTGGGTCTATATTCCACGTTACACATATGAGGTAATGCGCCGTGACGGTACCGACAAGCCAGTTAAAGAACAGAATTTCGACATTAAATTTGAAAACACTAAGACGCCAAAGAAACGACCACTGGCTTGCAAAACTGGCAACGGTAAGGATTACCGTACAGAGTGTGGCGTTAGCCGTGAACTACCTCTGACAGGCGGTGAAGTATCCACTTGGGCGACTCATCCTGCCTTTAGCTTTGGTAAGAAGGAGCTCAACGGCATTTGGTTTGGTAAGTTTGAAACTACTGGTACTCCTAGCGATCCAACAGTGATGCCAAATGAGACACGTATAAATGGGCTAAATGGTGCGGGTGTTGGTGGCCTCTATATGATAGCTAAATTTATTGGCGTCGATGACCTTAATAATGTTGGTGGCAAGAGATTTGATAAGTTTGATGGTATTAATGTTGTTAAAAACAGTCATCATCTGGCTAAGTTTAGCTCCCGTATGATAAATAATAATGATTGGGGTGCTGTGGCTTATCTCTCTGCTAGTGAATATGGCGCTGGTTATAATGGGATCCATGTCAATGCTAATGGTACAGAACGCGAGTATTATCGTTATGGCACTACTGGCTGTGGGCCATGGAGCTATGGTGATATTAGTACATATGGGGGCAAGGATAATACATATTGGAAACCAGATCATGTTGGTAAATCTAGTGGTATATTGGGTACTCAAAGTGCCTGCTATTCTGATGATATACAACATGCCTACAATGGTACTTTTGGCCAACTCGCTAGTACTACCAATAATCCAACCGGCATCTATGATATGTCTGGTGGCGGCTATGAGTATGTGGCGGCTAGCTACAGTGACACCGCTAATAGTTCTTCTATTAGCTACGGGTATTTTGATTCAGCTGCTCATTCACCATATGTAAATACATACAATATTACCAATACGAATAGTTGTACCTTTAGTACCTGTGGCGGTCAAGCTCTCTATGAAACTAACAATGGCGATAATAGCTATGGGGTTAATGGAGTTCAGTGGAATAAGCAAGACGTAGGCTTTGTACATTTATCGAATAGATGGTTTATTCGTGGAAAAAATTATTATAGATTGTATGGTGCAGGAGCTTTTTGTGTAAATGCTATGGATTTTGTTAATGGTGGCTATAGTACTGGTAGTGCTTTTCGTGTCACACTCGGCGACTTCCGGTAGAATTAGGTTCAGAGTGTAGTTTTCTTAGCACCACAACTTCCTCAACCCACTTGTGTTAACCCAAAGTGTGGTATAATAATAGTAGTCCTAGGATTGCAATTATTTCCTAACAAAATTAGATCGGGAGTCCTAATGATTTGTCACCGTGGTGGCAGGTTGCGGACACCCACCTGGACTATAACCGGGGGATCTAGGCGCATCTTGGGACTTTTGGAAATTATTTGGGTGGTATGAAGCAAAAAGTCGTTATTCGCGCAATCGTTCACCGACACGGCAACGTTTTGCTGTTGAGACGTCACGGTGGCCGCCCGTCAATCGCGGGCCTGTACGAGCTGCCGGGTGGGGCGCTACACATCGGCGAGCAGCCGGTAGACGCCCTGAAGCGCAGTTTGCAGATTCATGCCGGCATCGAGCCGGAGACCTACCACTTGCGCGACGTAGTCAGCTTTATCGACCCCGACGACCGGCAGCTGCAGTATATCTTTATTGTCTTTGACGTCACACTGGCTGGCGGCCGTGATTCGCGCGTCACGCTCGACGACGAGTATCACAACTACATGTGGGCGGATTTGACCGACCTAGACGGCCAGTTATGCACCAACTCTACCAGCGTTATTCTGGGGCTGGGGAGCGAAGCCGTGGCCGATCGCGATTTTATTCGCGACCGGAGCAACGAAGACAAGAAGCTCAAAACTGTGGTGATTCACTCCGACGGCGGTTCGCGCGGCAACCCCGGCCCGAGCGCTAGCGCGTATATCATCATGGGTACGGACGGCCAGACCATCGCGCAGGGCGGGCGGTTTTTGGGCCGCAGCGACAGTGGTACCGCCGAGTACATCGCGGTGGAGTTGGCGCTGAAGCGCGCGATTGAGCTGCATGCCGAGGTGGTGGAGTATTACAGCGACAGCTTGATGGTGGTAGGGCAAATCAACGGACTCTTTGACGTCAAAAATCCGGAGTTCCGCGCCATCCACGACCGCATTATCCACTTGCTGTTCCACTTCCGCCGCGCCACCTTCCGCCACGTGCACCGTGAGTACAACCGCTTGGCGGACAGCTTGGTCAACCGCATCTTAGACGAAAACAAGGGCAACACGGAGCCGCGAGATTTCGTCATATAGTGGTATAATAGTAATGCCAGATGGCTAAATGATCGCTTGCCGGCTAGAGGTCGGTAAGAGGAAAGTCCGGGCAGCACAGAGCGACAACAGTTGCTAACGGCAACCAAGGGCGACCTTAGGGAAAGTGCCACAGAAACTGATACCGCCGCCGGCGTTCGCGCTGTCGGTAAGGGTGAAAAGAGTAGTGTAAGAGACTACGGCGCCCCATGGTGACACGGGGCGGGGGTAAACCCTGTTGGCTGCAAGGAGGCGAGAGCACCGGCTGCTCGTCGGCTCGCCGCTTATCCGCTTGAACGTCTTGGCGACAAGACGTCTAGATAGATGATCATTCTCGACAAAACCCGGCTTACCGGCCATCTGGCTCCCATGTTATTGGGAACTCCATTTACTGCTTGGCTTTTTGCCAAGCAGTTTTTGATATATGTAGTATCAATCGCTATAACGTTACTGATGGATTTTATGTGGCACTAGAGATTTATTGGTAGATAAATTAATGTGGCGGTGCTGGATATTTAAGCATAAATTGCGCCCATGTTAGTTGTTTTATTTAGAGTATGACACCTCTGTTAATAGTGGTGCAGTGCACAACAGTTGGCAGTGGTAGTGTGGTGTCCAAGCTTATTTGCCCGTCATGACGTCACGACGGGCGGGCCTTGCCTGTCGGCAGGGTAACCAGCAGTCTAATCAGCTGCCCAAATATTAAGACCAAAGCCACGCCAATTAAGTCAGTTTGCCTGCCACACAACCTCTGTTATCGGGATAATCCTATGTGGTCGGGCGGGGCTAAGAATAGTTAAATAATAACAAAAAACGCCTGCCGGAGGCAGGCGTGTGATGTCAAGGCGTGATTACTTGTTGACTGACTTGACGATGGCAGCGAAGGCGGCTGGCTCGCGGACGGCGAGGTCAGCTAGGGTCTTGCGATCTAGGGTAATGTTGGCCTTCTTTAGGTCAGACATTAGACGGGCATAAGTGGTGCCGTTCTGACGAGCGGCAGCGTTGATGCGGGTAATCCATAGCTGGCGTAGGTCGCGCTTCTTAGTGCGGCGGTCGCGGAAGGCATATTGCAAAGCCTTGATAACGCGCTGCTTGGCTAGGCGGAAGCTGCGGGTTGCGCTGTTGTGCTTGAAGCCCTTGGCACGGCTAATCATTTTAGCGTGGCGTGCGTGGGCGGTAACTCCTCGTTTAACTCTCATTTTATCTCCTTACTTCGATTATTAGATACCCAATGCACGGCGAATGACTTTAGCACGTTCACCGGTGGTTGACTTTGGCGCTGCTTTGGCGCGCTTGTTACGGGCAGTCTGATGTGACAACTTGTGGTGCATTGCAGCACTCTCTTGTAGCATCTTGCCAGCCTTGGTCACGCGAATACGCTTCGCGGTACCCTTGTGGGTCTTCATTTTTGGCATTTCTTGTTGCTCCTTACTATTACACTCAGATTACGACCGGCCATAGTAGCCTTGTTGTCGGCCACGGCATCTTCGGCGAGCTCTTCAAGAATACGCTTTAATAGCGCCTGTCCGACCTCTGGATGAGCCATTTCGCGACCACGAAACATCAATTGAATTTTGACCTTGTCGCCGTCTAATAAGAACTTGCGGATCTTGCGTAGCTTAATTTCTAAATCGTTCTGGCCAATTTTGAGGCCGAGACGAATTTGTTTAAGTTCACTGACATGGGCGTTCTTTTTGTTACGCTGCTGTTCCTTCATCTTTTGGTACTGGTATTTGCCCCAGTCGATGATTTTCGCAACAGGTGGCACCGCAGTCGGTGAGATTTCTACTAGGTCAAGACCGGCCTCACGAGCGCGTTTGAGGGCGTCATTCTTCGACATAATGCCGAGTTGAGCACCACTTTCATCAATCACACGTAGCTCTTTGGCACGGATCTCGCCATTTATCCGAATTGATTTGCTGGCTATGGTTTATCCTTACCTGAATTATATTATTATATGGCTCCGGAGGCCGGATTCGAACCGGCGACCAATTGATTAACAGTCAACTGCGCTACCGCTGCGCTACTCCGGAATGTTCACGTTTAACACGCACCTATAATTATATAAAATGTGCGCGCCGGCGTCAATAGTTTTTTCGATAATTTTGTACTTTTATATTATATATATGTATGCATGTGGCGTGGTGGCTAGCTGAGGGTGACTTGGCGGTACTGGATGGCCTCAGCCATGTCGCCAACTTGCACGCTGTCGTGGCCGGCGAGGTCGGCGATGGTGGTCGCGACACGCATTAGCTTAAAGTAAGAGCGGGCGGAGAGGCTCATTTTTTCGGTCGCGGTCAGGAGCAACTGGCTGGCGGCGTCGTCAAACTGAACAAGCTGTTTAAGCTGTCGGTTGGTGAGGCTGGCGTTGAAGCAGTGCTGGCGGGCGGCTTGGCGGTTGGTGGCGTCCGCGATGGCCTGGCGGTAGGTGTGGGCAAGCGGGGTAGTGCTGCGCTTGCCGAGGTCGCGCTGAGGTACGCGGCTAACTTGGATGAAGATGTCAATGCGATCGAGCAGTGGGCCGGAAATCTTCTTTTGGTAATTGGCGATGAGCTGTGGCGTGCAGGTGCACTCGTGGTCGGGGTCGTTGAAGTAGCCACACGGGCAGGGGTTCATGGTGGAGAGCAGCATAAAGTTGGCGGGATAGGTGGCCTTGCCACTGGCGCGACTGATATGAATCACGTGGTCTTCGAGCGGCTGGCGTAGTGACTCAAGAGTGTGCTTGCTAAACTCGGGCATTTCGTCGAGGAAGAGCACGCCGTTGTGGGCGAGGGATATCTCGCCCGGCATCAAGTTGGTGCCGCCGCCGGTCAGGGCAACGTGTGAAGCGGTGTGGTGTGGTGAGCGGAATGGACGCATGGTAATAATATCGTCAGACTCACTGGCTAGCGAGTAGAGCTTGGTGGTTTCGAGAACCTCGTCGTCGGTGAGTGGCGGCAACAACCCAGGCAGGGATTTAGCCAACATCGTTTTGCCCGACCCGGGAGGACCAACGAACAAGATATTGTGATGGCCGGCGGCGGCGATTTCAAGCGCGCGCTTGGCAACTTCCTGCCCATAGATGTCGTCTAGTAGGTCTAAATTAGTACAAGTATTTTGTACAACGTGCGGCTCGGCGGGTGGCAATACTTTTTCGCCCATTAAATGCTGAACTACACTATTAAGTGTGGTAGCTCCTACTACATTGGCATTTGGAATTAGCGCAGCTTGCGCACTATTGGCTTGCGGCACAATAACTTGCTTGAAGCGCTTGCTCGTAGCGCACTCGGCGAGACTTAACGCGCCGCGAATTGGTTGCAAACTGCCATCCAAGCCTAGTTCTCCGATAAATAGTGTGTTTTTAACATCAGCTTGCTGTAGTTGGTCGCTGGCAATTAAAATTGACAACGCAATTGCGAGGTCGAGATGCGAGCCATCCTTCGCCACAGAGGCGGGCAGGAGGTTGATGGTGACGCGCTTGGTTGGGAACTTAAAACCAGAGTTAGTGATGGCGGCGCGGACGCGCTCGCGTGATTCATTGATGGACTTGTCGGCTAAACCGACGATATTGAACGCGGGTAAACCATTGGTGATATAACATTCGGCCGTGACTGCAACGCTATCGAACCCCTTGATAACCGCTGTGGCTGTGCGTGCGATCATAATACTAACATTATAGCACTTATGGTTATCTGGCGCCCTTGGCGCGCCGAGGCGGGTGTGTTAAGATAAGGGTATCTGGGGCTGAATATGCTTTGACAGATGGAATTTAACAGGGTAATTTGCGAGTAGTTGATCACTTACAATCACATAATAAATGCAAAATCACGTTTGCAGGCATTTGTAGCCAGCGTCAAGGATGCTTTTGCTCCTAAGCTAGCTGCAGTTGCAGTCGCTGCCTAGTTTTACACTAGTTTTTTATTTTTGCAGCCCATCCTAACGCCGACGCAAGATAGGCGTTCTGGGGTGTCATAGCTATGTTGCTTAGCCAGTAGAGGCGTTTTGCCGCCCTCTGCGGTGAAATCCAACGCAAATCAGCACCAATTTATCGTTGTTACTTGATAAGAATTGGCCTGACCTCAGTTTTGCAAGTAACTAGGCTTCGTAGATGATTATCAGGTTACCATTTGGACGCGGGGTCAGTACCCGCCAGCTCCACCAGACATTATCAGAGGCAGGGCAGTGTAGCCCTGTTTTTTGTTCGGCCAAGTTTTCCCCAGAATTCGGCTACAATGTAGTAAAAATTACCAAAATAAGGCTATAAAAAATGTTGACAGTCTTTTTAGAGTGGTCTATTATTAAAGTAGCTTATGAATAAAAAATATATTCATAAGCAGCGCACACAAAAATAAACATTATTAACTACATAAATCTATCTTCTTGAACGACCAGTAATTCTCGCAGCTGGTCGTTTTTTGATTTTGTCGTAAATCAAGCCATTAATTTGTTATCCGAGGTCTTATTTTGGCTGTTAGACGCCTTTAGGGCGCCATTTCGGACTAAAATGCCATGAAAAAATGAACACAACTTGTATTGGCGGGTGGTTCGGGCTTTCTTTATCGCGCTGTCGGTAAAATTGTCGATTTGACGGCGCGCTCCGCGCGCGAATTTGCTAAGACTGACTGGCGGCGTCGCGCGATTGCTAGCTTTGAGTCTTTTAGCGCGTTGATGATGGTTTTCGTTATGACTTGGTGGTGCGCACGGCGTTCGTGTTACGTGAATGTTTGGCTGCTTGCGTTGTGACTACGCGAATTATGCGCTGGGCTGGTGATGGCTAAATGTTATTAACGCGCTCATGGTCGGTTGGCCGGCCGGCCTGTTGTTTTTGGATGCAGGTTTTGCTACTGCGCGCGATTTGTTTCCTTTAGGTTGTCTGTTGTGTGGCGATCTAATGACTTTGCCTTGGGTTGGTGGCTGAGCTTGATAGGTGTCTAATTTTTGGCGGATGTTGTAGCTTAAACGCGCCGGATGGAGCGTTGTAAAAAACTTGACGTCAAATAAAAATAATTAAACAATATACATATTTACAACACTAAACGCGCCAAAAACTAACCTTAAGTATAACTCGCTATTAGATAAATGTTATAAAAATAACAATACAAAGTGCGCCAAAATAGTTGACATAAGCACTAAAATTTGATAGACTTAAAACAAGCTTGAAAGACAAAAAGACAAGCAAACAAAAATTAAACAATTTAATAAAAGTTCGCTTCAAAGTTGTCACCAATCCAGCTTGTACATTACCCATTAAACAAACAGAACAAACAAAATAGATGATTGATAAGGTCATCGACACCGACCATCACTGGTTTTAAAGTGAGAACGCAGCCCCATAAGTCGCTCTTCCATAAAACTAGTTTGTTTGCAGCAGGAATGACGGTCTTAGCCTCGCGGCAAAGAGTACTTTGCGCTAGTGTGCGGCTAGTGCCGTCACTCTGTTGCAAACATGCGTCGAGCGGAGGCGCTCTCTAGGAGCGCTTAGCTCCGCAGATATGCTCCCGAACGGGAGCGGTCAGTGAAAGGTTGTTGGCTGTGCTACCGGTGACTCGCGCCCTTTTTTAGATTTTAGTTTGGCGGATGAGCTTGTCGCACTTTAGACTTCACCAACTTGTGCAGCCAGCGGCCTCTCTTATAGTACTTTTTCTGACAATTATGTCAGTATCCTCCTCTCCTCCATCTCTTCGGGGTAGTAGGGCAAAGTTCGGTTCCCGCAAACCTTGAGCGTATTGCCTTACTGCCCCAAATTCTATAAAATATAAGCATAATGAGGTGCAAAAATCTTATTTATACAGCAGTCGCTAGCTTCCTTGTGTCCGTTGTGGCGCTGGCAGCCGTGCTGAACTTGACTAGCCCTGATACGAGCGGCCTCGCTGGTATCTTGCTAGTCTTCTTTTTAATTTATATGGCGTCACTCGGGGTGATTATGTTCCTTGCTACGCTAGGCTACTACTCATATCGGCTTATCCGGCCATTGCCGGCGTCGGCGTTAGCGGGGGTTAAGCAAGCGCTTTACTATCGGCGGCTGATTGCTATTTGCGTCATCTTAAGTTTCGTGCCAATTGTCTTAATGTCATTTAATTCAATTGGAAAACTAGGGTTACTTGATGCCATTTTAATAACGGTTACTGAGGCGCTGGCGATTCTATATACAATGAAGCGCCTAAAATAAATTATTTAATGGCGACAATTACACAACAGAAATCTATTTAAAAATTGTATTCATTCAATACGTTTATGCTATAATAGCGGTATATGGCACCAACAAGCAATCAGCCACATATTGAACAAACACCAAGACCAGCTGCACGACCAAATATGATGCCGCAACCACAGGTGGGTAATTTTGTGGCGCCAAATTACAACACTGGTGCAACGAATACTGCAAACGTTATGAACGGCGACCCGGCGCAGTTGCGGGCTGAACAGATTGCTCGACTTGAGCAGGAGGCGTTGGCGGCGGAGCAGCTAGTGCAACCACCACAGCAGCCAGTGGCGGCTAATCCTACACCGGCAACTGCTCAGGCGACCTCGAGCATGGCGACTTCTGACCCCGATGGCGCTACTGATACCGATAAGATTGAACGCGAATGGGTGGGTAAAGTGAAGGCTGAGATTGCCAAGAACTCACTAGACCCGTATCGCCAGCAAATGAATATCTCTGCTATGATGCGTGATTATGTGAAGAAACGATTTGGGAGGGTCATTGGCGAAGCGCCGAAGTTATAGTTATGGATATTAGTTCAGCTGTTGTTCCACTACTGTTAATCTTGATGATTTTTGGCGTGACGGCGGCGCTCTGTGTGGCAGCTTTTGTGGTTTATCGGGCGCGGTTGCGTGAGCAAAAGAACTACGAGCGCAGCCTCAAAATGGTGCCAATTCTAATTCACTTGCCGCCGCCAAGCGAAGATATTAAGGTCGGTGGGCGCGATACTCGTGATGTGGCCGATGAGATGATTTCTCAGGCACAGACGATGTATAATGTGATTTTATCTACAGCTACCAGAGGTTTTAAAAGCAGCTTTTACGGCCAGCGGCACATGTCGTTTGAGATTGTGGCGCATGGCGGGTTAATTCACTATTATGCTGTGGTGCCGACGGTGCTGATTGACGCTATTAAACAGGCAATTATTGCTGCTTACCCGACGGCGCAACTTGAGGAGGTTGAAGAGCTGAACTTATTTAACCCGACCACCAAGATTAGTGGCGTGTCGGGTGGTGAATTTGTGCTGGCTAATTCATTTGAATCGCCAATTGCGACCTATAAGGAGACTAAGCGTGATGCTACGGGCGCTATTTTGAACGCATTTTCTGCAGCGCAGCGTGGTGATGGGTTGGGGTTACAAATTTTACTACGCCCAGCTAAGTCGGGTTGGGTGAAGTCGATTGAGACGAAGACGCAGAATATTCGTGAAGGCAAGAAGGATACTTCAGCAGGTAGTACAGGCTTGAAATATTTCGGGCAAATTTTTGCCGCTCTTTGGCAACCGCCGAGCGCAGAGAAAGAAAAAGAAAAGGAGAAGGGGCCGAAGCCTCTAAATGGTGTTGAGCAAGCGCGCGTGGAAGCTATGGAAGAGAAGGCGCGTTATGCCGGTTATGAGGTAAAGATCCGCCTAATTGCTTCTTGTCCGAACCTTGAGCGGTCACGCCAGCTGGTGGGTGGCGTGGTCTCGGCCTTCGCGCTATTTAATTCGCCGAACAACAACAGCTTTAAATTTAAGCCGATGGAAAGCACGGAGCAGTTTGCGACCAACTATATTATGCGTTTCTTCCCGCAGGAAGATGACAAAAATATTTTAAATACTATCGAGCTGGCCTCAATCTTCCACTTGCCAGACCAGACCAACGTACCATCAACTCAGGTGGAACGCCAGCACTTTAAGGAGGTGGATGGTCCAGCACTAGTGATGGATAAGGGCCTGCTGCTTGGATACAATATTTATCGCGGGCGCAAGAAGGCGATTCGCTTGGGCGATAACGACCGTCGTCGCCACATCTACGTGATGGGTGCGACCGGTATGGGTAAGTCTGTCTTCCTTGAGAACTTGGCGTTGCAGGATATGGTGGCAGGCAAGGGCTTTGCCTTTATCGATCCGCACGGCGATAGTGCTGAAAAATTGTTGTCCATGGTGCCGAGCGACCGCATTGACGACGTAATTTACTTCAACCCGTCAGATATGGACAACCCGATTGGTATGAACTTGTTCGAAATTGATCCGAACGACCCAGACCCAGAACGAACACAAGATTATATCATTGCTGAGACGATGAACATGCTTTATTCATTGTACGACCCGCAACACCAAGGTATTGTGGGGCCGCGCATGGCAAATATTGTGCGCAATGCCGCACTGCTTTTGATGGCTGACCCGAAGGGCGGCACGTTTATGGATATCCCGAAGGTGTTGGTTGATCCTGATTTTGCCAAGCCAAAGATTAAGTACCTCAAGAACCAGCGCGCTATCGACTTCTGGACGAAGGAATGGCCGAATGCCCAGCGCTCAAACGACGCCGGTGAGGTGACTTCTTGGGTGGTCTCGAAGTGGGCGGACTTTGAAAATACGATGATGAGTAACATTTTGGGGCAAGTACACTCCACAGTGAACCTCCGTAAGGTGATGGACGAAGGCAAGATTTTGCTTGTCAACCTGTCGAAGGGTAAGTTGGGCGAGATGCCAGCTAAGCTCCTTGGTATGGTGTTTGTGATGAAGTTTCAAGCCGCGGCCATGTCGCGCGCTAACATTCCGGAGGCGGAGCGCCGCGACTTCTGCTTGTTCGTGGATGAGTTCCAGAACTTTGCCACCGACTCGTTTGAATCTATTCTGTCTGAGGCGCGCAAGTATCGCCTTAGCTTGACCGTGGCGAACCAGTTTGTGACGCAGCTGACGGACAAGATTCGCGCCGCTATTATGGGTAACACGGGTTCGTTTATCATCGGCCGCGTGGGTTCGGAGGACGCCGAGAATATCGTTAAGTTGTTCGCACCGGTGTTTGATACTGAAGATTTGCAGTACATGCCGAATTATACCGCCGCCGTGAAGATGTTGCTTAACGGCTCGCCGACTTCGCCGTTCTCGTTGCGCTTGCCACCGCCAATGGGGCATCCAAATGAGCAGCTAGCGGATAAGTTAAGGCAGCTTTCGGCAATGAAGTACGGCATTCCACGCGCTCAAGTTGAAGCAGAGATTCGAGCACGCCTTTCAGTTACACCGGCTGCATCAGATAAGCATCAGGATAAGAACTCCGATGGCAAAAGTAGCTTTCTTGGTAATTGGCTAGAGGCGCGCGCTGACCAGTTACGGCATAATTCTACTTCAGCGGCTCAGTTAAAACCATCTGCTACTAAGCCTGCTCGCGCACCACATACTGCTAATGTAGCTCAGTCAACCCAACCAGTTCAATCAGTGCCGCCACGACCAGCTCCAGCTCAACCAGCGCCACAGATGATGCCAACGCCTCAGGCGATGCCACCGCGTGCGCCGATGCTAGGGCAGTATCCGCCAAATATGGTGCAACAGCCCGTTCAATTCATCCAGCCCATTCAGCCGCAGCAGTTTGCTACGCCGGTGATGCAGCCGCAGCCAATGCCAGCACCACAGATGCCGACACAGGGATACCAAGGATATCCAGTGCCGCAGATGATGCCAACGCCTCAGGCAATGCCACCACAAACACAGCGCGCTCCGCAAGCTCCACAGGTAATTCCACCGATGCCAGTAGTGCACTCTGACCGACCGCTTTACCCGCAGGCCGTGATGCAGTATGACTTGCATCAGCAGCCCAGTCAGCCACAGCCGCCACGCCGCTAGCTAGGCGCGCGAAGCCTGCACTACATTCTAGCTCATTTACTGAGGTATTTGGGCTAGAAGGGTAGTGGGCTTATTGTGTAATTATATTGTTCAAAATGGCGTTTAGACGCCTTAAAACGGCTGCAAATGGCTTATAATTGACTTAATCAGATTAAATTGGTAAAATAGAAGCATTGCGTAAATTGAGAGGGAATTAATGGCAACAACTAAGAACACACAGACCGCCGCCGACGATTACGACGCTAGCCAAATTCAGGTGCTAGAGGGTCTTGAGCCAGTTCGTAAGCGTCCTGGCATGTACATTGGTTCCACCGGTTATGACGGTTGGCACCACTTAATTAAAGAGATTGCAGATAACTGTATTGACGAGGCTATTGCAGGCTTTGCCACCACAGTTAAAATTGAGCTGCTGGCTGACGGCGGCTGCCGCGTGACCGATAACGGCCGCGGTATTCCTGTTGGTATTCACCCTAAAACTCACGTCTCGTCACTTGAGACGGTGTTGACTGTCTTGCACGCCGGCGGTAAGTTCGGTGGTGGTGGCTACAAGGTGTCTTCCGGCTTGCACGGTGTCGGTTCTTCAGTAGTGAATGCCCTCTCTAGTAAGTTTATTGCCGAAGTCTCTCATCACGGCGAGCTCTATAAAATTGAATTTTCCGAAGGTAAAATTACTGGTAAATTTGTCAACACTGGCAAGACCGACATGCCGCGCGGCACGCGCATCACATTTTATCCGGATGTGCAGATTTTTAAGGAGTTTAAGAAGTTTGACCGCAGCTGGGTGCTGAAGTACTTACGCCACCAAGCCTACCTCACCAAGGGTATTCGTGCTAAGCTAATTGACTACCGTGACAACGCTGAGCATCCGTTCCGCTATGAGTTCTACTTTGATGGCGGCATTAAATCTTACGTTAAGCACCTCAATGTGGGCAAGGAAGTGCTGGCTGACGACATTTTTTATGTGGAAAAGAAGGTTGACGACACGCAGGTGGAAATTGCCATGCAGTACAACGATGGTTACACCGAGAATGTGATGCCATTCGCCAACAATGTGTTCAACCCCGAGGGTGGCTCGCATCTGGTGGGTTTTCGCTCGGCCATGACGCGCGTTATCAACGACTATGCGCGTAAAAACGGGCTGTTGAAAGACAAAGAAGACAATTTAACCGGTGATGATATCCGCGAAGGCCAGACTGCGGTGATTTTGGTCAAGATTCCCGACCCACAGTTTGAGGGGCAGACCAAGAATAAGCTGGGCAACCCGGAGACGCGCCGTTATGTTGACCAAGTGATGAGCGAGGCCTTTTCTTGCTATCTCGAGGAACATCCGGCGGCTGCCAAAGCGATTGTTAACAAGGCTGTGCTGGCCGCCCGTGCCCGCAAGGCCGCTCGTGCTGCTCGTGAGAACGTGATTCGCAAGGGTGCCTTTGGTGGCACCAACTTGCCGGGCAAATTGGCCGATTGTAGCAGCCGTAATCCAGAAGAATGTGAACTTTACATCGTTGAGGGTGACTCCGCAGGTGGCTCTGCTAAGGTGGGGCGCGACTCTAAAACGCAGGCGATTCTGCCGTTGCGTGGTAAAGTTCTTAACACGGAGCGGGCGCGCCTTGACCGTATGTTGGCGAACAACGAAATTGTGTCATTAATTAAGGGTATGGGTGTGGGTATTGGCGACCAGTTCGATATCTCTGGTCTGCGCTATGACCGCATCATTATCATGACCGATGCCGATGTCGATGGTAGCCACATTGCCACGCTGCTATTGACCTTCTTCTTCCGGTACATGCCGCAGGTGGTGGAGGATGGCCACATTTATCTGGCCAAGCCGCCGCTCTTTGAATTGACGCGCGCCGGTAATAAGCCGAGCGATTACGTGTACGACGAGCCTGACCTTGAGCCATTACTTCAGAAGCGTATCGCTGAACGCAAGGCTGCGGGCAACAAAATTGACCCAGAAATTGAGACCTTCCGTCAAGCTGGCTACACTGGCCAGAAGCGTTACAAGGGTTTGGGTGAAATGGACGCCACGCAGCTGTGGGATACCACAATGAATCCGGAGACTCGCGTGTTGACCCAAGTGAAGGTGGCCGACGCCGAGCACGCTGATGCTATATTTAACAAGTTGATGGGCGACGCCGTGGAGCCGCGCAAAGCATTTATTCAGACCCGCGCTAAGGATATTAAACTTGAGGACTTGGATGTCTAGTAGGAGATAGAGATGAGTGAGATGAACGAGAATCAAGAAAATCAGAATACACCAGTGCCAACCACTGGCGAGACCGTCAACGTCCAAGCGCAGCATTCCCGCGTGGTGGAGCTCAAGACTGTAGAAGACGTGATGGAGTACAGTTATCTGCGCTACTCGATGTCGGTGATTATTGACCGCGCGTTGCCAGATGTGCGCGACGGCCTGAAGCCGATTCACCGTCGTATTTTATACACCATGGAAAAAAACGGCTGGCGCCCTGGCACAAAGTTTGTGAAGTCGGCGCGTATCGTCGGTGATGTGATGGGTAAATATCACCCGCACGGCGATTCGGCGATTTATGATGCCATGGTGCGTTTGGCGCAAGATTGGGTGATGCGCTACCCACTAGTGGAGGGCCAAGGTAACTTTGGTTCAATGGATGGCGACCCGCCAGCTGCTAGCCGTTATACTGAGGCGCGAATGGGTAAAGCAGGCGCCGAGCTTTTGGTTGATCTCGATAAAGAGACAGTGGACTTTCGTGATAACTATGATGGTGAGTTGCAGGAGCCAGTGGTATTGCCGGCTAAGTTGCCGAACTTACTGCTGAACGGCCAAGTTGGTATTGCCGTGGGTATGGCGACCAATATCCCAACCCACAATCTGGGCGAGCTGTGTGATGCCGTGATTTATTTGATTGACCACGGTTCAGATGCCACAACGATTGACGACCTCTTAAAGATAGTGAAGGGGCCAGACTTCCCAACGGGCGGCGTAGTGTACGCCGGTCCAGCCATGAAGCAGGCCTACTTGACGGGCCGCGGTTCAGTGGTGATTCGCGCCGTGACAGAGATTTGTGAGACCAAGCGCGGACGTCACCAGATTGTGGTGAAGGAAATCCCGTATGGTGTAAATAAAGCAACGTTGCAAAAAAAGATTGTCGAGATGGTCAACGAAAAGAAAATTGTTGGCATTCAAGACATTCGCGATGAATCTGCCCGTGGCGAAGTGCGCGTGGTGATTGACCTCAAGAAGGACGCCTATCCGAACAAAGTTTTAAATCAGTTATTCAAGTATACCGCGTTGCAGACCACCTTCCATTACAACATGCTGGCGCTAGTTGACGGCATTCAGCCGCGTGTGCTCGGGTTGGAGGATATCCTAAATGAGTATCTCAAGCATCGCCGCATTGTGGTGCGCCGCCGCACAGAGTTTGAGCTTAAGAAGGCGAAGGAGCGTGCCCATATCTTGGAGGGCTTGAAGATTGCTCTTGATAACATTGATGAAGTTATTAAGCTGATTCGTGGTAGTAAAGACTACGATACGGCCATGCACGGCTTGATGGAGCGCTTTGACCTGAGTGAAATTCAGGCGCGTGCCATTTTGGCCATGCAGCTGCGCAAGCTGACCGGTCTTGATCGTCAGGCGATTGAGGATGAGCTAAATGAATTGCATCGCCGCATTAAGGAATTGGAGGCAATTTTGGCGGACGAGCAGAAGATTCTTGATATCATTCGTCAGGAATTAGTTGACTTGAAGGCAAAATATGACGACCCGCGCCGCACTAAGATTATTAACCACGAGTTGGGTAAGATGGCTGACGAAGACGTAATACCAGAGGAAGATGCTGTAATTTTGTTAACAAGCGAAAATTACATCAAGCGTACCCCGATGGCAGCCTATCGCCAGCAGAATCGTGGCGGCAAGGGCAAGCGTGGCGTGACGACTAAGGAATCGGACATTGTTGACCAGCTAATTACGGCCACTACGCACGATTACCTCAGCTTCTTTACGAACAAGGGGCGTATTTTCCGCCTCCGCGCCTACGATGTGCCGGCCGCTAGCTTGCAGGCTAAGGGTGTAGCGTTGGTAAACTTACTACAATTGCAACCTAACGAAAAGGTGACGTCAATTGTGAAGTACAGCAAGGACGAAGCTGACCACCGCGATGGCTACCTATTTATGGCCACGACCAATGGTACTATCAAGAAGACACTGGCCAAGGAGTACGAGACCGTGCGCGCCAACGGCTTGATTGCCATCAAGCTCGACGACGGCGACGAATTGCGCTGGGTGCGTAAGACGTCAGGTGATGCTGATGTGATTATTTCAACAGCTTTTGGTCAGGCGATTCGCTTCAGTGAGGCTGATGCTCGCCCAATTGGCCGCAGTGCCCGTGGCGTGCGCGGTTTGCGCTTGCGCCCAGGTGACCGCGTGGTCGGTATGGACGTGGTTGATAAATCGCAAAAGGATCAGTGCCTCTTGATTATGAGCGAGAAGGGTTACGGCAAGAAGACAAAGGTGTCGAACTTTCCAGTGCACAAGCGGGGCGGCGTCGGCATCAAAGCTGCTGTAGTGACTGCCAAGACTGGCAACATCATCGCCGCGCGCTCACTTGACGCCGATACCTCTGAAATCATTGCCATTTCGGCGGGCGGTCAGACCATTCGGGTCGGTTTGAACGACATTCCAACCCTTGGCCGTACCACGCAGGGTGTGCGCATTATGCGCCTTGATGAGGACGATTCAGTGGTGTCAGTCGGGCTAGTCTCGGACGATGGCACCAAGGACGACGATAACGCAGCAGAAAAAGATAACTAAAAGGAGAACAGGGTGGACGTTAACTATATCACAATACAATTTAAAGGCCTCATCAGCTCGCCGTACCTCTGGGCGGCGCTGGCGGCCTACATCATCGGGCAGCTAACTAAGGTGTCGCTGCTGGTGGGCAAGAAACGTGTGACATTGCGCGAGTTCTTCTCGTCAGGTAACATGCCGAGCACCCACACGGCGTCGATTGTGGCGCTAACCGTGGTGATTGGTATGCGCGAGGGCTTGGGCTCGTCGCTCTTCGGCGTGGCCTTTATGCTGATGCTGATTGTGGCCTACGACGCGATGCATGTGCGGCGCGCAGTGGGCGAGCAGGGGCTTATCTTGATGAAGATGATTAGCGAGGCGCCAAAGGAAAAGCAAGAAGAATACAGCAAACTGATTTTTAAGAACACGGGGCGGCAAACCGATGTGCCGTACTTCTCGCGCGGCCACTTGCCAGAAGAAGTGGCGGCGGGCGGCCTGCTCGGGCTGCTGGTCGGCTTAGCTATCGGGTTTATCGTTCACTAAAACTAATCTCGCCGTTTGGCGAGATTTTTTGTTATCTATATATAATAGTTTGCCGCCGCGCCTATATATACATATATATAAGAGTCGCGTCGCTTTAGTGGAATTTTAGCCAAATCAAGGGGATTTTTGACTAGGCTAGTTGGTGGGCGCGGGAATTAACAGAGGTGCAATCTATGACGTCAATACGTTGCACATTTTACTACGACTTTTTGCCTAAAAAGTGTTGACCCCGCGGCTCAAATGCTGTAACATAATAATCAGTCAAGCGCGAGAGGTTAAATCGAACGGGCCAAGGCTCAACGGGCTCTCAAGTTAGACTGCAAATTTACAATTTAGTAGTGCAAGTCAATTTCGTCAGTACATCTTTTATGTTAGTTTCAAAACTACAATGTACTGTTTAGCAATAAACAGTCTTTTACGGAGAGTTTGATCC
>CAMPVQ010000007.1 GCA_946997535.1 uncultured Candidatus Saccharibacteria bacterium
GACTGGACTTCCTCGACTTGATTCAGGAGGGCAACACTGGTTTACTGCGCGCAGTGGAGAAATTCGACCCAAGCAAGGGCTTTAAGCTTTCGACTTATGCCACCTGGTGGATTCGCCAGGCGATTACTCGTGCTATTGCCGACCAAGCACGCACGATTCGTATTCCGGTGCACATGGTCGAGACTATCAACAAGTTGATGCGCATCCAGCGCAAGTTGACGCAGGAGTTGAACCGCGAGCCGACGATTGAAGAGCTGGCGAAGGAAATGGACGAGACGCCAGAGAAGATTAAGTACGTCTTTAAGATTAAGCAGGACATTCAGTCGCTAGACGCCACGATTGGCAACAACGACGATGACGATTCTTCGGAGCTAGGCGACATGATGGCTGACGACAAGGCGGCTAATCCAGAGGATACCGCGAGCGACCACCTCTTAAGTGAGCAGGTGATGGACGTGGTGAACGCGCTGTCGGACCGCGAGCAGAAAATTATCAAGCTGCGTTTTGGCTTGGATGGCGACCGACCGCACACCCTAGAAGAGGTGGGTGCCGAGTTTGCCGTGACGCGTGAGCGCATTCGCCAGATTGAGGCCAAGGCGTTGGCGAAGTTGCGCAAAAACAAAGAGACCGAGCGGCTACATGACTATCTTGGGTTGTAACGATGAGTAACCTAGTGGCAGCCGGTGACAAAAAAGTTTTAGTGCTAATTGACGGCAAGTCGGTGTTTTACCGTGGCTACTACGCCATGCCAAATTTGACCACCAAGGATGGCACGTCGACTGGCGGCGTGTATGGCTTTGCGGTGATTGCGCTGGAGCTAATTCGGCAGATTGCGCCAGACTATGTGGCGGTGGCGTGGGATAAGCCAAAGACCAACATTCGCCGGCGGCTGCAAATCTACCCCGAGTACAAGGCGGGGCGGGTGACGCCACCAGCTGACTTTTACCAACAGATTCCGATTTTAAAGTCGCTGCTGGCGGCTTTTGGTTGGCCGTTTTATGAGTTGGACGATTACGAAGCGGACGATATTATTGGCACTTTGTCGGGGCAAGCCAACGCGCAGGGCATTTATACCGTGATTATCAGTTCCGATCTTGATATGCTACAGCTGGTGGATAACGATACGGCATTGTTCGCCCTAAAGAAGGGACTAGCCAACCTTGAGCAAGTTGACCGCGCGGCGTTCGAACAAAAGTACGGCATCAAGGTAGAACAGTTCCTTGATCTCAAGAGTCTGAAGGGCGACGCCTCCGATAACATCCCCGGTGTCCCAGGGGTGGGGGAGAAAACGGGCCTAAGACTTTTGCAAAAGTACGGCACGCTGGATGGCGTTTATGAAAATGTGGCGCAGGAATCGCCGGCGCTACGTGAGAAATTATTGTCGGGCAAGGCGTCGGCCTACATGAGTCAGGCGCTGGCGCGCATCATGTGTGACGCGCCGCTTCAGCTTGACCTAAAGGCGATGGCGATGAGCAACTTAAATCGCGCGCAACTTAGGCAGCAGCTGCTAGACTTAGAATTTACCTCGCTATTAAACCGTTTGCCAGCGGACTACCAAGAGTCGGCGGCCGAATTGACCGCCGCGGCGGATACACTTCAACTGGTGGCACCTGCCGACCTTAAATTAGGCGACCCCGTGGTGGCGCAAGTGGTGGACGGTCAGCTCTATCTCAGTTCTGACGCCAAAACCGCGGCAGCTGTCACCTTCACGCAGGCAGCGGCGCTCCTTGATGGCAAGTCGGTGGTGACGCACGATGCGAAGTTACTCGCCGAGCAATTTTTGGCGCGCGAGCTAGATGTCACTTGGCGGGTGGCGTTCGATACCAAGCATGCCGCTTTTCTGCTTAATAGTCTCAATTCGCCCAAAACTTTGGACGAACTCACCAGTCTGCAGTACGGTTGCGCTACCTCTGTTATGCAGCTGGGGTATTTATGGCAGTTATACCATGAAGAAGCCGAGGCGCTACATCAAGTGCCAAAGCTAGAGCAGCTGGCGCAACATATCGATTTCCCATTGCAAATTGTCCTCGCAAAAATCGAAAAACGTGGTATGTTAATCAACTCGGACCAATTAACCCTAATGTCGCACAATATGCAGCAACAGCTGGATGACATCAGAGGTCAGGTATTTCAACAGGTGGGTTGTGAGTTCAATTTGGCGAGCCCGAAGCAACTTAGTGTTATTTTGTTTGACCGGCTTCATTTGACGCCGACTGGCAAGCGCAACAAGCAGGGCAACTATTCTACGGGGGTAAAGGTGCTGGACCGCTTAGCGAAGACTAACCCAGTGGTGCAGTTGATTCAGCAGTACCGTTCGATTAGCAAACTCAAGTCGACTTATGCCGACGCGCTGGCGGCGGCGACCGACTTGACCGGTCGCATTCACACGACCTTCAGTCAGGACGTGGTGTCGACGGGGCGACTGTCTTCGTCTAATCCGAATTTGCAGAACATCCCGACGCGCACGCCGCAGGGTAAGCAAATCAAGCAGTGCTTTGTGGCGCCGGCGGGGCGGGTGATTGTGAACGCCGATTATGCGCAGTTCGAACTACGTTTGGCGGCGGCATTGGCTGGCGACCAAAAAATGATTGCCATGTTTAGCGACCCGAAAAATGACATTCACGCCATGACGGCGGCCGAGGCTTACGGCATCCCGCTTAGTCAAGTCACGCCCGAGCAGCGGCGCCACGCCAAGACCATCAACTTCGGCGTGCTGTATGGCATGAGCCCGAAGGGGCTGGCGGATGCGACGGGTATGAGCATGGCGGCGGCCGCGAAATTCATCGCGCGTTACTTTGAGATTCGCCAGCCGATTCGCGCTTACCTTGACAAGATTCTGGCGCAAGCCGAGACTGACGGTTACGTGGAAACGTGGTGCGGCCGGCGGCGTCCGACACCTGACGTCAAGTCGTCCAACTTCGTGGTGCGCGAAGCTGCCAAGCGCGCGGCTGCCAACATGCCGATTCAAGGCACCGAGGCAGATTTAATGAAGCAGGCCATGTTGAAAATCGAGGCGGAAGTAAAAAACGCGGTGCAAATCATGCAGGTGCACGACTCAATTATGCTGGAGTGTGACGAAGCCGCGGCGCCCGCGGTGGCGGCGCAAGTCAAAGAAATCATGGAGCATATCGCGCCCGACTTGGGAGTGCGTCTGCTAGTCGACGTCAGCTACGGTCCATCGTGGGGTGAGCTGTAGACTTCACATTTAAGAGTGGAACTTAGCCCGCCTCACTCGCCGGCGGGGCAGCCTTTGTTTGCCGCTTTGTTGGGACTTATAGAATTTGGTGCTTTACGCCGCTTATGGTATAATAGTATTATTAATCAGTGGGCAATAGGAGGCAAATAAAGAGATGAATTGGCTATGCCAAAATTACAACAAACAGAAGCGGGGGGGGGGTAATTATTAGTCTCACTCGTGGGGCGGTGTTTGGTTTACTGTTCGCCGTGGCGCCGTTTGTTTTCGCAGTACCTACTTATGCGGCGGACGATAGCACGGTCAGTGTGACCGTCGACCAGAACGCCGCACTCCAACCCGCTGGCAATCTCTATAAAGCCACCGCGAATGTGACAGTAAAAACGAGTAAGTCGTTTGGCTTCAATCTCACCATGCAAGCCGACACGGCAGACTTAATCCATACGACCGACTCGACGCATAAAATTTCTGCCATGCCGAGCGCTACCAGCCCGGCGGATTTGGGCGCCAACCAATGGGGCTACGCTCTCGTGCCACAAGCTACGCAGTTTCGCAAAGTTCCGGCAGTGGGCGAATCCGCGGCCGTGGTGGCCGACGTCACGAAGGCCAAGCCGGCGGGTTGCACTAATTCTGCCGATTGCACGAAGTCGGTCACCTTCGCCGCCAACATCGACCCAGCCAAACTTGCCAGCGGCAAGTACTCTTCTACTATCACTTACACCGCGACTGCCAAGACCCCGCCGCACGCGCAGGTGGTTGACCCGACCATTTGCCGCTCGGGCGACCTAAAGAGCGATTGTCAAGTCGACCTTGATGCCAATATGATTCCGGTGAAGTATACGGGCGACGTCAACCACGCAGAGTGGACGAGTTTGGCGAACCGCGAGGACACCGCGCATCAGGGCGAGTGGTACAACTATAACCAGAAGCAGTGGGCGAACGCTGTGACGGTGAAGCCGGAGGCGCTCAGTAAATACCGAGGGCAAAACAAGGTGGTTGACCAAGCCGACATTTTGGGGCACTGGGTGTACATCCCGCGTTACGCCTACGAAGTGATGCGGCGCGATGGCACCGATAAGCCGGTTCTCGCGCAGAACTTTTTGATTCAATTTGAGAAGACGACCACGCCAAAGCGTGTGCCGGCGGCTTGCCCAGAGCAGGGTAAAGATTATCGCACGGAGTGCTACCTTGACCGCGACTACATTAAGGGGCAGCCGAGTGCACAGGGCACTTGGGCGACCCACCCAGCCTTCACCTTCGGTACCAAGGAACTGAACGGTATTTGGTTTGCTAAGTTTGAAACAACGGGTTCTGTCCAGCAGCCGACGGTGCTGCCAAATGAAAAGCATATTAATCATTATATTAAAGGTATTAAAGGCCAGGTTACGATAAGGGCTTTTTATGAGATTGCAAAATCACTGGGCGTGAATGACTCGGCTAACACGGCGGGTATGGCATTAGCAGGCGTTACGTCAAACAACAATAATTTATCGCGCTACAGTTCGCACTTAGTAAATAACACCGACTGGGGTGCTGCGACTTATCTCAGTGCCAGTAATTATGGTGCGGGGTATAGTGGCGTGCAGATTAATGGTGATATTGTAAAGATAAGGCAAGATAATGAGACTACGTATTATGGTAGCATCACCGGTTGTGGCCCAGCGGCTGATGGTAGTAAGAAAAGATATGATGGCAGTAGGGCGAAAGTTGATGGTAAGATAAAGGTTGTCTCTGTGGCGTTAGGTACACAATCGGCTTGTAGCATTAATAATACCCAGTATGCTTATAACGGCACCCTCGGCCAGCTCGCCAGCACTACCAACAATCCAACCGGTATTTATGATATGTCGGGTGGTGGTAACGAGTGTGTTGCCGCGGCATATAATGAAAACATCCAACAGATGACAGAGCAGGACTACGTGGTAGCTATGAAGGGCAATATAGGTGGACCTACTACAGTTGTCAATACAAAGCCACCATATACCAATCTCTATAATTTTATGGGATTCATGCATTGTACCTGGGTGAGTTGTGGTGGTCAGGCGCTACATGAAACACATATTGACGGTAAGGTAATTGAAGTTAACCAAGACGCTCGCCATCATACTGCGGATGATGGATCGCAATGGTTAAAGCAAGATGGTGAATTTGTTCGAATTGCATATATGGGTGACAACAAAGCTTTTTTGCCGAATACTGATCCTTGGTTCAGCCGTGGCGGCGGCACTAGCAGCTCTATTGTTTTGGGTGCTGGACTATTCTATGCCAGTTTAACTGGCAGTTCTAATGTTATTAACAGCAGAGCGTTCCACGTTGCTCTCGTCCCCGTCTCGCAAGACTAATTTCCGTGCGGTGGCAGAGCCGCCCCATCCCTAGCCGGGGCAAGAGGTGAGGCGAGGCTTTAAGAGCCCTCGCCCTCCCTTGGACCGGCCGCGGCTGAGCTAGTTTAGTGCTGTGCCACTGACTGCGTGCCCACTTGCCGGCTCGCTAGCTCACACCTCAGCCACCCAACACTTGACGTCATCACGTCAAAATGGTATAATAACAATATGAAGCGTGGAAAATTTGGTTTAGTTTTATTAATCATCATTGTATTTATGGTGATGGTGGGCGGCATTATTTGGGTCGGTTCAAGTTTGACCAAAAACACCGCTAACCACCCAGCTGCCAATGTGCAAGAAAAGCAGGTCAAGGTGCTCGACCAGCCGAAGGCGGACACCACTCTCACCCTTACGGCGCGCGGCCCCATCACCGCGCAGGAGGAGCGTTACTTTGTCAGCATGACCATCACTCAGACCAGCCGCAAGCTGTATGTCTACCAAGGTTATGCCAACAAGGTGGTTGGCAAGATTGAGTTGGATAACCAGCCACAAGCCTTCGCCGACCTTTTGCTTGCGCTGAAGAACAACGGCTTTGCTGACACGGTCAAAACCAACGTGGATAAGAACGCCGCCATTTGCGCCAACGGCCAGCTGATTGAGTTCAATCTAAAGGACGGCCAAAAAGACGTCGTTAAGTCATGGGTTACGTCGTGCGGCGTCGGCACTTTCGCCGGCAACAGCCAGCCCGTCATTGACTTGATTCAGCGCCAGTTCCCGGGCGGCAAAAAATTAATTAGCCAGACGGCGCAAAATATCGTCGACCCGAACGCGGCGCCGCAGAACGGATTAAACTTTAAATTCTAAGAGGCAACATGAAGCGAAACACTGTAGCAACCACCAAGACCACCATTTATTTGTCGGACGAACTGCGCGCGGCGGTGAAGAAGCACATCATCGACACGGGCGAGACGTTGTCGCATTTTGCCGAAGTCGCGTTGCGGTCGCAGCTAGAAATTGACGAGTCGCGCGCGGGGCAGAAGCGCATCGCCGAACTCAAGCAGTCCGACGAGCTGGACAATATCATCAAGGACTTAAGTAAGTAATGCCCGAGTTGCCGGAAGTTGAAACCGTGGTGCGCGGACTTGAGCGACTCACGGCGGGACAACAAGTGCAGCGCGTCACGGTGTTTAGTCCGCGGTCGTGGCGGGTGACGCCCACTGAGCAGGCGGCGCTATTGGGCGCAACTATCGTAACGGTGCGCCGGCGGGGTAAGCTTATCATTATTGAACTAAATAATGGTTGGTCGCTATTGTGCCATTTGCGTATGACGGGGCAGCTGGTGTGGCGTCCGCAGCAAGGCGAAGCGTGGGGTGCCGGACACCCAAATGAATCACTAGTGGGCACGCTACCAGATAACACCACGCGTGTGGCGTTGACTCTCACGGCGGGTACGCTGTATTTTAACGACCAGCGCAAGTTCGGCTTCATGCTGATGTGGCGCACGGCTGAATTGAACAACTTTCCATTTATCCAGCAACTCGGCCCTGAGCCTTTAGTGGGTAATCCGACCAAAGAATTTATTCGCCGCATCCGCCGCCACGCCAAGACCTCTGTCAAGGCGGCGCTGCTCAATCAGACAGTGTTGGCGGGAGTGGGTAATATTTATGCCGACGAGAGTTTGTATCGCGCGCGTCTCCACCCCGCCACAAAGGTTGAGGCGCTTAGTGACGACCAGCTTGCGGCGCTGCTTGCCGCCGTCCAAGCGGTGATGCGCCAGTCGATTGCGGCCGGCGGGTCGAGCTTACGTAATTATGTGCACGCCGATGGTACGCGGGGTGACTACCTTGATTTGTTCGCGGCGGTGTTCAACCGTACGGGGCAGCCTTGTCGTCGTTGCGGTACTGAAATTATAAAAATCAAGGTTGCTGGCCGTGGCACTCACATTTGTCCACAGTGCCAGCCGGCGCCACGCAAAATTGGACAATAAATTAATCATTAAAAGCCCCCGCAGTGCGGGGGCTTAATTGTACATTAGAGGGGGAGATAGAAAACGTCCGCATTGCGGAAGATTGCCAAGTCGGCGGCGGTGCAAGGAATGTATTCAAATTCATAGCTCAGCTTGCCGCCTTCGTAATCTTTGCTGTCGGGGTGAGAGTTCAACTCGATAGCTTGGACGATGGCGTCGCGGCAACCGTTGACAGTAACGTCAGCTGCGCCGCTAATCACACAGATGTTCTTGAGGTAAAAATCACTACTAAGTCGGCCATCGCGGCGCAAGAAGAGGCGGCCATTGTCTTGACCATCTTGCACCACGGCTTGGTCTGTGGCGTAGCGGTCGTAAATTACCAGCATCGTCTGCTGCGCGCGGTAGTCCTTGATGGTTTGGTCGACATAAATGGCGACGTAGTAGCGCGCGTGGAGGTCAACAACCTTGCTACGGGTAATTTCTTCCACCTCGTGCTTAAACGCTTGGTTCATCTCGTCATAACTTATGAGTGACATAGTGCTCCAATCTCGAAACTAATGGGTCAAAGTACATCCGTTCGGATAACCGAGGTGACCCGCAGGATGCCATTATTATGCCAATTTATGCGTGAATTGTCAAGAGGTTGGCGCCGAATTTGCTGTGGCGGGCAGGGTGATTAGGTGGCGGCTCATTTAAGTATAAAAAAGGGGGCGTTGTGCCCCCCTAGCGACTACTTTAGATAGTCCAGTAAAGCTTCGACTTGACGCTGATAGTAGTCGGCATCGAAGTTAGCCAGCATCGTGCCGTCGTGGTCGGCGATGCCGCGCGCGCCGGCGTCAACCAATTCGGCTTTGTGCTTTAATAGCACGTCACTGCCGGCAATCTGGTTTTTCTCGGCGGCGAACAAATATTCGTCCCATTTTGGCGACTCAAACGCCACCATTAGCTGAACCAACTTCTCGCGCTTTTCTGTAGTGGCGGTCGGCCAAGCTTGCTCTACGAGCTGCTCGACTTGCTTAATGTTATCCATGGTAATAGTATAGCATAGATAGTATTATACTATCTATCTGATCTGAATATTTCATCACCATTTTCGTCTAACCCTATGTGAGTATGACTTCCATTAGGACCCTTTTCTTGTATAATAAATTCAGAATATACTTCTCTTCCAGTATCTCTGTTTATCATATCTTTGTCGCCACCGGTATAGACTTTTACTATAACGTCGTCATCTTCACTTTGAACTTCCCATGGCATAATGCCACATCCTTTCATAGTACTTTTATGAGCTGTATACCTATAATTACCGTATACCATTTATAGTATACCACATTTAATTCTGTGGTATAATTAATTTTCGAAATTTTGCGCGATAAGCGAGAGCGATTAGACTTCGCTTTGGAACTTGTCGTGAACCTCCTTGAGGTGGGGGTTGGTGACGTGGGTGTAAATTTGCGTGGTGGCAATGCTGCTGTGGCCAAGCATGGTTTGCACCGAACGCAGGTCGGCGCCGTTCATTATCAGGTCGGTGGCGAAGCTGTGGCGCAGGGTGTGCGGCGAAACGTGCTTAGTGATGCCCGCCAGTTGGGCGTAATTTTTTACGAGTCGTTGCACAGAGCGGGGTGTGATGCGGCGCAACTCAATTTCGCGCTGGCTGGTGACGTGGCGGTCCTTCGGCATGTTGCGTGAGTTGTTTAAAAAGAGCGGGGGCAGGTCGTCGATGCGACTCGCGAGGTAATCTTCTACTGCCGCAGCCGCGCGCGGGTTGATGAAAATCGGGCGGTCTTTATTGCCCTTACCACGCACCATAAATTCACGGCGCTTAGTGTTGACGTTGTCGCGATTTAAGTTGCACAGCTCACTGACGCGCATGCCGCCGGAGAAGAGCAGCTCTAGGATGGCGCGATCGCGCAGGCCGTTGGGCGAGTCAAGGTCGATGGCGCCAAACAGCCGCGCCACTTCTTCGGCCAGCAAAAACGACACTTGTTTGTGCTCAACTTTTGGCAGCATAATCTTGGCGGCGTTGAGGGTGGGGATGTCGCGGATGGCGCAGTACTTGAGGAAGCTGCGCAACGCCACCAGATAATAATTTTGAGTGATGGTCTTCAGCTCGCGACCTTGGTCGTCAATGTAGCGGTTGAGCCAGAGGCGGTACTGGCGGATTAGCTCGTCGTTTATCTGGTCAACGGTGATGTCGCCGGCGAATTCGGCGAAGCGGTCGAGATAGAGGTGGTAATTTTCCGCCGTGCGCAGCGCCCGCCCGCGCTCCACTTCGACGTACTCCACAAAGTCCGCAATCAAGTCGCCCAAATAGTATTTTTGTTGGTTGTTTTGCGGTTGATTCATACTCAAATTTTACCACATTTGGTATAATATAAGCATGGCCCCGTAGCTCAATTGGATAGAGCTGCTCCGTCCTAAGGAGAGGGTTGTACGTTCGATTCGTATCGGGGTCACCAGTATTATTATGAGTAAAAAGCAGTTTATCGGTCAGCATCCGGGGGAGAAAATATTGTTCGTTTTCCAGCAGCATATTTTGGCGCTGCGGTGGGGTTTTATTGCCGTGCTGATTGGCCTTGCGGTCGGCTCGCTACCGTTCATTATCTGGCAAGATAACGTGCAGCTATTGTGGGGCGCACCGCTGGGGTTCTGCTTAGGGCTGATGGTGCTGTTTTATAAGTGGATAAATTGGCGGTTTTCGTACTTTTTAGTTACCAACGAGCGCATCCGCCAAGTGGTGCAGCGCGGGTTGTTTAATAAGTCCGTCATAGACATTAACCTCAATAAGGTGCAGAATGTCAGCTACAATATCCCAGGGTTGTTCGGCAGCATGTTCGGCTTTGGTACACTGGTACTGCAGACGATGGTGGGTAACATGGTGATTCGCCGCGCCGCCCATTGTGAAGAAAATTATGCGCGCCTGACCGATGCGATTCGTGACGCGGGCGGATTAGAGAAGGATGATGATGAAAATTAAGTTACATAATATATTTAAGAAGAAGCTAGATGCCAACTCGCTCAAGATTACGAGCGAGAATATTGCCGAACACCGCAAGGAGGTGCTGGCGGCGGGGCGCAAGTTTAAATATCCGGTGCAGATTTCGAGCAAAAAAATTGTGTTCGGGTCGGTGGCGATTGCCTTGGTGGTAGTTAGCGTATTTAGCGTATACGTGTGGCACAACTTGTACCGTGTGCAAAATACAGCGGCGCTGTTTTATAACGCGACGCGAGTACTACCTTTGCCGGTGGCGCGGGTGGATGGCGAGTCGGTGCGGTTTGACGCTTACCTCAGGCTGATTCGCGCGGACATTCATTATTATATTACACAGGAGCGACGGGCGTTTAATAGTAAAGAGGGTAGCGAGGAGCTGAACTTCCATAAACGCAACGAGCTACGCAATGCCGAGCGGACGGCGTACGCGCGCAAGGTGGCGCGGCGGATGGGGCTGAAGCTGACCGACCAAGAGCTGCAAGACAAGATAAACGCCGACTTAAAGGCGGACAGTTCGACCGAGGAGACGCTAGTGAATACCCTAAAGGAGTACTATGGTTGGTCAATGGACGACTACCGGTCGGTGCTGCGCGGGCAGCTTTTGGAGCGCAAGGTAGCGTTTGCGCTTGATACTGACGCCAAAGCGAAGCTTGACCAGATACAGGCGCGACTACAGAAGGGCGACGATTTCGCCACTGTGGCGCGTGAGATGAGTGACGACGCAGACAGCAAGCAGCGGGGCGGCGCCGTGGTGGTGACGCGGAGTACGGAGGACCCGACAGGCGTGTTGCGCGCCATCAAGGGTAAGCAGCCGGGGACGGTCTTGCCGCCGTTACAGGTGAAGTTGGCTGATGCGTACTATTATTATATTGTGCGATTTGACGGCATCGACAAGGACGAATTTACCGACAAGGAGCAGACCAAGTACTCGCTAATAACAGTGCGGCTGAGCAAGTTTGACCACGACTTTAAGCAGCTGATTGAACAAAATAAGATTACGGAATATATCACCGTCCCGCGCGAGCAAGACCTTAAAGTCAAGTCAGCGAAGTAGAGGTTGAGTAAGGCTATAGGAGGTATTCAAATGGCAAGCGGCAGGAAGTTTGTAGCAAAAACGAAGGATATCAACCTAACCGTAAACAGGGGTGACTCCTTTAGTGCTCGTTATGTTAATTGCAAAAAAGAGCTATTTAAGATTGAAAAAACTCAGTCTGGTATAAAATTTGTTCAGATAAAAAAGGTGCCGGCTGCTTGTTGGCTGTGGTGGCTGACTCAGGGCGCCCCTGAAGTTGTTGTTGCGCTGCCGGAAAACATTGATGTTTGCGAGCTTGAAGCTGAATCAAACCAAGTTGTGGTGGCAGATATTAAGGCTGACAAGATTTATGCAGGGGTCCACAACGGCAAGGTGGAGGCGAGAAACGTCACGGCGAATGATGTCTTTTTGAAGTGCTTTAATGGTTCGGCTGTGGCTAGGAATGTTGAGGTGGCTAATGTGTGTACGGTTGACACATTAAACGGCATGAGTGCTTTAATGGGAGCGATGGCAAAGGGCGCAAGTCTTGAGGTGACCTGCGAGAACGGCACGACTGAGGTATCTGACGAGAATAAAGCCAGCCTTAACCGCAAACCAGATGGATGTGCCCGCTACGTCGTGCGTTGCCTGAATGGCAAAGCTGTTGTGAAGTAGGTGTGGGGTGTTGGCTAGTGTTTGAATAGTCTATTGTGCTTGTGGTATAATGCAAGTATCTAGCCGGTGGTGGTAGATGTAAAAGTAAAGAGGATAACGGCATGAGACAATATAAACAGTCTAGCGCTAAAACCCTGTGGGGGGGGGGTAATTTTTTGGCCTCTATTTTTGCTTGCAGTAACCCCATTAGTCTTAGCTACACCAGTCCACGCCACTAACGATAATACCGTCAGCATTGCGGTTGACCAGAACGCGGCATTGCAACCAACCGGCACTCTCTATAAAGCCACCACCAACGTTAAGGTTACAACCGGCAAACCCTATGGCTTTAACCTCACCATGCAGGCCGATACGGCTGACCTTGTAAATAGTAAAGACTCTACTCGCAAAATCTCTGCCACCCCAAGCTCCACACCAGTTGCATTGAACGCCAATCAGTGGGGCTATTCTCTAGATAAATCCGCTACCACCTTCAGCGCCGTCCCAGCTGGCGCCCAAGCCACACCAGCCGTGGTTGTCGATGTCACCAAGGCTAAGAAGCCGGCGGGTTGTATTAATCTAGCGAGCTATACTAAATCCGTAACTTTTGCTGCTAAAGTTGACCCGAGGCTCGCTAGCGGTAATTATTCTACGAAAATTACCTACACTGTAATCGCCAAGCCAAAACCGGTATTTATCGATTGGGATAAGCGTACCGCCAAGACCGACCCATCAGATATATGTCGTTCGGGTGATAAAAACAGCTCCTGTTTGGTTGACCTTGATAGAAACATGATACCAGTAAGGTATACCGGTACCACCACTAATGCCCAGTGGACCAGCGTTTCTAACCCAGAAGACGAATGCACAAAGGGTAATTGGTACGACTACGGCAAGAAACAGTGGGCGAACGCTGTAACGGTGAAGAAGGAAGCACTCGCCAAATACCAAGGTGAAGATGAGGTGATCGACCAGGCTGACATTCTCGGCTACTGGGTATATATCCCACGTTATACATATGAGGTGATGCGGCGCGATGGCACAGATAAGCCGGTTAAAGCCCAGAATTTTGACATTAAGTTTGAAAACACCAAGACACCAAAGAAACGTCCACTAGCTTGCAAGACTGGCAACGGCAAGGATTACCGCACCGAGTGTGGCGTTAGTCGTGAGTTGCCGTTAGCTGGTGGCGAAGTATCTACTTGGGCTACTCATCCAGCATTTACCTTTGGCAAGAAGGAACTTAACGGAATTTGGTTCGCTAAGTTTGAGACGACGGGTAGCTTTAGCGCGCCGACGGTGAAGCCTAATTTACAGCATATTACGGGTGATGCTTTTTATAATAATTATCGCCAAATCGGTGGCTTTTATACGTCAGCAAAGTTAATTGGCGTGGCGGATGAGAATAATTCGGGTGGTATGATGTCAAGTGGTGAAGATGAAGATGACGTGCCGGAGCCGAACAATCACAACCTACAAAACTACAATTCGCGCTTTATTAATAATAAAGACTGGGGTGTGGCGGCTTACCTCAGTGCTAGTGCATACGGGGCTGGCGCCGGCGGGGTACATAACAATGGTCAGATAGATGACCGAGGCAATGCGTATGGTTCGCACGGTATTACTGGTTGTGGCTCATATAATGAGCATGACGATGGCAGCTATGCTAGCGCCAACGCGCAGATACCCTCTGAACATTCTGGTGTGGCGGCGGGGAAGCTTGGCACACAAGCTGCTTGTAGCGCCAATAATTTGCAACGTGCCTATAATGGCACTCTTGGCCAGCTCGCTAGCACGACTAACAATCCAACCGGTATATATGATATGGCTGGTGGCGCCGCTGAATACACTGCCGCGCGTTACTCGCAGACGTTGGATGGCGCCGAGGATAGCTTGATGGGCGATACGGTACGCCCGCCATACGCGAATTTATATGACTTTACGAATTTTAATGCTTGCAAATTTGAAACTTGTGGCGGTCAGGCGCTTTATGAGACTACAGGCGTAGATAAAGTGAAGGGCGCACGGTGGAACAGCGATTACGCAATGTTTGTTGACAAGAATTACCCGTGGTTTGAACGCGGTGGTGATGCCACTAATGGGACGGGCGCTGGCATTTTTGCCACTTATGCCGGCGCTGGCTATGCCCAGTTTAGGTTTGCTTTTCGCGTAGTGCTTGGTAGCTTTGCGCAGTAGCGCAGTGGGTGTACGGTTGTTTTAATTGAATGCCAGTAGTTGCCCTAATGTGGACAGCTCATCACGTATTATCTGTTTTTAGTTTATAGTCTTATTTTGCGCGCTGTTTTATCGCTGCGCAGTGATTGCCGTTTGTGTGTGGCGGGGTGCTGACTATCTAAACCTGAGCCATCTAACCTTAAATCTGCTCAGTTTATAAAAAGCGCTCGCGTGACGGGCGCTTTGTGTGGGTATAAGAAAACCGCCACTTTGGGATTTCTCCCGTTGGGGCGGTAAACAGTCTAGGTTTTTACGTTCCTGAGATACTTCCACCCGCGGGGTGGGCTAGAGGACGAATCTCGCAGTTTTCGTACTCTAGTGGGGCTTACAAGCCTTCAAAGTAAATGTGGAACTGGTTGAGTCGTGAGTTTGGAGCTAACGACTGTGATTGCTTTTTCATAAGCCCTTTTATAATAGCAAGTATAGTCAAAAATGTCAATAGTTTGGGCTGGGGCACAATATAGCATGAAATGCATACCAGCCCGAAAAATAGCTTGAAAAATCTGTGGAAAATAAGTGGGGAAAACTAAATAACAGAGGTAGAGAAGGTGGCAAACGCCGCCACTGCGCCTATAAAAATCTGTGGAAAACTTTGCCGCAAATTGTGGGAAAAGTCGGCAAAATCGCTTGTATTGCGGCGTGTGGGCGGGGCGCGGCAGTGGTTCGCGCTAGCCATTTTTTACTGCCCGCGCCGGCTAGTTTAATGTTGATTTTTACAGATTTAGCCTTACGGGTCGATTCTTTGCGCCGCGTGGGCTAGCTTGTCGGGGCTTAATTATTTATTTACTATAATTATTATCCTGATATTACACTGGGCTCGCCCTAATTTAGCTATCACGTGTGCTATAGATGGAGTTTGAGGCGGTGGGTCCTATGCCAGATGCAAGGCCGCCTAGCTGACAGGGGCGCAGAGACATCAAAAAAGCCCGCCGTAGCGGACTTAGAATAATTTTGGTGGGCTGAAAGAGGCTCGAACTCCTGACCTCGTCCACGTCAAGGACGCGCTCTAGCCAACTGAGCTACCAGCCCAATACACCTAATATAGCAGATTGCCGGCCGTCTTGCAATGATTTCGCCGCTAGACACTAAAAACCATTGCGCTATTTAACATAAGTGTTATAATTAAGGTATCTAGCCGTGGTGGCAGAGATAAACCTAAAGAGGACAATAACCAAAAATGGAGGACAAACAACATGAGTAAATTACGGCAAACAGCTGCGGGGGGGGGGTAAACTTTTAAGCCTCATCGCTCTCGCGATAATTCTATTAGGGTTTGCAGCGCCCGCTTATGCCACTGACGACAACACCGTTAGCATTGCGGTTGACCCAAGCGCCGAGCTAAAACCAACCGGCAACCTCTATAAAGCTACCACTAATGTCACCGTTAAGACCGGCAAACCTTACGGCTTTAACCTCACCATGCAGGCCGATACACCCGACCTTGTAAACAGTAAGGACTCCACCCATAAAATCTCTGCCACCCCAAGCTCCACACCAGTTGCATTGAATGCCAACCAGTGGGGCTATTCTCTAAGTAAGTCCGCTACCACCTTTAGCGCCGTCCCAGCCGGCGCCCAAGCTACCCCGGCCGTGGTGGCCGACGTCACGAAGGCTAAGCCATCCGGCTGTACTAATCCAGCGAACTGTACTAAGCAGGTGACCTTTGCATCTAATATTGACCCAGCGAAGCTTGCCAGCGGCAGCTATAGTACTGTTATCACCTACACGGCTACCGCTAAACCAAAACCAGGCCCAACCGTCGATTCAACCACCTGTAAGTCTGGTGACCCACAGAACGACTGCCAAGTTGACATTGACGCCAACATGATTCCAGTTAAATACACTGGCAGTACTGTCCACGCAGAGTGGACTAGCCTAGCCAAGCCGGAAGATGCTGCACGCCAGGGCGAATGGTACAATTACAATCAGAAGCAATGGGCAAATGCCATCACCGTTAAATACCCAAGCAAATATAAAGGCCAGACTAGGGTAGTAGACCAGTCGGATATTCTCGGTTACTGGGTCTACATCCCACGCTATGCTTATGAGGTGATGCGGCGTGATGGCACAGATAAGCCTGTCTCAGAACAAAACTTCCTAATTCATTTTGAGAAGAAAACCGATGCTAAGCGCCGCCCAGCTGTTTGTAGTACTATGGGTAAGGATTACCGCACAGAGTGCTACCTAAACCGTGATTATATCAAGGGTCACCCAAGCAATGCCGGCACTTGGGCGACTCACCCAGCCTTTACCTTCGGTACTAGGGAACTTAATGGCATCTGGTTCGCTAAGTTTGAGACGACTGGCAATACCAGTTATCCAACCGTCTTACCTGGACGATCCTATATAAATGATAGAGGTATTGGCGTATATTACTCAGTAGCTAAGTCTATTGGTGTATATGACCCGCAAAATGTTGGTGGTTACAGTGTTTCTGTTATTCAGAATAGTCACAACCTTGCTAAGTTTAGCTCCCACATGGTTAATAATAGCGACTGGGGTGCTACTACCTACTTAAGTGCCAGTAAATACGGTGCTGGTTGTAATGGTGTCCTCGATAGCAATGAGTCTATCATTGATGGATATGAAACCGGCAATAATTACAAGACCAGTGGTGGTCAACTTACTAGTACCACCAACAACACAACTGGTATTTACGACATGTCTGGTGGTGGCTGGGAATACGTCGCAGCTAGCTACAGCAACAGCTTAAACAACTCAAACACAAAAAACTTCGGTCCAGCTGCTCACCCACCATACGTCAATACATACAACATAACCAACTTAAATAGATGTACTTTTAATACTTGTGGTGGTCAGGCCTTATATGAAACTAATAGTGTCGCGGGTGATGATAGTGAAGGTAGCCAATGGTACGGCCAATTTTTAGACATGCGTGGTTTTGAATTACATACTCCTTGGTTCAATCGTACCGGCAGCTATAGCCTTGGTTCGGACACTGGGTTGTTTGCCTTGGCCTCTGCAAGTGGCTTCGGTGAGCTCCACGACACGTTTCGCGTGGCTCTCGCTCCCGTCTTGCAAGACTAGTTTCCGTGCGGTGGCAGAGCCGCCGCGTGCTGGCCGGGGCAAGAGGTGAGGCGAGGCTTTAAGAGCCTTGGGCGCCCGCGCCGCCGATTAGCCAGCTATTCGATTGGCCGGCTAGCTTAATGAGGCTAGCGATGGGGTGGCGCCTCAATTCGTTCCTCAAGTTCCTCGGCTCTTGCGCCAAATTAAATAAGTACAAAAATAAAACACTGGAAGACAGCTGGCCCGTGCATTCTTTATAAACTGCCAAGTTTGACAGAAGACGGTAGGCGAAACCAACCCCATACCCCACAACCCCGCGGCGTGGTATAATATAAGCATGAATCAAGAGGAATTGACGGCAGTCCGTCACAGCTTGGCGCACGTGTTGGCCGCGGCCACGAAGCGCGTCTTCGGCGATGACGTAAAACTAGGGGTAGGGCCCGCGGTGAGCGACGGCTTCTACTATGACATGGATTTGGGCGACAAGAAGTTGGTGGAGGATGACCTCCCGCGCCTTGAGAAGATGATGCGGAAAATCATCGCCGAGGGGCAGGACTTCACTTGCGCCAAAAAGACCGTCGCTGAGGCGAAGGACTGGGCGAAAGCGCAACATCAGCCATACAAGTTGGAGCTGATTGAGGACTTTGCCGCCAAGGGCACCACGCGGGTTAAGGGTAGGGCTGAGTCGGCCGACCACGACCATATGACATTTTACACAAATGGCGACTTCACCGACCTCTGTCGGGGCGGCCACGTGAAGAACACGCGCGACATTCTAGCCGATGGCTTCAAGTTAACCAAGATTGCCGGCGCCTACTGGCGCGGCGACGAGACTCGCCCGATGATGCAGCGCGTTTACGGCGTGGCGTTCGCTACCAAGGACGACCTTGATGCTTACCTCAAGCGCCAAGCCGAGGCAAAGGAGCGCGACCACCGCAAGTTGGGGCGTGAACTAGACTTGTATGTTACTAGCGACCTCGTGGGCACGGGTTTGCCAATCTTCACCCAGCGCGGCACGGTGTTGCGCGAAGAGCTCGCCAAGGTGTCGAACGAGTTGCGCGAGGATATGGGCTTTATGAAGGTGTGGACGCCGAACATGACCAAAAAAGATTTGTACGAAAAGTCCGGCCACTGGGCCAAGTTTGGCGATGAACTATTTTTGGTCAAGTCGCAGGAGACTACCGACCAGTTTGTGCTGAAGCCGATGAACTGCCCGCATCACACCCGTATTTTCACTTCAAAGGTGCGCTCGTATCGCGACATGCCACAGCGTTACCTCGAGACCACGACTTGTTACCGCGACGAGAAGTCGGGCGAGCTGGGTGGCTTGAGCCGAGTGCGCGCCTTGACTCAAGACGACTCGCACGACTTTGTGCGTCCTGACCAAATTGAGTCAGAAATCGCCAACTTGCTAGATGCAGTGAAAAAGTTGTACAAGCTGGTGGGTATGAAGTTACGCGTGCGCCTCAGTTACCGTGACGACAGCGACCACTATCTCGGTCCACAGTCGCTTTGGGACTCTGCCCAGGCGCAGTTGAAGGCTGCTGTGCTCAAGCTCGGCATTGATTACTACGAGCAGGAGGGCGAGGCCGCTTTCTACGGCCCGAAGATTGACTTTATGGCCACCGACGCCCTTGGGCGCGAGCATCAGCTCGCCACGGCACAGCTTGACTTTGTGCAGCCAGAGCGGTTTGAGCTGGAATATACCACTGAAGACGGCGGCACTGCGCGCCCAGTGATGATTCACTGCGCCTTGCTCGGTTCCATCGAGCGCTTCCTCAGCGTGTACATCGAGCACACCGCGGGCAAGTTCCCAGTGTGGTGCGCGCCGGAGCAGTTGCGCATTGTTAAGGTGAAATCGACGCCCGCCATTGACGCTTTGCTGGATAAGCTAGTGAAGGCGTTGAAGTCCTACCGCTTGCGCTACACCATCGACGACAGCAACAACACCATTGGCAAGAAGATTCGCGCCGCCGTGGCGTACAAGGTGCCATATGTGGTCGTGTTGGGTGAGCGCGAGGCTGAGACCGGCCAGTTGGGTGTGCGTATCCGCGAAGATTTGGTGGGTGAGGGCACTAAGCCGGACGCCACTTTTACCGTGGACGAGCTAGCCACCAAGCTAGACGCCGAGCATCGTAACCGCACGGAATTCTCGACACTTTAATGAACGAAGACCTAACGCACCCGCTGATTGTGATATTAGGGCCGACCGCCAGTGGTAAGACGGCGGTGGCCATCCAGTTGGCGGGTGTTTTAGGTGGGGAAATTATTTGCGCAGACAGCCGCACGGTGTACCGTGGCATGGATATCGGGACGGCTAAGCCGACTTTGTCCGAGCAAAATGGCGTGCCGCATTGGGGGTTGGACTTGGTGGCGCCTGACGAACGGTTTACGTTGTATGATTTTCAGCAATACGTGTACCGGCAGATTGACGCCATCCGTGCGCGCGGCCATGTGCCAATGTTGGTGGGCGGCAGCGGGCTGTACATCGACAGCATCGTGCACAGTTACCAGTTGACTGAACAAGCGGTTGACTTGGCACAGCGCGCCGCGTGGGAGCAACTCACGGTACCTGAACTACAAAAAATTATTTCGGAACGCGGGCTAATGTTGCCGGCGGACAAATTGAACAAGCGGCGGTTGGTGCGGACGCTTGAACTGGGCGGCGCGCGGTCACCACGCCAGCCACGTCGGCGCGACGCGGTCGTGATTGGCATTCAGACCGACTTGCCACAGCTGCGTCAGCGCATGTTGCAGCGCGCTGACGCGATGTTGCAGGATGGTCTGACTAGCGAAGTAACACAATTATTGAACAAATATGGTGTGCAGGAACCTCTGAAGCGTAACGCTTACGGCGTGGTGCGGCGTTATCTGGCGGGCGAGCTGACGGCGGACGAATTGCCGGCGGCCTTGGCGCTGGGCGACTACCATTTGGCGCGCAAGCAGCTCACTTTTTGGCGCAGTCCGTATCGCCGCGACGACATTTGGTGGCAGAGTTTGGCGGAAGTAGCGGCTTTGGCGCGTGCTGGCGTGACAGCTGAACAACTTTTGCACGACTATCAAGCTTATTTGGCGGAGTTATCCCATCAGAGGTAGCGCGGGGCGCACTGAGCGCTGTTTGCGGGTTGGTCAAATATTTTCGTCAAAGTGTGTAAAATAGTGGCGGAAATATCGCCGCGTGTGTTAAAATAGAACTAGGAGTAAACAATGATTGATTCGCTATTTGGTTCAAGAACACGTGTTAAGCTACTCGGGTTGTTCATGAACAACCCGACGCGGTCATTCTATGTGCGCGAAATCGCCCGCAATATCGACGAGCAGTTAAATAGTGTGCGCCGTGAGCTAGCCAATTTGACAGAGGTGGGGGTGGTCGAGCCGCAGTCGGTCGAAAACCGTTTGTACTACTGTGCCGACACTAGTTTTAAGTACTACGGGCCGCTCCGCGAGATGTTCACCGATAGTAGCGACATTGTGTCCGGCGCGAAGGTTGAGACCAGCGATTGGGCAAAAAAGTTCGCCAATATTCCGGGGCTGAAGGTGGTAATCTTCGCTGGCTGCATGGTGTACGAGTCAAAGGCGCCGGTGGATTTGCTCATTGCAGGGTCGCAAATGTCCGAGTTGAAGTTAAAAAATTTGGTCAAACAATTGGAGCGCGAGAGCGGTGCCAGTTTGAACTACTCAATTATGGACTATAACGATTTTTACTATCGCTTGAGCATCAACGACCGCTTCGTGCTGAATATTCTTGAGGCCAAACACACCAACGTAGTCGACGCTAACCGCATTTTGGGCGACTACCCAGGCACTGAGCACGAGTCGACGGCCGAGTCAGTAGATAAAGGAGGAGATAACTAATGGAAATTGAATACAAAGGTGCTAACTGCGTGGTGATTCGTGACAAGAATGCCACGATTGTGACCGACCCAACCGAGAACGTGAAGATGAAGGTGAAGGAGCTGGATGACCCAGACGCGGTGGTGCTAGCGACGCAGCCGAGCTTTGCGCCAGCGGAAGACAGTGTGAAGAGCTTTATTATCGATATGCCGGGCGAATATGAACACAAAGATGTCAGCGTGCGCGGCATTCCGGTGAAGGCGCATCTTGCGAGCGACGAGGCGGCGCAGGACGCGACCCTTTACAGCATTTACACTAGCGGCATTCGCATTGCCGTAGTGGGGCATACGGTGGCGCCGATTGATGATGACGACCTCGAGGCTTTGGGTTTGGTAGATGTGGTGATTATCCCAGTGGGTGGCAACGGCTACACGCTAGACGCGCGCGACGCCGCGGCGATTGTACACAAAATGAACCCAGCGCCAAAGTTGGTGATTCCGACTCACTATGACGATGGTAAGACTGAATATGAGGTGCCGCAGGAGGATTTGGCGCCATTTGCGAAGGAAATGGGCTGCGAAATTGCCCGCCAGACCGTGATAAAGCTAAAAGATATCACCAAGTTGCCTGAGAATACCACTGTAATTGCCCTCACGCCGAGCAAGTAGGGCGAAAAAGCTAGTTATTGCACGCCACCGCTTTGCGGTGGCGGTTTTAGTGTGGCAGCGGGGCGGTGGGGTGATAATATGATGGCGCACTGTCAGAGTGGCTAGCTGCTCGGCGCGAAATGTTTGGTAAATTATCCCGCTTGTGTTATAATGCAGGTATCTAGAAAATTGGTGTAAAAATGGAGGATAAAAACAACATGAATATACTAAGACTTAACAGCTGCGGGGGGGGG
>CAMPVQ010000008.1 GCA_946997535.1 uncultured Candidatus Saccharibacteria bacterium
ATGAGCCGACTGCTCTAACCACTGAGCTACGCCCCGCTACGAATATTATAGCATAGAATGTGCTATAATAACGGTAATGCTTGAGCAATTAAAGGTCAGATTTGCGAAGTTGGCCAGTCCCGGTATGTTAATGATCGTGGGCGTGGCCGTTTTTTGGCTTGGTTTTATGACTATTACCATCGATGTAATGAACCGCAACTACCGTTTGCAGCGGCAAGTTGACCAAGGGGCGCTCGACAATCAGGTGATTGAAATTCAGAATGAGAATTTGCGCTTGGAACAGGCGTATTACAAGACTAATGAGTATTTGGAGTTATCGGCGCGGGCGCTATTAGGCAAGGCCTTACCAGGGGAGCATTTAGTACTACTAAAGCGCGCTGAGGTAGCGGATACTAACCAAGGCAAGACCAACCAGCAGTTTGAACAGCGCTCCAACCTTGACCAGTGGCTTGATTTCTTGTCCGGCAAACATAATTAAAGTGTGCTAAAATGATAGTAATGAAGAAACGAAACGAAGCGGGCTTTACCCTGATTGAGATGACGCTTGCCATTGTCATCTTGATAATTCTAGGCACCTTTTTCATTTTGCAGCGCAATGACCTAAGGGTGGCACAGCGCGACCAGCAGCGCAAGCAGACAATCAATACTATGTATTATGCCTTAAAGGAGGTGTTTTATAAGGAGCACCATTACTATCCACGCGTGATTAGTCGCGACAATCTGCCGATGATTGACCCGACCTTATTTACCGACCCACACGGCTTTACCTTGCATGGCGACCAGTGTAATTACACAAAGAACGGCAAGCAAGAAAGTAATGGCAACTGTGATTACAAGTACTCGCCACTTGATTGCGATAATGAAGGTAAGTGCCAAGCCTTTAAGATTCGCTCTGAGATGGAGCATGAAGCAGCGTTTGAGCGCGAAGATAGCCACTCTAAGTCAACTTTGAAGCGTAAGTAAACAAGTAAATTAAAAGCTAGCTCGAAAGGCTAGCTTTTTAGGCTATAAATCAACCGATTTAACCGTGGTAGCGAGTAGTGTGTTCGCCGTCAACCTGCTGGACAACCTTGTTGACCACCTTAAACTGTTCCTTCGGATTAGCCACAAAGTTAAAAGTGTAAGTTTGCTCATCGCCTACGGTACTAAGGCGAATTGAGCCGTAGTTGAAGATGACTTGCAATGGGTTATTTTGGGCAAAGCTACAGTCTTCAATGTGCTCTAGCTCAACATTTTGTGACCGAACGCTAAATGGCGTGGTTTGGATGCGAGCAAAGACGCGCTCGTTGGTTACAATGAAAGTGTTACCAGTGTAAACCTTGGTGGCGACGAGAGCAAAAATAAAGCTAAAGGCGGCGCTAAAGGCCAGCAAGCCGAGCGCGAAGTACTCGCGATTCGGGATATTTGGCAGACTGTAAATAATGAAGGCGAGTGCAATAAAGACACCAAAGGTGAGGAGCGCGCCGAGCCAGATGGCGAGGATGCCACAGAAAGAGCGTTCGACGTCAATCACCACATATTCTTGGTCGCCGAGGTTGAGGTCGGGGTAGTCGTGGACGCTGCGGTCGTGGTCGGCCTGCTCAGCTGTGGTTAAACTATTCTGATTGTCATTCATATTACTATTTTATTATATACAACCTAATTTTTTAAGATGTTCGATGGCGCGGGTGGTTACGAGTCGGCCACGCGGTGTGCGTTCAATAAAGCCAATCTGCAAGAGGTATGGCTCGTAGAAGTCTTCGATAGTGGAAGCTTCGTCGCCAGTGAGGGCGGCGATGGTATTGAGGCCGACGGGGCGGTCTTTGTAATTAGTGTACATGGTAGCTAGCATGTGGCGGTCGGCGGGGTCAAGGCCGAGGTCGTCAATTTCAAGGAGCTTAAGCGCGGCTTTGGCGCTACTTATATCAATCTTGGCGCCACTATGCACTTCAGCGTAGTCGCGAACGCGCTTTAAGAGGCGGTTCGCAATGCGCGGCGTCTGTCGGCTGCGCGTAGCGAGTAACTGAGCAGCTTCAGGAGTGATATCGGCCGAAAGTAGTTTGGCGCTGCGCGTAATAATCTGTTCGATGTCGTCGTTACTATAAAATTCGAGGTGGAAGAGGTGGCCAAAGCGGTCGCGCAGTGGCGCTGCGAGGCTGCCGGTACGAGTGGTGGCGCCAATCACAGTGAAGCGTGGCAGGTCAAGCCGGACGCTGCGGGCGGCTGGCCCCTTGCCAATCACGATGTCAAGTTTGAAGTCTTCCATGGCGGAATAAAGCACTTCTTCAACTGTGCGCGAAAGGCGGTGAATTTCGTCAATAAATAAGACGTCGCCATCTTGAAGGTTGGTTAAAATGCTGGCGAGATCGCCGGCGCGCTCAATGGCTGGCCCAGAGGTAACGCGGAGTCCGGCGCCCATCTCGTTGGCGATGACGCCCGCCATGGTAGTTTTGCCGAGCCCTGGTGGGCCATAGAGTAATACGTGGTCAATTGGTTCACCACGCTGCTTGGCGGCGTCAATGGCGAGCTGCAAGTTGCGCTTCATCCGCGGCTGGCCAATGTAGTCAGCGAAGGTCTGCGGCCGCAGTGTTACCTCAGTGCGGGCTTCTTCTTGCGCCTCGTTCGTATCTGGCTCGGGCGCTGTTGGTTCGACAAATCGCTGAATTCCCATAACTCTATTTTAACACTAGCGCTGCTTGAGAGCGAGGCGGACTTGTTCGCTGACCGGTAAATCGGTTGGTACGTCTTTCAAGAGACCACTGGCGTCGTTAAGATTAAAGCCGAGCGCGATGAGAGCGTCGAGGGCTTCACTGCTACTTGGAGTGAGCTGTGGTGTACTGCCACCACTGGTACTAGCGCCGACTTTGTCGTGTAAATCCACCGCCACGCGTTCAGCGGTCTTCTTGCCGACACCGCTAGCGTGAGCGATGAAGCTGGCGTCGGAGTTTGCAATGGCATTGCGCACCGTGTCACTGCTTCCGAGTGAGAGAATGGCGAGCGCTGCCTTCGGGCCGACGCCTTGGACGGAAATTAAGAGTTCAAACAGGCGCTTGGCGGCTAGGGTAGTGAAGCCGAATAGCTCCTCGGCGTTTTCTTTGACGGCGTGATAAATGTAAAGCGCCACCTCTTGGTCGAGCAGGGCGGCTTCGCTGGTATCGGTTGGGACGAAAATCTCGTAACCAATACCACTGTTATCAACCACAATTGACTGGGCGTCTTTTTCAATCACGCGGCCTTTAATGTATGCAATCATACTTCTATTGTAGCTTATTTGACTGGTGGTTGGCTAATGTGTCGCGCTTGGTCATGAAGTAGTGGGTGATGGCAGCGGCGAGGGCGTCGGCAGCGTCATCGGGCTGTGGAACTTTTTCGAGACCGAGCTGGATACGCACCATTTCCATTACTTGTTTCTTCTCAGCGCGGCCGTAGCCGGTTAGAGTCTGCTTAATTTGGAGCGGCGTGTAAGAAAAGCAGGGTAAATTGTGTTGCGTGGCAACTAAAATCACCACACCGCGCGCTTCGGCTACCGAGATAGCAGTGGTGATGTTGCGGTTAAAATAGAGTCCTTCGATTGAGACGCAGTCGGGTTTGGTGTTAGTGATAATACTAGTAAGTGAGTCGTAAATGTCGAGCAGGCGGACGTTGAGCGGGGTGTGTGCTGGTGTTGCCACCACGCCACCATCAATCATCTTGGGCGATTTGTAGGGCTGAAAGTCAATTACACCAAAGCCGAGAATGCCCGTGCCGGGGTCGATACCGAGGATACGCATAAGCCTATTGTACTATGTAAAGTTAATTTTGTCTGTTGGCTTAGGCTTAGCTGTTTTGGTGGACTTAGTTGACTTGGCTGATTTAGACGGCTTGGTTGGCTTGGTTAGTTTGCCGGTAGCGGGCGATAAAACTTGGGCGCTACGGCGTAATTTTACTTGGTGGCGGGCTTGTAATATCTGGTAGGCGAGTACAATTAGCGTTATGGTGCCGAGGCCAGCGCCGATGATGTAAGGACTGTAATCAGAGGTAGCGGGTGGAGTAGTGCTACTAGCGTCGGATTTATTAGCGGCGGGCTGGTGGTCGAGCTTACTGGATTTGGCGCAGCGATTGGTGGCAGGATTTAGCTGGCTACCCTCGGGACAGGTCTTGGCAGGCTTAGTTGACGACTTCACTGCTTTCGCTACTTTAGGTTTTAGCGAATTTTGGCGCGACGACCGAGTGGCTAGCAGGTTACGCGCAGGGGTGGTTTTAACCTTAACTGCCGGTGCTTTAGTTGTCAGTGGTGGCGCAAAGGCTTTAGCTGGCCAGATATCCGGCTCGGGCGCTGTGGATTTATTTAGTGTGGCGGGTTTGGCTGGCGCGTCAGGCTGATTGTCTGTCAATTGTTTGGTTAATTTATCTAGTTTATCAAGTTCCGCTAGCTGGTCGTTTAGTTGGTCGAATTGGTTATGGTCTGCCTTGGCAGTAGTGGAATTATCAGTGTCAGACTGGTCAGTTGCTAATTCCTCTAGTGCTTTTGAGATTGGATGAGTAATTGGCTTGGTTATTTGAAACTGGTTGGGCGCGTTTGGTGTCGGCAAAGTAAATTGCCACTGGTAATTATCGTCAAGGCTGTAGCTGTGGTTGGGCTGCTGGCCGTGGTAAGTTAGCTCGTCAACGATGGCGTGTTGATTAGTAGTGAGGAGTTTGACTTGCCCGCCGGTCATACCTAGGGCGTGCCAGTTTGGGTCGGTGGTCTGGTAGGGGAAGCCGACGGCGTACAATTCATGGGGTAGAAGCACAGCCCAGCCGAGCGGCTGCGGCGAAGTGAGGTGGTCGGTACTGAGGTAACAGGTACTGAGGTCAACTGGTGTAGTGCCGGTGTTTTGGACTTCAATGAATTGTTGGTCGGGCGCGGCGTTGCTATAAACTTCATTTAGTTTAATGTCGTGGCATTGATTAAGCTGATTGTAAATAGTTTGGTCGGTTAGACTAAGGCTAGCACAGTCGAGTTGTGCGCCGCGAGTGGCCTTCGCGTAGTAAAATTTGTCGGAGATGAACGGTTGGCCGTTGGTGTCACGGGTTAAACAACGCTGGTAAGAATAGCCGGGGCGTTCGTCGAGCGCATCTTGTACCTCAGTCAAGGCGTCATTACTCATTAACTCAAAGTAGTTTATCGCCACCCAAACCCAGATGGGCTGCACACTGACACTTTTGGTGCCGTGAGGCTTGATACTGCTAAGGTCAAATAGTGGCGGCAAATTAAGATTAGGTAAATCAATTCCAAAGGTATGGGGATTTAAGAAGAATTGGCGCCAACCGTAGGCGTCGTGGTCACTGTTGTTATAAAACTCAATAAAGCTGCCGTGGTCACTCTGATAAATCTCGCTAATAATTACGCCGTCAGTCGACTGCACAGTATCATCAACAACCGCCGCTTGAGTTGCCGAGGTAGCGGACAGAGTAAGGAGGGTGGCAAAGAATAGTGTGGTGGCGAGACGCATTAGTTGGTGGCTAAGATGCGACATTGCTAATTATATTAAACCATAACCATAAGCGGCTTTCAAGTGTTAAAATAAGGGTATGATTATCAAGACGACAGAAGAAATGGTGGCGCTGGGGCAGCACATTGGCGCACGGTTGCATGGCGGCGAGGTGTTTGAGCTGATTGGCGACGTGGGCGCCGGCAAGACAACCTTCACGCACGGTTTGGCGGCAGGGCTAGGGGTGACTGACACGGTGCAGTCGCCGAGTTTCACGATTAATTGTAGCTATCCGGCGCGTGACGGGTTGGTACTGAACCACTATGACTTTTACCGGTTGAGCGACCCAGGAATTGTGACGATGGAGCTTGCTGAATCAATTCATGACCCGCAGTCGGTGACGGTGATTGAGTGGGGGCAGTCGGTACAACATTGTTTGCCAGAACAACATATTATTATCAAGTTTAATTATCTGCCGGACAGTGGTCGTGACGTCGAAATAACTGGTTTAGAATTGTAAAATTTACAATTAAGCATAAAGGGCTTGTCATAGCAAAAAAGTTATGCTAAAATAGCCTCAAACCGATGGAGAAAAAGAAAAAATGAATAATAGTAATACTTCCGCAAAAGCACAACTAGTTGACAAATTAAACCGCGTCAACAATGTTTTAATTACGGTGTCGAGTAACCCGAGTATCGACCAGCTGACTTCGGCACTTGCTATCGCTTTGATGGTCAATCACCTCAATAAGCGCGGTGTGGCCGTCTTTAGTGGTGAGATGCCACAAAGCCTTAACTTCTTGCAACCAGAGAAGACATTTGAGAGTAACGCCGACAGCCTCCGTGACTTTATTATCTCAATTAGTAAAGATAAGGCGGGGCGCCTGCGCGTCAATCCGGACGGCGATTTTGTTAAAGTTTACATTACGCCATACCGTAGTAAAATTACCCCAGCTGACCTAACATTTGAGGATGGCGACTTTAATGTTGAACTAATTATTGCCCTTGGTGTCAATAGCCAAGACGACCTCGACCAAGCAATTGCTGCGCATGGTAAGATTTTCCACGACGCTGTGACTGCCACGATTAATCTCAACCCAGTGCAAGATGAACTTGGCACTATCAGCTGGCAGGGTAATGGCGAGACCTGCTACGCTCAGCTGACCACTGATTTAATTAAGGCTATCAGTAACGACGCTGTTCCAGCGCTGCTTGATAGTTCAATCGCTACTACTTTGCTTACCGGTGTAGTCGCCGCTACCGACCAGTTCCGTAACAGTGCTACTACAGCTGACGTAATGTCACTTGCATCTTACTTGATGGATTGCGGCGCCAACCAGCAGCTGATTGCGGCAGAGTTTAGTGGTTATGATATCGTACCTAAGGCGCCAGACGAAGAGAATAAAGATTACGACCGAGTTGATTTGCCAGAGCCAGCTCCAGAACCAGAGCCAGAACCAGAGCCAGAACCAGCCCCTGAGCCAGCATTTATTCCAACTGCTGCAGTGCCAGAGTTGTCTGAATCTGTGGTAGTAAATGGTGACGACGATGTTTTAAAGAATCTCAGTAGTCTTGAACCAGCCGACAAAGTGAATTTGGCTGACCACATTACACCAGCTGATGAGTTTGACCCGAATGAAAATCCAGAGTCGCGCATTAATCGTATCTTAAATCGGGAGAGGACGCGTGTTGCTGCAACTACGAGCAACAACGCCCTATCTGAAGCACAGGCGCAACTTAAGCAAGTAGCTACAGAGCGTTTAGCATCGCAAGCCCCTGCGCCAAAGTTTGAACCGGACAACCCAGCTAGTTTACCTCCGGTGCCAATGCCGGATGTTAATGCCCCAGAACCAATTGTTGCGCCAGCTAGCGCTGCGTCGACCGCAATGCCTGATTTTTCAACCATTGCCCCTGATGACACCTTAACTAGTTTGCCGCCAGTGCCACCAGCACCACAACCTGCGCCGACTGGCAGTGCATTTGCTACGATGCCCGTGCCAGATGTTACAGTGACGCCTGATAAACGCAGTGAACCGTTTGTAAATCAGGATGTACCTGCCTTTAATATCAACATGCCAATGCCACCTGAGCCACCGAGGCCAGAGCTTGGTCAGTCAAGCAATCCCAATCTCATGCCACCAGAGTTAGCTACGCCAGATGTTCCGGTAATTAACAACACTCTCAGCCACGGTCAACCGGTAGTGACACCACCAGAACCAACTGCTGACCCTGCTCAATTTGTGATACCATCGTAGTATGGAACAAATAGACCGCATTATTTTACTCGACAAGCCGGCGGGCATCTCTTCGTTTGGCTGCGTGGCGCGCGTCCGCCGCTACCTCAGTCAAGCGGTGGGGCACAAGGTTAAAGTGGGGCACTGTGGTACTCTTGACCCGTTTGCGACTGGCCTACTAATTATTGTGACTGGCAAGAACACTAAGCGTGCCATGGAGTTTACGAAGCTAGATAAAGTCTATGCTGCCACAGTGCAACTTGGCGCGACATCGACCACGGGCGACCCCGAGGGTGAAATTACACCCGTTTCGAGCGAGCAGCCAAGTTTAATGGCGATTCAAGCGGCGGCCGAGCAGCTTACTGGGGTAATTCAGCAGACCCCGCCCGCCTTCAGTGCCATCAAGGTCAACGGCCAGCGCGCTTATAAACTGGCGCGTCAGGGGCGGGAGGTGACGCTACCGACGCGCACGGTGGAGGTTTATCAGTTTGAAATTATCAGCTATCACTATCCGGAGCTAGAAATTCGGGTGCACGTCAGTAGTGGTACTTATGTACGGACACTCGCGGCCGACCTCGGTAAAATTTTGGGAACGGGGGCGTATTTGACGGCGCTACGGCGACTCAGCATCGCTAAATGGTCGGTTAAGCAGGCGCAGTCACTGGATGATTTCGCGGTTTTGCGCGATAACGCCAAATAGTGTTATAATAAGCTTATGTTGGTAGAGCGGAGTCGGTTACTGGGGTTTGATATTTATAATTTACAGACAGGCGAAAAAGTTGGCCGCGTCGGTCAAGATATTATTGACCCCTATAAACTAAAAATCGCTGCCGTGACGGTAGAAAAGGCGGGTATTAGTCCTGCGGTTTTGCTGTCGCAAGATGTGCGTGAGTGTAGCAACCAAGGAATAGTGGTAAATGATGCAAGTGACATCGTGTCACCTGAGGGTATGCCGCGCTTGCAAAAGGTAATAGATTACGACTTTAAACTCTTTAAGGTAAAGGTTTACGACGACCAGAAGAATTATTTAGGGCGCGTGGTAGACTACACTGTGGCGCCAGATAGCTTCGATATTATGCAAATCATTGTGCAGCCGGCACTATTTAGCACGGGTCATGGTGGTCGTCTGCGGATTCATCGCGAGCAGGTGATCGAGATTAATAATAATAAAATTATTGTGGAGGCGCCAACCAAGTTGCAGCGAGTCGAGGCTAGCCCACTTAATATTAACGCCCATGCGTTCGACCCAGCGGTGGACAATCCGTTCCGCAAGCGCCCTGAAGGGGCTAACTAACTCTAGCTACTCCATGTCGCCCTGATGATAGCGGTCAAGAGCGGCTTTGATGTCATCGTAGCGGAAGCCGTTGCGCGCGAGGTAGGCGATGAGCTTGTTTTCGTCGTCGTATTTATTGATGCGCTTGTTAATTAATTTTAGAAGCGCCGCGCTGTCGCCGTTGGCTCGACAGAGGTCGTCAATGATGCCGCTGCTAATGCCCTTTTTTACTAGGTCGAGCCGGATGCGCTTTAAAGAATAGCGCCCGCTCTGGTGACGGCTACTAAAAAACAGTTCGGCAAAGCGCCGGTCGTTGAGGTAGCCTCGCGCTTTGAGGCGTTCAATTACGCGTTCGGTGTTCGACTTAGTCCACTGCTTGCGGAAGGCATAGTCGCGAATTTCGCGCTCGCTACGAAGGCGGCGGCTAATTAAATCGACGGCGCGAATGTAATTTTTGCCAAAGTCGGACTCGCTTTTGAGTTGTTCGAGTTGCGCCTCACTAATTTCTAACCCCGAATGCAGCCCGTTTTGTACGAGCTGCAATTCATCGAGGCTAAAGCTATACTTGCCGTCTACGTAAATGTTGTAGCGGCCGGCCGTTTTGACGGCGGGACTAACTTTGCTGATGCGCATGGTCTTTTGACTTTACAAGGTCGCGCACCTTCTGGTCCATCTCGGCCAGCTTGTCAGGGTGTTCTTTCAGCCACACCTTGGCGTTTTCGCGCCCTTGGCCGATAGTCTCACCCTCGTACTTATAGAAGGCGCCCGCCTTTTGCACCACATCGTGCGCAGCGGCAAGGTCAAGGGTGTCACCAGTGGTGGAGATACCCTCGTTGTACATAATGTCAAATTCAGCTTGGCGGAACGGCGGCGCAATCTTGTTCTTCACTACCTTGACGCGGACACGGTTTCCAATTACATCTTCACCGGCCTTAATTTGCCCGACGCGGCGAATATCGAGCCGCTGTGAAGCGTAGAACTTCAGCGCGTTACCACCCGTGGTGGTCTCAGGGTTGCCAAACATCACGCCAATCTTCATGCGAATCTGATTGATGAAGATGACTGCGGCCTTACTCTTGTTGATGATACCGGTCAGCTTGCGTAGCGCCTGTGACATCAAGCGCGCCTGCAGCCCCGGTAGGGCATCGCCCATGTCGCCATCGATTTCGGCTTGTGGTACCAAAGCTGCCACGGAGTCGAGTACGATGATATCGACGGCGTTGCTGCGGACGAGTGTTTCGACAATTTCGAGCGCCTGCTCACCATTGTCTGGCTGTGAGATTAAGAGGTCGCTAATCTTGACCCCCAACCGACCAGCATACTCTGGGTCGAGTGCATGTTCAGCATCGATAAACGCGGCCGTGCCGCCTTGACGCTGCACTTCAGCCACGGCATGCAGAGCAAGGGTTGTCTTGCCGGAAGATTCCGGACCATAGATTTCGATAATGCGCCCCTTTGGGTAGCCGCCACCGAGTGCCAAGTCAAGCGATAGGGTGCCGCTTGAGGTTGTCTCAACATTGATTTTATAAGCATCACCGAGCTTCATAATGGAGCCATCGCCGAATTGCTTGCTAATTTGGCTGACAGCTAGTTCGAGCGCGGCTTTCTTGCCGGCATCGTCAGCCGACTTTTCGGCCATCACTTTAGATTCTTTTTTGGTCATACCGCCTCCTTTTGTATCATTACCATTATTATAACATACCCACGCTCTCTAAAATGTGCTAAACTAAAAGTATGATTTTAGCAGTGCGTAGTGATAATTCAGTAGCAGAGATTGCTCTAACTGACACGGCGGGCAAAATTATACGTAATAAGCAGTGGGATGCCGGCCGAACGCTAGCAAAGAACTTGCTTGGTGAAATTGACGACCTCTTAGGAGGGGATTTTGATAATTTAACTGGTTTAGTGGTATTTAAGGGCCCAGGTTCGTTTACTGGACTGCGCATCGGCCTAGCGGTAATGAACGCGATTGCCGACGGCAAACACTTACCAATTGTGGCAACTAGTGGTGACGACTGGCTAGCGGCAGGCGTGAGGCGCCTCGCAGCCGGCGAAAATGACCAGATTGCCTTACCAGATTACGGCGCCGCACCACATATTACTGCACCAAAGCACTAAAATCATCTTCCAATTTGTTTGACTCTTGAAGGGAGGATTTTATGGGTTATATAATAGTTGCAGCGATAGTTGGGCTATTTCTTGGCGCCATTTTGGGTGTGATGGCAATGAAGCTTCGCAACCAGCGTGCGCAAGCGACGGCTGAACATCTTATTACTAATGCTAAGTCGAAGGCGAGCCAAATTATTTTAGACGCCAGCAAGACCGCAAAGCAGGAGGCGGACAACACACGCCGTGAGCTGAAACGTCAAGAAGATAAGCTTTCTGAACGCGAGCATGTGCTGCTCACAAAAATTGATGAGCTGGACGCCCGTTCGGAGAAAATGCGGGCGGACGAGCAGGCGATTAACGACTTGCGCGACCAGGCCAAGGCCGTGCGCGATAGCATCAATCAGAAGCTTGAGAAGGTGGCGGGTATGTCGCGTCAAGAGGCTGCGAAGAAGCTGATGCAGGTGGTAGAGAAGGAGACTTCGGCTGACCTCTTGGGCTATGTGGCTAAGCAGCAGCGTAACGCTGAGGCCGAGGCGGAGCAGAAGGCGGAAATGCTCATTGTGCAGACCATGGAGCGGATGGCTTCAGAGGTGACCGCCGAGCGCACCGTGACGGCAGTGCCATTGCCGGATGAAGAAATGAAGGGCCGCATTATCGGCAAGGAAGGCCGCAACATTCAGGCGTTGCAGCGCGCCACAGGGGTGGACGTGCTGGTTGACGAGACGCCGGGCATGATTGTTCTCAGTTCGTTTGATCCGATTCGCCGCCAAGTCGCGCGCCTCGCGGTTGAAATGCTCTTAAAGGACGGCCGCATTCACCCCGCTCGCATTGAAGAGGTGGTGGAGAAGGCGCAGCGTCAAATTGAGCGTGAAGTGGTTCGGGCTGGTGAAGATGCTGCCCGTGAATGCGGCGTGGTGGGTATTCCACCGGAGATGTTGCATTTGCTCGGTGAGCTTAAGTTCCGCACGAGCTATGGTCAGAATGTGTTGAAGCACTCTACGGAAATGGCGCACATGGCGGGCATGATTGCTAACGAAGTGGGCGCCGACGTCATGATTACTAAGACTGCCACTTTGCTCCACGATGTGGGCAAAGCGGTGACGCACCGTATCGAAGGCAAGCACCACCACATTGGCGCCGAGCTGGCGCGCAAATATGGCATGGATGAGCGCATTGCACACGCTATTGAGGCGCACCACGACGACATTGAGGCTACGACCCCAGAGGCGGTGATTGTCCGCATCTGCGACGCTTTAAGTGCCGCTCGCCCAGGCGCGCGCAATATCTCAGCGGAGAACTTTGCCGCTCGTATGAAGGACCTAGAGAATATTGCCACCTCATTTGATGGCATTGATAAAGCCTATGCCATCTCGGCCGGCCGCGAAGTACGCGTGATTGTCCATCCGGATAAAATCGACGATTTGTCGGCTACTAAGTTGGCGCGTGACATTGCTGATAAAATCGAGTCGACCATGCAATACCCGGGCACAATTAAGGTCAACGTGATTCGCGAGACCCGTGCCATCGAGTACGCTAAATAACCAGTTAACAGAGGTTGACACTAGTCGGAGAGCACTTGACAGCAGGTGCTCTCTTTGTTAGTATAGTAATAACGTTGCGATTCATCGCTCAAACTTGACTTAACCACTCAAAGCGAAATCGATAATTAATTTTAGTTATAAAGTAAAAGGAGAATATATCTATGGGTCAACAACGCATTAAAAAGGCGCAGGCTGACGATACCTCAAAGCGACCAGCTGCGGCGCGCACGACGCGAAAAAAGACGGGCAACACTGTACTAGACGCCACCACTACGCGGCGGGGTGAGGTGGAGCGTGCCAAGCGGCGCGTCAGCGATAATGTCAACGCCCAGGCCTCACAGCATCACATGGATGCCCCAGTTAACAAGTCAATTTACAACGGCTACGGCGGCGAGCAGTACACGCCAAGTTTGGCGCGCAAGCACCGCGATAGCAAGAAGGACCTCGGCGCCCTTAAAGTCATCCCGATTGGCGGCGTGGGCGAAATGGGCATCGGCAAGAACATGACTGCCATTGAGTATGGCGACGAAATTATTGTGATTGACATGGGTTTCCTCTTCCCAGGGGACGATTACCCAGGCATTAATTACATCGTGCCTGATATTACTTATCTTGAGAAGAATAAGTCAAAGATTAAGGCCGTGGTGATTACCCACGGGCACCTTGACCACATTGGCGCCTTCCATCATCTGATACCGAAGATTCCGGCGCCGGTTTACGCTACTAAGTTCACCATTGGTATGTTACAAAAGAACATGGAGGAGGAAGACACCGACTTCAAGCCAGAATTCCACGAGATGAATCCAGAAAATCACGACCGTGTGCAATTAAGCGAGCACTTCGGCCTTGAGCTAGTGCGCGTTAATCACTCTATTCCAGACGCCGCGGCGGTTGTCTTGCGCACCCCACTAGGCGTGGTCTTGAGTTCGGGCGACTGGCGCTTTGAAGACCATCCGGTGGATGGCAAAAAGTTTGACTTAAACCGCATGAGCGAAATTGCGGCGAAGGAAGGCATCTTGCTCTTCATGAACGAGTCTACCAACTGTGAAGACGACGGCACTGTGACCGCTTATGGCGAGAACGACATCAAGGAGAGCTTTGACCAAATCATGGACAAGTACCCAAATTCGCGCATGATTATCTCCTGCTTCTCATCACAGGTACACCGCATGCAGAACATCGTCATGTCGGCGGCGCAGCACGGCCGCAAGGTGGCGTTTGCGGGCTTTTCGATGGTGCAAAACGTCGAAATCGGCCTCAAAACTGGTATGTTGAAGCTGCCAAACAACACCGTAATGACCATGGAAGACTTGGTGAAGCTGCCTGATTCAGAGGTTTGTATTGTTTGTACGGGTTCGCAGGGCGAGTTTAATGCCGTACTCAACCGCATGGCGACGGGCGCACACCGCTTTGTCAAAATTAAAGACAGCGACGTCATCGTCTTTTCATCCAACCCAATTCCGGGAAACGAAAACCATGTGGTGCGCACGGTGGATGGCTTGATGCGCGAGGGCTCCGATGTTTTACAGAATCGCAAGACCGCCCGCTATGGCATTGGCCCACTCCACTTGTCTGGCCACGCCAAGCGCGAAGACCACGTGAAGCTTATTAACGCCCTTCACCCAACCTTTTATCTGCCAAACCACGGCGAGTTCCACATGTTGGTGCACAACGCCGAGATTGCTGAGAACGATTGCGGCATCGCGCGCGACCACATCTTTGTGTGTGACGCCGGCGACGTGGTGGAATTCTACCCAGATGGTACAGCACAGAAGACGGGCCGTGTCCCAGTGGGTGGCATCATGTATGATGACGCCGGCGACGTGGTAAGTGACGTAGTCTTAAAGGACCGCATTCACATGTCAACCGAGGGCATCTTTGTGGTTGTCTTGACGGTACAGAAGGGCAGTGGCCGCCTCTTGACCTCGCCTGATATCGTTTCGCGCGGCTTTATTTACTTGCGCGACAGCGAGGAGCTCATTAATTCCATTCGTCAGTATGTGCGGCAGAAGGTAGCCAAGGCGTATTCGGGCCACCACGTTGACCTCGAGAGTTTCAAGAAGGACCTGCGCGAAGAAATTACCCAGATTCTGTACGACCAGACACACCGTACGCCAATTGTGATACCGGTGATTAATGAAGTTGGCGCCAAGGCGTCAGCGAACCAAAATCGTGAGCACGACCAAGAGCGCGAGCGCCGCGATAAGGAGTTTGCCGAGCAGGAAATGATGCGCATTCGCGGCCAGTCCGTCCGCACACCACGCCCGCGGCCAACCCATCCGGCAGTGCAAATTGTGCGCACGACGCCGTTACCGGAGGCGCAGCCAAAGCCGGCCAAGACCGTGATTCGGGGCGCTGCCATGCATTTTGCTCCACATCACCACCTAAATCCGAATGCGCCAATTACCCACAGCAAGGTGGCGGCGCGTCGCGACGCGGCCAACATCGACACCACGCGCAAACCACCAGTCAAGCGTGTCATCTCGTTTAAGCGCGTCCCAGATGGCCCGAACCCAATGAAAATGTGGCGCGAAGATAAGTAGCACCCAAAATACCCCTGAAAAGGGGTATTTTTAGACTTAAGCAGTTTTATGGTATAATAGTAATATCTATGGCAACCAAAAAACGCGGTCCAGGCCGCCCACCAAAAGCAAAAGCGAAAGCCGCACCGGCGGTTAGTCACACGGTGCCGGCGGGATTCTGGTCGCAAGTCGTGGCCATCTTTGTGATTATTTTTGCCCTCCTCTTGACGGTCGGCATGTTCGGCAGCGGCGGCATGGCGGCGGTTTATGTGGCGAAGGGTTTTCGCATGGTCGTGGGCTGGACAACCTACCTCTGCCCGTTAATGCTAATTTACCTCGCAGTGCAGGTCTTCCGCGACAAGTCCAAGCGCCCTTCCAGCGTCGTGCTGGCGGCTTCGGGGCTTGCCACCATCTTGCTCACTGCCTTTTTCCAACTCTTTTTGGCACATCCGGAGCTGCTTTCACGCAGTGACCCTGTGGCTGGCGGCGGCGTCATTGGCTGGCTGGTGGCAGATTTGACACTTCGCATGGTTAACGTTCCTGTCGCAGCGCTGATTTACGTATTTTTGTTGTTAGTACTTGCGATGTTTATTTTCTCAGTATCACCTAAGGCAGTGGTGCACAAACTAGAGGCAATGACGGCGAAGGATGACGACGCGGCGCACAACGCCCAAGTGGCGGATAAGCTTGCGCAGGCAGCCAAGCCTAATCTTGCTGTGGTCGGCATGACTAAAGACGAGCCGAAGAGTAAGGATAAAGACGCCAAGTCGTCACCGTTGGCCGGCTTGTTGCATCACAAAGACAAGTCCGACGCGTCAGATAAAGACAAGGATTCCGCAAAAGACAAGTCAGCCCCAGAGGTGGAGGTGAAGCGGCCGGCGAAGCTAGACAAGGTTGAGAGCGCGCCAGTGGTGGTGAGTAATTCCAATTGGCATTTACCAGATATTAAGCTTCTGTCGGACAAGCAGGGCGAGCCTGACCCGGGCGATACCACGCGTAACGCGGAAATTATTTGCGACACCCTAAATGAGTTTGGTATCAGCGGCCGCGTGGACCACGTAACACTGGGCCCGCGTGTGGCACAGTACTGCATTAAGCCGCAGCGTGGCGTTAAACTGTCGCGCATCACCGAGCTAGAGAACTCTTTCCGCCTCAATTTGGCGGTGCCAAGCATCCGTATCGAGGCGCCGATTCCGGGGCAGCCGTTTGTGGGTATCGAGATACCAAATCGCCGACCAGCGTTCGTGGGCATTCGTAGTGTGTTGCAATCTTCGGCGTGGCGCAACAGTAAGGCACCGCTGTCATTTGCCGTGGGTTTGGATGTTAGCGGCAACCCAATTGTGATGGATTTGGCGAGCTTGCCACATCTCTTAATTGCCGGTACCACTGGTTCGGGTAAGTCGGTGATGATGAACGCCATTATTGTGTCGTTACTTTACCGCAATACGCCGGACGACCTTAAGTTCGTGCTGGTTGACCCGAAGGGTAACGAAATGATTCAGTATAACGATATGCCGCATCTTCTAGCGCCAATTGTGGCTGGCACTTCGCCAGAGGAGCTGCACAAGCTCACGCGCACTTTACTCTGGCTGGCAGACGAAATGGAGCGCCGCTATGGCTTGTTTGCCGAGCGCGGTGGCATCAAGAAACTGAAGGACTTTAACGCCAAGTTCCCTGAGGAGAAAATGCCGAGCTTAGTGCTGATTGTTGATGAGTACACCGACTTAATTGATTCCCTAAAGTCGCAGGAGCGCGAGACGGTGACCACGATGATTCAGCGCATTGCCCAGAAGGGGCGAGCTGCCGGCATTCACGAAATCATCATGATGCAGGCGCCGCGCGCTAAGTATATTCAGGGGCCACTGAAGGCTAACGTGCCGGCAGGCTTCGCCTTTGCCGTGCGTAGCAAGATGGAGTCGCAACAGATTATCAACGCTTCGGGCGCCGAGGGGCTGATGGGTAAGGGCGATATGCTGATGATTACCAATAGTCTGAAGGAGCCGCGCCGTGTGCAAGCGGTCAATGTGGAGGATGACGAAATCGATCGCATCGTGGCCGACCTTAAGTTGCAGAGCCCAGCGCAGTACAACGAGGCGCTACTAGCTAAGCTAGCCGATAACAGTGTGCCAAACGGCGGCAGCGTTGAAGATGGCTTAGGCAGCGATGACGACGACTTCCGGCGCGCCGTTGAGGTGGTGATAAATGCCGGCAAGGCTTCGACTTCGCTATTGCAGCGTCGCATGCGCATTGGTTACGGTAAGGCGTCGCGCCTGATAGACGAGATGGAGGACCGCGGCGTAATTAGCGCGCCAGATGGTTCACGCCCGCGCGAGGTGCTAATCTCTTCGCTGGACGAATTAAACGGTTAAACCATAAAACCCCTTGCAATCGCAAGGGGAGTTTGGTAATATAATAATGTTAGATGCGCTTGTAGTGAAGTTGGTCTATCACGTCTCCCTGTCACGGAGAAGATCGCCGGTTCGAATCCGGTCGAGCGCGCCAGTTTTATTGCCCCACCACGGTGGGGCCTTTTGTATGGCACAAAATAGGGCAAATTATGGTACATTATGGCGAATTGCACGCCATTACTACGCCATCCACCACGCTGCCGCCTGAGCCATTTTATTGCAACGCCCCACTAAATTTTGTATAATTATACCAGTTGCCACCTTAGCTCAGTTGGCTAGAGCATCGCTTTCGTAAAGCGGGGGTCTGGGGTTCGAATCCCCAAGGTGGCTCCACAAGCGGGTGTATTATAACGGTATTATATAACCTTCCCAAGGTTGAGATCGGAGTTCGACTCTCCGCACCCGCACCAGATATTATTATGGCAGATTTACCTGACAACACCGAAGAATCACCAAAGAAGAAGCCCACCCGTCAGTCGTTGGTCCGTTTAAAGGTGGCAATTTTGCAGCTACTGACCAGCAAGACTTTTGACTGTCTCGTGCTCATCAGTTTCTTTGAAATGCTGGTGTTGTTTTTAATTGTCGCCACGCACATCCCATCGAGCGGCCTTTCCATCCGCACTCACTGGGACTTAATCGGCATCTTCCGCACGCCTCAGGGTAACGCCGAGCAACCGTGGTTTTATGTCTTCACCTCATTACTGTTCCCTGTGGTGGTGTTTGGCATCACCTTTGCCATCTCAATTAAACTTTACATGGCGCGCGGCCGTCAGTTAGCACTCTGCTGGCTCTGGCTTATGGCGCTAATTGGTTTGATTATTACAGTAATGATGAGCACCTTTATTTTACGGACGGTAGCAATTTCATGACGGATCTCGAACTCCCTCTCAAACGGCGTAGCAAATTGTATCGCTTTTTTGAGATTTTGCCGGGGGCGCTGTCGTATTTAACCATTGTTATCTTGATTGTTCTAAGCCTCGTCAATCCATTTCTTGCCTCACTTTATATCTTGGTACTAGTGTTCATCCCGTTTGTGCGCGCCTTCCCGACAGCTTATCGCACCATACAGGGCGCGCGGTGGCTCAAGCGGGCGGGCAAAATCGATTGGGCGGCGCGGCTAAATGAGCTTGACCATCCGGCGGCGAGCCTTAAGCAATACGCGGGGTTAAGTAAGCGCGCGCAACGCAAGGTTTATGGTCTAGCGGAGCATCTGCGGCGGCTGGAGTATCTCAAGAATCACCGTAAGGGCTTCCCACGTTCCAAGCAGGTTATTAATGTTGACCTCATTGCTTTTTACAACGAGAGCTACGACGTATTGGGGCCAACGCTCGCTAATTTGGCGGCCAGTGATTACGACATTAAGCACAATTTAGTCGTGGTAATTGCGTACGAACAGCGCGGCGGACAGGCGGCGCTGGACACTGTGGCGCAAATTAAGCAGCATTGGACGGGCGTGTTCCGCGACCTGATATTTGTGGAGCATCCGGTGGGCTTGCCGGACGAGGTAGTGGGTAAGGGCCCGAACATTGTCTACGCGGCGCGTGAGCTTTCGCGCTGGGTGCGGCAGCAGGGCATTGACCCGAAAAACGTCATCGTGACTAGCCAAGATTCCGATAACAAGCCGGACAAAAAGTATTTTTCTTATCTAACTTATAAGTGGATTACCACGCCCGACCGTCAGCAGGCGTCGTTTCAGCCAGTGTGCGTGTTTAACAACAACATTTGGGACGTGCCGGCACCGATGCGTGTCGTGGCGGCCTCCAACTCTTTTTGGAACATTATTTCTTCGATGCGCCCGCGCACTTTACGTAACTTTGCGTCGCACTCACAGGGGTTGTGGGCGCTTGAGCAGATGGATTACTGGTCGCGGCGCACCATCGTGGAGGATGGCCACCAGTATTGGCGTAGTTACTTTTTCTTTGACGGCCATTACCGCGTGGTGCCGTTACACCTAGCGATTGGTCAGGACGCCGTGCTGTCGCGCGGTTATCTCAAGACTCTCAAGGCGCAGTTTATTCAGATGCGGCGCTGGGCGTATGGCGCTTCTGATGTGGCGTATGTTGCCACGCATTTGTTGAGCCGCGACTGTCGGGTGAAGTGGACGGACGGCTGGGCGCGTTTCTTCCAGTTACTAGAGGGCACGGTGTCTCTAGCTTCGATTGCGCCAATTGTGGCGTTTGGTGGCTTTGCACCGCTGTACCTTAACCCAGCCGCCGCGCGCGGTAGCATCATGGCTAACGATTTGCCGCTCACTATTTCTACTCTGCAGCAGATTGCCGTGATAGGTCTCTTAATTACCGTTTTTACTTCGCTCACGATGTTGCCACCGCGGCCGGCGCGTTACCATAAGGCTAAAAGTATCATTATGCTGGTGCAGTGGGTGCTGATGCCTGTCACGGCGCTGGTTTACTCTAGCGCCTCTGCCTACGTGGCGCAGACGCGCTTGATATTTGGTCGCTACATGGATAAATTCGATGTCACTGAGAAGGGTATCAAGCCAGCCAAGGCTGCGAGTGTAAAGGTTGATGCAAAAATCAAGGCAAAACCTAAAGCTAAAAATTAATATTAAAAACTATTGCGCGATTTAACATAAGTGTTATAATTAGGGTATCTAGCCGTGGTGGCAGATGTAACAAATAAATGGAGGAGTAAAACATGAGACACGAGAAACAGTCTAACATGAAAACCCTGTGGGGGGGGGTAATTTTTTGGCCTTTATTTTCGCTTACAGTAACCCCGTTTGTATTAGCTACGCCAGCACATGCGGCGGACGATAACACCGTCAGCATTGCGGTTGACCAGAACGCCGCACTTCAGCCTACCGGCACTCTCTACAAAGCTACCACCAACGTCACTGTAAAAACCGGCAAACCTTACGGCTTCAATCTCACTATGCAAGCCGATACCGCCGACCTTGTAAACGCTAAAGATTCAACTCATAAAATCTCTGCCACCCCAAGCTCCACACCAGTTGCCTTAAACGCCAACCAGTGGGGCTATTCTCTAAGTAAGTCAGCTACCACCTTTAGCGCCGTCCCAGCCGGCGCCCAAGCTACGCCAGCCGTAGTTGCCGACATCACGAAGGCTAAGTCGGCTGGTTGTACCAACCCAGCGAGCTGCACGAAATCTGTCACTTTTGCCGCCAACGTCGACCCAGCAAAGCTTGCCAGTGGTAGCTATAGCACTGCCATCACCTATACGGCCACTGCCAAGCCTGCTCCAAAGCCAGTCGATTGGACTAACCGCACCGCTAAAGTCAACCCGTCTGAGACCTGTCAGGCGGGGAATACCAATAGCTCTTGTCTTGTCACCCTAGATAAGAATATGATACCAGTCAAATACACTGGCAGCACCACTAACGCCCAATGGACTAGCGTCGCCGACCCGGAAGCTGCCA
>CAMPVQ010000009.1 GCA_946997535.1 uncultured Candidatus Saccharibacteria bacterium
GTCGGGCAATGCGCCCGTTATTACTATGTCATGCAGGTCAGTTTCGCCAATGTTGGCGAAGGTGGCCGTTAGCTTGACTGTCTCCTTGACTTTTATAGTGGACTTATCTACCTCAAGCTTAAGATTAAACTTCGATTCTGGCTTATGAACTGTTAGCGTTACCGTGTTATCTGCTGTGTCTGGTTCTTGACCTAACTCGTCAGTTGTGGCGTTGAGAGTTACAGATAACGGGTTGTTACCGGCCTTCAACAGTTTCGTATTAGGCTTAACCGTGAATGAGAATGTGAGGCTTTTGCCTGAAGCAATAACTGGCAACTTTACGCCCTGTTGCAGATCGCCGGTCGTCTCCTTTGACTCAATAGCACCAGATAAGCTTAAGCCCGCGGGTAACACGGCCGTGACTACCGTGTTGTGTAAGTCTGTTTCGCCGGTGTTGGTAAAGGTGGCGGTGAGTTTAGCGGTCTCGGTTGTCTTTATGGCTAGATTGTCGGTCTCAAGTGCTAGGTTAAACTTAGGTTGTGGCTTTGGATAGACTACCGTTATTTTAGCGGTGTTGTTGCCAAGTAGGGCACTGTCCTCAGTTGCTAGTTCTTTGGTGGTTGCGCTGACACTTGTGGATAACTCATTGTTGCCATACTTTAGCTTGCCCTTAACAGTGGTGGCGGCAAAGGTTATAGTGGCTTTATCGCCCGCTTTTACCTCTGTTAAGAGTAGGCCACCCGCTAGGGTGCCGGTAAATTTAGCGCCGGATTTAACGCTGTCTTCTACTAATTTGAGGCCAGCCGGTAAGGTGCCAGTGACGTTGACGTTGTGTAAATCTACTTCGCCGGTGTTGCTAAACTCAATGGTATAGTTGACGCTATCGCCTATGTTGATTGTGCTTTTGTCGGCCTTGATTGCGGCGTCAAAACTAAGTTTTGGTTGTGGCTTGTTGACTACTAGCGTCGTGGTATTGTCTGATATATCTGGCTCTTGCTTAAGCTCGTCAGTTGTGGCGTTGAGAGTCACAGATAACGGATTATCGCCGATCTTTAAGAGTCTCGCGTTAGGCTTAACGTTAAAAGATAACACTACACTCTTGTCGGGGCTGATGGTTGGCAGTTTTACGCCTCGCAGTAGGTCGCCGGTTATTTCCTTTGGCTCAATAGCGCCGGTTAGGCTTAAGCCTGCGGGTAATACAGCCGTTATACTAGCGTTGTGCAGGCCAATGTTGCCGGTGTTAGTAAAGGTTGTGGTTAGCTTGGCAGTCTCATCGGTTTTTATAGTTGAGTTATTGGCTTCTAGCTTCAAGTTAAACTTAGGGTGTGGCTTTGGCTTTGATACTGGCGCAATTATTAAGCGTTTGACTGTGATGAGTTTTGCGCCGCTGCCCCGATCTTCTACGGTTGCTGCCGCAAAGAACAACACTTTATTACCACTCAATACCTCTGGAGTGGTAAACGTCATGGTATAGGTTTTGTCCGCTGCTTTCGCGTCACTACTAATACGCTTGTCGCCAAAGTTTACCCCGATAGAGATGCTATGGAGTTTTCGAGAGCTGGATAAATCAAACGTCACCTTATACGTTGTGCTTGGCTTCAATAATTTGTCTGGTATTTTGAGGGCGCACTTAGCTTTTGAGTCCTGATTGGTATAGGAATAAAATCCTCCGGCCTCATAGCGGTTTGTATAATACGGGTTGCTAATTATCAACTCGTATGTATTTATCGCGTTTGTGTCCTGAGGCTCGTCTAGACCGGTTAGTTCTAGCTTGGTATCCGAGCCAAATTGTATAGATAACGTTGCTGGGTATTTGAATTTAGACTCTGCTACGCCAGTGGTAACCAATAAAGACACGCATGGTCTGTCGCTGTCCCTACGGTAAGTAAACGTTAAGTTACCGCCGTTCTTATCGCCGGTTGTTTTGCTTACGGTAATCACCTTTGTTAGTGCAATACCGTTCGCTGTGCTGTCACGCCCTATCTCGCCAGTCCACTGTATCACAGATACGACGGTGTTGACGGCAGACAACATATCAGAGCCGTACTTGTTTTTTAGCTCTAGCTTATCCCACTTGAAGTAGTACTCCCAGCCGTCTACTAGCTTTTTTGTTACTTCGGGGTCTATGGACAATATATATAAGCGGTCGCCACGGTAATCAAGGTTGCCGTCGGTCCTCGCCTTTCTCTCATCCTTACCACTGAATAAACTCTCTGGCGGCACTACCCAGTGCGGCCGCTCGGTGTCGTTTTCGCCGTTCCACTTTGATGACGTCACAACGGCTACATGTTTTATCGCCGCAGTTAAGTTATCTTCTGCCATTTATTCGTTCTCCTCTATCTTTTCCTGCAACACAATATTGTCCTCCTGCGGCATCCGAGACAACACCAAAGAATTAATCGCGCCGAACAACGGGCTATTCTTGAATGTCTTGAGGTTGCTAAATGTTAGCTTATCCACCACGTCACTCTTCACTGGAACTAGCTGCAATGTGTTAGCGCCAGTAACCCGTGCTATTGATGCAGTCGCTCCAGCCACTTGCGCCAAAATATCTCGGTAAGTTGTGTTGTTTATCTTAGCGTACAAGTCCTCCGGTATCCTGTAGTCTCGTGTTGGCAGCTTATCCCACTTTATATCCGTCTTCAGCCCAAACCGATTAGCAATTTGCTCTACCAACTCCTTCACGGCGCACGGATACTTTAATTGCCCAGCTGCATAAACTGTTTTTGCTAGTGTACCCATTGCGTCATACGCCTTTACTGTTGTTGTGCCAGCATCCAAACTCCGCTCCTCGGTATCCACCTTATATGCGCCTAGGTTAATGCTCTCCCACTGGTCTTTACTCGGGTCAACTTGCACGTCTAGCGTTAAGTTAAGTGTTTTGCCCTGCAAGTTATAGCTCACACCCAACAACTTCACAGAGATTTGCTTAGTAGCAGCGTTGAACAACGCACCAGCCTGCTCTAGCTCCACTGAAATAAGATTATCCTTTGAACTTGCTCTAAAGCCGCTCGCGTCCGCTATAGTTGCCCCAATCACCTTCACCGGTGCCTTCATAGCTGTTTTAATCGCGTCAGTTGTCTGTATCACGTTAGCGCCTCGATACTGGTACTAAATCCACGCTAAAGCCCTTGTATAGCCCGCGATACTTGTCTAGCAGCTCTACAGTAAAGTCTGCTGAATAATACTTGGCCGTTACTACGCCTGAGGTAGTCGGGTCGTAATAACTAACATCAAAATACGGTAGGTTGAGTAGCCCAGAAATTTGCCGTATCTGACCGGAATCCAGTGCATCCCTAAATGTTAACTGCAGCTTTGGAAAAATGCCAATTAGTGAAGCGCGCACATCGCCGTTCATATTGCGCTCGGCGTCTTTCCAGAGCTTGTTATAGCCGACCTTGTACTCCTTAAGTCCAACTATAGTCGCGCCGTTTATTCTTAGTAAGTCGCCATTCACTGGCAAACCTCCCTTATGTTAGAAGAGCTATACGCTGTTAATACTAGTATAGCATAATACTACTGGTTAAACTAAATAGCCCCCCATGAGGAGGGGCTATTAAATTAGTGTCCTTAGTAGCGCTTGTTTTTGCGGCTATCTCGCATACTTTCGGTTATAGTCGTCCATAGATTTATTAAACTTGTCCATGGATTTGTTAAAGTTGTTTTTTGCTTCGTCTAGCACCTTTGCGGTCTGAGCCTGCGCTTGTATGACCAAGGCACATGCAATAACGGCGATAACAACCACTGATATAGCCATTTTCATACCAGAGGTCTCGCCTTTCTTTGCGGATATAATACCCAAAATGCCCAAAACAATAGCAGCAGCGCCTAGTGCAAACGCTATATTGTTAATTATTGGCGTCCATGATAGAACCAAAGCGACAATAGCCAGTATAAGACCGGTTACCGTTAAAGCTGAGTTGCGTTCTGGTTTTTTGTCTGCGGCTTCTTTCGCCATAAATACTCCTTGTTATTAAAGCTTACAATCAGATTATACCACACTTGTCTAGACATTTAGTCCATGTGGTCGATGGCGTATTTTGCCTCTTCGGCAGTAAAGCCATCATCTTCGACAAGATACTTATAAATCTTCTTTTTAGACAGATGAACTACATCAGAATAGTTGCGAGCCTTGGCTAATGCATTCTCTTCTTGCTTAGTAGCAGGCTTACCAACACTGCGCGCATACTCAATCTTGGTTCCCTTAGACACCTTACTGCCAGCATCTTCACTCTGCTTCATAACTTGGCCTTTAGGAATAGTATTGGAGTAGTTGAAATACTTCTCACAGATTAAGCCGTTTTCATTACACCACTTAGTAATATCCTCGTCGGTCATACCTTGAAAACTTATCATTTTCACCTTCTCTACGGGCTTAGCTTCCTCTTTCTTCGGTTCTTCCTGTTTGGCTGTTTGTACTTCGGTATTATGCGATAGTTTGTTGTTAGACATCACCGCTACGCCTGCAATTAATACAACCGCCAATACCACTAGAGAAATTACGACAATCAGAGTAATTTTTTGTTGTTTACTGCGCTGGTTCAAATTACCAACGCCGGATGGGTTTTTGCTAGTCATAAGCTAATCCTTTCTTTAACGCCTACTGTATGTTTATTGTGGCATATTTACACGTTTAGCACAACTTGATTGCCCAAAAAGCTACGGTCATTGACACCAGATATAATTTTATCCAAGATGGTATCTTCACCAATTTTAACTGTAATGTCAGTCTTATTGCTCGTTTCGATACTAGAAATAATATCGCTATTAATCCCCGCCATATTCTTATTGGCGTAAGATACAGCGCTTTTTATGGTATCTATAGAGCCGTTAACATTAGGGATAGACAAATCTAGTCGAGAAAACGCGTCCATGCCAGCGTCAGCCAACCTAGCGCTAACATCGGCAAATGGTTTAATCTGGGTTCTAAGGCCATCAATCGCGCCCAAACCAACAAACTGTCCAAGCCTAGCCATAACTTTTGAAGGCGAATGAATGCTATAATTACGCTTAAACGCATCCATACCAGCTCGCGCAAAGCCTTGATTAGCCTGTATGAAGCCAAATTTTTTAGCATTTAAACCATTAATCGCACCCTGACCAATATTCTTGCCTGCTCGTTCAGCCTCTCCAACCCAATCATTAAGAGTTTTAACGGCGCCACCATAATCCTTGAACTGGTCTCTAGCTTTTTCCACAGCTTCCTTCTGTTTTTTGAATTCATCAGAGCTAGTTCCTGTATTTTTTGCGAGGTCGACTAGCTTGCGGCCAGCATCATCATACTCATCCTTGGCACGTGTCTGAGCCCGTGCAGCTTTTTCATTAGCTTCAGACACCTCATCAGTTGCCGCCTTGACTCGCCTATCTGCCTTATCCGCTTCCAGAACGGCTCGGCGCATTTTATCGATTATTTCTCGATTACAATCATGCGCATAACTATTCTTTTCTACTTGTTCCTTCAGCTGACCAGTAGTCATATGTAGCGATTTGGCAACTTCCTCAAGCTGCTTAGACTTTTGTCGTTGCTGTTCTTGCGCATCCAGTAAGCGCAGTTCAGCGTCGTCTACTCCCGCAATAGCATCATTCATACCACGCAATTTCTCAGTATAGTCTACTACGCCATCTTTATTTCTATCTAGCTGTTGCTTTTCAGCCTCTAACGCTTTCTTTTGTGCATCAGTTGCTTCTGAGTTTTTCTGCTTTTTGTCCGTGTTATCTGAGGTAGCGTCAGTATCTATACCAATTGCCTTAGCTACTGCGCCAATTACCCCGCTAATTGCGTCGATTGCAGGTTTTACAAGGCTGTTTATAATTGTAGCAATACCCTGAAAAGCGCCTTGCAATGCAGCTAACGCTACGTTTGCAATAAATTCAACAATTGGCGTTAGTACTTGTAATGCTAATGTTAGTGGTGTAATACAAATTTCTAATAACTGTGCAAGAATCGAAACAATCGGCTGTATAAGCCCCATAACTTGGTTCATGATATTTGCTAGAGGGGCTAAAGCCGTCTGCAACATAGTCATAACAGAGTCGCGGAATTGGTCGTTGGTGCTCATCAAAATAGAGAATAATCCAATAATAGCACCCAATGGATTAGCTAAAAACGCACCCCATAGGTTTGAAATACCGTCTTTTAACGCACCAATAATAGTCTTGAACCCATCGAACGCGGATAGAGCCGTACCCTGTATCCAATTGGTAGTTGCTCCGCCATAAGTAACAATATTCATAAAGCCTTGTACCACGGTGTCTACGCTGGATTTAATGCCATTAAACGCACCGGAGAATATGCCCCCGAGACCGCTTAAGCTGTTTTTGAATACCGTTGTCAACTTAGTGATTGCATCTGCAGGACTATTTATAAAACCAACCAAATTCTTCAACCCACTAGCTAGCGAATTTACACCAGAACGTAAGAAATCGGAAATAGCAGAGTTGGCACGCTTAAACCCTTTTATAACTGGGTCAAATACCTTAACAATACTAGCAAGAGGCCCGCCAATAACAGATTTAAGTGTATTGAACGAAGCCGCACCATCAGAAAACGCTTTAATAGCCGATACAGCATTGCTAAACCATTTTATTATCGAACTGCCGGCAGTTACCGCGCCCAAAGCAACCACTCCACCAGCTATTACAGTAACAACATCCTTGTTGCCTGACAATTTTCTCAGCCCATCGCCAATAGCGTTTAGCGTATCAACCAATAAACTGCCCGCAAATTTTGCAATTGGTACCACAAATAAATCTATAAACGGCTTAATAAATGAAGTCCACGCCGATTCTAGCACTGCTGCTACGAACCGAATAGCACCACCAAGCGCATTCAGTACAGCTGGCAATAATGAGTTGCCCGTCCATGTTACTAATGGCTTAATGTAATTCTCCCAAATGTCACCAATTACTCTGCCCACTGGCTCAGCGGCTTTCTTTAGGTCATTCCAAAACTTGCCAAACGCCTGCGCTATATTATTCCAGTCTAAATTAAACGCACCCTGCAAAAAGTCCTTTATCTTCTTCGCTATCGCATCAGCCTTGCCAGCCATATCATCGAGCTTATTACCATAGTCGACAGTCGGCATCGCCACACTAGCACCACCAGCACCACCACCGGCGCCTCCACCAGCTCCGCCACCGCCAGACTTACCGCCCCCTGCAGCAGCCTGAGGGGCTTCCAGCACGTTCATCTCATCAAAGCTAGCCAATGTACCCTTTAGCTTCTTAGCGGCTTTCTGTGCGCCTCCTAGTGCCTTTGTAGCATTACCCGCATTGTTAGCTATCTTGCCAACCGAAGCGCCCGCACTCTGAGCACTAGTCTGAATTGACTTGGTTGTCTTAATCGTTCCACCAAATAGCCCAACTACCCAGCCAACCGCTTCCATTACTACCTTAGTAAAGCCTACAATATATGGCACCACTGCATTGATACTATTCGCAATAGCACTAATAAAACCTGATATGTTCGCCTGCCCAATTGCATCCATAATGCTCGCCACTGCGCGCACTATCGCCGTCTTGAGGTTGGCTATCGCGGTAGCTACACCGCCAGTAGAGTTTTTAGCTTGGTCGGCAAATGATTGAAAACCAGCAATGCCTTGGTTGTTTAGCTTCACCATGGTAGCCATAAAGTCGTTCATTGACACTTGGCCGTTACGAAGTGCCTCGCCCAACTGGTCGGCGCTTGGCAAGTTCATTGCCATTGCTACCTGCTTTAGCTGAGCTGGCATCGCCATCATCATGGTGCGCCACTCCATCATATCTGGCACGCCCTTGGTATACGCCTGACTGAGCTGCTCCAAAGCACTACGTTGCAAGTCCATTGGCGCGCCACCTGCTAGAATGGCGTTGTTCATCGCTAGGAACATCGCCGTTGAAGCCTTAATGTTGCCGTTGGCACTGGTCAAACGCTGCACACTTAACGCTGCTTCGTTGATAGTCGTTGGTAGCCCAACAAGTTTATCGCTCAAATACTGTATAGTCTTTTGGCTTTCGCTGGCGCTAATTCCAAGGTTGCTCATTACCCGTGGAAAATTGTTCAACGTATCCAACCGCTCCACCGCCTTGTCCACAGAGGCGGATACCGCCCTAAACGCCGTGGATAATACGCTAGATAAGACTGAGCCAGCCATAACGGCACCAGCACTAACGCCTCTAAACGAGCGGCTAATATTCTTGCTCAAATTGGCCACTTGATTGTTGGTCTCATTTAGCTTCTGACTAAACTGAGCGTTATTGGCCGATATAATTACTTGTAATTCATCTATGGTGGTTGCCATTCTAATTCCTTCTTGCTATCAAGCGCCCGATTAGATTCATCTCATCGTCGCTCATTACCCTATTGTTAGACTGCTGTGTCGCATCTTTTTCGGCTAACAGTGGTTGCTTTGGGTATTTGTTCGGCTGGTGGAATGCTTTCGCAATATAGCTGCCCAATATATGATTGAGCGCGTCAGCATTTCTTGCCTCATCTTGTGTTCGGCGCCGGTAGCCTTCTAGAGCATGCTTGAATTGCCCAAGCGTTAACTGCCAGTAGTCAGCTATCGGCAAACCGATTTGGAAGGCTACTATTTCTTGCTCTCGCCAGTAGCTGGTGAAGTTTCTGGCTTCTTCTTCGTGTGAGCTGCCTCGTCTAGTTTCTTCAGACTGGCCTTCCGGTTCTGAAGCACCTTCTTTAAAAAACCAGACTCAGACATTGCGTCAAGGATTTTTGGCGCAGCTTCATCAACGCCGTATTTATCCAAATAATCGCCAGCCTCTTCTTCAGTCAAACCGCCCGCCTGCAACAAAAACAACAGGGTCAAAACAGATGGTGTATCTTGCAGCTCCGCCATTGCGTTAAAAAAGCTACAGCCAGCTGCCTTCTCTGCCTTAGCTACATTGATTGCCTTGTAATTGAGTTCCATATTACCCTCCAAATATCATGAGGGCGATTCAGCGCTCGCCCTCTTGGCGCTTTTGGTATTTACTGAGTGTTGCTCTTGCCTTCAGTAAACTTCGGCTTGCCAGATAGCTTCAATGTAAAGCCAAAGGTGTACAAGCCATCAGTGGTAGCCTCGCCGAACTTAAAGGTTGAAATGTAACCGTTAAGGTCAAGCGTGTCACCGTTTGGATAGCAAACCACAAAGTCGCGATTCTTGCGGCTGGTAAACACTTTGTCTAGTGCTGTCACTTGCCCCTTAGTCTTAACGTTGCCTTCAAAGTCAACCGTACCGCTATCCATAGCGCCAGCAATGTACTCCTTAGCACCATTTGGGCTGTCTAGCGTAGTTACATCGATTTCTTCAATCTCGGTTGATTGCTCACCGATACTGGTCAAGTTTGCAACCACCATATCCTTGTCTTCACCGGCAATCTTCTTCATAGTAAAAGTTGTGCCGATTGTTTGGATACCTGCCATTTTTCCTCCTCCATTAACGCACGCTATCAAATGTAGCGTTCACGTGATACAACGCTCCTTTAGGCGCTGGTACGTCTAAAGATGCCTCTAGCCGATAGTTAATCTCCCGCATTTTGGCCTCGACTTTAGCCAAAACGTCGCTCGCCGTCACACTATCCTCAGTAAAAATATCCACTGTTATTCTAATGTCTTGACGAGTTATCTCGTTGTCCAGACTATAATTAGCCGCATTATTAGCAACCCGATAGGTCACCGCCGGCACTTCGTTAAATACGTTCTGCGAGCTTTGGCTCACTGCAACGCCCTTCAGTTCTGCTAGCTTCTGGTATACCTCACGCTTTGGGTTATACATCTTACTTCCCCTTTGTTGCCTCTGTTAGTAACTGCTTAATAGTCCGTTTATTCTCGTTGAAGGCACGGCCTAAAAACGGTCTGGCTGGTTGGCTTACACCAATATGCCAAACGCCTTCGCTATCCTTGTAGTGCCAAGCCTTTTTCGGTGAATAGCTCAGTGGCTTATCTGTTTTGTACGGATAACTGCCAACAGCTAAAGCGCCAGTGCCAAACTCCACGTATGCTGCGTATTCTACCCCTGTAAATACACGGCCTACTGTCTTGCCGTTGTCATCATCAACCCTCGACCTAATACTAGCACGCAATGTGCCAGTGTCTACTGGGCAGAGCGGCTTAGCACTAGCTTCCACTAATGCTGTAGCCTGCTGTATTGCACGCTTAACTTTCTGATGGGTTGATTCTGGTATTGCGGTCAACTTGCCTGTTAGCCGTTTGACACCTGCAATTTCCACCGATAGATTCATAACTTGCCTACTACAGTTAAATGTGAGTCAGCTGGTATTACATCGAATACTTTGTATTGCTTACCGTCATATGTTAGCGTATCGTTTAGCGATACTTTCGTTGTTGGGCTGCAAGTCACTGCTATCGCGATTGATTCGGTCAAGCCTAGTTCAGTCTGCAGCTGCCCTAAGTCGTTAAAACGTACATTACCCATGTATTGCCGTTTAACGCCTGCTACGGGCTTAATCCCGCCTTCTGCGTCCATTTCTACCGTGTCGGTTGATACAGTAAAAGACTTGTCGTAAAAGGCTGTCTTGATTGCGCTGCTGGCACTAGTCGGCCACAACATTGATTCTCCTATATCGCTTCAACAACTGTTCAAAGCCAGTAAATAGCTCTTGGTCGGTAGCAGAAGTCAAATACCGCTGCACTTCGCTGCTATAACTGACACTTTGACCATTATCGCTAACTGAGCTAATAGCCATAGTCGGTGCACCACTGGTTGACTCAGTGCGTGATTGGTTGAAAACACCAGATGCAATGCGGGCGATAACGTGTTCTAGTCTGCTGTCAATTTTCGTGTCGTTTAGATAAAGCATTACTCTATCCGCCACCTCACTTAGTACGGTGTCCAATAACGCCTCGTCTTCACTTGCCACTGTTTTATTGATTGCTTTTATGTAGTTTTTTATCCTTGCTCGCTGGTCTTCTGGCATTTTCAACCTCTCCTAGACTATCTACTAACCTTATCATCCGTAGCAGCCTTAGCTGGTAACTTGTCTAACTTGGCAATCAAGTCAGGAGTTACAGCCTTTGTGCCATAGTGATAGAAAAGCTCTACAGCATGAGCGTCAGATAAATTAATCTTCTCATCGCTATATTCGCTAACTAACACTGGTTGTGCAATAGCGCCGTCAACCATAGCAATAACAGCAGAGGTCTGACGTATATTTGAGAATACTCGAGCACCGTGGAACACTTCAATTTCAGCTTCGCCAGAGTCGGCAGTTGGGTTTGATACCTTGTCGATATGATTGCGGAGCTTGCCGTAAACGCTTGGTGATAGCGTCACTACAATCTGATCGCGGTCAACACCGTTTACGTATTCGTTCTGAGTAGTTTCAACGTCTTGAATTAGCGCCTCGACAATGTCCTCAATGTTAGTTTCGCTGGTGGTTACAGTATGCGCTGCGGTTTCAGCAATCTTAAAGAAGTCAGTATCAAGAGCGGCAGTCATTGAGCTGATATGGTTGCCAACACGGCGAGCTACAATGTCAGGAATACCAAAGAGGTTAATATCCTTAGCCTCGATTTCCTCGATAATCTCACGGTCAGTGTCAACGTTGATGACTACTTTACCCTTATCATTTAATGCAGCACCCTTACCGCCTGCACGAGCCGTACCGTAAGCGGCTGAAGTTGCGTTTACAAAGCGTGGTACTACAATAGAACCACTAGTTGGGTCGCCAGAGTATACCTTGCTCTTAATTTGTGCTGAAACAGCCTTCTTAAAGACGCCCTCCAAAAGCTCTTGCTGTAACACAGCAAGTTCATCCTTGGAGTCGCCATTCTTAATGCCTAATGCATTTGCCATTTTAATTCTCCTTATGAATTATAAAGAAGCTAAGCCGTTGTTGCGGTAGAACTTGCCACCTTTACGGCTAGCGTTATCGTCTGCTTTACCAGACCCGTCACCGTAGTCGGTCGGGGTTTTACCCGCTAGCTTGGCTTCTACGCTTTTTGCTACTGCTTCGTTAAATGCCTTATTGAGCCGCTGGATATTCTCCTGCATTTTATCTCGGTCTAAGTCAACTACGAAGTCTGCCAACTTGGTGTCGATGTTAAGTTCTGCTAGCTTCTCTACGGCGTCTGTGCGGTTCTCACGGAGCGTAATGCTCTGTTCACGAGCTGCCAGTTCGTCGTCTTTAGCTTTGCGTTCCTCGGCGAACCTTTCCTCCTCGGTCATACGTGCTTTCTTATCGTGCTCAGCGATTGCAGCAGCAATAGCAGCCCTAGTCGCCTCGTCGGTTTTAGCTCGCTCCCTCGTCAGGCGCTTGCCAATTAAAGCATCGACCTCGTCTTGAGAGAAGGTCTTTTGAGTAGTAGTCGCTTTTACCTCTGTTGATTCAACTTGACTAGAGTTGTCAGAGTCTTGATTTGTAGCTTCCGCCATAAATCCTCCACGTTTTACGCCCGTCGGCTAGGTTAAAAACGCAAGAAAGCTTTGACACTCCTCGCTGTTACTATTTAGTATACCACATATGCTTACGACAACCTAATAATGTAAGCTGCTTATATTGTTTGGCTATTTAGTCGTTGAAGTGTATCGTGCCAACGCCGTTCTCATCAACTATCGGCGGTTCAGTGCCATTACGGCGCTTAAAGAAGTCCGCCCAGTATGGGTTCTCTTTATCAAATAATGCCTTTTGCTCTGGCGTAAACTTCCATGGATAATCGCTCCATAAGTCAAGCATATTATGGCGGTCGAAGGAAATTATGAGCTCGCCCAACATTAAATCACCATCATCAAATCCGGATGTGTAAGACACATAGTGGTCTACCCAATATATCTTGTCTCTTTTATTCCTCTTCTCAAAAATGTATATGTCGTGGCCTCGTCTAATGCTATTTGGTGGCACCGCTTTTCCCTTTCATTTGTGAATATTTCTTAGTATTAATATACCCCATATACTCACGAAATGTAATACTATCTGAGAAATTATCTAGTGGCACCAAATAACTATCACGCCCCACGCCATTATAAAATCCCATATAGCTTTTACAGTAGAATCTGTTTTTCAGTCTTTCGAGCGTTAATTTCCTATAGCCATTAGAATATGGCGATTGTAATTCTAGATACTGCCAGCCGTATTTACTACTATTCCGCACTATAGAAGCGTGCCTACCAGTCATCAGTATGTATTCTTTATCCTTATCCTCGTTTACGCGCTTTAATAGCCGCTTCACCGCCGTGAAATCGTTTCTGTTTGTCTCTTTAAGAGGTGTTACTCCCAATGAATCCAGCATACGGATTTCATTTAATTTACGAGCAAAGCATCTAGTCGATATTCCACCCCTATAATCCAACACGTCCAGCCCTAGCTTGTTAGCAACGTATGCTAGTGCTACACTTGCACAAGAGCCTGGAACAGTCTTATCACCACCAGCTATCTTATGTACTATCTCATTAGAGGTCAAAGATTTCTCCAACTCACAAACCGGATTGTAATCTATATGGTGCCTAGATTTACTGTAGTATAATTCCTTTAGAGAGTCCAAAATTGGCGTCCCACCTTGTGGCTCAAGCGGCGTAATGCCATAATTCACGATTGGTTTGCCGTTCTCGTCAACCACTGGGATATGCTTTGTGTTTTTAACCTTTACTACTACATCCTCAGGCGGTTCAGGCTCTAGGTCTACCCACTTGCGCCACTCGTCATAGGTCATGTTGTCGCAATACTCCGTCTTGTCTGTATCTGGGTCACGAAAAGCGCGGGCATTCGCTAGCGCGTCCAAGTCTTTACCAAGATATGGCGCTATCGTACTACGGCAATTCGGGTGCAACGGTGGAATATTTACCCCAACCGCACCTTTATCTACCTCTATTATTTTACCGTCCATATGAGCACATATCTCACTGGTACGGCTGTCCAATGTGGCAATAAACTTATACTTGTCTATCCCCATTGCCTTATACGAGTCACTAGCTGCTTGGTTATAAAAATGGTTGGTCTCTGTACGGATTAAGCGCTCGGCATAGTATCTAGAGACACCAAAGCGGTCGCGGAAGTCTTTGGCTGTCTTGCTGATTGACTGGCCAGTAGCTATGGCGCTAGCTAGTTTAGTACTTAACTGCTTGGCTAATAGGTCTGAGTTAGTCCAAATGCGCTCAGAGTAGCTCTTGCCACTGAACTTCTCGCTCAGTACTGCATTAATAGCATCCGTATCCAGTGTCGTAAAGGCCGGCATAAGCCCAGTGCCGGTTGCTATGTTGTATGCTGTTTTGTAGTAGGCGTCTTCATAGGTCTTAGCACTAGAGGCGGTCACTATACCCGTCTGGTCTAGCCCAGCCTTATGTGCAGCATACCAGAGTTGGGCATCTAGTAGCTGTAATCTAGTTACTCTACCACTGTACTCTGGCGGCAAACTATTTTGAAGATTAGCCTCAATTAGCTTACGCCGAAAGTCTGCCATCGTCTTGGCGTTCACTACTTGTCTAAGCTTGGCGCGGTCAAAGCCTGCTTGCTTACTCCAACAGTCCTCGTATAGCTGCTTTAACTCTACAAGGCAAGTCTTCTGCGCATCAGCATAGACTCGACTCACACGCTTGCGGTAAGCATCTGCTGCCTTCTCACTCTCAAGATAGGTGTGCTCCACGCGGCGCTGCCAGTAAGCATTAGTGCGCTTACGGGGCTTAAGTGGGGCAGATAACTCAGTAGCGCCATCTTTGTTAGAAAATAGTTCATTTCGGGGCTTGACTTTCTGCCCGGGGTTTGGTAGTATAGAAACATAGGACGATTCATGGTCGCGAGCACCTGTAGTTTGCGGTGGATGAATCGTCTTTTTTGTATTATATGCCACAAGGTTGTTTTCTATTACCAACGCAAATGATGGAATATCGTATTTGTGTGCTATACGTGCAGTATCGTGCCGTATGCTTGCCGCATCCAACAATGATGCACTAGCATCAATCAAAACTATACCCGTGTCATCTATCTGGCTATACGCCTTCTTTAACTGGTGGTCTATAGACGACAGCGTAGTAACGCCTTTTATCTCAACCTTAACACCGTCAATTAACAAGTCTGGCGAGTGTTTACCGCTTGGTGAATCCACCTCTGGCACCCAATAGATTTCTTTGGCCTCTTGGTACTTCAGAAATGTACGGAGAGTGCGCATCTCACTGTCGCTTAAGCCGCTATAGCGCAGCTTCCATGTATCGTTATAGTCATCACCATACACCTGCTTGCGCAGGTGCTTTGGCAATGGCTGAATGTTATCGATGTCCAGCTTCTTACTCATTTAACCATTAAGTGAGTTGGAGGCGCTGTCTAGCGCGTTGTGGTCTGGATAGTCGTTGGCGGCATATTCGTCATCCTTCAACGGCTTATCCGACTCTTGTTTGGCTGCCTCTACGGTCTTGCTGGCATCCTTCACAAAGGATAGCTGTGAGGCTAATAGCTCGCGGTCTACGATACCATCTAGGTTGGTAATCATCTGAGAGGTTTCGTAATCGTTAGATGGCAAGTTGCGGGTGAATACCGCGTCAACATCTTCTTTCTTCACCTCTTGCATAGTAGACTTCACTGCTAAGAAGTGGGTATACAATGCAAAGCGCTCCATCAAAGCCTTCTCAAAGAAGCGCTCCTTGTTCTTCACGGCTTGTTCAAATGCTAGCAACTTGTAACGAATCGCCACACCCGAAGAGTTGCCAACAAAGTTCTGGTCGCTAATGTTTGGCACCATAGAGATTTTATGAATATCTTGCTCGATTGTCTGACGCAACACATCCACATCACCCTCGTTGATAGTCTTGGTTAAATACTCCACCTTGCCATCTGGCGGGATATTTGCGAGAGCGCGCTTTTCCTTGAGGTCAGCCATCTGGTCGGCGTCAAATGCCATACCATAGAAGCAGAGGATAGCGTCAACCAGCTGTTCGCGGTCATTAACACGGTCAGACTGCACAAGGTTGTATGCGTCAATTAGACTAATCACCGGCTCAAAGTCTCCCTTCAGCTCAGCATTATTTTTGTACTCCACCAGAGGTACTGCGCCAAATGAGTGCTGTTCACGTGATTGCTCCGTGGCTTGCCCGTTCTTTAGCGTGTACTTAATGATTTCACGGTCAGTCATGGCAATGACTTCATAATAGCTTGGCTTCTTATCCCGCGGGTTCTTAAATATCGGGCGGTAATGAATGCCATACATCTTATGGTGCACCATTGTATCGTCATATACCACCACAGTGTTACGACTGTCCAGCACTACTGAGCAAGGGTTAGCCGACTCATCAGCATATACATACTCATACTGCCGCCCGAAAATTGAGCAGTCTTTAGCAATTTCCACGTCAATGTTCTCCATTGTCTGGCGCTTGTACGCGTCTAGTAATGGCTGAATATCCAGCTTATCGTCATCTACTTGGTAGTCCACTGGATTACCCAGCAAATAGCCAACGTACAAATCAGTAATGTACTTGGCATGGTTTACTACCAGCCGGTTGTTCTTTAACGTGTCCTGCTTGACTCGGCGCGTAATCTCCTGTTCGCCTAAATAGTAGTTGTTCAGCATGTCTAGCCGCTGCCGGTTGCTCTCGCTGTATTCAATCGCTTCCTCAATTAGTTTGGCGTCTAGTTGCCTGTCTTTGCTTACCTGATACATTTTGCTCCTTTCTATCAGCTCCAATAGCCCATTGTTCTTAATCTACTTCCACGCTTATCTATCACCTCTGGGCGTCTCTCTGAGGTCACAGATTCGTAAATGCTTGCCAGCACATCCACCGCGTCATCGTGTTTATTTTTGCCACGGCGTTGGTAGCTAATTACTTGCTTGTAGAAGTCAGGATATTTGGTTTGCCAGTTTAATGGCATGTAGATATGATTTTGCACCCAAGCGCTAGAGGCTAGAATGCGGCTCTCCTTGTTATGCGTTTGCGGTACGGCCTCAATTACGGTTCTATTAGTACGATACTGTTCCTTTAGAATGCGTTCTACGTTACGTGCAAAGCCGCGACCGCCGTTATTGCTTTCTATCCGTGCCGTCTGTACATCACCTCGGTGCAATAAATCTGCCACTGCCGGCTCTGTCACCTCCATTGGCTTGTCTGTAAACACTAAATCAGTAATATAGAACTCGCTGTCATGCACTACGCCATTAATAGAGCATAAATAGTCCTCACCAGTATCTGCAGTATCGGTGAAGTTTAGCGTGGCTTCGTTAGCCGGCAGTCTATCCCATAGCTTAAACTCACCATATAACCGCCCCTTAACGTCAATCGGCTTCTGGTTGTAGTTAGCTTCGGCAATATCCACGTTCATCTCGGCTGTTTTTATTTTGTAGTCCTCGGCGCTTAGTATGTCGTCACACAACATAGAGCCGTCGGGTTGCACTGCAGCATACTCTATGTGTTCTACCTTGTCCCCGAACGCCTCTAGGATGCGCCCAGCAAGGTCAGAAGTGCTCCAACGGGTCATAATGACTATCACCTTATAATCACCTTCAAGGCGCTGTATCATCGTGTTGGTAAACCACTCCCAATGCCCATCAAGCGTGTTCTCGTTATAAGCTTCGGCAGCGTTCTTAATTACGTCATCGATTATCAGCACATTGGCGCCCATACCGGTGGCAGTACCGCTCGGGCTGGTAGCTAGATAACTTACTTGGCTATTTCCCTCAAGACTCCACATACTAGCGCTAGCCTCACCGTATTTCACTTTAGTGCCGCTAAATATATCGGAGTATACGATATTGTCATCCACCTTCTCGGTCTGGATAAGATTGCGCACACTTCTAGCGAACAATGTAGACAATCGCTCGTTGTAACTGCCAGTCATCACCTTTAATGTAGGGTCACGTCCAAACAACCAAGCCGTCAATGCTTGAGCAGTTAGACTTTTGCCATGGCGTGGTGGGCAAGTCAGCACTAGAAAACGCTTTGGGCTGTTATCAATGAACTCTTGCAGCGTGTGCGTTATGTCTTTAAGGTAACTACGGCTTTCTAAATAGAACTTAGGATACATTAGCTGGCAAAAACTGAACAAGTCTAGCCGCGCCGCTTCTTTCTTTAGTTCTCTTACCGTGATGTCATCCAGCTGCATTACTTTCCTGACTTCAGCAACAATTGTATTTCTTCAATACTGAGGCCCTTGTATGGTCGGCCGTTGGTTTCTATCTCACCCTTTAAAATGGTTTCGCTCGTCTCTTTTGGCTTGCCGTATACCTGATTAATCATCGATTCTATCGTGCGCCATTCGCTGTCTTTGATGGTGCGTGCAATACGACGCTCAAAACAAGGGGCGTTTTCATCCTCGCTAACTATACTCAATTCATCTTCAGTCATCTTCATCATCTGCTCTAGTTTGTAGCGTGCTGTATCTTCTTTGCGCCAGTGGCCATTGCTCCGTGGGTTGCCATGTGGCTGCCCAAATTGATACTCCTTTGGTGGAATTGGCTTATACTTAGCTCCCTGCTTCGTGGGACTACTCGACCGCTTCGCCTCCGCTGTCTTCTTCTGTGCCGTGCTAGCCATTATGACTATCCCTCACTATTCGATTCTTTCGGTGTCTGTCATATTCTTCTTTTTGGCTTACACTAAGCAACAACTCGGCAATACCCGGTTCGTTAATGCTACTGCCTTTGTAGCCCAATGCCGTTACCTGTACGTTCTTGCATACACCCTTATCATCCGTATCAGCAATAACACCTAGCTCACATGCAATACGCTTATTGGACGTTACTACGACATATAACCGTTGCCTGCGGCGCATAACTACCAGCGCGTCGTTTAATGCCAAGTTTTTTAGCACGTCGTTCGCTGCATTCCTTACCGACTCTAGTGCGTCAGTATAAGTTGGGTTCCCTTTTAGATACAACCTGTCTAAAAGCGTTCTTGTAGTCACTACTGATTCGAACTCTGGTATTGTTATGTTCTTTGGCATCACCCTCCCCTTTTGTAAAAACAAAAACGGCTCCTAAGAACCGTTGCTATTTACATTATACTAGATAAAACGCCATTTTACTATTGACGTATAACATATGTTATGTGTATAATGAGTAATGAAGATAACGGTCGATTGCCCCTCTGGGTGCACTTATTTTAGTGTACTCGCTGGGGCTTTTTACTTCCTCAAGAAAAGTTAATCTTGGAGGGTAAAAATGACTAAAACAATTGTTGGTGCTAAAAGGGCTAATACTATGCGGCAACGGCTTGGTGCAGCGGCTGAACTCGTTGAGGATGACCGTTACTTACCAATGTTCCGGAACCGCCAGAAACGCTTTGGCGATAAACTATTTGAACTATCGGTAAAGATTGCTCAGAGTAAGCGCAATCCTAAGGCATACTTCGCCAAAATGTGGTCAAAAGCCAATTTATCTAAAACAATTGAAATCCTTAGCTATATTCTAGAAAAAGCTAGTGGTCTTGTTCGTAAGGTTGTGTCTAAATTACAGACGCCAATTGCTACCGCCACCACTGTAAATACAGCAAATATAGCGCGGTATGAAGAATTAAAACGTAAATTGTTATTAGTTAGAAGAATGCGTTCTATTAGCTAGTAACCTATTACGCTTTTTGTCTAACACCTGTTTACCGAGGTGTCTATTTTGCGTATCATACTAACTATACTTACACCATAAAAGCAATGTATTTTAAATGTTTTTGCTATATTTATGTTGTATTGTCAAGCAAGTGACCATTTTAGACGCTGTAACCCGACATTTTTAGCCAAGTTTTTAGTCTTTTTTGTTAAATTTTTTAATATTTTGTTCTATATAGAATATTTATTTAATTAGTTTTTTATAAAGATTTCTATATAGAAAGGAAAGGAATGAATTATGAGAATCAATGAAGCATTAAACGAGTACTACGACTACTGTATAAATGTGCGCAACTTCACGCGGGCAACCATTAGTGACAAACAATATATGTTATCTCTATTTGTACGATGGTATGGTAACAACAAAATAAGTAAGCTGTCGCATGACGATATAAACCAATATATAGCATATACCAGAAGCCGTGGAGTGTCTGAGTCTACAATTATCACATATGTTGCGCAAATAATTGCATTCGTTAAGTATCTGCAAGGTATGGGGTACAAGACTAGTGTGAAGCTACCCCTGATAGCGAGACAACGGGTCTTCTGTGATACAGTCAGGCTATTCTATAGCGCACATGAAATAAACCAAGTGATTGATTACTCAAACGACCAGGCCGCGCTAATGATAGCCATTGCCTTTGACACTGGCATGAGGCGCACGGCTTTAGCCAACCTCCGTATTGATAATTTTTGCGGCAGAAGGGTTGTATATATCGACAAATGCAGAAAACGCCGAGAGAGCTATATTGCAGAAAAAACAAAACAAATGCTTGACTCATTTGTACAGAGCCATGATATAACCAATAGGCTATGGGGCGCTGGCGGCGATTATGGGGTTGGTATTTCTTCCTCTTCACTAAAAAAAATTTTACACGCTGCGTTTAACGATTATGCAGATAAGCTTGAGCTACAAAACGGCGACCCGGATTTTATACACAGATTACGGCAATTTCATATCCATGCGCTACGGCACAGCTTCGCCACAGATTTACAGCTAAAGGGTGCTAGCGTGGAGGAGATAAAGGAACTTATGGGGCACAGTAATACGGCGACTACTGAACGCTACTTGCACGGGTTTGATGGTCAATTACAACAAATATTCGACAAATACAAAACAAATGTTGTAGTTTAATATAAAGTGCTTGTATTTTTAAGCGCAATGATGTATTATAGAAGTATTAAATGAGTTGGCTCGAGCCAAAGCCCGAACTACCAACCATAGAAACTTAACAATCTATCACTCGTCGGCTCAGCTATGGGGAGTGGTAGATTGAACTTTTTGCCTCTAACGTTATCATTTTTATGCTATAATATTCGTAGCGGGGCGTAGCTCAGTGGTTAGAGCAGTCGGCTCAT
>CAMPVQ010000010.1 GCA_946997535.1 uncultured Candidatus Saccharibacteria bacterium
GGACAGTTGGAGATATTTGCAAAGGCTTTATTTACGATAAAAACGAAGATAAGGGCCTATTCGGTTTAGATGGTAAGCTTATTATTCAGCCTGAGTATCAAAGAAATTATATTTATGGTGATGGTAAAAAAGATGTTGCTGTTGTCGATTCTCTGCTCAAAGGTTATCCGCTTGGCTTAATTTATTTTGTGAAAAATAATGACGGAATGTATGAAGTATTAGATGGGCAGCAGCGTATTACATCATTCGCACGTTTTGTTAATCAATCGTGGCCTTTTGCTGTTGAACGTGACGGCAAACCGAAATATTTCAACAGTCTTTCCAAAGATGAGCAAGATTTAATTAGTAATACAAAGCTTACAATTTACGTATGCGAAGGAACGCCTTCAGAAATTGAAGCATGGTTTGAAACTATTAACATTGCCGGAGTTCCGCTAGTAAAACAAGAACTAAGAAATGCGGCTTATCATGGTAGTTTTGTAACGCTTGCTAAGGAAGAATTTTCAAATACTTCTAATTCTAAGATGAATATGTGGCAGACATATGTGAAGGGCGATCCTAAACGTCAAGCAATTCTTGAAACTGCTCTCGACTGGGTGAGTGATGGAAAAATTGACGATTATATGGCTCAACATAGAAACGATGCAGATATTAAACAGTTAAAAAACCACTTTGATACTGTAATAGATTGGATAGATTCAATATTTGACTATACTGGAAATGAAATGTGTGGCCAAGAATGGGGCAAGCTGTATACTACGTATCACAGAAATGCTTATACTAAGGCTCAGATTACAGAACGAGTATCTGCGCTTTTGGAAGATTCTCAAGTTCAAAATAAACGTGGTGTTATCGAGTATGTGCTTGGTGGAGAATCTGACAAAACTCTTCTTAACATACGAGTATTTGACGAGAAAACAAAAAAGCAAGTGTATGCTCGCCAAACGGAAGCTGCTAAAGAAAAAGATATATCGAATTGTCCACTTTGTGCTTTGGGTAGTGACAACAATTCCAAACGTATCTATAAATTGGGCGAAATGGACGCGGACCATGTAACAGCTTGGAGCAAAGGCGGTGTGACAGACGAGTCAAATTGCCAAATGCTTTGCAAAACTCATAATAGAGCTAAAGGCAACAAGTAACAAATTATATCTTGGTTGCAACGTAAAACGGTGTGAAATGCGTTACAGCTTTTTTGATATTTCTATCGTTAAAAAGTGTGTACCCAACATTCATAGTATGCACTCAAAAAAGTGTAGTTATACTCGAAGTTCACTTAAGCCATATAAACAAAACGACCTATCGATAGCAAACGATTGAACACAATTTTTATTATACAGTCCTTCAACCAGCGCCACCACCTCTGTTATGGCTGTATTGGTAGTTCGAACAAACGACTAAAGAAGATGAGTAGTACCACTGTCATCGCCAGTGCAAACACCACCGGCGCGCCGAGCTCTTCCCACGTCACGTGGCGGTCGTCCGCCCACGCCTTGTACACCTTGATGGTGACAAATGAAATCATCGCCACAAAAATCACAATCTGCGGCAGCAAAATCAGCAGCGAAATCACCGGATACATCACGTTCCAGTGCCAGCAGGCGTAGCCAAGGATGGTCACCAAGACACCCCAAACCGAGGCTAGCAGCGACCGCGACTTCTCGTCGTACTGCCCCAACGCTTGCCGCGCCGCACTAAACGCCACTATAAAAGTCAGCACTAGAGCCAGCCACAGCGTCTCCTTCGACAGCGTATAAATCACCATCAGCCCGAACAATTCACACACGCTCGCCTGAAACAGCACCGCGCGCTCACTCGACAGCGGCTTAATCCACGCCAGCCAAATGGCGTACAGCGTTGCAATGCCCAGCTGCACCTCAAGCGCGTTGACATTAAAGCTCCAAAACATCGTACCCATCGTCGGCGGCAAACCGTTACGAATCAGGTTCTCGTATGTGTTGCCCACATAAGTCGCCAGCATAATCACACTCAAACCAACCACCAAATCCGGCAACGAACTCAAGATATTTGCCCACCAGTAACGCGGCCGCACCGCCAGCACGCGCCACTTCGAAATCAGCAGCAAGCCAATGGCGAGCCACGGCGTCTTAAAAAAGTACACCAGTAGCACCATCAAAAAGCCGAGTGCCACGTTGGCAATCACGTGTGTCGCCAGCGCGAGCCAGCCGTGGTGATGCGCCGAATGTATAAAATCCACCATAGATAGTTACATTATAGCATATTGCGCGGGTTCTGGACAAAATGCTTATAGTTGCGCTACAATAAATAGAGTGAAAATTAATGCAGATGAACCATTAAAGCCGCAGCCAGTCGAAGAGCCGCACCCGATGGACCGTGCCGCAGCCAAGAATGCTTGGCACGATTTTACGCGCATTTTTGGTTTTGTTGTTGCCGTTATCGTCGGCGCTTGGGCCATTAATACCTTTATTTTTCAGAGTTTTGACGTCGTTGGCCCGAGTATGGAGCCGACCCTTGAAGGTCAAAACGGCAGCGACCGCGTACTAGTTAACCGCCTACCCGTTACCTTCGCGCGCTTGCAAGGCAAGCCGTACGTACCAAAGCGTGGTGACATCATCGTCTTTAAGAGTACTGCCCTGACCAGCACCGGCCAGCCAGAGTACGTGGTGAAGCGCGTCACTGGTCTGCCGGGCGAGCGCATGGTGGTGAAAGATTGCCACCTCTATGTTCACAACCAAGAGCATCCTGAGGGCTTCGACCCATACCCGACTTTTAAGAATTTGGCGCCGAACGATAAAGAGGTCAACCCATGTGTTGCCGGCGAAGGCACTGATATCACCGTACCGCAAGGCGAAATCTTTGTGGATGGCGACCACCGTTACGGCAACTACTCAACTGATAGCCGCAATGGCGGCGGACGGCCAAGCCTCGGCACCATTCCATTCGAAAACATCGTTGGTCCGGTTGGTGTTCGCCTCTGGCCAGTCAATAAAATCAAGCTATTTTAGCCAAACTTAGCCCCAATCCCAGCCATAAGGCTGGGATTTAATTATGAGCATATGGGTAAACTAACTTCATAAAGCCCCGTCGCTAGCGGCTTAATGCTTCAGCACCACATTCAACACCGCCACTGCATCCTTCATCTACACCGCGCGCGTTACCAAAATGTGGGTTACATCTGGCGGCACTTGGCCCGTTACTACGTTATGTAACATAACAAGTTGCCACGATTTATAGCCATAAAACTCCCACAAAAACTAATCCCCAGCGCAATTATTAAGGGCTGGGGATTGATCTAAACTATCAGCTCGGCTATTTCTTTAGTTCGTCAAGCGCGGCTTGAAGCTGGTTGTCGTGACCCTGCTGAATCTGCTCAGCGTCAAGCTTCACTTCCTTGTCTGGCTTGATGCCCTCGTGGTTGATGTTCTTGCCCTTCGGCGTGTACCACTTGGCCACAGTAACCTTAAGCTGACCGCCGTCAATTGGCAATAGCTGCTGCACACTACCCTTACCGTAAGACTTTTCACCTAACAATGTGGCGCGGCTGTAATCGTGTAATGCGCCTGCCAATATTTCCGCTGCCGAGGCTGTACCGCCGTTAATTAGCACCACAGTCTTGTACTGGTTAAGGGTTGGTTCACCCTGTGACAACAGTGTGCCCATCACCTGCGAACCGCGGCGCTCCTGCACCACCATGTTACCCTTTGGTAGCCACATACCGGCCAAGTCTTGCGCAGCGTCCACGTAGCCACCACCGTTATCGCGTAAGTCAAGCACCAAGCCCTTCACATGCTGGTCGGTCAACTCCTTGCCCGCCTTGTTCATGAGCGACGCCGTATCTGCGCCGAACTGCGACACGCGAATGTAGCCAAAGTCGCCTTCCTTACGCCACGTGACGCTCGGCGTGGTAATTTTGTCACGCTTCAGGGTGAAGTCCTTGCGCTCCGTACCACGAATGATGGTCAACTTTACCTCTGTACCAATCGGCCCACGAATCTTCTTCGCCGCCTTTGCTGGGTGCAAGTCAAGCGATGGCTCGCCATCAATGGCCGCAATCAGATCACCACTCTTCAGCCCCGCCTTCTGCGCCGGACCGCCGTCAAGAATTGACATCACCTGCAACTGCTTGTCTTGGCTGATGCCCATAGCAATGCCGATGCCTTCAAACGAGCCCGCGAGGTCATCGGTTAGGGCCTTCGCCTCTTCGTCGGTCAGATAAACCGTGTACGGGTCTTCCGCACCGGCCACCAGACCACGCACTGCGCCCTGCTCAAGCTTAGTCTTATCAAGCTTGCCATCAAACTTCTGTTGCAACGTATCATAAACCTCGCGCAAGCTGCCGTAGTCGATGGTATTGAATGACACATTTTGGAACCGCGTGCCTAGCGCGAAGCACACCAGCCCCGTGCCCAGCGCAATTAAAAAGCATACCGCTGGAGTCACGCCTTGGCGTGACTTACGGGCGGTCGAGCTTGGCTGCGTCGCCCAAACTCCCTGATAATTATTTTCACCCTCACTCATTGCTACCATTATACCACAAGCGCGACCGCATGAGGATAAAAATATACCCCCCGCAAATGCGGGGGTATGTAGCTGCCGGCGTAAAGGCTATGGCATCTGAGCGAAGTAGATATAGCCATCAAACAACCCTGGGCTGGCGTTATAGTGCATGGCGTAATTGCCACGGTTGTCTGAGTTGTAATCCGAATAATTAAACGTGCCATCTGAGTTGACCGACTCAACCCACGCCACGTGGCCATAAGTACCGTTGCGCATCACTGCCACCGCACCCGGCTTCGGCGTGCTGCCGGTTGGTATACCGTAACCTCTGGCACGCCCCAACCAGTTCTTGGCGTCGTTACCGCCGCGCGTCCAGTACGATGGCCAGCCATAGGTGCTTGCCACCTTAAACGCGGCATAGCTCACACACTCGCGGCTGTACATACCGTAGCTATCTACCATGGAATCCTTCGGCGCATGACACCAGCGGTCCGGATATCCACCACCGCAAGCAGTGCCCGCCGCCGTCTTGAGACGGTTGCCACCCTTCGCGCGCATACGGGCGGCAATTTCCGCAGCCTGCTGCTGCTTCAACTGAGCGATGCGGTCATTACTCTGCTTAGTCAGTGCCTGATAAGCAGCATCCTGCCCCTTCGTTTGGTCAAGGAGTGTCTGCTGCTCTTGCCGGCTCGCGCCGAGTGCCGTCTTTTGGTCTTGTTGGCTCGCCAATAAAACCTCCGTGCGCTTTTTCTTCTTCTCGAGGTCGATCTTCATCGACTTAATGCTATCTACGCTCTTCTTAATGTTATCGCTCACCACCTTTTGCTGCGTCTGGCGGTCAACGTAATCGCTGATAGAATGGCTATTCATCAAGATATCAAGAGCAGACATTTCGCCGTTCAGATACTGCGTCTTAAGGCTCTCACTAAGAGCAGTCGCTTGACGCTTTATCTTCGCTTCGAGCTCGGCAATCTTCTGCTGCAAGCTATTACGCTCGGCTGTAGTCAAGTTAATCTGTGCCTGAATTTGCTGCTGCTGTAATTGCAAATCGGCAATTTTGTTCTGAAGATTATCCGCCTGCGCCCGCAAGTCGTTCCGACGGTTGTCGTAGTCGGCAATCTGCAGCTTAATAGCGTTTATCTGTTCGTCATACTTGTCGGCACGAGCCACATGCCCCGAGAAGTACGGTGCCACCATGCCCGACACCATTAGAGCACCAAACACCAGCGTGCCAAAGCGAACTTTGGCGGTGCCGTAGCGGCGATATGCTGGTTTAAAGCTTAGATTTTTTGTTATTTTGCGCATCATAACCTATCCTTCGTAATATTTATATTATAACCGCTTATGCCAAATTGTGCAAGGGGCTAATGGTAATCTCGCGGCGAATTCAACATCGGCGCGCTACTGGCGGAAGTTACCCAGCGCGACACGGAAGGAATATTGGTTATCTACCTTACCGTCATATGCACCAGCAGAGAATAAACTCAGACCGCCTTTATCGCCACCACGAGTAAACCATAATTTATAACTCCACGTATCGTTAACCATATAGTAGCAACCACCAGCAAGCTGTCCAAACGCCACATTCCACATATTGCCATGCTTAGGAGCACATGCTGATAAATATGCGCCACGGTCATACTCTACTTCATGTAAGGATTGGCCACCACAAGTTTCCCAAGTGCACTTATAGAGACCTATGCTGTCGAAATGATACAAATTGATATATGGCGGCTTAGTGTCAAATGCCGTGTTTTTGTACTCTGGATTCAATACCATCCGACTAGGGTCGTCGCTGTATGCCGACGCCACAATCTCTCTGCCACCACCTGCCATATCATAAATGCCAGTCGGGTTGTTAGTGGTGCTAGCTAACTGACCAGTTGTCCCATTGTATGCTAATTGCGGATCCAGTGAACTACAAGCCGATTGCGTACCTACTTCGCCGCCATACTTATTGTTACTAAATTTGCCATTCTTACCACGCATAGCGCCGCAACCAGTTATGCCATATTTTAATTCTATCTTAGGTATATTCTTCTTCTTATCTCTTCTTTGATAAAAGCCGCTTTGATTATTAGGCTCAACCTTATCAAATCCAGCTCCATATTGACTTGCCGACAAATAAGCCGCTGCACCCCAGTCATTGTTGTTTATGATGCGCGAGCTATAGTGCGCCAAGTTGTTATTATTCTGTGCCGCCAATAGCGTACTTCCAACTGTATTACCCGAGTCAGCCACACCAAACGACTTCGCTGCCGCAAATAACTCCTCTAGCTTACCATTCACGCCATCAGCATCACCAGAAAGGTATTTCTGATTTGGCAAAACAGTTGGCTGTTTAAGGTCACCAGTGGTCTGAAATTTCGCAAACCAAATACCGTTGAGCTCCTTCTTGCCAAAGGTAAAGGCTGGGTGGGTCGCCCAAGTACCTTGGCTACTTGGCTGACCATTAATATAATCACGGTTCAAGTCGCACTCAGTACGGTAATCCACTCCCTTGCTTGCGCAAACTGCTGGTATGCGCTTTGGATCGGTTGCTTTCTCAAAATGAATGTTAAAGTTCTGCTCTTTAACTAATTTGTCGGTATAGTCGCGACGCATCACCTCATAAGCATAGCGCGGTATGTATACCCAGTGGCCCAAAATATCAGCCGGATCAACCACCACGCTCTTGTCTTTATACTTCGCGTAAGCTTCCTTTTTTACCGTCACGGCGTTAGCCCACTGCTTATTGGCGTAATCATACCAGCCGCTATTGGCATCTTCTGGGTTGGCTACACTGGTCCACTGTGCATCAGTAGTACTACCCGTGTATTTTACTGGCACCATGTCTGGGTCGATGTCAACCTTACAGTCGTTATCCGCAGAGCCCGCCCGACAAATAGACTTGCTCACCACTGGTGGCTTCGGCGCTAGCTTTGGTGTTACTGTGTAAACTACATGTGTAATATACTCGCCGGCTGGTAAATTAGTGCTGTCTATATTGGCAGCAAATGTGACCGGTTTGGTGCATTCGGTTACGCTCTTACAGCCGTCTAGAGTATTCGGCGTGACGTTGGCAAGACGCAATGGAGCAGATTTGGCAGGAACCTGACTATATTTATCTGATGATTGGTCAAGCGAATAGCCCCACTGATTAGCCGGTAGCGTAGACGGAGCACCTTTCTTCACGGCAGTAATTTTATAATTACTATTAGCCGAATTTACTAAATCCTGCTTGTCTGCGGCCATTGTAATGCTAAAGCCATCGTGCGAGCTTGATTTAACAACAATGTTAGATGTAGCCTTATAAAGATCATCTTGTAGCGTCAGATTTGCCGCTTGTTCTACGGTAATGCTGATTGGGTTAGTCTGGCTAGCCGGCTCGGCCGCATGCGCCGGCATTGCAAATAACCCCAACGCAGCCACTAGCACCGCGCCAGTATAGATTACCCCCCCCTGTGGCGTCACTAAATAATTTCGGCTCATTAAACCCTCCTTCTTGTTGACTAGTTATCGGCTAGCTCTCGCACAATTTTCTTACTTATTTAGTATAACACAAGCACAATGTCGTGGCAACTAGACGCGATGCCCTCATATGGCTTTGGCGATAGTATGGAACGGGCACTACCATCACCTGCTGTATCTACGGCAAACTATTATATCTTTATGCCAATTTAGACTGACAATACCCACCCGAAAACAAGGGTGCCCAGCAGTTTCCTGCTGGGCGTATGATAGAAAGATTTCCGTGACGGGACCAGACTTGCCGGCCGGTATCACGGGGTGAGCTACTTATTCATTACTAGGTATGAGTAAAAGCTCACTGGCTTTTCGTTCTTTGCCTGACGCGCGGCATTGAACTGGTTAAACGCCTCAACACGCTGCTTGAGGTCATCTAGACTCTGCGCTTGCTCGGTCTCAGCAGCATGCTTGCCGTTCGCGGCGTGATCATGACTCTGGTCATACTCAGCCGCCGCCATCTGGAAGACCATCTTCCGACCTTCTGGAGTCAACCGTACTGGTAACTGATTACCATTCTCGTCAGTACGTGTGTCAAGCAACCCATAAAGGTCGCCAAACTGCTGCTGCATGTCCTCGTTAGACACTGCATGGCCACTCTCCACACCCTGCTGGAAGCGCCAATCATTGATACTATGCTGGAAACTATCAATACTATCAAACGCACTATCAAACACTGCCTGCTCGCGCTCCATCTTCTGGTCAAGCTCGTTATAAGCAGCTTCATGGTTAACCGCAAACTCCTGCGTTTCAGTGTTGTCGGCAGCATTGTCGGCGCCGGACTCAGCGCGGCGCGGCTCACGGTCATTGCCACCGCTCATGTACCAGCGTGCAAGCTTTGGATCAACCTTGCTCCAATCCATCTTATTGGCTCCTTGAGCGCAAAGCAAAGAATCCATATCCTTTCGCGTACTCTCAACAAACTGCGTGGCATCCTCCTTAAAGCGCTTCATGTCATCGTCGCTTAACTCTACGCCGGCCTCCTTTAGCTCAGCCAAGGCGTCAGCCTCATTTAGCTTGCCATCCTTATCGGTATTATTGCGAAACACAGAATCCATTCGATCTAGCCGCTGATATGCTTCATGCTGAGGGTTCTTCGGATCAGCCACTTCAGCTCGCCCCAATTCACGCAATTGCTTTGTTAGGTCAGCGCGCTGATTTCGCTCAATGTTATGACGAAGTCGCTCAGCCATGCTGCTAATCTGCTCCTGTGTTAGCATAGCGTCCGCGACTTTTTCGCCCGCCATGGCTCGATTAATTAACGAGCGATTATATGAGTCAATGAGACCATTAAATTGCGCCTCAGTAATATTACCCGCCTCAATTGCTTTATTAATTGGATCTAGGTCGCCAGATTGCGTTTCTTTCTCGGCCTCTGGCTTATTGCCACCTGCTTCAGGCTGGGCAGATTGCTCAGCATTGTTTGGCGTTTCAGTTGCTGATTCGCCGCCACCGTTACCAGAGTTACCCCAAACATCCGGCGCACCATTAGCAATTGGCTTAAAGTTCTGCTGGTGATTTGCATTTTGACGAGCATAGCTCATCTCCTTTATCATGGCGTTATACATAATACGCTGCAAATCTTCAGACGATAGCCGCAACTGGTCAACATCTAAACCCTTACTGGCGTAACCTGTCACCATTTGATTGTAAGCCTCGATTACTTGACTAGCGCTAGTGACGTCATAAGTGGTAACTGCTGTCATGATCATCTCATGGGCACCACGCAGCTGTTCCATACCAGCCTTGCGTTCCTCTGGAGACAATGGAGTGTCATTTTCTTTGGTCGACTCCGACTCGGCATCATTACCAGCCTCGTTTTCCTTAGCGGAACTTTCGGCGTCATTATCAGCATTCTCCGCTTTGGAAGCCTCAGACTCAGTAGCTTCTGGCTTGAATTCTGGTTCAGCATCAAAATCCACATGTGGAATATCGTCTTCCGGCTGGAGCTTCAAGTCAGGCACCTTAAGATCTGGTACCTTAAAGCGACTTGGTTTATCGCCCGCTACACTAGTATCATCTGCGGTTGGCTCAACGTCCTTGACGTCCTTGACGTCATTGACATCCTTAACATCATCAGCTTCTTTCGCTTCATTGGCACGTTCCATTGACTTGGCTATGCCCTTTGCTTCGTCAAGATCAGCCTCGCCGCGCGCATAACGGCGGAAGAAGTCCTCAACCTCTGGCGGCAGCTTAACCTCCGGCTTGTCGTCAGTTGTAGCCTCACTCTGCTCCTTGGATTCAGATTTTTTGTTAAAACGGCGGTCGCACCAGCTGGAGACACGGTCTTTTACATACCGCGCTGGGCGCGCCATCTTCTCGCCGATAGCATGCATGGTGTTGTGTATGGCCTTGCCGGTGTTGTGCATAGCATTACCAATAGCCACCTTGGCCATGACAAGCTTGTTTTTTAGAGAATTCTTTTCTTTGCTCTGTTCTTGCTCTGCATTCATAAACTTCTCCCCTGCACGACGGCGGTCATCGGAGTAATAAGCCTTACCTTCTGGACTCATGCTGCCACCTTGGCCACACTAGCCTGATAATCTTCTTTAAAGCGCGTCATCGCCCGCGACTGAATAGCGTCAATGTCAATGCCAATTTCTTGGATATAGCCAGCGATTTCTTCGTCTGAGTCGTGCCCCGACTCAACCATCTGCATCAAGTGCTTCAGCTGGTCGTCGCTAATAGCCTCGTAAATGTCGTTATCTACCATACTGGCGACCTTAGTTGATATTTCTACCTCTGTTTTCTGCCGCTCTTTATCCGCTAGCCCTGGGTGATATTCCTGTACTAACTGGTGAGCAAAGCGCGCGATTGTCTCCAAATCCATGCAACTTCCTTTTGATTTATTATAGCTTACGTTTATATTTTAGCAGACTAGGCGCGGCGGCGCAATAGCTATATAATTGAACTATGATAACTGTGGAGCGGCTCGTGCAACAACTGCGTCAAGACTACCCCGACCTCACCTTTACTGCGGGCGAACGGGCGCGCTGGATGGCAAGCGAGCGGCGAATTTACTACACCTCGGCCACCGACGAGCTGATGCACGAGCTCGGCCACGCCCTGCTTCACCACAGTAATTATCGCCAAGACGTTGACCTCGTGAAAATCGAACGCGCAGCGTGGAATAAGGCTCTGGCGCTCGCACCCCACTACGGCGTGAAGCTCGACCCCTGTCACATCGAACGCATCCTTGACGACTACCGCGAATGGCTCTACCAGCGGTCACGCTGCCCCGACTGCAGCCAAACGGGCTTACAGTCGCGCACCACGCTAGCCTATCACTGCCTCAACTGTGGCGCCCGCTGGCGCGCCAACGACGCCCGCGACTGCGCCTTGCGCCGCCGACACATCGAGTAAAGGCCGCTAGACAAACGCCCCGCCAGCTCAGCCGACGCAGCCAAACAAACCCAACCAAAAAGCTCCCCATCCAAGGGGAGCAAGTTGAACCCAGAGCGGCCAGTAGCCCTAGGCGTTAATAACGACAATTGAGTCTTTACTTTGGTCGTCTACTGGAATTGCGCGCTTTGCTGGCCCGCGCCGACTAATCCGACCGCCCTTAGCACCTGCTGCGCGAGCGAGTTCTGGGTTGGCGGCAAAACCACCAGTAGTACCGTTCTGGCCACCTTTGCGACCAATCCGAGCGTAAAAATCTGCACCATGTAAACGACGATTCGTCTCAGCCGCCTTGCGTGCACCTTCTTTTGTACCTGCCATTTGATAAATCCTTTCGTTAAAATAAGGGTTATCGCCCTAGTTGCCTAGGTAGCGATAACCCTCTGCTATCTCACACTTCCCGTGTATGCTTATATATTAGCATATACTTAATATATTGTCAAGTAGTTTGCGCTTAATTTTTTAATTTGTCAAATAAAGCCCATAGAGGACAACAGTGGCAACAGATAAACCCACTTCTAACAGAGGTCACTAAACCATAACGGCACAAAACCAAAACCGCCACCCCATAATGGAGTGGCGGATAGTATTTGCAAAGTTAGTTGTAGGCTAAACTAGAACTCGTAGCCGGTGTTAGGTGCACCGTACTTACCATGCTTCTGGTTACCATCTGACTTTTGTTGGTCAGAGCCGGTTGGCTCGGTCGGCTTTAATTCATCTGAGTCAGCTGTATTTGGGTTGGCTGGATTAGCTGGATTATCGCCCTGCTTACTTGGATCAGTTTGGTCGGCTTGGTTCGGATTAGCTGGATCAGCTGGGTTGTCGCCTTGGCCACTTGGATCTGGATTTGGCGCTGGGGCTGGAGCTGGTGTTGTATCTTTAGGCAGCGCATTGCGCACCTTAGCGACCAGTTGCTCAAAAGTTGAGGTCTTGTCGGCACGGACATCAGCAGCAACCTTGGTTAGCTTCTTACCCTCGGCAAACTTAGCTAAGCTCTCCTTTGCGGCAGCATACGCCTCGTCAGCCTGTGTTGCAGCCGCACGGTCGGCGCTAAGCTGAGCTTCTGCCTTATTTGCCGCCTCGTTGCTCGTCTGCCACGCCTTGCTAGAAGCTTCTGCCTTGGCTTTAGCCTCATTCGCGGTCTGCTCGGCAGCTTTTGACTTATTGGCAGAATTATCAGCCTTCGTTTTTGCCTGCTTGTATGTAGCCTCAAGGGTCTTGATATCTTGATAGTTATCCATCAAACCCATCACTGAAGTCTTTAGGCTGTTTTTAGTATCGTCATCATTTAGCAGATCGCCAAATTTGCTAGCCGCAGCGCTAAATGACAACTCCTTACTGCTATCACCCAACTCCTTCACGTAATTATCCCAAACTTCGGTCTTGTCGGCCCTCACCTTGTTGTCCTTCTTGATATTGTTAAGAACACCCTTGAGAGCTTCGCGATTCTCTTTAGGCATATTCTTCTTAAGAGCAGCGTTGAGCGTATCTTCGTACTGCTTCTTGGCTTGTTGCTCAGTTTTAGCATCATTAACTGCGTTAGCCTTGGCAGCCGTCGCATTCTTGCCTGCTTCATTCTTAGCAGCAGCATCAGTCTGCTGAGTCTGCTTCTTCGCCTCCGCCTCTTGACGCTTGGTCTGAGCATCTTTGGTAGAAGTCTCCACTTTGGCCGCAGCAGCCTGCGCCTTAGCGTAGGCCTCCTTACCGGTAGCCTCAATGGAGTCTAAATCGTCTTTATTTCCTACTACTGGCGTATTGCCGTCCGTAGCCTTTACCAACAGGGACATTGGCAAGATTGCCGTAGTACCCAAAGCTAATGTACCCAATGCAACCATGCCGGTTGATACTAGGCGTAGATATTTGCGCTTAGTCATTTCATCCTTTCTTAATTAAATACCCTTCTATTATAACTTATGGCTAATTAATTTCACAATACTTTTTGGGATAATTGCCGCCAAATGGTAAGAGCCAGAGCTACTCCATGTAGCCGTGTAGTCGCCAAACAACGCATATATAGGGTAATTATAAGATTTTGGAGCAATAAAACCAAAACCGTCACCCCCGCATGGGAGTGACGGTCACACCAGCTGCTACTAGTGTAAGTAATTATATTCTAGCAAAACTAGAATTCGTAACCGGTGTTAGGAGCACCAAACTTGTGGTGATTCTTGCGAGTCTTAGATTCCTTGGTTGACTTAGACTCTTTATTGGTCTTAGTCTCCTTGTTAGTCTTGACGTCCTTGTTTTCCTTGGTTTCCTTGGTTTCCTTGGATTCCTTGTTAGGCTTAGCTTCATTAGCATTACCGCCAAGATCTTCAAGCTTAGTCTCAGGAATACCCTTGCCCTTTTCAGCTGCATTTAGCATTGCAACTAGCGCATCAGCACTTGCATTGCTCTTGCGGATTTGCTTGGCTAAGAGGCTAAAACCTTCCTTCTCGGCGCGCTTAGCTAGAGCTTCCTTCAGTTCAGGTGACTTCAATGCTGCTTTGTATGCAGCCTTGGCATTATCGTATGCAGTTTTTACTAACTTGGAAGTTGCTAGATCGAACTTAGGGTCAACCTTAGCTACCTTATCATAGTTAGCCTTAGCTGCATCATAGGCGTCCTTCAAATCCTTTAGGGTTACAGTCTTAAAAGCATTAACCTTAGCAGGAGTCAAACCCAAAAGATTCTCATAACCGCGAAGGGCATCAAGAGCCTTATCGTAATCCTTCTTGGTCTTGGCTTCATTAACAGCCTTAACGTACTTATCTACGCTAACCTGCTCCTTAGCATTTGGAGTGTGAGCAGCATTAGCGGCGCTAGCTACTGGTAGAACAGTAACCAAACCTAGAGCTAAAGTACCGAAAGCTACGACACCTGCAGATACAACGTTTAAGTAATTACGCTTACTCATTTGTTTAATCCTTTCATTAGATTAGTTAGTTAACATTTGTGCGCACAATAGAATATTTATTATGCAGCAGCTGGTGTGATGATTGTGCCTGACTGAATGTAATTCATCAAACCCCCATTCATTACACTTACGTATAGTGTATCCTATTTCCCACTTTTTTGCAACACTTTTATTAAGCTTATGTAAAAATTACAATGCCAACTTAAAACCCCGCACTATGGCGGGGTTTACAGAGGTGGCCAGCCGACGCGTTACTGACCGGTCAGCCGAGTGTACTTTATATTATAGTGAATTTACTTTTGCTTCTTGCTTAGCAAGTGACGTGCATAAACCTTACGGGTTGTAATGGCGATAGCACCAGCAGCAACGAGGGCAACTACTAGAGCAATGGTTGACTTACTGTAAGCCTGACCGTTAATCATAAAGTAGCCAGTGTTTGGGCTGCGGAAGCCGCGGCGACCGTGGCGACGATGGTTCTTATCGTGGCTCTTGCTCTGGTTGTGGTCGCCTTGACCGTTCTTACCTTGGTCGTTTTTACCATTTTGACCGTTCTGACCGCTCTGATCATTCTCATTATTCTGGCCGTTCTGATTATTCTGGCTACCCTGATTCTGGTTACCGTTATTATCCTTGTCGTTGTCACTGTCGTACTCATGACTGTAGTCATTATAGTCTGGGATCACCGATGGGATAACAGCCGTCCAGTTGACGGTAATCTTGGTCGTAGCGTTGACGTCGTTACCCTGTTTATCCTTGCCCTTGGCAATAAACTCGACAGCGTGCTTACCGACACCAAGCTCAGCTGGTAGGTCAAACTCAATCTCGGTATCTTTGCCAGCCACGAGCTTACCCTGCTTGACTGGCTTGCCATCAATCTTCATCTCGTAATCAACATCGACGTCTGCAGTGACGGTTAGCTTATTGCGCTGGTTCTTGGTCTCGCCAGCGTTGTTGTCTTGCGTCCAAGAGAAGATGCCTTGGTTGTCTTTACCGAGCTTCTTTCCATTAAAGCTGGTCACACGTAACTTGACTGCATTCTCCACCTTAAGTTTGACGGTCTGCGTCAAAGCATTAGCATCGGTAGCACGCACAACTGACATTGGCAATACTGCGGTGAGGCCGATGGCGAGCGTCCCGAGGGCAATTACGCCCACTGAGACACTCTTTAGGTAATTACGTTTAGTCATTTATTTATCTCCTTTACGGCTGGTAGCCTTATGTGATTTAGCTGACTTATTGTTGCGCTTGCGAGCGTCCATAATGCCCTTTACGTTAATAGCGGTAAATACTGCAATTAGCAAGATACCAATGATAGCAAGTACAAAAATCCAAATTGGCACTGAGACTACAACCTTTTCGATAGAATGGTCACGACCGTTGACACTCACCTTCTGCTTGACCTTGTAGATACCGGTGCGCATTTGCGTCCAGGTCATATCGAAGTCGCGGCTAGTCTCTGGGTAAACACTGGCCTGCTGTTGTTCACCTTGGAACTCAAGGCGGTTGTCAAGCCATGAGTGGACTTCCATTGAGTAGTTGACAGCGGCGGCCACGTTACCTTCGTTCTTAATGGTGAATGAAGACTTGAGCGGAGCCTGTGGCTGGTAGCCTGGGATAGACTGCTTCTCAATAGTGTTACGGTCAACAGTCTTGCCACCCTTCATGCTGGCGGAAATCACCATACCAACACGGGCGCTTGACTTCACACTAGTGGTTGCACTCTTGTCTTGTGTTGGCAAAACAGTTGAGGCAAACAAAGTGGCATACTGCGTGCCGGCTGGCGGGTTGTCTGGCACCTTAATGGTGTAATTAACCACGGCAGTCTTGCCTGCTGGGATGCCATGAAGCTCGGACTTGTCAACAGAGATCCAGTCCTTCATCAAACTATACTTACCAACCTTGTCATAGTTTGGTGCTGAGTAGTTGTTATTAACAATGGTGTAAGAACCAGAGCCAATCTTGAAGTCCATCGGGATGGTTGAGGTGTTCTTCACCGTCATTTGACCCTTATAGACCTGCTTTGGCGCCAACTCGATTGAGTTCGTCGCCGGTGAAATCATCAAACCAGTGGTTGGCTTGACATCCTTTTTATTTGCGGCCGACACCACACCAGTGGTAATCATTGCCAACGCCAGCACTGCCGCCGAAACGGTAAGCGCGTGGTGTTTAATTTTATGTAGTAACGTCATTAAACCTCCTTTACCTCCATTACACTTATGTATATTATATCACACAAGTAACGTAATAATGCAATAGTTTTACTAGACTCTACACGTCTATAAAATTAAAAGCCCCGCCAAAGGCGGGGTTCTTATGTTAACTTAGCTTATTATTGCTGAGCCGGAGTAACAACAGGAGCGGCGGCGGCAGTAGCATCGTCGGCAGCAACCGTGTAGACAACTTCATCGGTATAAGTACCAGGAGCAACAGTAGCATCCTTCTTGAAGTTGAACTTAGTCTCAGCCTTAGCGCGATCAAGAGTCTTGAGATCTTCCTTCTTGGCTTCTACTAGAACGATTGGAGTACCACTCTTCTTTGGCATTGCAAAGGTATTCTCAGTAGTCTTGTCACCCTTGGTGACCTTAACAAGAGCGCTCCAACCTTTAGAGGCAGCGTTAGTATCAGCAACCGTTGGGATACCATCGGCAGTTGGATCGGCACCATTCTTGAGGTCGGTATCCTCGTCGGCATCAGCTAGGGTAATGCGGCCTGGCACGTTACCTTGGTATGTCACGGTTAAGCCGTTACCTTGCGCAGTGTTATGCTTGTCGTCGGTGTTACCGGTAGCATCGTCATTGGCCTTACCATTGCTAACCTTGCCCTTACCGAATGTATCGTCAAGATTAACACCAATTTCCTTCTCTACAACCATTTTAACGGTCTGTGTTACCGAAGTAGGCTGAGTTTCTGCGTTGGCTACTGGAGCCAACACGGTTACGCCAACCAAGCCAAGCGCCATAGTACCCATGGCGAGGAATGGCATAGCTTTGACAATTTTCATTTGTCCTCCTTTAAATTATTTATTTATTAGTGTCTCCACTAATTAAACTAATTATATCAGTTAATTTGCTTAAGCGCAATAGAATTATGGCTAATTTTACCGTCTTACTAGTAATTTTTACCACGGGTTCCGCCCTGCTTTGTGGTATTTAATGTTCGGGACATCTAACGCGATATACAAAAAGCCAGCCCACTTTATGGGGCTGGCTAAATGAGCTAATTAGCTACTATAAACTAGTTATTTTCGCCACTAGCAGCTGGGGCTGGGTTAGCAACCAACGAATACTCTACAACGTCTGAATACTCACCAGCTTGGATGGTGCTGTCAGTGTTGAAGTTGAAGTGAGCCTTTGCGGTAACATCACCGGTCTTTGCTGTTTCCTCAATTACAACAGCAGTAGTGCCCGTGGCTGGTATAGCATGCTTGTTGCCATCCTTACCAGTAACATTCCAACCTGGGTTAGAAGTGATATCAGCTAAAGTCTTGATTTCAGCTTTAGACTTATCGCCATCTAGGCGCAAACTGGTATCGTCGTCTTTGTCGGTCAAAGTTAGCTTAAAACCATTAGCTGAGTTACACTTGACCTTGAACTGCGACTCGGCATTCTTGCCATCGTTGCTCTTCACTTCGTCCAAAACCGACTTCTCTAGACCCAACTCAGAAGCGACATTCACTGACACCTTCTGGGTGGCAGTTGAATTAGCGTTCGCTACTGGAGCTAGAAATGTTGCACCAACCAAGCCAAGTGCCATAGTACCCATAGCTAGGAATGGTGTAGCTTTGATAATTTTCATTTTCCCTCCTACTTACTTTAATATTAGTACATTTACTAACTACTTTAGTATAACAGGTATTCGCTTATAAGCGCAAGTGCTTTGGCGCTGCGCTCGCCGCTGCTACCACATTTTATTTACTGGTAAATTTTACTACGTCACAACTATAGACAAAAGCAGCCTAGCTGAGCCGAGGCTGCTTTTGACCTATTATTAGCTAAACAAATTACAAGTTAGAAGCTACCGTATACTCAACGAGGTCGCTGTAAGTACCGCTTGGAATTGAGTTGTCTGCCTTAAAGGTGTAAGCAACGTCGAACTTAGTGACTGAAGCTGATGGGGTGCTAGTTTTAGCAACCTCTAGCTTATTGCTGTTGCTCTTAGCTGGCATAGCCTTCTTGCTACCATTTAGAACAACACTCCAACCGAGACTGCTGGTTTCACTAATATCATCAGCGGCTGGAATAGGAACGCCACCATTGCCACCATTTAGACGTAGGTTTGTATCGTCGTCAGCATCTGATAGTCTAACTGTAAAGCCATTAGCTGGGTTACCTTCAACTTCACCCTTGGTTGCCGCGCTTTCCTTGCCGTCTAGATTACCAGTAACAGTACCCTGACCCTGAGTAAGCTTAATAGACAAGTGTGAGCCAACCGTAACCTGAACGGTCTGCTGTGCAGAAGCACTGTCATCAGCGTTAGCCACTGGTGCTAACACGGTTACACCGACTAGACCTAGTGCCATGGTGCCCATAGCTAGGAATGGCATAGCTTTCACAATTTTCATTGTATTTATCCTCCTTTTAAACTTTTTATCTTAGTGTCTCCACTAATTACTTTAATTATAACATAAAAATATTTAAGCGCAAGGGCTTTGATCTAATTCTAGCGTATTTTTTACTACAAACTAAGAGTTCAATGGTCGGCTCCTCTCAAATTGGCGATTGCCACGTCAGTCTACCCCCCCCTGATGACTAACTAATGACCAGCCAACGATGCGAGTATTCATCACGACAAACCCGCCTTCGCAGGCTCATCACCAAATAAAATAAACTCCTCGGAGGTATGGGGAGTTTATTTATCTGCAAGTAATAGTATTAGTTTACTTGGTTTGGCGATACCGTGTAAAGCACCGTGGTCTTGTAAGTACCGTTAGCGACTGAGTTATCGGCCTTGGCTGCATATTGCACAGTGAACGTGCCGCCGCCTGGCTGGTCAGTCTTCGTTACCTGCTGGCCCTGCCCCTTCGGCATTACCTTATGATGAGCGCTGTTATAATACACACTCCAGCCCTTAGAAACCGTAGCCAAAGTAGCGTTATCAACTGACGGGATGACCGACTTGGTACTATTGCCGTTTAAGAGCATGTCGGTGTTGCCATCGTTATCCTCGATAGTCACAGTGTAGCCCTTCAATAAATTGCTACCGATTGTACCAGTAGTAGTTGAGCTGAGTGCGCCGTCAGGCGTGGCGGTAACATCGCTCTGGCTCAAAGAAAAGCTCAGGGTTGGCTTGATATCAACTGACACAGTCTGTGAAGCCGTGCTCTTGGCCTCTTCAGCATTTACCACTGGAGCTAGCACAGTAGCACCCACTAAGCCGAGCGACAAGAAGCCCATTGCCAATAGCGGGAAAGCCTTAACAATTTTCATTTTTTGTTCCTCCTTTTTGGGTATTTATCTCTTAGTGTCTCCACTAATTACCTCAATTATAACAAAATGACGCCATAAACACAAGGGTTTTAATGCCAATTTTGTAGTAAATTTGTGATAAAATTGGCGCCATCCCACTGCCCCGAGTGGCACAGAGCCTTCAGAGGTAGCGCCGCCACAAGGCGCGATAACCGCGCCTGACGTGTCTAGACTCATCTAAGCTGCGAAATTGCCCTCAACGCCCCGCTCACGCCACCCTAGGCGGTAAAATTACCCCTAGGCCTCATAAAACAGCACTACTAAATAAATGTTGCTGCGCGGGGGGGCAAAGCCGGTAGCTTCCCAGTGGCGGAAAATTGGTATTCAAAAAGCCCCCGCGTTAACGGAGGCTTTTTGAAATTCGGCACCGCGCTATTTTACCGCAAAGCAGTATCGTCG
>CAMPVQ010000011.1 GCA_946997535.1 uncultured Candidatus Saccharibacteria bacterium
TATGCTATAATATTCGTAGCGGGGCGTAGCTCAGTGGTTAGAGCAGTCGGCTCATAACCGATTGGTCACTGGTTCAAACCCAGTCGCCCCGACCAATCTTATTCAGCCTTTGGTGGCTGATTTTTTGTTTCGGTATTACGTGGGTCGGTCGCAAGCTCCGCCTCAATTTCCTGCTGGCGGGCGCGATTTTGGTCCATCTGCATACTAGTGCGGTAAGTGTCATAGCCGCAGCGGTCGTACTGCTCCCACTGCCAGTCTAGCTGGTCATATTCCATCGCCAGCCGGCCAAGCTCGCCTCTCAGCCGGTCATAATACTCCGGCGTCCGCTCAACCTTTGGCGCCGGCGGGTTCTTGTCTCTATTGCCAATAAAATGATATACCATAATTCCTACCAAAAACGGGGCCAAGCCCCGCTATCTTTAACTAAGCTTCCTTGCGTCGTAAAGTCAATAGACCGTTACGTGGGTTTTCCGCCACCACGCGGCCCTCTGGTACAGCCTCAAGTGGAGTTTCCTTACCGCTGTTGCCGCCAATGTTCTTAGCGAAGAAGTAAATAGTTTGCTCGCGACCGCCGCGCAAAACGACTTTCTTCTCGTGTAGGTAGTATGTCACCCCCTTAGAATTTTGCTGTGAATAAACTGCCATGTTCCTCCTTTTAGTTTACCTTTGCATAATATACTATACCATTATGCCGTGTCAATAGTTTTACCACTATTACGGCGACGCTTTACTACTGTTATCACAGCTACCACCGCGTACCACACCAAATCAATGACAATTACCACCACTGTTAACGTAGCTAAAACCATTAACCAGCCCGCCAAATCAAAGCTAAAGCGCGGCGCTAAATAGTCCACATAATAGAGGCTGGGATCAACCTTTAATGGTGCGCGCTCCAGATTGTGCTGCCCAACCCGCTGCGAGACACAAGAAGCCAGCGCTGGATAACCGCCCGCCGCCAACTTGTCACCGCAAGCCCGCTCCGCCCGATGGTAGGCGTCTTTATCGATGGTTGCAAATGTCTGCTCCATCGCCTGCTGGACGGCGTTGTTATAGACCGTTTGAAGCGCAATCTTACCCGTAGTGGTATTCATATGCGTCAAAGTATAGCGATGCAACCGGCGCGCCGCTGCCTGCACGGCTTCAATGTGACCCGTCTTATCGGCCTGCACTACGTCGTCACGTAGCTGCAACATCCGCAAATTATTCGACCGCAAAGCCACGGCAATTAAGGGTACTAGAATGATAAGCATCACCAAGCCACCAAGGAGCACCGCCAGTCTTATATCAAACTTAGCGCGCACGGGCGTTATTTGGAATTCACCTGGCGTGGCAGTGGTACTTTGCGACTCAAAATTAATTTTCACTTACCTAAATTATAGCACAAGCTAAATCAAGTGGGCACGCAAATAATGAATCGGCTTACCCTCAGCGCGATAACGCGCCTCATAACTTGTCATCACGCGCGCATCCGCCGCCTCATCAATTTCCGGAGCAGTATGTAAGTCGTCAGTCGTATAATCTACTTGCCAAGGCGCAGTAAATTGCGGCACCGACCAGCTAAATAGCGGCGTATTGTCAGTCTTGAACTCCAACTGCCCCGTCGGCTTTAGTAGCGCTTGGTAGTCCTTTAACCGCGCGGCATTAGTCAGGCGATGCTTAATATTCGACTCTTGCGGCCACGGGTCAGGAAAAGTTATCCACAGGTTATCCACACTGTGTAAATCAAATAAATCAGTCAGTCGCTTCGCCTCCGTCCAGAGGTAAAAAATGTTGGTCAAGTTATCCGCTAGCGCCGCCTTTGCGCCCAAATACAGCCGGTCAGACTTACGGTCTACTGCCACAAAAGTCCGCTCCGGATGTCGCCGCGCAAGCTCGGTTAAAAATAACCCCGAGCCAGCACCGACTTCCACTGTCAAGCTAGTGGTATTTTGTAGCAAAGTTGCGCGCTGCGCCTGCCACGTCGCCGTGTCGTAGCAGTTACTGAGTGTCTGGAATACTGCAAACTTATAAAGTTTGCGCTTCCGCGTAATAATAAAGTCGTTGGGGTTTATCGCCTGATTCATCTTGGTTATTGTAGCAAATTACCGCAAATTCGGCCAATCTGCTACAATAGGAATATGGATATGTCTATTTTTACCAGCCGCATCGAACAGTGGTTTACTCATGTCAACTGGGCTGGTATTCTCATTGCTCTTGTCGTTGGCTTGATTGCCTACAAGATGACTAGCCGGTCGGTGCAATTTATCATCCGCCACGCCACCCACAAAATCCCGCATGAGACTAAACTTCAGCTCTCCGAGCGCAAAAAGCGTCTCCGCACCCTCGGCGGACTCTTTGCAATGGTTATTAAAGTCATTATCGCACTCACCGTCACCTATACCATCCTGAAAGAATTCGGCATTAATTTGGCTCCAATTCTCGCTAGCGCTGGAATCCTTGGTGTGGCACTTGGTTTTGGCGCACAGAGTATTGTGAAGGACTGCCTCGCCGGCTTCTTTATCGTCCTTGAAAACCAATATCGCGTTGGTGACTACGTCATCATCCATAGCACCAGCAGCATAAATTGCGAAGGCACCGTCACTGCTATTTCACTCCGTCGCACCGCCCTACGCGACCACGGCGGCAATTTTCACTTCATCCCAAACGGTGGCATTATCGAGGTCACCAACCGCACCATGGGCTATTCACAATTCCGCTTCGTCTTTGCTGTACAGTCCAACACTAATGTCGATGATATCGTCGATATCGTAAACCGCGTTGGGCGCGAGATGGCAAACGATGCTAAGTGGGGTAAAGATATCGTCGACCCACCACATTACGACGAGTTTGGTGAAATCGGCGCCAACGGAATGAACGTTAAGGCGGTCGGCACTTGTATGCCGGGTCAACAGTGGCGTGTTTGCGCAGAATTTAAAAAGCGGTTGATTGTTGAGTTACAAAAATCTGATGTGATAATTGCCGATGTCAATTAGGGGGAGTAAATGGATAATTCAAAGCGCGATCAAATCTTCATTAATGTTTGTCAATTAATTGCCAATAATTTACACAATCTCCATCCCGATGCAACCGATGGCGGCGTGTTTGTGCGGCTCGCCCGCAACCCTGAAACTAATTCATTACAACTTACAAGTCTCAATGTCTATCGCTCAGGTAATAGTACTGATAGCACTATTACACAGTCTTGGCAGATTACCGACCGACAAATTTATCAAGGTTTTAGCGACCTCTGGCTAGCAAGCGACCGTAGCTGGTTTAACGCAATGTTTTGTATTAAACTTACTACTGGACAAATCACCAGTAAATTCATTCCTAAAGCGGAACAAATCGTGCCATGGATTTATCAAGATCCAACCGAACCAAGCGCCGCGCCAATGTTTGATTATCTCACCATCAAACGCCCTTATCTCGACACCATCAAGCAGCTAACTCAACAACGTCAACAATAAATACAAAAGAGGCCTACGCTAGGCCTCTTATAATTATGCTGGTCGGGGCGACCCGATTCGAACGGGCGACCTCAGCGTCCCGAACACTGCGCGCTACCAGCTGCGCTACGCCCCGCCAGACAAGTCTAATTATAACACAGTCTAGCGACGGCCGCCACGCTTTGGCTTCGCTACTGTAGTAGTATTACCGCCCATCAGCTCTTGGAGTTGCTTCTGATTAATCGCCCCACCGCGACTACTAGTTGTATTATCATCTGGCTTGGCACCCGCACCAAATACTACAATAAAGTCCGCTTCTGTCTTGTAATTCGCCAGGTCGCCGTCAACTACAGTAACTCCATATTTCTGCTGCAATGCCTTCGTGGTAGCTGGCAAATTATGATTGCGACGATAAATCTTCACCGGCTCGATCTGGTCTTGAGCTGGCGCGTTGCCAACCTGCCCCACCTTGTAATGTTCGCGCTTCAGCGTCTCAGCCTTATTAGCCGCAAGACCAACGGTCTTTGAAGAGTTTAAAACATCAATCGTAGCCGTCTCATGTGTATCATTCACCGAGCCCGAGAGGTTGTCTGCCACATATTTTTGAATCTGCGAGTAATCGAACACACCAGCTACTGGCGCTTCACCCTTGTACGACCCACCCTCCGTGTAGCTAGACACCAAATCTGGTCCACCATCAAGGCGCTTAACTAATGGCAAATGACGAATGTCTTGATTTTTAATTGACTTCGCAAGGTCTACTAGTGTCTGAATGTTAGTCGCATCAAAGTTAGTTACCATATTGCTGCCAATGGCATCGATTAAGCTATTAACCGCCACCACGTTAAGTAGAGTGTTGGCGCTAAGCATCTTCGCTTGTACGGCTGTCAAAATGCGTTGCTGATTCTGCTCACGCGCGTAGTTACCGCCCGCAAGGCCATAGTCACCACGGTTGTGATTGCGCGCCCGCGCTAGTGCCAAAGCTCGCTCGCCGTTAAGGTGGACCACCTGCCCCTGCTTGTAGCGAATCTTCGTGCCAGAATCATAAATGCCACGCTTATCCGAACTTTCAATCTTAATATCAACACCACCCACAGCATCAACAATTTGCGTCAGTGCCGACCAGTCAGCATGAGCGTAGTACTGAATGTCCAGCCCCAAAATACTGCCAGCCTTCGCCATTAACGCTTTAGCGCCTTCTGGCTCGTTCTTATTGTTTTTATTGTTAAAATAATACACTTCATTTAATTTACCGGTATTATGTTGACCAGCTGCATTACTGTATTTGACATATAAATCGCGCGGCAGAGATATCATGTAGGCATTTTTCTTCTCCTGGTCAACCGAAAGAACCATAATAGAATCAGTCAGCATGGCGCCATCCCAAGCATTGGCATTCATTGAATAGCCCGAGGTCCCAAAAATCAAAACGTTGCTTCTGCCGTTTTGATCGGTCTTTAATTTAGCCTTTGTAGTAAAGACACTAAGGAAGTTACCCTTAAATACCTTATTGCCAGCCATAAACACCTTCACACCAAAGTAACCCACCACTAATAATAGTAGTAAAACCAAAACTAATATCACACGCTTAATAATCTTTTTAACGTTCCACGGCTTCGAGGTGTGGCGGCGTCGTGGCAATTGAGGCTCTTTAGGCTCAGCATCGTCACTCTCAGTAAGATTATTCAGCGAATCCTTGACATCATCCATAATCTTGGCGTCAAACTCTCTGTCATTTAATTTAACCTCAGCCGCAGTATGTCGACGCGAGGCTTTGGTGACGACAATTTCGTCTTCTTTAGCGGAATCGGCTTTGATTTCGCGGTTGTGGTGTTTAGTGGTGGGATGTAGGATAAAGCCGTCTACATCGCTGCGATTCTTCATTGTCATAAGCATTAATATTTTAGCAAAATTCTGTTACTACTGCAATAATAACACCGGTTATAGTATAATATAAATATGCAAGCCCGAACTACTTTACGCTTTATTTTTACTTTAATTGTGGGCGACATTTTAGCTATATTAGGCGCTTACTCGCTCGCTTATATCTGGCGCATGAAAATTATCACCGACCCAGTGCAAACTTTCGTCTCGGCGCGCGCCTTCTTTGTGTCGTTACTCCTTCTCCTGCCATTTAACTTAATTATCTTCAGCCTGATTGGCCTCTATCGCCACCAGCGCACTGTCATGAAGTTAGTGTGTCGCCTCTTAGTCGGCGCCTTCGCTGCCATGCTCTTTATGGTGTTTGTAGACTACTTTCATGTCGACCCAATTTTTCCAGCCAAAAAGGTGGTGGTGTACGGCTTTGTATTATCAATTGTACTTCTAGGGCTCGAGCGCAGCTTTCTATATGGTATGCGCTACCTCATTCACCGCTGGTCATCAGGACTGCCTAAAGTTTTGGTAGTCGGCACTAGTGCCGTGGCGCACACCATCGTGCAAGCGATTCAACAGCCAGGCAGTGGTTATGAGCTAGCCGGCGTGGTTGGCGACCGAAGACTGCGTTGGACAACGTTTAAGACTTTTGATGAAGCCACTTTGGCTGTCCAGCCAGACTTAATCATTCAAGCCAATTCGCCTATTGAAACTAAAATCAACCCCGAGTACCTCAGCTACGCTGAAGCCCATTACGCCGACTTTAAGTTCGTGCCGACCGACACTAGCGAACTCGGCCGCAAGCTCGAAATGGAACTATTTATGGGAGATGTACCGGTGATGTCGGTTCGCCCAACCCAGCTAATCGGCTGGCGGCGCGTCTTTAAGCGCCTCTTCGACCTTATCGCTAGCTTCTGTGGCCTAGTAGCTCTCTCCCCACTCTTCCTAATAATTTATATAGCCGAGAAGCTAAGTGACCCACGCGGCAGCGCACTATTCCACCAAACCCGCCTCACGCGCGGCGACCAACAGTTCCAACTCTATAAATTCCGCACGCAGTATGCCAAATACGACGGCACCACACCCGAGCAAGCTTTCACAATGATGGGTAAACCAGAATTAATCAAACATTACCGCAGTAATGGCGACTTTTTGGAACACGACCCGCGCGTCACTAAGATTGGCCACTTTTTACGCAAGTACTCACTTGACGAACTACCTCAGTTATTTAATGTCCTTCGTGGCGATATCTCACTTGTTGGACCACGTGCCCTCATTCCTGAAGAACTCAATAATTATGCCAACAAGCACACCATCCTTAATGTTAAATCCGGTATCACCGGTCTTGCGCAAATCTCCGGTCGGCGCGACTTGCCGTGGGAACAGCGTCGCAAGCTCGACGTTTACTATGTCCAACACTGGACTTATCTAATGGATTTACGTATTCTCTTTCAGACCTTTTGGCAGGTGTTGACTGGACGCGGCGCTAAATAATACTCCTAACGCGATAAAAACATGGAGGGCGTTCGGCAGCCCACTGAAGAAGCAATATTGCGCCACAAAGGCTGCGAGTAGCGCCAGCATTAGGCTCGACCGCCGCCCGTGATAAATTAGGTAACCAATTAACCCCAAAAGCAACAAGAGCCCGACCAGCCCGCGCTCTTGTAGTACCTCAATAAATTCATTTTGCACAATTTCCTTGGTCCAAGTACTGTGGTGTAACTTGGCTAGCTCCACCCCAAAAGACCCTAAACCGGTACCAAATAACTGGCTCGTCAAATTATGGCGCCAAATTGTTAAAGCATCATGACTAAACGCCACGCGCACGTTAGTTGACTCTGCGACATAGCCATTAAAACGTGGCACCGGCTGAACCGAGGTTGGCGAAACCACTGGCACCGCTCGCTTCGGTAGCTTAATTTTATTAAGACTAAGTTGCTCCACCACCCGACTGGTCGTATCATACCAACTCACGTGGTACTGGCTAAGCTGCGCTGCCACGCACTGCAGCCCCAGCGACACAATAAACGCCACGGTCAGATAGCCCACGCTCACTAGCCCACGCCGCCACTGCCGATAATGCATTACCAAAAGTACCACAAAGCCTAGCTCTAACGCATAAATGGCGCCACGCGATAATGTAAGAAAAATAATTACTACATAAAGCAAACCTAGGCCCACCTCAAGACGGCTCGCCCGCCGGTTGAGATATCGCCACAATATTAGTAGACTTGGCAGCAACATTAAGTTTCCCAAAAACTGCGGTTCAATCGCTAAGCCATTTGGACGTACAAAGCCAAATTGCGCCGCCGTACAACCAAGGCAAAGCCAGAGATTTGGCTGGCCGTGGCACGTGCTCCACCAAATACCACCTACAAACTGGCCAATAGCTAAAACCGCCACCACAGTTGCGCCAACCATTAAAAGTCGCCTTAGGCTTGGCAATAGACGCTTCACCTCCGCTTGGCGCAGCTTCAACGCTATCACTGCAACCGCCAGTAGCGCCGTCACACCCGCCACTAGCACGCCGCGCAGGCGGTTGCTCGACCAAACAACACTGGCTGCGCTATATAAGGTAAACGCCGCAACTAGATAAACTAACCAGTTGCCCTTGAGATGGCGCCGCTCGCGCCAGATTACGCCCAAACTTATCACACCCAGCACTGCCACATAAATTAGTGCTAGTGATAGCTCAAAATTCATGCTGGCGTTGCGACCAAGGCGAATAATCGGCTGGTACGAGAACCACAGTAATAGTGGTGCAAGCAGTAGCGTTCCGCCCCACCAGCTCGTCGGCCAAACCGGCAACAACCAGTGCCACTTCCAGCGCGATTTAGCGTCTGGCATCATACACCACCTGCTTTAACCGCTCGATAAATTCCGTTTCGTCAAACTGCTGCACTGACTGCTTCACCCGACGCGTGTCATAGTCCGACCGGTGCCACTTCTTCAACGCGCGCGCTAGCGCCTCCACCGACTGGGCATTAAAGAAATCACCGTTCACGCCGCGTTGCACAATATCGAGTGACCCGCCTTGGTTAAAAGCTAACACCGGTAAGCCGCAAGCCATCGCCTCCACGGGCGTGATGCCAAAGGGCTCCTTGCTGCAAAAAATAAACCCTTCGGCGGCTCGAAAATAATTCGCCAACCGCTCCGGCGTGTCGTAGCGTGGCAAGAACTTGATCCGCGGGCTGTCGCCAGCTAGCTGCACCAACTTCTTATGCTCGGGCCCATCGCCCACTACAAGCAAGTTCACCTTTGCCTTTAAACATGCTTTGATGGCTAAGTCAAACCGCTTCCAGTTCACCTGACGCCCCGCCACTATAAAGAATGGCTGGCCATTAAACTTCGGATAAGGCTTGGCTTTTAACTTACCTAGCTGCCATACCGCTACCGGCGGTGGCAACACTTCGGCTGTGCGCCCATAGTACTGCTTCACCTCTTGCGCCACATAAGTGCTGTTCGCCACAATCAAATCCGGCCGCCGACTCAGCGTCAAATCGCTCCACCGCATCGGGCGTACCAAGATCTTCAACCCCAGTCGTGCCAGCCAATCCAGCTTACCAAACCCTGGGTGCTTTATGTACTCGTCATACATTCCCCAGTAGTACTGCACCGGCGGCCCCTGCAAATAAGCGATGTGGTAGCCGTCCGTCTTAATTCCCTTCGCTTCAGAGTTGACAATCGATAGCACCACATCATAGCCATTCAGTTTGAGGTGCCCAAAGTACAACGCACGCAAAGGCGCCATAAATTTACGGAGCTTCACTGGGAAAAGATTCAGCCACCCCGTGTGCACCGTGGCGTCATGAAACCAATCAATCCGCCGCGGCCGATACTGCGAAGTATAAATTGGCGCGTCCGGAAAGGCCTTGTGCGCCATTAAGAGCACCCGCTCGGCGCCGCCGACCTCAGTTAACCAATCAATTACCAGCGCCACCTTCACCATTTTAAAATCGCGGTGCCAACATATTGGCGTTAACAATTCGATAGGTAATTGAATCGTTTACAGTAGTTAAATTAGAAAGTGGTAGTAGGAAAGTATTTGGTGTGTAATCAATCTCCTCACTCGGTAATGAGCGAGTCTTTTCGTTGAAGTTATCTGATCCGTAAGTACGATGAAACACGATATCGCCCGCCGAAATCAGTGCTCCTCTAACACGTAGCTTCTGATTACAAACGCTTATTACGCCCAATTTGTCTGATTCAGCTGCGTCTGAGTCTGAGTCGGCTTTTGAATCCGCGCAAGTATATATTTTACCCTTTCGCGAAATGTAGTTACCAAACAGCTCGGTTACATTACGCGCTATATTGATATTATTATCCGTCAAAACAGTAAGTGATGGGATATCGCTTAGACGTTCGTACCCCCTACCCTCACTGGCGGTGATATTACCAACAATATCAATCTGGGCGCCCTTCACGGCGTCTATCACCACTCGAGCACCACGTGGTAAGTTACCGGTAATTCTTAGCGTGCTCACACCAAGGTAATTAATTGCTCGCTGCTTATATGGCTCAAACCTACTTAAGTCAATCGTATCACTATATACATCCTCAAACTTACTATGATCGATATCCGGAACGTGTGGTACGTATTTACTATAACCATCACTCTTTGCGCCAAAATGGCCCATTTTATTTATATCACAGCCTCCAGTAGATAAACCAATTTTATTCGCATAGTCAAGCCGGCAACTGTTAAGAATATTTGCAATATAAGCTGTTGAGAATCCAGCTGAGCCAAAGTCATTAATCTCTCCATTGGCAAACAGACCGTATTGCGACCAAGAACCACGGTCATTATTAATTGGGTTAACTGTGTTATACGATGAACCCCTAATACTGCCGCCCGCAATTGTGTCACCACCAACAATCTTCAGCTGAGGCTGCTTAGCAATATCAATGCATGTCATATTTGACACTAAAGTTGATTTAGCTGAATCATCATCAATTGCCGCCCAATTCGTAACTGCCGCCCAATAGCAAATCTTATCACCTGGATCTGGCCTTGCTGCGTTAAACATACTAACATCAAACTGATCATTGTAACTCTTGTCTTTATTTATACCACCCAAGCCAAGTGGTAACATATCGGTGGCACAAGAGCCACTTCCACCTCTAGTGTTATTACATACGGTAAAGCAATATTTTATGTCGTTTCTATTGACACGATGAACCTCACCAGTCTTTCCCTTAATCGTACAGTTGAACTCCGGGTTGTTAAATCCGTTACCAGGATAAATCAGTGGACCACGCTTTGTACGATCATTAATTGCGTCACCACGAATAATCGCCGCATATGATTCATAACGATATGGCTTAGACTTAGTTCTACCGCCGTTATGTGTTATAACGCTGTCAAAAGCTACTGGGTCGCCCAAAAGAACACGGTCTTTTGTCATACGGTGTCTATTAGTTGAAACAAGCAACCCTCCAGGGAGTTTACCTCCCGGTATGTCATTCCCCGGACAGTTACCATAAAAAAGACAATCCTTTGGCGTCGGGCCATGTCCTGGTGGTTCTGGTATGTAATGATAAGGCACGTGGAAGCATACTTGATTTGACCGTGCGTCGCCTTCGCGCAACCCCCATGGCATACCGTAACCATAACCAGGGTGAGCGCTGAAATATTCACAAATATCATGAGTAACATCGTCTTGAGCCACTTCATAAAAGCTTCTTTGCCCACGAGCACCCTCAAAATTAAATACTCTCTCTGGGCTTAGACTATATGCCCCACTGCCATAACCCCAATACTGATTTTTAGAGCCAATAGGGTCTGAACTGTGTCCCGCTAGTGTACTGTGCGAAAAGAAGCTAACATCTTGTTGTGCGCGAGTTGGCCCAATGAAGTTAGCTTGATGCCACCAGGTTAGCTTATCTTTAGGATAGACATTTGGATATAGACCACCGTGATTAATATCATAGCTCTTGCTCTCATTCCAATGAGAATCAGACTTAGCCTTAGTATTCAATTCACTATGCCATTTATATGGCACATCCACACATGCTGTAGCGCTAACCGGGGCATCAGAACGCAACGAACTCGGTTGCGCCGTAATAGTACCACAAACTCTTTTCCCGACATCTTGCTGTGTAATATAACGCCTCTCCACCCATGGGCCACCAGTAGTTCCGCTCGGCGTACCCTTCGGCCACGTCGCCAGATGCCGCCCGGTCGAACCATCAACTTTATCGTAAAAATTTACTACCTTGTTAGTTTTACCCGGGCCACCTTGTAAGCCAGAAAAAGTAAACGTAACCGTATCGCCAGGCGTGGCGGTCGGTTGTGATACTGTTGCATTAACATAAATCTGCCAATCACGAATTTTAACGTGAATTGGCACAGCAGCCACGCCAGGACCACCATGGTTATAGGTTCTACCAATATAGATTACTATGTCACCCTCTGTTCTGTTTCCTAATTCGCGTTGTATCGCATCAATATCTAATTCTGCTTTTATAGCACCACTACCACTAGAAAAATATCCTACGTCAGGACGACCGCGAGAAAGTGATGACCCATATAGCTTTATTCTAGGGTCAGGATCGCAACTATAACCCGAACCATTCATTCCGCCAGATGGACTACTAGTAGTACATACATTAATTGCATCAGGGGGATACACTGGCCCGACGTGGCCGCAGCCATACAGTGAACCCAATACATATACACGCATTTTACCATTTTGATCGCTATCTACCTCAATACGCTCCGTATCACTGTATTGCCAGCGATCTTTTGCAATCCAAATACTACCAATATTACCCTCATTACAGCTACATGATGGGTTGAGTTCAATTCCGTACATTCCGCCGCCCTGTCCGGCAGCCCATCGCTCATAAGCATTGCGTGGTCGCATCTTTGGTGCATGATCAACCTTACATCCATCCGCTAAACATACCGCACTACTTGTTAAGCAAATAGCAAAAGCAACCAGCAACCCAGCATATATCCTACCCACAGTCCTTCGCATATAACTATTATACCATTTATGGTAAAATATAACTATAACTAGGAGGTAAATGGAGAATAAACCAAATGTATTAGTGGTGGGTGCTGGCATTTTTGGCTTGACCGTCGCTGAACGACTCGCCGCTAATGGCCAACATGTATTAGTAATTGATAGCCGCAGCCACATCGGCGGCAACGCTTATTCAGAATTTGACGAAGAGACTGGAATTGAGTGTCACAAGTATGGCGCCCACCTCTTTCACACCTCAGATGAGCGCGTCTGGCAGTACGTCAACCGCTTCACGAAGTTTACTAATTACGTACATCGCGTCTACGCCACGCATCAGCGTGCCGGCGCTAGTCGCCCTGAAGTATTCCCGATGCCAGTCAACCTTGGCACCATCAACCAATTCTTTAAGGCAAACTACACGCCAGACGAAGCTAAGGCGCTGATTAAAGAACAAGCCGCCAACAACCCAGCCGCCAAGGAACACCGCGAACCAGCCAACCTTGAGGAGCAAGGTATTTCGCTGATTGGCGAGCCTCTATTTAACGCCTTCATTAAAAATTACACTGCAAAGCAATGGAACACCCCAGCGAACCAGCTGGCAGCATCAATCATCAAGCGCCTGCCGGTGCGCTACACCTACAACAACCGCTACTTCCGCGATAAGTACGAAGGTTTGCCAGTCAATGGCTACGAAGCTTGGTTTGAAGAAATGATTCGCCAAGCCAACACTGGCGATGGGTCACTTACCGTTAAACTAAACGCCGATTACTTCACCGACCCTGAGATTCAGCCACTACGTGAGTCAGGTATCACCACCATTTACACTGGTCCAATCGACCGTTTCTACGACTACCAATTTGGCGAACTACAATGGCGCAGCCTCGACCTCAAGAAGGAAGTACTAGACACTCACGACTTCCAGGGTTGCCCAGTAATGAATTACAACGACCTTGAGCCAAAGTACACTCGTATTCACGAATTCAAGCACTTTCACCCCGAGCGTGCGCTTGACCCAGAGCGCTGGCCGGGCTACGCCGACGATTACAACAAAACTGTCATTGTCAAGGAGTACTCAAAAGACTGGCACCGTGGCGAGGAGCCATATTATCCAGTTCGCACCGCCGAAGACAAGGCAAAACTTGCCCAATACCAAGTATTGGCTGAACAAGATAAGGCGCGCAACATCTACTTTGGTGGCCGTCTCGGCGAATACGCCTATTATGACATGGATAAAACATTTGCCAGCGCCTTACACCTCGCCGACGAATTAACTAAATAAGTGACAATTAAAAATAGGGTATCTAGCTGATACCCTATTTTATTTTAATTAACGCGGGATGAAGCGTCCGCCATGAGCAAACGAGAACTCAATTGTACCTTTCTCATACTCTTGCGTCCAAGTGTTATTGCCACGATAAACCTCTGGCCCAGTTGGGTAACCGGCTTGACCGCCCTGCCATCCTAACTGACCGTAGGTATAGCGAATACCACCCTTTGACTCCCAGAAACCAGTGGTTAGCGTGCCAATGATGGCACCGTTTTCGTAATTCTGCCACCAGCCACGGCCATCATAAACTTCGCCACCGGTTGGGTAACCCATTTCGCCATCTTGCAAGCCGAGTTGCGTATAACGAGCACGGATACTACCCCTTGATTCCCAGAACCCAGTATTAAGTGTACCGAGAATAGCGCCGTTTTCGTAATTCTGCCACCAGCCGCGGCCATCCCAATGTTCATCACTAGTTGGGTAACCCATTTCGCCACCCTGCCAACCTAGTTGGCCATAGCGCCAGCGAATACCACCCTTTGATTCCCAGAAACCAGTCTTGATTGTACCTAAAATGGCACCATTGTCGTAGTTTTGCCACCAGCCACGGCCATCATAAACTTCATCGCCAGTTGGGTAGCCTAAAGCGCCCCATTGCCAATTAAGTTGTCCGTAGTGTGCGCCAATACCACCCTTCACCACGTGGACACCGTTATAACGGTTCCAATACATCAGACCATTCTGAAAATTCTGCCAGTGGTGATCATTATTATCCGTATTATCTTGGCTTATTGGCGTACCTAAAATCTCTCTTAGCTTCTTACTGTTGTACGTATCTTCATATAAATAGCCAATCAAACTAGCACGCGGATCACCAAACCATTCACTAAAGTAACGGTGGAAGTTGTAGTTACCGTAGGCGCCACAACTACTGCCGCGCCCCGCCAAGACATCAGCATTTGGTTGATATGGCGTATAACGATAAAGCACCGAGGTGGCACGGTTCTTAATATCAACTTCTGAACCACCACAACTTCTATTTGGATTATACTGAATGTAGTTATTGCCGACTGGATAGTTACTCCAGCCACCATCTAGCACTTGACGGAACATCTTAGCGGCATGGTCAATCTGATTTCGCAAGCCAAAATACTGTGAGTCACAACCATTGCCCGTATCAGGACAGCCGTAGCCTGTCGCCTTACGGTATTGATTACTATTTGGCCAAGTATCAGTAACTAGCCCCTGCTCCTTCTGGAGTAATACAATTAGCACCTGTGGATTAATCCGATATTTCTGCGCCACGGTGTAAATAATGTGTGCCGCACTCTCACCGTTAAAATCCTCGTCAGCCATACAAACATAATGGCCATCGCGCGTGTTATATTGGTAACCACGCTGACGGTAACGTTCAGACTTACTCCAATCAGTATCATTGCATGGGTTTTTACTCTTGAGAAAACTTTGGATTTGCCCTTCATTCATTGAGTTGGCGAACGCCATTTGGTCGTCGCTAATAATATAGCCCGGGTCAAACGGCAACATCGCCATTGAGGCGCGATAAAAGTGTATGCCGGCGTAACCGCCGCCTACTAGCAGCACAGCAGCGCTAAAGGCTAGCCAGCGCCATGATGACTTTTTAGTAGACCGAATTTGCATTGTGTCTCACAATCTTGTCGTTAATCTCAGTACCAACAACGCGACCATTTTTATCAACTGCCTTAATTTTGATATTTATCCTCCATTCACCATCCCACAACTTCTTTTTTGTACTAATACGCATTAGAGGAATATCGTAACCTAGACAAGTTGAGGCTTGTGGGTCGTCTTGTAAATCAACCGTCTCACTATAAGTTAACTTATTTGGACCAGTAAGAGTTAAAATACACGATCCTTTACGCCCGTCCATATGTTGCGCAATAGTGGTGCGAATCGTTAAGGTGTCAAGCGACCAGTTTAACGCGCTAATCGAAGCGCTCAGCTGGTTTTTATCATCCGCATTAAAATCGTTGCCAAACTGCTGCACCTTGGGCTTATTAGCTGGTTGCTGATTACCTCTTGCATTATCGTCTTTTGATACACCATCATCACCCGCTGCGCGGCTCACATCCGCGTCGTGATTATTAGTTTGCTCTTGTTTACTTACCGTACCAGCACTTTTTCGATCATGCTCAGCCTGACGCGTAGTCATTAACCAAGTAATACCAGTGGTAACCGCAATTACCGCAGTCGCTACTAACACCATCGCTACCACAAATTTGTTTGTGCTCTGTTTTTTAATTTTCATTTTTCTCCTTCTTTGATTTTATTTTAACATAATCTACTTCAGTGTCAACTTGCCGTTTTGAGCCAGTAAGCCCGCAACTTCCGTGTCTTGATTAGTGATTTTTACTGGCATCTCGTCATTATAACCCACCGTGCTGACATTCGAGTTGCTCTCCTTATCTACCAAGGCCAACACCAAGCGTAAATCACCCACCTGTAGTTGGTCAGTTTTAAAGCGATACGTCAAGTGGTGCACCCGCTGGTCATTCGTTACGCCACCCTTTAACTTCAAACTATTAACTGAGGTAACATCATAATTATTCACTTGTAAGCCTGCCCGTACGTATACTGGCCGCTCGGTCACCGACTTATACTCAATATTTACTATTAATTCATCACCCTGTTTTAACACTGGCTCAGACTTAAATTCACCCTTAATGTATGAGGCGCGGTTCTTCTTCATTTCCTTCAAAGCGCGCCGCGCATTCGGGTCAGACGAAATATTCTCGAGTGAGTAACTATCCGCGACATCATCCGGGTCGCCCGAGTCTACCACTTTGCCACCGTCAATCATAATAGCGCTCGTACAATAGCGGCGTACCGCACTCATGTCGTGCGTCACCAAAATCACCGTCTTATTTTTGTCTTGCTTGACATGTTCAAAGAAGTTGGCGCACTTTCGTTGGAACGCTTCGTCACCCACCGCCAAAACTTCATCAAGCACCAAAATATCGCCTTGCGCCTTAATTGCCACGCTAAACGCCAAGCGCACTTGCATTCCTGATGAGTAATTCTTTAATTTCTGATTCATAAAGTCGTGGAGCTCGGCAAAATCAACAATGTCATCGTACATCTTGTCAATCTCTGACTTCGAAAAGCCAAGCATCGCACCATTGAGGTAGACATTTTCGCGCCCCGTTAATTCAGGATTAAAGCCCACGCCCAGCTCGATAAACGGTACTAGCGAACCATTGACTCGCACTGAACCCTTGGTTGGCAAATAAATCCCCGAAATAATCTTCAGTAGCGTTGACTTACCCGAACCGTTGCGCCCCACAATGCCAACAAAGTCGCCGCGACGCACCGTGAGTGAAATATCCTTCAGTACATGCTGCTCAGTATAGCCTTTGATGCCACGACACCAGTTAATAAAGGCCTGTTTGATACCACTGTAGCGCTCCGTCGGTAGGCGGAAAGTCTTTGCCACATGACTAATCTCTAATACAACATCACGCTCTGCCACTACAATTCCTCCGTAAACGTCTTTGAGGCGCGCTTAAATATCACCACACCCAGCACAAAAACAACTATTACTGTTAGCACCGGTGTTAGTTTCAATAAACTCCACGGACCGCTACCAATTAAACTCCAAACCGTATCAGTTTTACCAACTAAAACATAGCGCGCATCTTGGATAATTTGCGCCAGCGGGTTAAGCATAATAACCTTCGCGATAGTATGCATTACCGGCGAACCAGAGGCAGTAATCATTGAAATTGGGTAGATAATTGGCGTCACATAGAACCACATCTGCATAATCACATCCCAAATATGGCAAATGTCGCGGAACTTGACATACATTGAACTCAACATAAACGCCACACCCAGCGAAAAGAGGTAAAGTTCGACCACAATAATCGGGAAGAGTAATACCGTCCAGCGTAGCGGCACACCGTTAATCAACATGAAGAGCGCCACAATCACCAGACTGATGGCGAGATTAATAAACGCTGACACAGAAGAAGACACTACTACAATATACTTTGGAAAGTTAATTTTGCGAAGCAAATCACCCCGCCCAACAATTGCCATCATACCCTGGCCGGTCGCCTCTTGGAAGAAGCCCCACAGTGTCTGTGCTAGTAACAGCGACACGGCAAAATGTGGGATGTTGGCGCCAAACTTTAAGAAGCGCACAAACACGATATACATGATAGCAAATAACATGAGTGGCTTTAGTACCGACCACATCATACCGAGCACTGACCCCTGATAGCGGAGTTTAAAGTCGGTCTTTACTAGCTCGCGCAGCAAAATTAGTGAGTAGCGATAGCGAGCATAGATTTTTTGCATCATAGTCTTAATTATTATAGCAAATTGTTGCCACCACGACCAGAGCAGCAATAACAATTACGTTAGCTAGTCTTGCGTAGTCGGCGCGAGGATCGCGCGCAATGAGTGGGTAGCAAAGATTTTACCATTGAGGCTGCTAGCATAAAACAACCCAGCGGTCGATTTGTTACCATAGCCGCCGCCACGAATAAGCCAAGGGGTGGATGCAGATATAAACTTTGCATAGTTATTATTCCATTGAGCTGCGCTATCGTTAGTACCATTATTGGTTTCATAGAGAGCCTGACCACCACAGGTTTGATAGGTGCAAGAGTTGAAGTCTTTGAAATTATATGTGTTGACGTATGGTGGATGGGCAGTGTTGGAGCCAAAGTACTCGTTGGTGTTTGAGTTGTTTAAGTTATCACTATAGCTGGCTGCTACGTACTCCCAGCCACCACCAGACATGTCGTAGATGCCGGTTGGGTTGTTGGTGGTGCTGGCGAGTTGGCCGAGGGATCCATTGTAGGCGCGCTGTGGGTCGTCTGTGCTACAGGCTTGTTGAGTGCCGAGGCTACCAACACTAATACCTTTATGAGTTATCCACGAATCGTTGCTATTGCCGTAACTAGAAGTATCACCATTTTTCCATGGGCCACAACCTGTAATACTGTAAGTATCACCGTAAGTAGTGTGTTTTGCAGCACTGGAGTTTATCTGGACACCGTTGTATCCAGCACCATACTTACTAGCACTTAAGTAGGTGGCTGCACCCCAGTCATTGTTGTTGACCATGTGAGAGCTGAGTTTAGCGAGATAGTGGTTGTTTTGGGTGGTGGTAAAACCACTACCGCCAACGTTATTAGGGTCGTTAATACCGAGAGTCTTGGAAAGTGAATAGAAATTACCGACTTGGTTATTTATACCGCTGTAGTAGCCAGAAATATGCATTTCATTTGGTAATACGGTTGGCTGGCTAGTAGTGCCGGTTGTTTCGAACTTGGCAAACCAGATGCCGTTGAGCTCCTTGCTGCCGAAAGTGAAGGCTGGATGAGTCGCCCAAGTGCCGTTGGTAGTTGGAATTGCTTTAGTAGATTGCTTGTTTTCAAACTCAATCGTGAAGTTTTGAGCTGGGACAGCTGGGTCACTGCCACTATAGCGAAGTACCTTGTAACGGTAGCGTGGAATGTAGACCCAGTAGCCAAGAATGTCGGTTTGGTCTACAACTTTACTAAGGCCACGGTATTTACTGATAGCTTCCTTCTTTACGGTGACAGCGTTTGCCCACTGCTTGTTGGCGTAATCATACCAGCCGCTGTTGGCTGCTTCTGGGTCAGCGACGCTGGTCCACTGGGCGTTAGTGGTGCTGCCAGTATACTTCACTGGAATCATATTCGGGTCGAGGT
>CAMPVQ010000012.1 GCA_946997535.1 uncultured Candidatus Saccharibacteria bacterium
CCATCTGTATCACGAGTTAGAGTAAAAAGTTTACCGTGCGTATCATGTTGCTGTGGATTATACAAAGGTGACTTGAGTTCAAATAATGTAGGCTGTTTATTTGCTACTCCTTGTGCATAAGAAGTTGAAATAAGCTTTTTTATACCAAGCCTTGTAAAATTTGATGCAAAATATTTAGTGAAATTAGACCATTCTGGATCATCACAGGGGAGAAGAATCGTTTTATCTTTGAATACCTCGGGATTATATTCAATATAGGCATTCATTTCTGTTTCTATATCACTATATTGGGTATAAAATTCGTCGTTCTTCGCGTTTCTAGCGGCACTTAGGCTTGAATTATCAGCCATTATTTGTCACCTCGTTTAGTAGTTTCTTATTGTTGGACTTGCTATAATATATTGGCATAAACAACATCGTTTCACATTTATATGTATGCATAGTACCATGTTATAAGATTGTTTTCAATATGTAGCCAGTGTCTAAATTTCTATTTACTTTTAGCACTTGACATTGAGCAAACACTCTCCACATGGTTCGTTTAAGCGGCGCGCTGTAAGACGAGGGTGAATGGTGCTTTTGAGACGACCTCAAGCCCGCTTTTGATGGCTTGGTCGGCCACTTGGTCGAGCTGGTGGGTTTCCATTTCCATTATCAGGTAGCCGTGCGGCGTGAGATAGTTGCGCGCGACGGTGACGAGCTCCAGCATTAGACAGTTGCCGTGGTCGTAAGTGTAGAGCGCGAGGTTCGGCTCGTGCGCTAGCTCAGGCGAGTAGTCGGCGCGCCGGTCGTAGTCAAGGTACGGCAGGTTAGCAAGGATGAAGTCGAAGTGCCCCGTGATATTGTTAAATAAGTTCGAGTTGACGAAGGTAATTTTATTGTCTACGTGGTAGCGGCCGGCGTTGAGCTCGGCGACAGGCAGCGCTTCTTGGCTGATGTCGCTGGCTGTTACCTTAAGGTCGGGCAGTTCAAGCTGTGCCGTGATGGCGAGGCAGCCCGAGCCGGTGCCAACGTCTAGTAAGGCGTGGTGTTGGTCAGGTTGGTAGAGCCGCTTTAGAGTGTCAATCATAACCTCACTCTCGGGGCGCGGAATCAGCGTGGCGGGCGTGATGGTGAAGTCGCGGCCATAAAATGCCTTGCGGCCGGTGAGGTAGGCGACGGGAATGTGTCGCGCGCGCTGGGCAATGAGGTCGAAGAAGATAGCGGCGGTCGCGGCGTCAACCACTTGGTCGCCGTGGGCGAGCAGGGCAGTACGGTCGAGCTTGGTAGCGCAGGCAAGCAAAAGCTCGGCGTCAAGCCGCGCCGAGTCAATGTGGTGCAGCACAAGGCGCTGCGTGCCAGTGATCAAAAGTTGTTCAATTGTGAAGTCTGCCAATGCTACCTCTATTTTATCGCCGCCTGTTGCAAGTTTAGTTCGCGTTCGTGGGCGCGGAGGTGTTCGATGATGTCGTCAATTTCGCCGTTCATCGCGGCCGGCACGTTGGAGCGCGAGTACTTGATGCGGTGGTCGGTGATGCGGTCCTGCGGGAAGTTGTAGGTGCGAATCTTTTCACTGCGGTCGCCCGAGCCAATCAAGGCGCGGCGCTCGGCGGTCTCGGCGGCGTTCTGCTTATCAATCTCAATCTGAAGCAAGCGCGAGCGCAAGACTTCCATGGCCTTCTTTTTGTTCTCAATCTGCGAGCGGCCGTCTTGGTTGGTGACAATCAGGCCGGTCGGCAAGTAAGTGATGCGTACGGCAGAGTCGGTGGTGTTGACTCCTTGGCCGCCTTTGCCGGAACTGCGGTAGATGTCGATACGGAGGTCCTTCGGGTCGATGTCGATGTCGGCCTCGGACGCTTCAGGCAGCACGGCAACAGTGGCGGTGCTGGTGTGGATGCGGCCCTGCGACTCGGTGACGGGCACGCGTTGCACGCGGTGGACGCCGGATTCAAACTTGAGCTGGGCGTATGGCTCGTCGCCTGTCACCTTAAAGACTACCTCTTTAATGCCGCCGGCGTCGTTGGCGCTTTCGGTCATAATTTCAGTTTTGAGGTGATGAGTTTCGGCGTAACGGAGGTACATTTTGAGCAGTTCGCTAGCAAAGAGCGAAGCCTCGTCGCCGCCCGCGCCAGCGCGGATTTCCATAATGACGTTTTTGTCGTCGTTCGGGTCGTGCGGGGCGAGTAGGGTGTTGATGGCGTCGTTGATTTGCACTAATTGCGCCTCAAGGTCAGGGATTTCGGCTTGTGCTAGCTCGGCTAGCTCGTCGCTGCCGGTGGCGAGCTCTTTGGCCTCTTCTAGTTGGTGATGCAGTTCGTTGCGGCGTTCGGCCTTCGCCAAAATGTCGCTGATTTCCGCCAGCCGCTTGGCCTTTTTGCTGTACTGCGGGTCAGAAAAGGCCTGCGGGTCGGCCATAAATTGCTCGAGCTCGGCTTGCTCGCGCTTTAGTTCATCAAGATTGATTGCAATTTCCATAATATTATTATACCAGATATGAGAGGGCAAAATAAAACTACCCCCAACGACGTCAGGGGTAGCGGTGCGGACAGGTTAAGCTTCGAGTTCGGCTTTGGCCTTGGCAGCCTCAGCCTCAGCTTTGGCCTTGGCGGCAGCCTTTGCAGCAGCAACCCGCTTGGCTTGAGCTTCCTTAAGTTCTTTTGCAGCCTTCATCTTGGCGGCAAAGCGATCAACACGACCTTCGGTGTCGATAATCTTCTCTTCACCAGTGAAGAATGGGTGGCTCGCTGAAGAAATGTGGAGCTTGATTAGCGGGTACTCGTTGCCGTCCTCCCACTTGGTGGTCTCGTTTGATGGAGCGGTTGACTTCGTCAAGAATGAGAAGTGTGCGGCTTCGTCTTCAAAAACTACCAAGCGATAGTCCTGTGGATGAATACTTGTCTTCATATCTACTATATTTTACCGCATTTATTTTGAAATGTCAAAACTCGCGGTGCGCGGCACCATAAAACCCCGCCGAGGCGGGGTGGTTAGACTAGTGGCCAGGTTGTGGTGGCTGCTGCTGTGAGTTGAGCTGGACGCAAGGCGCGGAGCCGGCAATGCTTGGGTTGCTGGCGCAGAGTGTGACAGCGAGGCTATGCATGTTATCAGAGATGGCCTTGTCGGAATTAATCTTGTTCTGGAAGTCGCCGTTCTGCTTGGTGAGGTCGGCAATCTTCTTGTTCTGGTCGTCGATGTTCTTTTGCTTCTCGTCAAGCTGCTGCTTGGCTTCGTCGTTCTTCTTGGTGAGGTCGGCAATCTTGGCCTGTAAGGCGTCAAACTGAGTTGATGTCTTGGTACTGGTATTGGTCTTGTCGCTCAAGTAGTCTTTCGACTGGGCAAGCTTAGCTTGGGCATCGGCCAGCGCAGTGGACTTCTTATTATTGTCATAACCAAACCACACAGCCACGCCGGTGCTCGCAAGGAACAACAGGAAGAAGATGATAGTAAGTAATGAAATAGTCACTTGCTTTTGCTTCGGCGTGGCGAGTTTCGGCGGTTTTTTCTGGTTGTCGGCGACTTGCGCGGCTTGTTCGAAGAGATTAGTGCTCTGGTCGCCAGTAGCAGGGGTAGCATCGGCCTCTGGCGGTAAGACTTTTGCACTTGGCGTGCTTGCTTCGTTTGGCGTGGCAAGCGGGTTGTTTAATGGGTCTTGATTTGGCGCAGCATTAAGGTCACTAAAGTCAGGTGTCGCTGGGGTATCTGGCAAGTTAGCCAAATTAGATAAATCAGGTGCCGCGGGTGCACTTGGGGCTGGTTGCTCGACTGGCTGCGGTTGCTCAACCATAGCAGGCGCAGCTGGTGTCTCTGGTAACTCAGGCTGCATTACGCCGTCCATCGTCATGCGGCGGTTTAAGCGACGGCCTAAACCGTCATTGCCAGCCAAAAAATTATCCGGATGCGGGTCGTTCGCTAGGTCACTATCAGACAGCGGCCTCGCCAGTGCCGGCTTGAAAGGGTCGTTATTTCTCATTTATATCTAAATCTCCCACCTCATTGTTATTCTGCTTAAGATAATAACAAATTTTGTGCAGCATTGCAAGGCGTTTATGGCTATTTTAGGACAATCGAGGTGGCTTATTGACAATTTTGGTCTTTTGTGCTAATGTATAAATATGATGAAAAACCACAATAGCGAAAAAACCAATCGTGCGCCGCAGACTGAACTAGAGCGGCAAGTGCGCGAGCGTGAGCAGCGCAAGGTGGTTGGCCAGCTCGCTGTGCGCGCAGGCTTGCTCTACGACGTCAAGGCGCTTGACCAAACCGAGGTCGGCCAGTTTAAATTACCGCAGTACGACCAGTCTGCCACTAAGGCCAACAAGGCGAAATAACCCAGCTATAACTCATCTCGTGCCCAGCTATCTTCATTAAAGCTGGGCTTTATTTATATATAATGTGTAGCAATTTTGGCACATTGAGCTTATGTCAAGTACTTGACGTAAGCTCGCGGGGGGGGGTACAATACAAGCACATACATTTACAAGCACTTGTTTATGTAGAGGCTAGTTTAAAGAAGGAGAGTAGATGAGTAAACGCAAATACTTGAACGTCATATCGCTTGGCGTGATGGCTTTTGGCACGTTGGCGCTAGGTATAGCACTGGTCTTACCTGGTAGCCTGTCAGCTAATGCAGAGGAGAACACGTCGCCGCAGTCGCTAGATGGGTTCGCCAAGCGGGCTAGTGTGTATAATGACTATGCCAAGTACAAGCAAGCGGCGGATAAGTCGCAAACTGCGTTTAACCAAGCCGATGCAGCTGCTAAGCAAGCCGCGCAAAAGCTTAAGAGTGCAGGTGAAACGTTGAAGCAGAGTATGGCTGCGTATAATAATGCGCAAGACCAAGCCGAGAAGTTGCGCGCGCCAGGCTCGGCGACATATAAGGCGGCTGACGAGCTTGAGAAGTTTGACCAAGAGAAGGGGTACACTAAGAATCGCATTGAAGAAGCCTTTCTTAATAGTCTCATCAATGCTGCCGACAAGCCAAAGCCAGCGGCAGACAAGGAGGCTCAGTTGGTCGCACTAGCTGATGTTATGGACGGTATCGACGCCAAAGTCTTAACCGATAAGCAGGAAGGTGCTTTGAAGAATTACAGTGAGTATTTCCGTGGCAAGAAGGTAGTGAACGGCAAGCCGAGCAAGGTTCTTGATAATATCAACGACGCCATTAAATACGCCGCTGGTGCTGAGCGTAGCGCAAAAGATAAAGGTATGTCTAATAATTCCAAAACCTCAGGTTGGAACTATAGTCAGCCAGTTCTCAGTGTGTGCGGCAAGACGCGTTATGCTGATGATGCTGCTGCCTACGTAACCTACAAGAGTTTTGGCTCGAAGGAAAACGTGCATGTTGATAGGGTCAATCAGGACTTTGCTATGTTTATGCAAAAGGTGGAAGAGCGCTTCCACGCCGTGCTTGATGGCAAGCTAGACAAGGTTGCCCTCACTGCTCAGCGCGACCAAGCCAAGCAGACTTACGAGAAGGTAGCCACGGAGTTTGCCGAGAAGGAAAAGGCAGCGAAAGATGCTTGTACTGCGGCCAAGGCGACGTTTGATGCTCCTGCGCAGGCTGCAGCTACGATGCGGGGCAATTTTCAGGCGCTTCGGACGGCCACTACTGAGGCCACGGCTGCTAATGCTGCGGTGACGCCGCTTCAACAAAAGATGCTAGCCGACGCTAACGCGTTAAAGCCATATGCTGAGAAGTGGGATCAGCTTAAAGAACAAATAGCTAAGTTTGCCGAGAAAAAGGGCTTGACTAAGGTTGCTGCTGATGTTCGTGCCGACAAGACCTCGACGCTTGACCAGCTAGTCGCCAAGGTACGTGATGCCTTAAATAATCCTGCCACTAATCCAATCCTAGATCTAGGTCTAGACGGTCAGGATGACAACCAAGCCGACCAAACTGATCCAAGTGAGCAGGGCGATAATCCGACTGAACCAGCTAATCCAGCCAACCCAAATCCAGCTGACTCAGATGAATTAAAGCCGACCGAGCCAACCGGCTCTGATCAGCAAAAGCCAGAGGGTGACCAGAAGCATGGTAAGTACGGTGCACCTAACACCGGCTACGAGTTCTAGTTTAGCCTACAACTAACTTTGCAAATACTATCCGCCACTCCATTACGGGGTGGCGGTTTAGTCATTAGTTACTCCACCAATGAAAGCATTGGCGGAGCCGTCTTTTACTTCACCAAAATAGTTTGCCGTGATTATGCTATAATATAGGTATCTTTAGCGGAAAACCAAAAGCGCGTAAAAGCACTGTACAAGTTTAGCTTTTTCTGCTATAATGCTAGATGGTAATTGGCGGCTCTAGCCCCGTCAAAGTAGTTAATATAGAGGTAGCGTGTGGCTAGACCGCTATCTGTGAGGTTTATTTTAATGGCAAAAGCCTTAACCATGGCTGACCTGCTTGCTGGCGGTGAAGCAAATGTAGTTGAAGCAGGTTCGACTGTTAACGGTAAAATTCTTTCCGTCAAAAAGAATGAAATCTTGGTAGATCTCGGCGCGCACGGTCTCGGTATGGTGCCACGTCGTGAAATCGGCTTCGGCAAGAAGTACAATCCTGGTGACGATGTAGTCGCTAGCGTCATTGACGACGAATTGCCAAGCGGCATGGTGCTGCTTTCTCTACGCAAGGCAGCGAAGGAGCGCGGCTGGGACGAGGTCCAACGCGTGGTTGAAGAGGGTAAGAGCATCACTGTTACCCCATTTGACGCCAATCGTGGCGGTTTGCTTATCGAGTTTGAAGGTGTGCGTGGCTTTATGCCAGTGTCACAGCTCAGCACCGAGCACTACCCACGCACCAGCGATAAAGATGAAATCATTCGCCGCTTGAAGGCTTTGATTGGCAAGGACATGCTAGTCCAGATTCTTGACGCTGACCAGAAGGGTAATAAGCTCATCTTCAGCGAAAAAGAAGCCGTAAAGGATGGCCTCACCGAGCGCCTCACCAACATGAAGGTTGGCGATATCGTCTCTGGTAAGGTGACCGGCATTGTCGACTTTGGCGCGTTCGTCAACGTTGACGGCATCGAAGGCCTTGTGCACATCAGCGAAGTTAGCTGGGAGCACATTGCTGAGGTGAAGGACCGCCTCCACATTGGTGACGAAGTCAAGGCCAAGATTATTGGCATTGATAAGGACCGCCTCAGCTTGTCTATCAAGCAGACCACGCCTGACCCATGGCTTGACGAAGCTGCCAAGTTTAAGGTTGGTGATAAGGTTGAAGGCACTGTGACTCGCGTCACCCCATTTGGTGCCTTTGTCCAGATTAGCCCAGCTGTTGAGGCGCTGGTACACGTTAGCGAACTCGGCGAAGATGTCAACCCAGAGAAGCTCTTCACCGTGAACGAAAAGCGTGAGTTCAACGTATTAGAAATCGACACTGAGAATCGTAAGATTCGTCTTGGTTTAACAAAATGAGTGCCCATTAATTAGCGGCGCAGTTTGCCATCTGCGCCAGAAAGGAGTGTGATGGCAGACAATAAAATTATCCAAATCCCGAGTATGATTACGGTGGGTGACCTAGCGGCTAAGCTAGACATCCCCGTAGTCAAGCTCGTGGGTGAGCTATTTAAGAATGGTATCATGGCCACCGTTAACCAACGGATTGACTTTGAGACCGCTGAAATTATTCTAGAAGAGTTGGGCGTTGACGCCAAAATTGAGAAAAAGGACGTGGAGGCGGATGCCACCGACCAGCTCGAGATTCATTTATCAAAGAACGCTAAGCCACGCGCGCCGATTGTGGCGGTGATGGGGCACGTTGACCATGGCAAGACTACCTTGCTAGACAACATTTTGCAGATGCATCGCCAGTCGGGCGAGGCGGGTGGCATCACGCAGCACATTTCGGCCTATCAGACCGTACACAACGACCGGCCGATTACCTTTCTTGATACCCCAGGGCACGAGGCGTTTGCCGCTTTGCGTCAGCACGGCGCGACCTTGACCGACGTGGTGATTATCGTGGTGGCAGCGGATGATGGCGTAAAGCCACAGACCGTGGAGGCGATTAAGTTTGCCCGTACCGCCAACGCCAAGATTGTGGTAGCTATCAACAAGATGGATAAGCCGACCGCCAACCCGAACTTAGTGCGTACGCAACTGGCGAGCGACTACGGCCTCAACCCAGAAGAGTGGGGCGGTGACACCATTATGGTGGAAGTCTCGGCCGTGACGGGGCAAGGCGTCGACCAGTTGCTCGACGCGGTGTTGCTCGTGGCCGACATGGAAGAATTAAAGGCCGATTATAACGTTGAGGCTGAGGGCTTGGTGATTGAGTCTAACCTCGAGAAGGGGCGTGGCGCCGTGGTGCGTATGCTGATTGAGAACGGCACGCTAAACAAGGGCGACTTTATTGTGGCGGGCAGCGCTTGGGGTAAGGTTCGTACCATGGAAGACTGGCGCGGCAAGGACTTGAAGGCCGCTGGGCCATCTACACCGGTGACCGTGACCGGATTCCGTGAAGTGCCACCGTTTGGCAAGCGCATTGAGGAAGTGAAGAATGAGCGCGAGGCGAAGGCCTTGGCTGCCAAGCACTACAATGAGCAGATTCAGTCTACTGCAGATGCCAACATCACCAGTACGGACTTACTGCGCATGATGAACCGCGAAACCGAGCAGCAAGTGGCCAACTTTGTGGTGAAGGCTGACGTGCAGGGCTCATTGACCTCTGTAATTGACTCGCTGAAGTTGCTTGAAACTGACGAAGTGGCGGTAAAGATTATTGCTAGCGGCGTAGGTGACATTACCGAAGGCGACATTAGTGCCGCCATGAGTGCCAACGCCACCGTGTTTGGCTTCAACGTCAATTTACCGGGGGTGGTGCGCCAGTTGGCCAACCGCGCTCACGTGCCGGTGCAATTGTACAAGATTATTTATGAGCTGATTGATAACGCCAAGGATATCATGAGCGACCTCTTGCCGGATGCGGTGACTGAGGAGGCAGTGGGTGAACTGGAGGTGAAGGGTATCTTCCGTACCACCAAGGACCAAGTGATTACCGGTGGCCTGATTACCGATGGCAAGCTGCTGCCAGATGTGGAAGTTCGCATTTGGCGCGGCAAAGGCAAGAAGGCCGAGCAAATCGGCACGGCGCATATCGCCAGCATCCAGAAGGAGAAGTCTGAGATTAAGGAAGGTCACGCCGGCGAAATGTGCGGCGTCAGCCTTGCTACCAAAGAGCGGCTGGAACTCGTCTTGGGCGACCGACTCGAGATGTTCCGCGTTGTCCGCCAAAAGCGACACTTGTAAAGTCTGCCAGCACTGCTTACTAAAACCCCACCTTTGCAGGTGGGGTTTATTTGCTATAGATTAAAGATATCCGAGTGATTACCTGAATTGATAATAGTCAGTATTAAGATGTCGTCCTCTATTTTATAGAGCAGTAGCCAATTGGGCTTGATATGACATTCACATATGCCGTTAAATTTACCCCGTAGGACGTGATTTTTATACTTCGGCTCAAGTGGGTAGCCATTGGCTAGTTTTTCAATAACTTCGTCTAATAGTGTTATATCAAAACCGCGTTTTATCAGTAGCCGGTAGCTTTTCTTGTAGGCGCTAGTGAACTTTATCTGGTACATCATCGGTCAGTAACGCCTGCTTTAAATCTTTCATTGAATTGTAGGACGGAACTGCCGGATCTCTGGCGATTTTATTAGCTTCATCAATTGCCGCCAGTGTAGTGGTGTTGAAATGGGGCAGCTCTACGTTAAATGGGATGCCGCCGCGCAACACGCATTGATGAAGAAATAAGTTGACGGCGCCTGACATATCCAAGCCGAGTCGGTCAAATAGTTGGCTGGCTTGAGTCTTAGTAACGGCGTCAATACGAATTTGTGTAGGGATAGTAGCCATAATTTTTTACCTTTCTACTACAATAGTAGCACTAATGGTATACGACGTCAATACTTTGTATTATAATTAGGGTAAACAAAAAAGAGGGTGTCGCTTAGGTATCTGGCCGTTCGCGCTCCCATCGTGGTAATATGTTTATATTATAGCATACTTTTTATTTTAGAAACTCGCGCACGAGCGCTAGGCCTTCGGCGCCGCAGCGACCTTCGATTTTGTTGATAATGGGGTTAAACTCGGCGCGGTTTAGTGGGTCTAACGGAGTGTGACTCGTGATGGCGTACTCGCGCGCATCGCAGATACCAGAGATGAGCTCCCAGTCGATAAAATCGCAGCCCCAGAGGTTGCGCAGTTCAGCTGTGATGTTGCCTACGGCCACCAAGGTGTCTAAATTGTCCGGTTGCGCCAGCAGTAGCGTCAAAAGGTTAACCGCCACGCGTGCTTTTGCCAAGTCGTTCATATTATGATTGTACCACCGCCGCCAGCCATTTGACAAAAGCGGAATATTATTGACAAATATTACTATTTGTGGTAAACTACAAGCATAGTTCTCAAGAGGAGACTGATAAGGAGAAGATGATTTATGCGAAGTAACAATAGTTATGCTATCCGCAATCGAGCGTCGGCCTACACGCTAAATAAGCGTCGGGTGATGAATAAGATGCTTGAGAGCGGTGCCTACTTACTTGACATGGACGAGACTGGCCATGTCTATGCTCACCGCGGCGAATATAGCGGTAATTTCGATAAAAAGCATGATGACTTGGGCGAGGTTAAGCTTAGCCCAGAGCAAGTGCGCGCCGGTCGTCGCCAGATGGCTGCTGGTAAAGTAGCGGTGGCGGCTGAAAGTGGCCGTTATCACGTGCCAGAGCTTAAGCCAGTCAAGATAGAAAAGAAGCCAGTGGTGAAGCCAGCCAAGGCTGAGCGCCACGTCTCGATGCCAGAGTTGAAGGTGCCAGAGCTAAAGTTGGCCGACGAGACAGCCAAGCCGGTTGAAATGCCAGAGGCTATGAAGCGTGCCATTGCGAACGCCGAAAAAGCCGAGAGCAAGAAGGCTGAAGCTAAAGCTAAGCACGCCAAATCTGAGGTTAAGCCTGAGGCTAAGCACACTAAGGTTGCTACTGAAGCCAAGCCAAAGCACGCCGCTGAGCTGAAGCTCCTCCCGTTAGACGAGGTATTGAAGTTAAACGAGCAAGACTTTTCAGATTACGTACATAGTTTGCTGGATACTTACGATGAGCGCCGCGAACAGCGGATGCTTGCCAACTTGACGCGTCATAATGAGGAAGACAAGAAGGCGGCCGATAAGAAGGAAGCACAAGACCTGCTTGACAACTTATCACGCCGCAACGCCAAGGCAACCGAGGAAGCGCAAGCCTTTGCTAAGGCTGACACTGATGCTGCTAAGGTAGTTGAACCTCAAGAAAGTCTTGAGGATGAGATGGGTAAGATATCCGACGACGCCGACAAGGCCATGAGTGCCGACGAATTTGGCGAATACGATGATGAAGAAACGCCACGCGAGCACAAGTTCTTGAACTTCTGGCGTAAGGCGTGGAACAACATTCGCGACCGCTTTAGCTGGAAGAAGAAGGCAGCAGAGGCTGAAAGCGAAGACGACAAGCCAACTGAATTACTTACCAACAGTGGTAATGGCAATAAGGGTGATGACGGCGAAGCTGCCACGAGCGACCCAGAAAAGCCAAAGCGTTGGGCGTACAAGCTAGCCGTCGGCGCGTTGGCTATGATCGCCTTCGGTATCGGTGTAGGTGTTAAGGGTTGTAGCGATAACCATAACAACCAGCCAACCGTTGAGACTACGGTTAATTGGAACAACAACACCAAGGGTGAGACCGAATTAGACAAGAAGACCGAGGCGAAGGAACGCAAGGCGAAGCAAGAGAAGGCGAAGGCCGATAAGAAAGATAACGCCAAGGCCGAAGCCAAAGCTAACACCGAAGCCAAAGCTAACACCGAAGCCAAAGCTAACACCGAAGCCAACGCCAACACGGACAATAAATTTATTGACCGTGCCGCAAAGGAGATGGGTCTTAGCAGTGAAAAGGTGCAGCAACTAGCCAGCTACTATGGTATTAGTCCAAGCGAGCTTGGCACTTCAGCTGGTGAAGCTAAGATGCGCGACCACATGTCGAATGGTCTTAACCTTAATGAACAGATGCAGGCCAACGGCGACGTCAACGCCTTCCGCGATGAATACATTTTTGTCACCTACAACAACCCAATGGTGCGTGCTCAGATTGCTGCCGCGCTTGATGAAGACCAAACCCCAGATGCCGGCCTTGACGGCATGGAAGACGGTTCTGTCTTAATGAACCAAAAGTTGAACCAGTACAACGCCGCGCCGACCGCCCACCAAGACTTTACCCGCGTTCGTGATTACATCCGCAATGCCAATGTCACGGTGCGCCCAGCCGTCGCCCAGCGCGCTTACTCTGTCTTCTACAACGGTCAGATGTACATTGGTAACCCAACCGAAAACGACGGTGGTACCAATCAGTGGATTTACCGCATGGATAACGGCAGCACTCAGGTGGAAATTAAGAACTTGTGCGCTCAGTTGAATGTGCCAGACGTTGCGCCAGCACCAAAGCCACGGGTTTACGAATATGTGGTGCATCACGACAATCCAACTCCGACACCGGCTCCAACACCAGATAAGCCAGCTCCAACGCCGACTCCAACCCCAGAGCCAACACCAACCCCAACGCCAGTTCCAACACCGGAACCGACCCCAATTCCAACCCCAGAGCCAACTCCTACTCCTACTCCAACCCCAACACCAAAGTTGGAGCCAAAGAAGCCAGAAGAGAGTTCATTGCTCAAGGGTGACCACCAGACGGCAATGCGCCCACCAGTGTTAGACACTCCACCGAAGTACGTACCTTACACGCCAAGCAAGCCAGAGGCACCAAAGCCAGTGGAGAACAGCAAGCCGGTTGACCCAGAGGAAGACCCGCACAAGTGGGATAACCACTACGTTGATCCACAGGGCAACATTAAGCCAATTGAGAATCACGGCGACAAGTTCGTGCCAGCCCCAACTGACGACCATGGCAACATTGGTTCGTATCAAGAGGAGCGCCCAGACGACACCGCTCGTTAAATTAAGGAAGGAGAGAGAAGATGAAAATTAATTTTCAACAACTCTGGCGCAGCGTACCAAAGCGTACCGCCGCTGCCGGACTAGTGCTCGCCCTCGCCATCGCGCCAGTTATGCTTGGCGCATGGGGTGGCAAGCGCCCGACTTACACCATTCAGCATCCAGCTGACCACGTCACGTTCAACTCCATCACCGATAATCCAAACCACGGTGACGAGCGCAATTTCTTCAGCGTACGCGACACCGACAGCAAGGAATGGGACAAGGCCAACAAGAACGGATGGACCGACACCATGGAGCTGAAGGCCGGCCACACTTACGAGGCACAAATTTATGTACACAACAACGCGGCAGCTAACCTTAACCTCGTCGCAAAAAACGTGCGTGTACACACCAACCTACCAGTGAAGGAGAGTACTTACGGCCATCAATTCGAAGTCAATGCCTTCCTTTGGAGTGATAACGCTAAGCCAAATGAGATTTGGGACAATATTGTGCTCAAGTCGGACCGCGAGTTCCACGTCAAGGTGGTGGCACAGAAGTACTTTAACAACGCCCGCCCAGAAAACAGCACCAAGGGCTTCGACCTCGGGCCAGAGTTGACCGGTTCGACCGGCCGCGGCACCGGCGCGTTGCTAGGCTTCAACCAAATGGATGGCAACATCCCAGGTTGTTTCCACTACGATGGCTATGTTTCCATCAAATTTCAACCAGTATTCCGCGTAGTGCCAGCGCCAAAGTTTGACCTTGAGAAGCAGGTGAATCGCACCAGCATCAAGGCAGGCGAGACCCTAGACTACACCTTAACTTTCCATAACACCGGTAACGCTAACTTACATAACGTCACCGTAACCGACAAGTTGCCAGCTAGCGTCAAGCTAGTGGCCGGTAGCCTAAAGGCCGACGCCAAGTTTACTGGCGACCTTGAGCAGGGCATGAAGTTTACTGAAGTGAAGGTTGGCCAAAATGTGACCGTCAGCTTCAGTGTCACTACTGATGAAACTAAGTTGAAGTGCGGTAAGAACGAGGTGGTGAACACTGCCAGCGCCGTGAGCGACGAGGTGAAGCACGAATTCCAGCGCTTCCTTGGCAACAATACGACTAAGACGACCGTGGAGAAGACTTGCGCCCCAACGCCAACTCCAACCCCAACGCCAGAGCCAAAACCAGAGCCAAAACCAGAGCCAAAGCAAGGGTTCGACCTTGAGAAGCAGGTGAACAAGACAGTTGCTCAGGCTGGCGATAGCCTTACTTACACCTTGACCTTCCACAACACCGGTGAGACCACACTTCACAACGTGGTATTGACCGATAAGTTGCCGGCTGGCACCAAGCTTATCAAGGACAGCTTAAAGTCTGCTGCTAAGTTCACGGGCGATCTTGAACAGGGCATCAAGCTTGCTGAGGTAAAGGCGGGTGAAAGCGTCAGCTTGAACTTCGCCGTCACTACTGAAGCCAGTGCGCTCCAGTGCGGCAAAAACGACGTGGTGAATGCAGCCATTGCCACTACCGATGAGGTGAAGCACGAGTCATTGAACTTGCTCGGCAACAACGTGGTAAAGACGGTAGTGAATCGGGTTTGCGCTCCAGCGCCAAAGCCAGTGGTTCCAACTCCAGTCAAGCCAGCGCCAAAGCCAGTGAAGAAGCCGGCTTCAAAGCCAACACCAGCACCGCGCGAGATTGCTAAGACTGGCGTGAGCGATGCCTTGAGCGCCACTGCCATGCTGACCATCTTAGGCGCCATGGTTACCGCTTACATCCGTAGCCGTCACTAATAGCTAGTAATTAGTATTAATTAGCTACAAAGCTAGCGATAAAACTACAGACTAGCGCCAATCTGGCCACAAAATAACATATATCCTATCAGTCTCGCACCCCGCTTCGGCGGGGTGTTTTGGTGCGGCGGGTGGTTGAGGCAGCGGCTGTAAATAGGGGTTTATTTCGGGTTAGCTAGTAGTGCAGGTAGTATTGTAGCTACTTTGCAGGTGATAAAAATTTGGCGAATTGATTACGCTTGTGATATAATGCAAGTATCTAGCCGTGGTGGCAGAAATAACAAAACAAGTAGAGGAGTAAACAATGAGACAATATAAACAACATAAACAATCTAACGCTAAAACCCTGTGGGGGGGGTAATTCTTTGGCCTTTATTTTCACTTGCCGTAACTCCACTAGTCTTAGCCACCCCAGCGCATGCTGCCGACGATAACACCGTCAGTATTGCGGTTGACCAGAACGCAGCACTTCAGCCGACCGGCACGCTCTACAAAGCCACCACCAACGTCACCGTAAAGACCGGCAAACCCTATGGCTTCAATCTCACAATGCAAGCCGATACGGCTGACCTTATTAACAGTAAAGACCAAACCCACAAAATCTCTGCCACCTCAAGCACCACCCCAGTAGCTCTCAACGCCAACCAGTGGGGCTATTCTCTAAATAAATCTTCTACCATCTTCAGTGCCATCCCAGCCGGCGCCCAAGCCACCCCAGCCGTGGTGGCTGACGTCACTAAGGCTAAGCCAGCCGGTTGTACGAACCCAGCGAACTGCACCAAGCAGGTGACCTTTGTTGCCAACGTCGACCCAGCCAAATTAGCCAGTGGCAGTTACAGCACCGTCATCACTTATACCGCCACCGCCAAGCCAAAACCAGCTCCGGTAAAGTGGACGGTTCGCACAGCTAAAACTAATCCATCCGAGTTGTGCCAATCTGGTAATGTTAATAGTTCTTGCTTGGTTGACCTTGACTCGAATATGATACCAGTCAAGTACACCGGCACCACCACTAACGCCCAGTGGACCAGTCTTGCCAACCCCGAGGACAGCTCAAACCAGGGTGATTGGTACAACTACAATAACAAGCAATGGGCGAACGCTCTTACGGTGAAACCGGAAGCTCTGAGTAAGTATAAAAACCAGACTAAGGCGGTTGACCAAGCCGATATCCTCGGCTACTGGGTCTACATCCCGCGTTACCGTTACAGGGTACTTCGCTTTAGTGGCAGCAGCTTACCGGTTCCAGCTCAAAACTTTACCATTGAGTTTGAAAACAAGCACTCTACTAAAGCTATCCCAACTGCCAATGGTACTTGGGCGACCCATCCAGCCTTCACCTTCGGCAAGAAAGAGCTTAATGGCATCTGGTTTGCTAAGTTTGAGACCACTGGCACTACTAGCCAACCAACTGTCTTACCAAATGAAGCCCATATTTCTGGCTACTGCAGTGGTATGGACTATAAAGTTGGCAATTTATACTCACTATCTAAAACCTTAGGTATTAACGACCCGAATAATGTCGGTGGCGGTGACTTCACAACTACTCAAAACAATCACCACCTAGCTAAATTCAGCTCCCATATGGTCAATAACAATGATTGGGGTGCTGCAACCTACCTCAGCGCGAGTAAGTACGGTGCCGGTTACAATAAAGTCCAAATAAACGCTAATGGCGCCCATCATGGTGGTATTTATTATGATAGTTACGGTACCACTGGCTGTGGTCCACAATCTAATGGCAATACCGATAGATACAATAATTCTGGAACTCTTGGCACTTCACAAGCCTGTGGCAATGCTAACCGTGCTTACAATGGAGCTATCGGCCAACTCGCTAGCACCACCAACAACCCAACTGGTATTTATGATATGTCCGGTGGCGGCGATGAATATGTCGCTGCTAGTTATACTAGTGACATACGCTTACATAACTCTAGTACCGGCTACTACTTCAGCCAACCAGCTAATGCACCATACGTTAACAATTACAACCTTACCGACCCAAACAACTGTACCTTTGCTACTTGTGGTGGTCAAGCCCTCTATGAAACCAATTTTGGCGGTACGGGCGGTTCGTATCAATGGAATAGTAATTACATCTATTTTGTGAATTCTTCGAACCCGTGGTTTGAACGGGGTGGCTACTATGACGATGGCTCGTCTGCTGGGTTGTTCTATGTCGGCAACGGCGATGGCGACGTTGGCCGCAGCGACGGCAACCTTTACGCGTTCCGCGTGGCTCTCGCTCCCGCCCCACAAGACTAAATTCCTTGCGGAGGCATTGCCTCTGCGTACTTGGACGGGTCAAGAGGTGAGGGGGGCTGCGTGCTCCATAAGCTCCACGCGCTTCCAATAGCACCCCCGCGCACCCTCGTAAGTCTCACGCACCTCGCCACTCGTTCCACGCCGGCGCTGGTTGAGTGGAAACTGGCCTAGCGGCAGGCTTATGAAATCGCCCGTTACTGTGCCGAATTGTTGGCGTTAGTGGCTTGTTTAGTTGCTCATGTGGCGAAAAATTTTGTATTTCATATCGCTTGTGCTATAATGCAGGTATCCAGTAAAAAAGAGTGTAAAAATGGAGGACAAAAACAATATGAATATACTAAGACTTAACAGCTGCGGGGGGGGG
>CAMPVQ010000013.1 GCA_946997535.1 uncultured Candidatus Saccharibacteria bacterium
GGGGGTAGACTTTTAAGATATTTTCCCCACATTGTCAAGTGTGAGGGTAAAATAGTTACTTCGGCGCCTCTGGCGCCAACAGCCAACCATAACTTTGCGGCGCCCGCCGCTAGCGGCGCGTTGGTGCAAGGTGGCCAAGCTAATTATAAGAATTTATTCGCAGGCGGTCTCGCCCGCAGGGTGGCGTTTAGTGCTATCGCTCTGGCCGTTGCGCCATTTATCCTCACTGCACCAGTCTATGCTGCTGACGATAACACTGTCAGCATTGCCGTTGACCAGAACGCCGCACTAAAGCCATCTGGCAATCTCTACAAAGCCACCACAAACGTTACAGTTAAGACCGGTAAACCTTACGGCTTCAATCTCACCATGCAAGCCGACACGGCTGACCTTGTAAATAGTAAGGACTCTACGCATAAAATCTCTGCCACCCCAAGCGCTACACTGGTTGCCCTTAACGCCAACCAGTGGGGCTATTCTCTAAATAAGTCTGCCACCACCTTCAGCGCCGTCCCAGCTGGCGCGCAAGCCACGCCAGCCGTGGTTGTCGATACATCAGTTAAAGGCAAGCAAGCTGGCTGTAATTGTAAAGACCATTGCGATACTAGCGTCACTTTTGCTGCTAACATAGACCCGGCAAAACTCGCCAGTGGTAGCTATTCTACGGCCATCACCTACACAGCAACTGCCAAACCAGCGCCAAAACCGCCGGTAGTTGACCCAACAGTTTGTAAATCAGGCGACCCAAGGAACGATTGCCAAGTTGACCTCGACCCAAACATGATACCAGTCAAATACACTGGTAGTACTACTCACGCAGAGTGGACTAGTCTTGCCAAGCCAGAAGACAGCTCCAATCAGGGTAACTGGTACAACTACAACAACAAGCAATGGGCCAATGCCATCACTGTCAAACCAGAAGCTCTCAGTAAATACCAAGGCCAGACTAGGGTGGTAGATCAGTCAGACATCCTCGGCTACTGGGTTTACATTCCGCGCTACGCCTATGAAGTCATGCGCCGTGATGCAACCGATGCGCCGGTGCCGGCACAAAACTTTACTATTCATTTTGAAAAGGCTACCGACCCGAAACGCTATCCAGCTGAATCAAAATGCGCTGGCCGCAATATGGATTACCGTACCACTTGTGGGCTTGACCGCGACTACATTAAGGGTAAGCCAAGCGAGCAGGGCACTTGGGCTACTCATCCAGCCTTTACCTTCGGCACCAAAGAGCTCAACGGCATCTGGTTTGCCAAGTTTGAGACGACGGGTGATGCGAATCAGCCAACAGTCTTGCCAAATGAACGCCATATAGAAGGAGGTTATTCAGGCGTCGAGCATATAGGTGGTTTCTATGCCTTAGCTAAGACTATGGGTGTTAATGACCCACAAAACGTTGGCGGTAATACAAGCGGTGTTAATGCTTCTCAAAATAACCATCATCTAGCCAAACTCAGCTCTCACATGGTCAACAATAACGATTGGGGTGCGGCAGCTTATCTCAGTGCTAGTAAGTACGGTGCCGGCTACAATAAAGTCCAAATAAATGCTAATGGTGCAATTCATTACAATAGTTGGGGTACCACTGGTTGTGGTCCATGGGGAAATGGTAATACTGATAGCTATGGTAATAGCAACGATAGATGGATAGATCATAAAGGCATCAGTGCTGGTACTCTTGGTACCCAACAAGCTTGTAGTACAGATAACCCACAACGTGCCTACAACGGTACTCTTGGCCAACTTACCAGTACTACCAACAACCCAACCGGCATCTACGACATGTCTGGTGGCGGCAAGGAGTACACTGCCTCTAGCTATACCACTAATCTAAATGAATCTGGTGCAAGTGACAGATGGGGTGATCGCTTTGGCACCAAAGCTCATCCACCATACGTCAACACATATAACTTTAGCAACTTTAACTCATGCACATATCAAACTTGTGGTGGCCAAGCTCTCTATGAGACGAATAATGGTAATCAATGGAATAGTCAGATTGCGAGTTTCGTAACGTCGTCTGACCCGTGGTTCATACGGGGTGGCGACTACGGCTATGGCTCGGGCGCTGGGTTGTTCTATGCCTACATCGGCAATTACCGCGCCTACGACGACTACGCCTTCCGCGTCGCGCTCGCGCCCCTGTAAGACTAAATCTGCGTTGGTGTACACCGCCGCAGATCTGGCTTCAGACAATAAGAGGAATAGATGCGTTCGCCGGAGGCGCTACTACATGAATCATGCAGCTTTCCACCGCAGCTAGAGAGTGGCTCCTCGAATTACCAGCCAACTTGCGCCCCCACGGGGCGTTTTTAATAACTTTTTCCTTCCGAAGTGCTATAATGTAAGCATAAACGAAAGCGAGAAGGGAATGAATCAGTATCCAGGGAAGGGGCCGATTACCGTCAAGCGGGTGCTTGGCTCTGTTGTGGTTGCTTTAATCGTTGTCGGTGGGATGTTTGTCGGCGGGCAGCTCGACCAGCACGCCAACATTCAGGCGCAGGGCGGCGCACCCGTGGCTAAGTCGAAGCAAACGCAGGTGAGCACTGAGGTTTGTCGCTCGGGCGGCAAACAAAACGAGTGTAAAGTTGACCTGATGGCGGGGCTCGTGCCAGTGGTGTACGACGCCAGCGTGCCAAACAAGTGGCGTACGCTTGCGCAAGCGGAAGACGCGCAGCATGCCGGCGCGTGGTATGATTATAACCAAGGCAAGTGGGCGAATGCCGTTTCGTTTCAGCCTGGTGCTATCGACAAGTACAAGGGCAAGGACATGCCGCTCGACTTAAACGACGTGGCGGCCTTCTGGGTGTATATTCCACGTTACGCTTATGAGGTGCAGCGGCGTGATGTGACCGACAAGCCGGTCAAGCCGAGCAACTTCGCCATTCAGTTTGAGACTGTGTCGAGCCCAGTGCATCAGCCGGCGGCTTGCCAGAACGGTCAAGGCAAGGACTACCGCACCGAGTGCGGGTTGGACCGTCACTACGCCACGTCAGCCACGGCGGCAGGCAAGGGTAGCACTTGGGCTACTCATCCCGCCTTCACGGCAGATGGCAAACAGCTTAACGGCATCTGGTTTGCGAAGTTTGAAGTCACGGGCACCAGCCAAATTCCAACTGTGCTGCCGAATCAGCGCCACCTCAGCGGCCACGACGACGCGGCAGCTAATATGGGCGCGGCAACCGCGGTGGCGGCGAGCCTTGGTGGCAAATCTGCCAGCCTGATTTCGGCGGCCGACTGGGGCGCGGCGGCTTATTTGGCTGCCAGTAAGTACGGTGCTGGCTTTGATAAAGTTCAGCCTAACACGCAAATCACCGACCATACGACCGGCGCGCGTGCTGGCGCTCGCCACAGCGTTGGTACTACGGGCTGCGGACCGTTTGCGGCGGGCAGCATTGAGACTTACGGCGACGCGGGCGCGCAACACCCGACGGCAAGTGGTGCGCTTGGCACGGATTTGGCTTGTGACAGCAAAGACGCCAGCAAGAGTTATGACGGCCAGCTGGGCCAACTCGCTAGCACGACCGGTAACCCAACTGGCATTTACGACATGGCTGGTGGCGGCATGGAGTACGCCGCGGACAAGTTTAACTTCACCAACATGGCGCAGTGCACGTGGGAGACTTGTGGCGGCCGCGCGCTATATGAGGTGCAATCGACCACCAAGGACCGAAACTGGCTTGACCAGCGCGGTGAGTTCCTCAAGCGCGACGCCAAGTTGCTTGCTCGCGGTGGCCGCGCCGGCTATTCTAAGGAAGAGATGGCACGCGACATCGACGGCGATGACGGCGACGGCGCCAAGCACGGAAAGGCGGGCCTCTTTTACAGTGGCTACATTTACGGCATGTTTGGCATGTACGACAGCGTACGCGTAGTGCTGAAGGCGAACTAGGCGAATTATCGAATTGAACAAATTAATTAATTACGCCAGCGAATTGCGCCCACCAAAGCAATTTCCGCGGCCAATTTTCGCGCGGCGTGTGGTATAATAAAAGCAGTTATGGCTAATATCATTGCAGTGATAAACCAAAAAGGTGGAGTGGGTAAGACTACGACCGCCATTAACATGAGTTATAATTTGGCGAAGCATCACGGCGCCCGTGTGCTGCTGATTGACTTCGACCCGCAGGGCAACGCTACCTCTGGTCTCGGGGTGGATAAAACGAAGCTAGTCAGCGCCGAGCATCCCGACGGCTTACCGACCATGCTTGAGGTGATTGCTGGCCAAGTACCACTGAGTGACGCTATTCAAGCTACCAAGTTTAAGCGTCTCAACATCGCGCCGAGCACGCCGCAGCTGGCTGACGCTGAAGCTGGGCTCGCTAGCGCGGCGCAGCGTTATGTGCGTTTGCAGCTTGCCTTGCAGCCTGAGTTGGATAATTACGACTATATTTTGATTGACTGCCCGCCGGCGCTCTCGCTCTTGACGCTCAATGTTTTGGTGGCGTGCAACCAGACTTTATTGCCGGTACAGGCGGAGTTTTACGCGCTGGAGGGCTTGACGCAGCTGCTTGACACCATGCGTGTGGTGCGTCAACAGCTTAACCCGACTTTGGAACTACTGGGCGTTTTGGTGACCATGATGGACAGCCGCACGACGTTGTCGCAGCAGGTATATCAAGAGGTGGCGAAGCACTTCCCGGGCAAGACTTTTGAGACCAAGATTCCGCGCAACATCCGCTTGGCTGAAGCGCCGTCACACGGTTTGCCAGTAGGCGCTTACGACAAGTTTTCTAAGGGTGCGCGCGCCTATCGCGCTGCTACCAACGAGCTGCTGGAACGCCTCGGCGTAAAAGCATAACTGTGATATAATAGACTTATGGTAAAAAGAGGGCTAGGCAGGGGTTTTGCTTCACTAATCCCGACCGACGTGGTCGATAGCGACTTCGACATCACGGCGGCTGAAGACGAAAAGTTGTCCGCAGTGCGGTTGCTGAATTTGGCGGATATCGTCCCCAATCCAGACCAGCCGCGGCGTAACTTTAAGCCAGAAGAATTGCAAGAGCTGGCGGATTCTATCGCCGAGCACGGCTTGTTGCAGCCAATTGTGGTGACGCCGGGCAAGGTGGCAGGACAGTTTGAGATTGTCGCGGGCGAGCGTCGCTACCGCGCGGCGAAGCTGGCGGGGCTAGACAAAGTCTCGGCCATTGTGCGCAAGCTCTCTGATCAGCACAAGTTGGAGCTGGCTATTGTGGAGAATGTGCAGCGCGAGGATCTCAATCCTCTAGAAACTGCCACGGCGTACGCCAAGCTACGCACGCAGTTTAACATGCCGGACGATGAGATTGCGCGGCGGGTGGGCCGCGCCACGAGCACGATTCGCAATAACATCCGCCTCTTAAATTTGCCCGACGAAGCGAAGCAGGCGCTAGTGAAGGGTGAGCTTGGCGAGGCGCACGCGCGGCAAATTTTGGCTTTGCCGACGCCGGAGCTCAAGCATCAGTTGCTGCGTCACATCATTGACGAAGGCTGGACGGTAAACAAGGCCGAGCGCTTTGTCATCGGTTACAAGCGCGGGCTAGAGCAAGGCGATGGCGGCATTTCGGCCGCGCGGCAGGCGACTCGCACACAGACGCCGTGGACGGACTGCATTGCGAAGCGGTTGGGCTTTAGCGCAAAAAATGTTTCAGTGAAGACCACAGCGCACGGCGGCCAGCTGATTATTAAGTATCGTGACGACGCCGACTTGGCTAAAATAACAGAGATAATGGGGTTGAAAAAGTGAAATCAGATATGAGACCATGGGACGATGCGCTGAACAACGAGCGGATGCGCGACGATGACGACCAGCGCTTTGGGCGCTACACGAATGATTTAGTACACGGGCTGGAGACCATCCGCAAGTACCCGCAGGGGGTGACAGTGTTTGGTTCGGCGCGCTTTAGTGAGAAGAATAAGTTTTATCAGGCGGCGTACGAGCTGGGGGCTAAGCTGGCGCGGCACGGCCACACAGTGACCACCGGTGGTGGGCCGGGCATTATGGAGGCAGCCAACCGCGGCGCGTACGATTACTGCGGCCGCAGCGTGGGGCTGAATATCCACTTGGCGACCGAGCAGGACTTAAACCCATACACCACTGACTCAATGGAGTTTCATTACTTCTTTGCGCGCAAGGTGATGATGACTTTTAGCGGCAAGGTGTTTGTCTTCTTCCCAGGCGGCTTCGGCACGATGGACGAGTTTTCGGAGATTTTGGAGCTGACCCACACGGGCAAGACGCCACACGCGCCGATATTTTTGTACGGCAGCGAATTTTGGCAGGGGCTTGACCAGTGGTTTGCTGGGCCAATGAGCGATTGGCACTTGATTGAGACGGGTGAGCCGGGCGAGATGAATGAGATGATTACCGACAAGGCGGCGGATTACGGTCGGGTGCGCGATGCCCGCGACCTCTATCGCATTACGGATAATATCGACGACATCGTGGCGGCAGCGGACGCTACCGACCCACAGGATATCGATGAGCTGGCGCGGCGCGTGGAAATGTGCTGCCGCTTTAAGCGCCACGACAAGGCAGACAACCAGTAGCTGGCGGCTGAGCCGCGGCTGGGCTGGCTTTGTTTGGATTATTTGGGCGCGCCGCCACGGTCGGTGGCCCTCCGCGCCGCGACTTTGGTTTGGTGCGCCGCCCGTGGGATTGCTCCGTGCCATGGGTGCGGCTTATTTCTGGCGGCAGTTTAGTATTTTAGTGTACAGTTGACCCGCCGGCGGCGGGGCTTCACCTCTGTTAACGGCGGCGGTTTAGCTTAAGCTGAACTAAAAATTTGAACAGAAAAACGGTAGTATAGTATAATTGAACTAATGAAAGATGAGTTGACCGCGCGGGTGCGGCAGTTGAGTGAGGCAGTGGCGGCTGCGGCGACGCAGCTGGACTTGCCGGCGCGGCAGGCGGAGCTAGCCAAGCTGGAGGAGCAGGTGGCGCAGCCGGAGCTGTGGAACGAACCCGAGCGGGCGCAGCGGCTGGTGAAGGAGCTGGCGACCTTGAAGGCCAGCGTGCAGCCGTGGCTGGTGCTACAGACACAGGCGGCGGATAGCGAGGAGTTGCTTGCGCTGCTTGACGACGAGCTATTGCCTGAGTTTGCGGGGCAAGTTGGCGCGCTAGAGGCGGAGTACGACAAGCTCAAGCAGCAGATGTTGTTTACTGGCCAGTACGACTTGGGCGACGCCATTTTGCGCCTCAGTGCCGGTGCGGGTGGCGACGATGCGCAGGACTTCACTGAGATGTTGGAGCGCATGTACCTTCGGTGGGCGGAGCGGCGCGGCTTTAGCGCGCAGGTGATTGAGCGCAGCCCAGGGGAGCAGGCGGGCGTGAAGACTAGCGTGATTGAGGTTAGCGGCGCGTACGCTTACGGCTGGCTGAAGAGCGAGCACGGCGTGCATCGCTTGGTGCGGCTGAGTCCGTTTAATGCTGAGTCGCGCGAAACGTCGTTTGCGCTGGTGGAGGTCTTGCCAAAGCTTGACGCGCCCGACGCGGTGAAGATTGACCCATCCGACCTTCGTATCGATATTTACCGCAGTTCCGGCAAGGGCGGACAGGGCGTCAATACTACCGATTCGGCCGTGCGCGTGACCCACTTGCCGACGGGCATTGTGGTGGCGATTCAAAACGAGCGGTCGCAGATTCAAAATAAAGAGAAGGCGCTGGAGATTTTGCGGGGCAAGCTCGCCACATTGCAGCTTGAACAGCACGTCAACAGCATCAGCAAGCTGCGGGCGGGCGAGAGCGCAAGCTGGGGCGCACAGATTCGCAACTATGTACTGCACCCGTACAAGCTGGTGAAGGATACGCGCACCAAGTATGAGGAGAAGGATACTGACGCCGTGTTTGACGGCAAGATTGACGGCTTTCAGATCGCCTACCTTGAAGCGCAGGCGAAAAGGGCCGCGTAAGGCTCGTGGGGCGACGGCTGAGGTTTATGGGCTGGCAGCCTGAGTTTTGCGGCGGCCGTCTGGGGCACCGCTATCTTAGTTTTTGCATCTCGCAGCCTTGCGCGTGAAAAATTTGGTGAATTTATTACGCCTATGTTATAATGCAAGTATCTAGCCGTGGTGGCAGAGATAAGCCTAAAGAGGACAATAACCAAAAATGGAGGACAAACAACATGAATAAATTACGGCAAACAGCTGCGGGGGGGGGGTAAACTTTTAAGCTCCTTACTTCAAACTATTAAAAGTAGGAGTAAAATAGTTACTTTGGCGCCTCTGGCGCAAACAGTTAGCCGTAATTTTGTGGCGTTTAGTCTGCTCGCGTTGGCGGTAACCCCATTTATCATTACAACGCCAGCCCACGCGGCGGACGATAACACCGTCAGCATTGCCGTCGACCAGAACGCCGCACTAAAGCCTGCTGGCAATATCTACAAAGCTACCACGAACGTCACCGTCAAAACCGGCAAACCCTATGGTTTTAATCTTACTATGCAAGCTGATACGTCCGACCTCGTAAACAGTAAAGATTCAACACATAAAATCTCTGCCACCCCAAGCTCCACGCCGATTACCCTTAACGCCAACCAGTGGGGCTATTCTCTAAGTAAGTCTGCCACCACTTTCAGCGCCGTCCCAGCAGGTACGCAAGCCATCCCAGCCGTGGTGGCTGACGTCACCAAGGCTAAGCCAGCAGGTTGTACCAACCCAGCGAGCTGCACGAAGTCCGTTACTTTTGCTGCTAACGTCGATCCAGCCAAATTAGCCAGTGGCAGTTACAGCACCGCCATCACTTATATCGCCACCGCTAAGCCAGCACCAAAGCCGGTAGATTGGCAGCAGCGTACCGCTAAAACCGACCCATCAGAGACCTGCGAAGCGGGCAACACTAATAGCTCTTGCCTCGTCACTCTCGACCGCAACATGATACCAGTTAAGTACACCGGTACCACCACCAACGCCCAATGGACCAGCGTCGCCGACCCAGAAGCAGCCAATAGCGGCTGGTACGATTACGCCAACAAACAATGGGCTAATGCTGTTACTGTTAAGCCAGAAGCCCTCAGTAAATATCGTGGTTTTAGTAAGGTAGTAGACCAGTCAGATATCCTCGGTTTCTGGGTCTACATCCCACGTTACCGCTACAAGGTACTCCGCTATAGCGGTAGCGACCCAGCCGTTCCAGCTCAAAACTTCACCATTGAGTTTGAAAACAAGCAATCTACAAAAGCCATCCCAACTGCCAATGGCACTTGGGCCACTCATCCCGCCTTCACCTTCGGCACCAAGGAGCTCAATGGCATCTGGTTTGCTAAGTTTGAAACCACTGGCACTACCAGCCAACCAACTGTCTTGCCAAATAAAACCCATATTTCTGGTTATTATAGTGACATGAACTATAAAGTTGGCAACTTCTACTCACTATCTAAAACCTTAGGCGTTAACGACCCACAAAACGTTGGCGGCGGTGACTTTACGACCACTCAAAATAATCACCATCTCGCCAAACTCAGTTCTCACATGGTCAATAATAACGACTGGGGTGCGGCTACCTACCTTAGCGCCAGTAAGTATGGTTCCGGTTATAACGGTGTTCAAATAAACGCCAACGGTGCAGAGCATAGCCGTAGTGACAGTACTACCGGTTGCGGTCCACAAGCTAGCGGTAATACCAGTAGATACGATGATTCTGGCACTCTTGGCACTCCACAAGCCTGTGGCAATCCAGACCGTGCCTACAACGGCACCCTTGGCCAACTCGCAAGTACTACTAACAATCCAACCGGCATCTACGACATGTCTGGTGGTGGTTGGGAATACGTCGCAGCTAGCTACACCAGTAACTTAAACAACTCCAATACCGACGAATACTTTGACCCTAACGCCGCTCATCCACCATATGTCAACACATACAACTTCAGTAACCCAAATAGCTGTACTTTCGCTACCTGCGGCGGACAAGCCCTCTATGAGACAGCTCCATGGAATAATAATTTCATGTACTTCGTAACGCCCTCCTTTCCTTGGTTCGGCCGGGGCGGCGCCTATTTCAATGGTTCGGGCGCCGGTTTATTCCATGCCAGTGATGGCGATAGTATCGCCACCAGTGGCAGCGCGTTTCGCGTGGCTCTCATTCCTGTCGTGCAAAATTAAATTCCTTGTGGAGGCATTGCCTCCGTGTACTTGGCCGGGGCAAGAGATGAGGCGAGGCTTTCAGAGCATTGGGCGTTTGCGCTGCCGACTAGCCAGCTATTCGACTAGCCGGCAGTATGGGTTGGCGGCTGGCGATGGGGCGGGGGTGATGTTCTCAACTCATATTCTTACGTTCCACACTCTCCCGCCGCAGCCCCTCGTTTTCCACAACTTTTTTGGCTCAAAGTACTTGAAATCACTAAGCGTATGCGTTATACTTATTGCATAGTCTGGAGACAAACATGACTAAGGTTATATTAGGTGTAATATTTAAAATAGGAGACAAACATGAATAATGGCGTAGTATCTGGCTCTGGCAGGCTAGATCTAAATGCCTCTGCTTTAGCAGCGGCGCGCCGTCGGTTGACTGGTGGGGACGACCAAAGACTAGACGGTAATGGCATCATCTATGATGTCGAACATCAATCACAAACTACAGAAAAGGAGCGCATTTTGCGCACTTTGGCACAAATGGATGGCCGCTCAAGTGTGCGGAACAATGCCACCGCGCACACGCAAGCCGTAATGCGCCGTCGTGCCGCCGTGCAACAGCGTGCGTTGAATGTTAATCGCGTGGCGAATTCAGCCAGCTTGACTAATCATGTAGGGCAGGTGAATGCTGCCGCTTTGCGCGCTGCTCAGCCAGAGCGACCAGCCGCCTCTGTTGCGCGCGCTACTAGCAGTGTCAATCACGCGGCTCAGCCGGTACCTTCAGTGTACGCCGGTGTGCCACTGGTGCACCGCGCCGGTTTAGCACAGTCACGCCCAGCTGCCCATGCCGTCGAGTCGGCCGCGCCAGCCAAGGTTGCAGCCGAGACCCCAGATGTTATTAAAGCCGCGCTCCGCAAGCTTAACGCTGCCGGCGCCCATGATACTAATTCCGTAAATGTCGCCAGCACTGCTAGTGCTGCCCGCAACACTCAGGCCGCTACCACTGTAGCTGCCCATGCTAAGTCATCAGCTAGCGCCGTGCCAGCCGCCGCTAGCCGTGCTATCTCAGTCAAGTCTCATGCCACTTCAACTGCGCCAGCTGCTCAAACTGCCCAGCGTGCCGCCTCAGCCGCTTCAGCTAAAACCGCTGTCGTCGCGCCGGCTACTCAGTTCCCAAAGATTAGCCAGCATCGCGGTCGCATCGCCGACACCGCGCCACTCGCGCTGCGTTCCGTTTTCGGCGCCGGTGCTGCCGCTTATCCTGCCAGCTACCGCGTCGCCTCGACAGTTGCGCCCGAAGCCAAGCCAGCTCAGCCAGCCGCGCCAGCTAAGGCTCAAGCTCAAGCCGCTAAAGCTGCCCCAGTAGCCCAAGTCGCTCAGCCGGTTGACGACTTCATGCCAGATTTTATCGACTTTGCTACCGAAGCGGAAACCAAGCCAGCTAAGGCTGCCGCTCACACAGCAGAGGCGACTTCAGACACTAAGACTGCCAAGACCACCAAGGCTAAGGCTACTCCAGAGGCCGCCGAAGCTAAATCAGCCGCTAAGTCAGAAACCAATCCAGCCAAGGCGAAGACTGAAGCCAAGAAGCCAGCCGTGACTGCCGCCAGCGACCCATTCGCGCCGCTCAACCTCGGCCATGAGACGCTGAAGCAATCCGTGAAGGACAAGGCCAAGGCCAGTCTTGCCAAGGTGAAGCACGCCGCCAAGTCTGCTCATAGCAAAGTGAAGCAGAGCACCAAGCACGCTGCTGCTAAACTCAAGGCTATCAAGGTTGTTAAGCCGACCCTTAAGCGCGCCACCAAGGCCACCAAGTCGGTTGCGAAGGCTACTCGCGCCGCCCAGCCGGTCGCCCAAGCCGCCAGCATCGCCACCTCAGTTGCCGCCGCCGCAGCACAGCCGCAGCTTGCCATGGCTACCGCTGCTACCACTGGCGCTACTAGTGTAACTCGTGCCACCAACACTGCCGCTCATACGGCTCACAAGGCCACCCCGAACATCGCCAAGGCCGCGCCATTTAGTATTGCCAGCGACGGTGCCGCTGTCATCGCGCAGCCGAACTTCTTCGACCGCCTCGCCAGCACCAAGATTGCTTTCAGCTTTAAGTTCAATCGTGCTCGCACCATGATGATTGTCCGCTATGTTGCCATCGCCATCGTGCTCGGCGCTAGTGCCTACCTTGCGTGGGATACATACAATACTAACCGCGGCGTCCAGAGCAGCTTTGAGAGCCCAGCGCAGGCGATGTCGATTGCCGGCGTCAACCCAGCCACGGCCGACCAGACTGCGGTGAGTAACAACGACCGTCAGGCTTACACGGTTGCTGCCGACTTGCCGCGCATTATCAACATCCCAGCCATCAACGTCACCGCGCGTGTCCGCACCGTGGGCGTGAACAGCCGGGGCGACATCGACACGCCGAAGAACCTCAACGATACCGCGTGGTATGACGGTTCATCCAAGCCAAATCAGGAGGGGCAGGTGTTCATCGATGGCCACACTTCATTCAGTCGCAACATCGCTGCCGCCTTCAACGACCTTAATAAAGTTCACGACGGCGACCAAATCTTTATCGAAACCGGCAACGGCGCTAAGTTCCGCTACCGTGTGACCGGTGTGGAGACGGTGGACGCCAATAAAGTCGACATGGGTAAGGTACTAAACACCCAAGACGGTGCCCACAAGGGCTTGACGCTGATGACTTGCACCGGCACCTTTAACTACCGCACGCAAACCGCCGACAAGCGTTTGATTGTCTACGCCGTGCAGGAGGAAGATAGGTCTTAATGGCTAGGTCAATGATTTTGCTGGATCGGGTGAGCAAGCGCTACGACGCGGGCTCGCCGCTGGCACTTGACCGAGTGAGCGTGAGCATTGCGCCGCGTGAGTTTGCGATTATTATTGGTGCGTCAGGGGCGGGCAAGTCGACCTTGCTGCGCATGTTGACCCGCGAAGAGAAGCCTGACAGTGGCAAGGTGGTGGTCGGCGGTATCGATTACGACAGCCTTGACGACCGCGACATCCCGCTGCTGCGCCGCCGCATTGGCGTGATTTTTCAGGACTTCAAGCTCTTGCCGAATCGTACCGTGTTTGAGAACGTGGCGTTGTCGCTTGAGATTTCCGGCCACAGCAATAAAGAGATAAAGGACAGCGTGCCGCGTATGCTGGAGCTCGTTGGCCTTAGGGGTAAGGAGCATAAGTTCCCGCGCCAGCTCTCTGGTGGCGAGAAGCAGCGCGTGGCGATTGCTCGCGCTATGGTGCGCCAACCAAAGATTTTGTTTGCTGACGAGCCGACCGGCAACCTTGACAGCAAGAACACGTGGGAGATTGTAAAGCTGCTGGTAAAGATTAACCGCTTTGGCACTACCGTGGTGCTGATTACGCATTCCGACGCCATTGTGCGCCGTCTCAACACTCGTACCATCAAGCTGAGTCATGGGCAGGTGGTGCTTGACGTGGAGCACGGCGGGGAAGTTGATCTCAAGAAGGAGCAAGAAGATGTCTGACGCTACGAAGATTATTAAGAAGCGCTTGGTTAACCCGCAGCGCCGCCGCACTTTGCTCACCATGCAGCGCGTCTTTAGTTACGGTGTGCGCAACTTTTCTCGTAACGCGTGGTTGACCGTGGCGGCCACAGTGGTGATGGTGATTACTCTCACCGTGGTGTTTATCACCGGCATCGCCAGCTCGGTGCTTGAGGAGACCATTGAGGCGCAGAAGGCCAAAATGGATCTTTCGCTTTACATTAAGCCAGAGGCGAAGCGCACGGTGCTCGACCAGTTGGCGGAGTTGATTCGCCATCAGCCAAATGTGACCAATGTTTCGGTGTCGACTTCAGAGGCGGAGCATGATAAGTTTATTGAGAGTAATAAGACTAACCAGACCGTGTTGGAGGGCTTGCAAGTGGTAGCGGAGTCGGGCGTAAAGATGAATTTGCCGGCCGTGATCCACATTAAGCTAGACGACTACAGCAAGCGCGATGCGCTAGAGAAGTATGTGGCGCAGCAGGGGCTGTTTAAGGCTTGGGTTGACCACAGTAGTATGTCGGCGCGCGACATTGAAGCACGGCAAAATACCATCAAGCAGCTCGCGGACATTATGAAGTACGCCAGCAAGGTGGGGCTGATTGTGGCAGCCATCTTTGTGGCAATTTCCGTGCTGATTATCTTCAACACTATCCGTATGACCATCTTTAGCCGTCGCGACGAGATTGCTATGATGCGCGCCATTGGGGCGGACAACTATTTTATTCGCGGGCCGTTCCTCGTAGAAGCGGAGTTGTACGGCGTGATTGCCGGCGTGCTGACTGTGGCCGCGGGCTACCTACTATTGCTCTATATCTTGCCAAATATGCGCAACTATATCACTGTTGACCACACGGGTGCCATGTTCCGCCAGTGGTGGTGGCTGGTAATGCTTGGCATGATGGCGGCTGGCTGGCTGATTGGCAACATTTCCGCCCGCCTCGCCATCCACCGCTACATGAAGTGGTAGGGGCAGAAAGGCCTCTCCTAATTATTGTTGCTATATGAGTAGCCGCCGCGCGCCACGGCTATCGATATGTTTTATCGTCAGATTATTTTGCATCGAGGCATTCCATTTGAGCTAGCGCTGCCGCAAGGTTTGCCAGTGCAAGAAGACCTCAGCAAGGCAGAGCTTGACCAATTGCTTGCCACTGGTTACGCGCAAGCTCGCGCTGGTGCCACTCAGCCCGCCGACGTCGTTTTTGCTTCACTAAAATAAAACATAAACATTAGCCCGCAGCGATGGCGGGCTAATTTTGTTAGTAGATGTTTCTAGTTGCTAACTGTGAGCAATGTGGGGCGAATATTAGCCTTCTTCTTTGTCGTCGTCTTCGTCGTTGTCTTCAGCTTCTCTGTCGATACTCCAAGCTGGTCCGATATACTTGCTTTTCTTTGAGTAGGCAATAGCAATAACGCCTATCGCGGAGAGAAATGGTAAAACTGATAATGCGATTAAGCGTGTACTTTTAGTAATACGTGAAAACATCATGACACAGAACCACATGTTAAAAACGAACAATACAAGGCCAATGATGTCATAAGCTGGTATTGTACCGTATGGTAGAAGGTTAAGAAAAAAGTAATATATACCTATCGCAACATCTAACATTACCCCAACATAACCAAATTTCTTGCCAAACGTGTATTCTGCTTCTTTGTACCTATGATAAATTGGCACAAGGCTAGCAAACACATAATGTTTTTCGTGGTAGAGATTTTTGAATATTATTATGTAGCCATATATAGGCAGGAATATTATTAAGCCAATTAAAAAGCAGAAAACTACTATAAGCGATATGAAAAGCTGGTTTGTTGTTGAATCCATTTTTACTCCTTTACGATTATGTATCCCTTTGAATTATAGTACGCGGGGGGGGGTGTCAATTTTTTATGAATTGAAATCTAGTTCGGTTACCCCTTGCACTTATAACCATAAGTGCTACAATGTTGGTATATACAAAAGAGTATAAAAATGGAGGACAAAAACAATATGAGCATACTAAGACTAAATAG
>CAMPVQ010000014.1 GCA_946997535.1 uncultured Candidatus Saccharibacteria bacterium
CAGAACCAGTCGTTTCAAACTTGGCAAACCAGATGCCGTTGAGCTCCTTGGTGCCAAAGGTAAACGCTGGATGAGTTGCCCAAGTACCCTGGTTGCTTGGGCGGCCTTTGATGTAGTCGCGGTTGAGGCCGCAATCTTCGCGGTAGTCTTTACCCTGCTCTGGGCAGGTCGCCGGCACGCGCTTTGGTGTCGAAGTTTTTTCAAAGCTAATTAGGAAGTTCTGGGCTGGAACTGGTTTATCTGTACCATCGCGTCGCATTACCTCGTAGGCATAACGTGGGATATAGACCCAGTAACCGAGAATGTCGGCTTGCTCTACTACCCTAGTCTGATTTTTATATTTACTTGGGTCTTTCACAGTGACGGCGTTCGCCCACTGCTTATTATTATAGTTATACCAGTTACCTTGGTTAGAGCTGTCTTCTGGCTTAGCAAGACTGGTCCACTGGGCATTGGTGGTGCTGCCGGTGTACTTAACCGGAATCATGTTTGGGTCGAGGTCAACTTGACAGTCGTTCTTTGGGTCACCGGACTTACAGATAGTTGGGTCAACTACTGGCGGTTTTGGTGCTGGCTTGGCGGTCGCGGTATAGGTAATGGCAGCGCTATAACTGCCACTGGCGAGTTTTGCTGGGTCGACGTTGGCGGCAAAAGTAACGGTTTTGGTACAACTCGCTGGATTGGTGCAACCGGCTGGCTTGGCTTTGGTGACGTCGGCAATGACGGCGGGCGTAGATTGAGCGACTGGGACGGCGCTAAAGGTCGTGGCAGACTTACTTAGAGAATAGCCCCACTGGCTGGCGTTAAGAGCAACCGGCGTGGAGCTTGGGGTGGCAGAGATTTTGTGTGTAGAGTCTTTACTATTTACAAGGTCAGCGGTATCGGCTTGCATCGTGAGATTAAAACCGTATGGTTTGCCGGTCTTAACTGTGACATTAGTGGTGGCTTTGTAGAGTGTGCCGGCCGGCTGAAGCGCGGCGTTCTGGTCAACCGCGATACTGACGGTATTGTCGTCGGTAGCGTGGGCTGGCACTGCTAGAATAAACGGCGCAACGGCGAGCGCAAGAGCACTGAACGCAACTCCGCGGGCGAGACCGCCCACCAATAAATTCTTATAATTAGCTTGGCTATCGACTACCGGCGCAAAATTACGGCTGGATGTTGGCGCCAGAGTCGCCGGAGTGGCTATTTTACCCTCACACTTGACAATGTGGGGAAAATATCTTAAAAGTCTACCCCCCCCCGCAGCTGTTTAGTCTTAGTATACTCATATTGTTTTTGTCCTCCGTTTTTACACCAATTTTCTAGATACTTGCATTATACCACAAGCGCAATGATTCACCAAATTTTAGTTCTTTTCTGGCGACGTGGCGGTGAGATTTACAAGGTAGCCCTCAACGTTCAAGCCGTGGTAGCGGCTGACAGTGAGCTGCGCCAAAGCGTCCACTGTCGCGCCGGGCAGTACCGTGAAGCGGTCGGCGACGTCGAACGCCACCACCTGAATGCTCCGCCCGCCAAGGTCGGTCAAAGTGTACCGCACATGCTGAGCATTGTCGCCCATCATGCGCCGCGCCGCCACCATAAAGCCCTTCAATAGAAACACCGGTTTAGCATTGCCGGCGCCGCAAGGTTCGAGCTTGCCGAGCTCCTGCACCGTCTCCACGTCCACACCATCTAAGCTGGTAATTGTCAAATCAGGCTGGGTATAAAACAATGGCGTCTGGTCGGGCAAATTTAGTGAACGATAGTAATCTTGAATGGCCGCACACCAAGCCGCGAAGTGCTCGCGCCGCACTGTCACACCACCGGCCGCGCGGTGGCCACCACCCTTCTCAAGGAGGGCGCGCGTCGCCGTGATGGCGTCGGCAATCGAAAAGTCACCGAAGCTCCGCCCCGAGGCCTTCAAGAACTCACCACCGTCGCTGAACACAAAAGTTGGCCGGCAGAACTTCTCCTCCACCTTGCTCGCCGCGATGCCAATCACGCCCTCGTGCCAGCCCGCGCCCGACACAATCGCCACCGGCTGTTCAAGGTCAACCTGCTGAATTGCCGCCGCATAAATCTCTTGTTGCAAACCCCGCCGCTGGTTGTTTAAGTCATTTAATTGGTTTGCAAGCGCCAGCGCCCGTTGCGGGTCGTCGGTCGAAAGCAAATCCACCGCAAGCTGCCCGTGCGCCAGCCGCCCAGCCGCATTGAGGCGCGGCGCCAAAGTAAAGCCGATGGCGGTCGCATTCACCTCAGCTAGCTTGTAACCCGCCGCGGCAGCCAACGCCTTGATGCCCGGCCGGCGGGTGCGCTTGATAACTTCAATTCCCCAGCGCACATAAGCGCGGTTCTCGTCCACTAGCGACACGATATCCGCTACTGTCGCCAGTGCTACCAAGTCCAATAGCCACTTCTCTTGGCCGTCGGGCAACTTATCCGGCAACTCGCGCTGCAACTGCTGCACCAGCTTAAACGCCACGCCACAACCACAGAGGTCAAGAAATGGATAGACCGGCACGCCAGCATAAGTCGGGTCGAAGTAATCGCTGGCCGCCGCTTCCGCTTCGCTGACGACAAAGTCGCCCGCGCCAGCAGTATCAGCCGTCCCAGCAGCCTTCAGCCGCTCCGCCACCGCCGGCTTCAGTAAATAATGTTCATCGTACCAATCAGGATGGTCGAACTGCAGCCGCTTCGGATCCACCACCGCCACGGCCGCCGGCAACTCCGCCCGCGGATTGTGGTGGTCAGTCACAATAACGTCCACGCCCAGCTCATTCGCCCGCGCCACCTCCGGCACCGATACGATGCCGTTGTCCACCGTGATAATCAGCTGCGTGCCCGCGTCATGCAAGTGCTCGATGGCTACCGCGTTCAAGCCGTACCCCTCGCGGAAGCGGTCGGGCGTGTAGCTGTTCACCTTGGCGCCAAAGCGCGGCAATGCGTCCAGTAGTAGCGCCGTCGCCGTCACGCCGTCAACATCATAATCGCCGTAAATCGTGATTTGCTCGCCGCGGTCAATCGCCTGCCTAAGGCGCGCCGTCGCCTTGAGCATGTCCGGTAGTAACGCTGGGTCGTGCTTCGCCGCCACATAATTCGGGTCTAAAAAAGCCGCCTGCTGGGCGGGTGTCCGATAGCCCCGCTTGGTCAAAATTTGCTGCAGCAAGCTGCCGCTTGCCTCACTCGGGGTCATTGATGCAGATTGCGCGCCTTTGTCGCCTGCTGAGATTTGATGACGATGGCCTGCAACTCCTTAAAGATTGGGAAGTCTTTATTGGTTGAATAGACTTTGGTGTTGCCGCGCCGTTCAGCCTTCAAAAAGTTCGCCTTCTCCAGCCGCCTCAGCTCGCGCTGAATATTGCCAGGGTCCTCTTTAATCAGCTTGGCCAGGCCGCGCACGTGCGTCTTAAAATCTGGGTACTTTGCGTAGACTACAATAATCTTGCGCCGTACGCGTGATGTAATAAAGACGTCAAGCATTTTCCTCCTCTTTCTTCAGTGGCTTAGCCACGTGTTGTAATTATGATACCACAACTTTTTATTCCATGCAACAGGCTTGTGCTTAGCTACTTCCAGTGGAGCATGCTATCGCGTATCATCGCCTGCTGCATTTGCTGGGACGGCTCGTCCGCTACGTCATAATAATGCTGCGTGTCCATCATGTGCGGCTTGACGCTTAAGATGTGCAGCTCGTCAAAAATCACATGCGCAGCGTCGAGCGCGTCAACCGAAATGAGCGGCGTCGCTAAAACCAGCCGCTTGATGCGCGCCGGCTTCAGCCAAACCCGCACTGCGTCCATCGCCGTGTCGGTATGAATGCCGTCGTCGGTCACGATGACATTGTAGTCACGGAAAATCTCCGGCGTGATGTCGCTAAGACCCGCCATCTGGTTAATTTTTGACATCTGTTCGCGCAACTGGATGTCAAGAATGCCAGAGTACTCCTTCATATAGTACTCCTGCGTGCCAGCCGAAATGTGCGGGTTGATAGCCACCACGCCGCCCGGCAGCACTGTGCAATAGTCGATGGATTCATCCTCAATCACCACTTCGCCCATCGCCAACCGGTGCAAAGCCGCGTGCAAGTAAATGGCTATCTGGTAGCCCACCGCCACACCGCCATCCGACAGCGCCAACACCGCCGTGTTTTCGTAGCGATACTTGCTAATCAAATCCGCCGCCAGCTGTGCCCCCGCCGTCGCCCGAGACTCAAAATACATAGTTTTATTATATCATAGCGTAAGCGGGATGGGGAAAGCTTGGTATTAATTCAATATGTTTAGGATTTAGACACATTGCAAGCGTTGTATTAAACTATTCTAAACTGAATATCAATTACGCCGCCCAAACCCGTCAAGGATGAAAATTCTGATCAAGCGGGTCATCTATGTGAATCGGATCAAGGGTGTACCCGCCGCCACCGTAATCACTACCGCCGCCAGAACTTGAGCCAGAGCTTGAGTCCGAACCAGAGCCGGGGGTTGGATAAGACGGGTGATATGTTGAACAATACGGATATGTTGGACAATAGCCACTCATGTCGCCAGCATGATCCTTACAGTATGATATCTTAAGATACTCGTAGGAATGATATCTATTATGACATATCTTATCCCAATCAGGTTGATATCCACTCATATCACCGTCATGAGATTTACAGTACGATTCTTTATCAGAATCATCAGAGTAATCTTCATGGCATTCCTTATTCCAATAGTCGCTCATATCACCATAGTGCTCTTTACAATACCACCTCTTCTGATAAGACAATTCATCACCACCAGGGTATTTGTCATAACACACAGACCACCAATAATCATAGCTCGACCCGCCGGAGCTCGTTCCACTAGAACTTGACCCGCCACTTGAAGGCGTAGACGGCTGGACTGGCGCTGGCTTGCTGGTAGCGGTATAAGTTAGGCTGGTGCTATAACTACCAGTTGGTAAGTGCTTAGGGTCAATATTAGCGCCAAAAGTGAGATAGAGTGTACAGTCATCGGCGCTAGTACAGCTGCCCTTGTTGTCACTAGTAATATCCGCTAGCGACGCAGAAGAAACAGAACTAAACGTAGTAGCATTCTTACCCATACCATAGCCCCACTGGTTAGCAGCAAGTTTTTGATTAGTACCAGAGACAGAGTCTATTTTATAGGTGGAATCCTTACTATTCACCAGATTTGGCTGACTAGCATTCATACTGAGCGTGAAGCCATAAGCATTACTGTTGTGTACGTGAAGACTACTAGTATGCTCATACAGGTCACCACTGCGCTGCAGAGTAACTGCAGCGGCGTCGAGGTCAATTGAAATGCTATCGGCATGAGCTGGCGTGGCGAAAACCAACGGCGCGATAGCCAACGCTAACAAGCTGAATAATGTAGTGGGCGCCGCAAAAACGGGACGACTGAAGCTTAGCGCCACATGTGCTGGAATAGCTATTTTATCCCTACACTTAGTAGCGTGAGGCAAAAGTCTTAAAAATTTACCCCCCCCCGCAGCTGTTTGGTCGTAATTTACTCATTGTTTTTGTCCTCCATTTTTTGGTTATTGTCCTCTTTAGGTTTATCTCTGCCACCACGGCTAGATACTTGCATTATAGCACAAGCGCAATAATTCACCAAATTTTCCGCGTGCAAAGCCGCGGGGCTGGCCTGCGCCGCTGGTGACGGCTTAAGAATAGCGCCCCGCACCGCCGCCTCTGTCGCCACCTTCAACCTTGCACGATTCACAATAGCGCGATAAGATATAAGTAATTAATCAAAGGACAAACATGCAAAACAATTCAGATTTTAATCCATCTCAAAGTCAACCACTAACCGCCGCCCAGCCAACTGCGCCAACAGCTACTTCCACCCAGCCACAACAGCCAACTACGTCGGCTTCATTGTTTAATCCAACCGCGCCTCAGCCAAGCATGCCAGTATCTCAGTTTGACCCAATCACAGCTCAGCCAACTACTCAGTCCACGCAGTCATCGCCAATACAACAACGCGCCTTCCAACCAGCTCAACCTCTGTCAACGCAGTTTCAGCCGACCGCGCCTCAAAGCCAAAGCTTCAGCACTGCTCAGTCGATTCAAACGGCCCAACCTAGCCCAGTCGTTCCAGCAAGCACTGGCGTGGCGACGGCACAGCTCAACCAAGCCACTCAATTTAACCCAATTAGCTCAGTTGTTCCAACCACAGCAGAAACCACCTTTGCTCAGCCGACTACGGCAGCCTCGCCGTTTAGACCAATCGCAGCTCAGCCGACCGTGCCACTAGCTACCTCTTTTCAGCCAACTACTTCAACGCAGCCAACCACCTCAGCCACCAGCGGCTACACTGGCGCTGGCTTTGCCGCCATCGACCCATCAGTTCTGACTCACAAGACGCCCGCCGACAACTCCAACAACACTAATACCACCAGCACCAGCGCCTTCAACCAGCTCACCACGCAAGCCGGCAACATCATCGCCGACCGGCCGACTCTGCCAAGCCAGCAATTCGGCGTCAGCCAAGTCCCTCAGTCTCGGCTGCCTCACTACGTTACCGCTGTCGCCACGCCGCCAAATTCATTCAAAAACATCCTTTGTGAAGCCCTAATTCCCGTATCCACCAGCGGTTATTGCACCAGCCGCCTTACCTACATCCTCGCCGCAACCGTTCAGGTAGTAGTGATAATACTTCTAATAATTCTCTGTATCATCCTAGCAATATCCGGCATGGGCCTCCTCGACCTCCTCGTATTTCCGTTCACCGTCATTTACCCACTAGTGTCACTCTTTATGCTCATGCGTCGCCGCCTCTGCGATGCCGGCAAACCGACTTGGCTGCGCTTCTTAGTCTTTACTCCCGCTGCGCCGGTTGTTTGCTTTATCGCCAACTTTGCGCCAAGCATTCAATGGCAAGACAACGTCCCGCGCTACCTCTCATTCTTCAGCAAAAAGTAGCTCCCGTTTGCGTTCACCGCTAAGTTGCGTTAAGATATAGGTAAGTAAGGATAACCATGCAAAACGAAAACGAAAATCAAAATCAAAACAATCAGCCAACCAATAGCCCCTTCCAAGGTGTGCAGCTCTCGCCTATCGGCAAACCCATAACCAAGACCGAACCGCAAGACACCACTATGCCAACCAAGGCGCAAGCCTCAACTCAAGTTGCTACCAGCTCAAGTAGCTTTAGCAATATCGACAACGTCGACGAATTTGACGCCTATAGCAATCCCAGCCTGCTCTCCGAGCCGCTGCGCCGTATGCAGCCAAGCGTGCCAGTGGGTATGCCGCGGCAAATGTCAGCTAGCATTAAACCGCTAGTGCAGCCTCAGCCAGCACAGCAAGCTACGCCGCAACCTCAGCCACAACCAATGCCACAAGCCGCGCCGCAGCCGACACCAGCGCCAGCTCCAGCACCAACCCCAGTGACGACTTACCAGTCGCAAGCCGACCCGCGTCTCCAGCAACAGCCGCAAGCACAGCTCTCAGCGCCAGAACCTCAGATGCAACCAGCTCAACCAGCGCCACAGCCTGCTCCCGCGCCAGCACAGCCAGTAGCTCAATACAGCCAACCAACTTATACTCAGGCGCAACCCGCCGAAGTACCGACCGCAACTCCAGTGCCACAAACACAGCCAGAACAACCAGCACAGGCACCACAGGTACAGCCAGCGTCAACCATTCAACCGGACGCAACCTACAACCCAGCGCAAAACAACGGCATCAGCCTCTCAACGCTCTTCCCTAACCACAAATAACCAGACAGCTCTCGATATATTTTCAGCTCTACCTCTGTAAGCTTATTGACATATTAGCTAAAATATGTTACACTCAAAGCGTTAGTGGTAATTCCACAATGTACCTTACGAACTAGGAGTTGATCTTATGAACAACCAATTTAACCGCGCTGACCAGCCGGCCGAGCGCACCATAGCCGGATTTATCCGCTTGAGTCGTCGCCCAGTGCACACTTTTGGCAACTTAGTTAGCCAAGCCTTCTGCATTCGCCACGACACCAGCCTCGGCGCCAGTCGCCTTGAATTCTGGTTTGGCCTCATCGCCATTGCCGTGACAGGCGCCATTCCGCTGACCATCGTAATTTCGACCAGCCACATGTGCTTTGCCCGCCTCGACTTTATCGACACAATTGCGTCGATGGCGATTAGCGTCGTCGTGATGGCTGCCTTTGCGGTAACCATTTATTTGTCGATTTGCCTCATTGCGCTCATCACCCGCCGTCTTCGCGACGTCGGCGCCGCTAGTAGCATCACTGCATTGCGCGCGATTATCGTAGTCTATTTTATAGACTTACTACTAATCACGCCGTGCCCACTACTGAGCCAAGTTGTCGCCATCGCGAACACTTGCGCCCTCGTTGCGCCACTCGCCATTGCGGCATTTAACCCAAGCCGGTCAGATAACGAACCACGTTACATGGTATTTAATTGGGATTGTTAATCTGGCCAACAACTAGCCTTGCCCCACTTCGGTGGGGCTTTCTTATTGACAAATATAAAAAATTATCGTAAAATATAGTTATTGTCGACAATACCGTCACAATGAACCTTTCTAGACAGGAGCTAATCTTATGGATATCAATTCCAATGTGACGCCGGCCAAGCAGCAAACCCCTGTGCCGCCGCCGCCAAAACCGCCCGTTCAGTCGAACGTACCCCCTGTGCCACCAACTAGCCCAGCACGGCCAGTGTCGCGGCCTACACCGCCGACACCGCCAAACGCTAGTACAGCACAGCCGGCACCTCAGCAACAACCAAGTGGTACGCCTCAGCAGCAGCCGGGATATACAACGCCGCCGACACCGCCAAACGGTCAGAACAACGTGCAATCCAATATTGATAACTTTTTAGCGAGCGCTAAAAGGTTTGACATAAAAGATTTAATCGAGCTAAAGAGCAAACCTGAATACAATCTAGGCAACTTTATTGGTCAGACTTTTTGCTCATTCTGGCGCTTCGACGCCTGCTCAACGCGCTATGATTGGTGGCTCGGGCAGGTCATTCTGCTCATTCTTATGCCAACGAGCGGGGTGTTAAACCAATGGTATTATGCCTCGAAACACACTATTGTTGACCAAGATGGCCCAAACCCGCTGCTGATACTAATTTCAGTCGTGCTGGCTGTCTACGCAATAGTCGCCGAACTGGCACTTACTATACGGCGTCTGCATGATAGCAGCACTAGCCCATGGATACTACTGTTCCCGCTGGTCACTATACCAGCGAATTTTGTTGCTGGTGCAATTGCTTTCATTATCGGCCCATTGATGGCACTTATACTGATAGCTATCGTTGGACTGGTGGTCACTCTCGTTCCGGTTATAATATTAGGCTTTACCCCACCGCTGAATATTATTAACGACGAACCGCGCTATATGGTGTTCCACTGGGAAAAGCTATTTGGTTAGCGCTAGCTCAAGCCCCACTTCGGTGGGGCTTTTAAATTGGCTATTTGACTGTAAGCTGCGCGAATACGTGTTCCGCGGCGGCTAAACTCGCCCGCCGTACAAAAACACCCCAGAATTACTGGGGTGTTTTAATTAGCCCGTGACTTATATTATTAGGCTAAAGACTAGTCTTCGGTGACGCCGAGCTCAAAGCGAGCAAAGCGACGAATCACAATGTTTTCACCAAGCTTTGCAATGTTCTCTTTGACGAGGGTGGCGATAGTCTTGGTGTCGTCCTTCCAGTAGGTTTGGTCGAGCAAGACTAGTTCGCCGAAGTACTTGGCGAGCTGGCCGTCGATAATCTTGTCTAGAATGTCGGCTGGCTTGTTCGCGTTCTTCGGGTCACTCTTGGCAGCAGACACGAGCTCTTCGCGCTTGGCCGCCTTCACCTCTGCTGGAATGTCGTCTTCTGACACCCACTTTGGCCGCATAGCAGCAACCTGCATGGCAATCTCGTGCGCCAATTCCTTAAAGTTATCAGTGCGAGCCACGAAGTCGGTCTCACAGTTCAGCTCCACAATAACGCCGATGCGACCACCGTGTACGTAGGACTCAATCAGGCCCTCGCGCGCCTCGCGCTCAGAACGCTTCTCAGCCTTGGTGAGGCCCTTTTCGCGCATGTCCTTTAAAGCCTTGTCGAAGTCGCCATTGGCGGCCACAAGTGCCTTCTTTGCATCAGTTAAGCCAACGCCAGACAATTCGCGTAGGCGGCGGATTTCATCTAATGTAACGCCCATTTTCTCCCCTTCTTAGTTAAATTAGTTAATTATTTGTCGCCCTTGGCAGCTTTGCGCTCTTCGGCAACCTTAGCTGATTTCTCTTTACCAGCCTTAGCTGCTTCAGCGAGGTAGCCCGCCACAAGCTTCAAGGTTGAGATTGCGTCGTCGTTTGCTGGAATGACATAGTCGATACCCTTCGGGTCGGCGTTAGTGTCGCAAACGGCTACCACTGGGATATTTAGCTTAATAGCTTCGTTGATAGCGTTGCGGTCTGACACAGCGTCTAGTACCACGAGTACGCCTGGCTTGCCGTGCATGTCCTTGATGCCGCCATAGCGGGTGTTAAGGACGTTAATTTCCTCTTGGAAGTGCTGTACTTCGAGCTTATTGTAGCGGCTGGCAAGTTCACCGCTAGCCATGCGCTTCTCTAGTAGCTTTAGCTTCTTAATCTGTGCGACCACAGTGGTTTGGTTGGTTAGCATACCACCAAGCCAGCGCTCGGTGACATAAGGCATACCGGCAGTAGTTGCAGCCTCAGCAGTTACCTCTTTTGCCTGCTGCTTCGTGCCGACAAATAGCACTTGGCGACCACGCTCAGCTACGCTCTCGACAAACTTCTGAGCAGCCTCAATCTGCGCTACAGTCTTCTCGAGGTCGATGATATGCACACCGTCCTTCTTGCCGTAAATATATTGCGCCATGCGCGGGTTCCACCGAGCGGTCTTGTGGCCGAAGTGGGCACCAGCTTCAAATAGCTGTTTAATGTCAACGTTTGACACCTCAAACTCCTTTCCTGCGCTATCCACCCCGAGTAATCAGGAGTTCCGTGGATAGCTGATTTATTATTAACTTACCTAAACCATAATACCACATTCCCCCGCCATCCGTCAAGCGGGTTGCAAACTACTTCGGGCACGGCGAGCCGAAGGCTTCAGCAAGAGTTTTCGCAGCTCTAATAGCATCGTATGAACTATTTGCCAAAACGTTGCCAGTAACGTATCTGTCACAGCCCAAACTAATCAATGAAACCCAAACACCTAACTCGCCATACTTAAACGCAGTCTCAACCTCGCTATTAGTACAGCCGCTACTAGTAGCATCTTTGCAGAAACGTATATAATGGCCAGACTGAGCAAATCTCGGGACATAAGCGGACGCTGGCGCAAATAGCTCCCCATCCACATAAGGTATCGGTCCACCTTTCGGCCATATTACTCCTAATATCCAACTGCCGTCGCTATAGTCATAATATGAATTCTTACCAATAAGTCCCCACTTACTACCAGACCATTCAATATTGTATACAAGGAAGTTCTCAGGAGCAACTCCCTCATAAATACAATTATCACTACCATATCTCCTCCATCCATCATCACTGATACTCATTTTACAACCATTAGTCGTCCACTTTGGCGTCGGTGGTACGTACGGCTCTGGTGATGGCGGGGTCGGCGGTACATATGGTTCCGGATCTGGAGCTGGTGGTACATATGGTGCGGGCTTACTGGTGGCGGTGTAAGTTAACGTTGTAGAATAGTGACCAGAAGCACTTTTCTTAGGCTCAATGTTGGCGCCAAAGGTAATTGGAACACCGCAATATGAGACTCTATCGCATACGC
>CAMPVQ010000015.1 GCA_946997535.1 uncultured Candidatus Saccharibacteria bacterium
TCTGACCTTTAATTGCTCAAGCATTACCGTTATTATAGCACATTCTATGCTATAAGAGTAACGCTTCTGCTAAGTCTCAATCTATCACGCATCCCTGCAATGGGGGTGTTTTTTTATTAATTCAATCGAGGAAGTAATCGACTGTTATCTTCGTATTGCTTCTTCGTAGTGTTAATAAATAAAGGAGGAACAAATGTATATCGACCAAGCTGATTATTACGACCAGCAAATGTACCAAGAAGAACTGATAGCTGAGAAAGTTGCAGCAGTCAGTAAGAAGCTAAAAGCTAACGGCGATTTCATCGTAAGAATTAATCTCTACGATGCAGATGACGAGCAAGTAACTACGTTGGAATACGACACAATAGAGGACTTGTATAACGACATTAAGAACATACCTGATGAAATTGACGAAGAAATCGACAATTATGTCGCCGAACGTGGCTTATACCTATAAATCATTAAACTACAAGGAGCAAATATGTTGAAAAAGATAAAAACAAACATCACTTTAGTAGCCGTCGTCATCGCTATGTTGGCTGTCGCATTCGCCTTTGGCACAAAATGCGACGCTGATATGCGCGTATATGCCGCAAAGCACAATTGCACTTGGACTTATCCGGGCACATTGTACGGCGACGACCGAGACAACCCAATTTGCAAAGTTAATAAGTAAGGAGAACCTATGAAAATTAAAGTTAATTATTACGAGTCTAATTATCAAGTGAAAGTTAATACCAAATCAAGCAAGGAGGAAAAATAATGGCTGGTACTGCTGCTGGCGCCGCTAAGGCTAAGCTTACAACTCTAAGAAAGCATGGCGCTGACTTCTACTCACGTATTGGTCGTAAGGGTGGTCAAAACGGCCATACTGGCGGCTTTGCTTCGCTGTTCGAAGACATTGACGGTCTAACGGGGCGCGACCGAGCACGGCTAGCGGGCGCTAAAGGTGGCAAAATTAGCCGCCGTGGCCCTTCTAAGAATAAGACTTTGGTACTGGAGGCATTATGAATAGAGTAGCTACTGTAAAAATTGGCGGCGGCGCTGAATACGCTAAAGTTGCCGACCGTATCAAGCTATTTTGGGAGGAGAACCCAAATGGCAAGATTGACACCGAGCGCGAAAATTGCGGCGATGACAAAATACGCTTTGTGGCTCGTATTTGGCGCAATGCTAGCAATATAGAAGAGCTAGTAAAGTCATCCGCCTCAGTAGAAGCCATCAAGATGACAGCCAACGCTTGTGCCAGCGCCGATGCCATTAAGCACGGCGACAAGGAAAACGAAAAGCTTGAGACTGTAGCGGTTGGGCGCGCCTTGGCAATGCTAGGCTATCTAGCTAGTGGCGAAGTAGCCAGCCGTGAAGAAATGGATGCATTTGAAGCGTATAAAGCCCAAAAGTGGCAAGAAGACGTAGACAACTACATTAAGCAGCTCAACGCTGCTACAACAATTGAACAGCTCAGAAACGTGTTTATATCTATACCGATAGACATGCGCTCGTGTTCAGAGGTTATTATTGCCAAAAATGATTGCAAAGATAAGTTATTAAACGCAAAGGAGGCGTAAATGGAAGTAATTAAGCTACAGCAGAATAGCGAGGAATGGTTAGAATACCGACGCGGTAAATCAGGCGGGTCAGAATTTGGCGCACTGTACGTAGACGGCTATCCACTAGTTGGCGCTATGAAAGCTAAGCTAGATGAACTGGGCGTAGAGTATCCTAAAACCGCCAAGGCGGCAGAGCTAGCAGCCCTGCTCACTCCAGAGGCGTTGGCAAGCTTAAAATTGGTCAGCGTACCCAAGAAACGCTATTACGCCATTATTGCTGAGCGCGTTGCCCGCCCTATCACGCCTAACGATTACGTTGATAAGCTCAACGGCCAGCCATTCTCAATGATGGCGCGTGGCCACATTCTTGAGCCCGAAGCTATCAAGGCGTGGGAAGCAAAAACCGGCAAAACAGTAGACAAAGATAGCGTGGTTTGGGCGCGAGAAGACAACCCAAACATCTACATCTCGCCCGACTTTGCCATTACTAGCCAGGATGGCATTGTACGTGAAGCTGGTGAAGTAAAATGCCTTAGTAATGAAGAAGTTATAAAAGCATATCTGACCAACTCATATCCTGCTGAATACTATCCGCAAATACTAAAATACTTTGTCGTCAACCCAGACTTGGAAGTGCTCCACTTTGTTATGTACAGCGACACAATTCCTGGTCTTGAACTGCAGGTATTCGACATTAAGCGTGAAGATGTAGCGCCTAGTATCGCAGAAGCCAAAGCTTTTGAAGATGCTATCATGGCACAGATTGACCGTGATACTAATCAAATCCTTGAACTAGGCTTTTAATTAAATAATCGCGCAGCCGGCTGGCATACCGTAGTGTTCCAGACTGTTGCTGGGCAAGAATGACTAGCAAAAAACACTCCTGCACCTATCCACAAACTAGTCTCATCGGGTTTGAATAAGCCAACTCATATCTTATATATCCCGTTGTTAGGCCTGTACTAACTACGCTCTTGCCCACCTACGGTGTGCCAGCCGGCTGCGCGAAATTATGGAGGGAAAATGAATACTACTAGCTTGGAAGCTTATTACGGCGAAGTTGTGAACCATAAAACTACTATGCAGAGAAAAGTACTAGAACTAGTGCTTTCTGCTAAACGACCAGTTTGCAACAAGGAGATAGCCGACAAAATGGATATGCCAATCAATTCCATTACACCGCGAGTAAATGAATTAGTGAAAGGCGGGAGAATGGAAGCAGCGTTTAAAGCAATTTACCCGCCGACTGGGCGTCGCGTCACTTACTGGAGGCCGCTCTAATGCTGGCCGACAAAGAGCAAACTGTCCAAGCTATGGTGGCTGATTATCTCCGATACCAATACCCAGATATACCGTTTCATTCCGACTTTGGCAGCGGAGTGAAACTTACCGTGCGCCAAGCCTGTATGCAAAAACGGCAAAACGGTGGTAGGCGAGCGTGGCCAGATATGTTTATTGCCAGTGTGCGCTGCGAAAACAACTCTATTTACGGCGGGTTATTCATTGAGCTAAAACGCTCAGGCACCCGCCTAACCAAGCGAGATGGCTCACCCGCTACCAATCACATTGCCGAGCAAGGTATTACGCTAAATAGACTCAACCAGCGTGGATACGTAGCCAAGTTTGCTGTTGGCTTCGATGAAGCTAAGGCCATAATTGACCAATATTTATCATTGCCACAAGTTTTATATATTAAGGAGAAATAGGAAATGGGCAGATATAAAATAACCCCAACTATAATAACGTACCCCCGTACCTTCTGGCACTGCGATATGGTGGCTATAATAGACCCGCTAACCCGCACATACTGGCTTTGTGGGGATGAGCTTGAAGACGGGTTTGAGAGCTGGATAGACGACCCTACCCGCCTTGTCAGGGGTTGGAATAGCATTGTGCAGCCCGGAATAGAGACCGATATGGATGCTGTGGGTATAATATGCGAAGCAAATAACAGGAATGTGACGATGAAGTACAGCCTGGAAGAATATATAGAATTCGTAAAACGAGAGCATGCATTGTTCAGGGAAAAGAACAAGAAGAAAGGAACAAAATGAATGACAGACAAACTACATTATTTATAGGTTATAACTTCTTTAACCTCCCAGAATCGGTGTTTTTGGTCGACCCGTATACTCGCACCTTTTTTCGCGGGGGTGTTGCGTCAAACGTCAATTGCGACGAGCTAGTTAGAAAACTGAAGCATGAGATTGCGGGACTTCAAGTGTGGGGCTTTAGAGTATCGCTGAATGCTGAAAAAAGCCTGTTTTTGGCGTTTAGCTTGTTTTGCAAAGACTTGTCGAAGGCATATAAACTTATGGATTACGCCGACTATATCAACCGCAACCGCAAACTAGTAACCTATACCGGTATGCAGGTGGTAATGTGGCAATCGGGTTCACGGCTGTTTAACGACACCTTTGTGGTGAATACCGAGACGGGCGACTACTGGAACGGCAACCTCATAACCACCGCGCTCAAGGAGCTCAACATGACCCTGACCGGCGCCAAGCGGAGCCGTCGCTTCCAAAACTATATCAATAAATACCCCACTCTACTTAGCGATAGGTTTGGCGATAACCATGTGACAGTGTTTGAAGACGAGACTGGTGTCATTATGCACTTCTATGCGGAAACCGACCGCTTCACACGCGAACTGCAGCTAGAAGAAACTGACAACAAGGCGAAGAAAATGACTCTAGCCGAGTTTTTGGAACGATATGACAATAAGAAAGGAACAAAATGAATAAGGAGATTGACGCCAACCCACAGGAGTGCGACCTTGTAGGAAAAGCAATAAGAGACGTATTAATAAGATATGTTAAACTAGACAAATTTACGGAACGAGTGTTGTGGGCTGCGCTAGCCCTAACAAGTCTGATCCGACACTATGGACCCGACCAAATACCTGAATCTATGCCTATGACAGAATACGCTAGGCATAATCAAAGACACCAACAAGAACTAATAGACACCGGCAGACTATCCACACGGACACTAAACGAGATAGTAAACGACCTAACAGGGGTAAAAAGGATGGCGTTTACATTTGTGGGTACGAATAAAGAGACTGGTAGAAAAACCATTCTGGAGCTTTGCCCATTTGATTATATTATAAAAGAAAGTACCCCAATAACAATTGGATACCTAGCGCCATCACAAAGCTATAAAAAATATCTCAACGACCATAACGACGTTACAGCGTGGCTAATCCCACCGATCGCACCGCTATATAGGTAAATGGTTCCAACAAAGAATTGAAAGGAGAATGAGAAATGAACCAGCTACAGAATGCCAAAGCTATCTGCGACACGGTGGAATTTATAGCTAGCACCAATGAGGGCGACAGCTCCCTCAAGTCATTCAGTGGTGATGTGCATGGCTATCTAGAAGATCACTTCATTGTACTACAGCGGCTGACGACCTTAGGCGCGAAAATATCGCCAGAGCCGTCGGAATACGAAATCCTACTGCAGTGCTTACATATCCTAACCAGCGACGAACAGCCCTATGGCGTGAAAGCCGCCATGGAGTTTAGCCGCATATACAACCGCGATGTACTCAGTAGAATAGATACCTCACTAGAAGAGGCGCGTAAATTACTGGGGAGAGTCATAACTCTAGAACACGAATCATAGGGGCAGTGAAAAATGTACGAAATAGAAGACATTTTAGGATGGGAGGACTTAAATGATTAGAACAACTAAAAAGTATAACGCCGGCTTCACTATCTATGTGTTTTGCTACGCCAGTTTTAACAGCCCAGAGACCGCCTTGGTGGTGATACGCGACAACCTGCGCCGGATATGCTTTCAACGCGGGTTTAAGACAGCCAACGAAGCATATAACTACGCAAATAAAGCCGAGGCTATCCTGTCTAATGTTGCGCCAACTGAGATAATAAAACGCTTTTTACTAGCCAGTGAATTCGTCAATCAGGAAATTAACATTGCCACATGCAATTTCACAAAAGTATTTGATGCTAATAAATTAAATGATAAATTGGAGGATTTATGTTTTTAAGCGACAAAACCATTAAGGCCAGTAAATTGGTTGTACCGTTGAAACCAGAAAATGTCTCACCGGTTAGTGTTGACCTAACGCTTGCCGGCGAAGGGTTATCAGAAGACCACCACGCAATAATGTTCAATGAGCTAGAACTTGCTCCGGGTGAGTTCCTGCTGCTATCTACTAACGAAACCGTGCGAATACCGAATGGTATAGCGGCTATCGTCAAAGGTAAAAGCTCGCTAGCCCGCCAAGGTTTAATGGTTGAGTGTGCCGGATTTGTTGACCCTGGATTCACCGGCACAATTACACTAGAAGTCAAGAACTTGAATAGACAGCGCAAGCTTACACTTAAGAAGGGCCAGAAGATTTGCCAGATTGTATTTATGACAGCCGAGCCATCCGAAGCGTTATATTCTGATGAAAACGGTCACCACTACCAAGGCCAGAATACCGTAACCAAGAGCGTGCTGGATAAATAACTCAGCCGACCAAGCCATAAAACAAAGCGACCCGCCGATGCGAGCCGCTTTTTTGGTTGTCTAGCTATTTGCTTGGCTTGTCTTTGCCGTTGTCACTCGGCTTAAAGAAAGTCGTGTAAATCGTAAACAATGCCATGTTGAAGCCAGATACCAATGCGCCCCAAAGTGTGGCACCAATTGCAGCCCAATCCAATCCCGTGCTTAGTCCGCCCGAAGCAACAAGCGATGCTAAGAATCCGCTGATAAAGCTAAATACACCCGCAGCGGCAATCTTGCCCCACTGCTCCTTAGTTGGTAGTCCAAAATTGTTAAACATCTAACATTCTCCTTTAAATTACTTAAAAATTCCCGCGATTTTGTCCACTAACTTCTGCAGCAGGCCAAGAATCTGTTTTAATAGGCTGTTGTTATATTGTGCGACATTAGCTATTTTATCCAAAGTTGGGTTGCTAACCGTCTCTTTTTTATCGTTTTTACCGTCATTTGTGCCAACAGCTGCTGGCGCTGGAGATTGCGGCGTTGCCGGCGCCGGTTTAGGCTGTTCTACGGGCTCCAAGTCCACTGCATTGACACCGTTCCTTAGTCCATGGTTAAAGGAATACTCCGTGAAGTAAAATGTTGAGCCGGCGAACTCCGATTTAGCAAACGCCACAAACGCCTCGCCATTATGGAATGTTTTCACTGCCCGCCAGTTCGGCGCTGAGTCTAAATCCCATAGATTGTGGTCACCCTTCAAACGAAAAGCCAACGGCTGCTCTAGCTTCACTACTACGGCCCTAACTGGAGCTGGCTGAGGAGCCGGCGCAGGTGCTGGAGCTGGCGCAGGCGCTGGATTACCACCATGCAGCTTCTGTTCTGCCAGCGCCGCTATCCGACCAATGTCATAGTTCCCTGGGCAGTCAGTACTCCGCCAGTGCTTATGCGGATACAACGGTAACTTACCGTAAAAGCGCCAAATGTCTGCCACTAGCTCAGCCACTACATCATAGTCCTCGTTGCGACAACGTGGGTCACATTCAATGCCAATAGTTGTTAAGTTGGCTCCCCAATTGCCAGCATGCCAAGCAGTATCCTTACAATTCACTAGGCAGTACACCGTGCGATTAGTGCCGGTTGCCACGTAGTGTGCTGATACCTTTGACCGTGGATTACACAACCAATTAACCACCCCCTCCACTTTAGGATTTTGCCGCGGGTCACCCCACCAATGTATTGTAATACCGGATATTTTTCTGCCGCTTCGCCCTGGCGTAAAATTCGGTGAATTACGATTCTTTATTTCATTGTAGTTGCTCATTTTACCTCTCTTGTATATTGCTTGCGCCACGTGTTCACTATGTCTTCTATATAGCTATTGCCACCGTGCTTCTTGTACTCATCAAACGCCTCGTCTATAGCTTTCACCTCTTGCGGATGGGTACTAATCAACACCAATATCTCGTTGCGTCTAGTGTATATGTCGTTCTTAGTGACCAGATTGCGTAGCTCTTCAATCTTATGACTTATATCGTTGATATTGTTGTTCTGCTGCACGATATGCGGTATTCCCTTTATATCCCGCTCATCCAGCTCAGACATCAACGATTTGATTGTCTGCTTAGTTATTCTCTTCCACCATAGTTTTATAACTCCCAGAATTGTGCCTACAGCAGTTAAAGTTGAAGCTATGGCTATTATAATTTCATGCGGCTGCACCCCCAAACCTCTCTATAATAAAAACGGTTCTTGCGAACCGTTGCTTATGTATATTATACCACCTAAGAGACTACAATGGGGCAGACACTCCATAAACTACCCTGTTTACTATTATACACTAGTTCTCTTGATTACTTGCCAATTATTCCACCCGCACCCACATGTAAATTGCCTGATATGGTGGCATATTTTCATGAGATTCGCCTCCACCAACAGGTTCCGTATGCATAGTACAGCGAGTCCCAACACTACGACGTGTTGCGAGTACCCAAGTGTCGCCATCTGTCAAATCAGTCTCGCAAATAGGGTGTGAATGTGATGGTATCTGGTCAAGGGTCAAGGTCACTCTTTTCTTACCACCACGTTTGTTAGGTGCGCTAAAGTCGTAATCGTCAGGGTCGACACCCACTGGCGTTCTACCTCTTCCCCAAGCCTCCCATTTACCTCTGTAAATCGCTTCTACCTGTGATGCTGTTTTTAAAGTAGTAGACATTATTACTTGCCCAATGTGTGATGGCATTAATGGTTGTTCATTGTTGTATACATAGCCATCCACGCCAATACGGAAAATTGGTTTGCCAATAGTGGCATCGTTGGTCATTACGGCATCGCTTAATTTGTCTTCAACTCTAGCCTCAAAATGCCATGTTTTGTCGCTACTAAGGTTTAGCACCTTACGCTTTGTTTTGTAGTGCCCATTATCGACTTCTATATCATCACAAATCTGCCAATCACTCCAGTCACCATCGCTCTTATAACGATATTGCACACTCTTAATTGCATTCTTTGCCGTTCCGTCTACCTCAAGCGGTGAATACTCACCAGATACAAATACGCTGAGCTCATTGTCAACATTGCCTAGGCGACTAGTTTCTGCGCGAGCAGTTGGCTTATTATAATCTAAAACTGTTATATCAGTATAGTCACTAGTGCTGTCCCCTCGGCTATCTACGGCTGTTACCTTAAGTCTACGTTGCCCCGTGTCAAAATCGCTGCCGAAGTCTGAACCACCAAGCACTATGTTATCGCTATCTGAACTAACTGACGTACGTCCGGAAAATTCAGCTATGTAGTGAGCTATATAGGCACCCTTGTGTCCATAACTAGGGTCAGTTATAGACACTTCTAAGCTAGACAGTCCCTTAACCAGCACTCCTTTATTCCCCACAATGGATGCCACAGTACGATTTGCGTCCTGATAAGAGTAACTAAACGAAGATGGCGCAGCATCCACTATATTGCATGTACGGAATGTATGAGTCCAGCCTTTCTCCTGCCAGCCTGAACCTTCCCACTTCATCGAACACACGACAAAGCACGCCTTCAGCTGAGTTTTATCTGCAGCTTTGCTGTAAATAAACGCGCGTTCTTGTTCGGATAAATCAAACGTGCAACTAGTAGCATTGTCCCCTGGCCAACGCTCAATAGGATGAGCTATATCCTCGTCTATCTCTAGCTTGCACTTCACTGAGTAGCCCCCATTGTTATCAAATGTTATGGTCGGGTTTTCCTCATCAGTAAAGTCTGGCGCATCTCTAATCTGTAAAATCTGAGCCGGCTGAGCGGGCTGAACAGCTAGCGGGTCTAGCCCCCATGAGCCATCGCCCCGAGCATTCACGCCGTGCCCATAAATCCCCGCTTCAACATGTATGCCAAACCCACGATTGCCTTGAGCGTCGTGCCACATCCGTTTTGTGCCAGTTAAAAGCACCTGTCCGTTATATGCCTTAATCCGTCCAGCGCGCCAATCTTGGCCATCAACACTAGCCAAAATGTTATTGTAGTACACCCAGTACCCATCGCGACCACCACCAGCTTTAAGATTAAATGTAACTTCAGTCCAGTTCTCCGCTTGGTTTGTAGCAGACACCCACCATTCAAAGTATAGGTTGTTTGGGTTAGGGTATCTTGCTCCCGCACTATTTGATGTTATATTACCACTACTAGCCATTTATTCCTCCGTTGTTCTTACAAACGCCCACCCAGCTTGCTCTACCTTCTCGATAGGCACAATCTTAATTGGCGGCATGGATATACGCT
>CAMPVQ010000016.1 GCA_946997535.1 uncultured Candidatus Saccharibacteria bacterium
GCATCCATTTTGCGCCCTTGAGTACCTTTTTATGCATTGACTGAATCGGTAGTTGAGTCTTTAACAAAGTTATTAACACAACTTGCCGTCAATCCTTACATAACATGTTGTCGAATTCTAATTATTTTCATAATTAGAATATCATCATCATATTTCTTACGATTGAATATAAATTGTTAAATTGCAGTGCGTTACAAGACGAACCAGCACAATGTGCTAACTTATCTCACCTAGAACACACATTAGAATCCTGCTCTGACTGCACAAATAATTATTTAGTCATCATTTGCGCTAGAGAAGACCTCCATCTGCGTTCTAGCTATTTAATTGTAACAAACTTTTGGAATGTTTGCAACACTTTTTTAAATTAATTTTGGCGATTTTATTTGCCGCAATTAATTAACTGTTAAACTGTGCGAAGACGGTAAAAGTCACGGCTTTGGCGGTTCAGCCCACAGAACAATTATTGCTGAATTTAGACCGTCCGAAAACTGTAATTTTTTACTGATGGCGCCTAGCGAATCCGCTCGGCATACCCTCGCAGCTTTTGTCATTGGTTCCCGCAGAACTTAACTAACTGTTAAATATCTTAGCAAACCCCGCCCCGCCTGTCAACACCTTTTTTGGACTTTTTGTGAGAATTTATGCGAATTTGTGAGAATTATTATGTGCGCGCCGCGGGATGGTTATATATAGGTATATATTATATATATGCACGCAACACCATCGCTACATTAATTCTGCGCCGTCGGCGCGAGTGCAACCCGGAACGCGCCGTCGCCGTCGCCGTCGTTGGTGCCACCATAGTACGAGCTCAAGGCAAACACCCCAGCGTCCGAGCCACCGCCCGCGCTGTAGCCCCGAGCGAACCAAACCCATTTTGAACTCAAACTGTCAGTACCTTGGCTATTCCAACCTAAGGTCTCGTAGAGGGCTTGACCGCCACAAGTAGCAAAGGTACAACCACTTGGCGCACCGAAGTTATAGGTATTGACGTATGGTGGGTGAGCCTTAGTGCCAAAGTAATCGCCATATTCGCTACTTACGCCAGATTCATTTAAGTTAGTGGTGTAGGTACCAGCGGTATATTCATAAGCACCGCCAGACATATCGTAAATGCCGGTTAGGTTGTTGGTAGTGCTGGCGAGTTGACCGATAGTGCCGTTATAGGCACGTTGTGGGTCGCTTGAACTACAGGCTTGTTGAGTACCAAGAGTGCTGCCGTCACTGTAGGCACCAGTATTGCCGTTAGCTTGTGGGCCACAACCAGTGACACTGTAACTACTGTTCTGAGATTGATTCTGGCTGTTTATTTGAACTTTATTATAGCCGGCACCATACTTACTGGCACTAAGGTAAGTAGCAGCGCCCCAATCATTAGAGTTAACCATATGAGAGCTTATCTTAGCCAGATGATGACTATTTTGCGGGGAGCTGACACTATCTCCGCCAACGTTTTGTAGGTCGTTTACTCCGAGAGATTTAGCTACTGAGTAGAAACCACCAATACGGTTATTTATGCCACTAGAATAACCAGACAAATGGAGGCTATTTGGTAGGACGGTTGGCTGGGTGTTGGTGCCGGTGGTCTCAAACTTAGCAAACCAGATACCGTTGAGTTCCTTAGTGCCGAAGGTAAAGGCTGGATGAGTGGTCCAAGTGCCTTGCGCGCTTGGCTTACCCTTAATGTAGTCGCGGTTAAGGCCGCATTCTGTACGGTAGTCTTTACCTTGCTCTGGGCAGGCAGCTGGAGAACGCTTTGGGGTAGTTGTTTTTTCAAAGCTAATTAAGAAATCCTGAGCTAGAACAGGCTTATCTGTACCATCACGACGCATTACCTCATAGGCATAACGTGGGATGTATACCCAGTAGCCGAGGATGTCGGCTTGTTCAACTACTGTAGTCTTACCCTTGTACTTGCTTGGGTCCTTTACGGTTATGGCGTTCGCCCACTGCTTTTGGTTGTAGTTATACCAGTTACCTTGGTTTGAGTTGTCTTCTGGGTTGGCTACGCTAGTCCACTGAGCATTGGTGGTGCTACCGGTGTACTTCACTGGTATCATATTAGCATCGAGGTCAACTTGGCAGTCGTTCTTTGGGTCGCCGGATTTACAGGTGGTTGGGTCGACGGTTGGAGCTGGTGCTGGCTTCGCCGTTGCCGTATAAGTCACCGTGGTGGAGTACTTGCCGGCGGCAAGGCTATTTGGTGCAATGGCAGCGCCAAAGGTCATGTGCACTTCACATTGCTTTTTACCCCTGCAACCAGCATTGTCGTATTCTGATGCCGTGTCAACAATCACGCTCGGTGCTTCGTCACCAGCCGGAACATGCATAAACCCATCTGGCATGTGCTTCGTACCGTACCCCTCTTCCAATCGATAGCCCCATGAATTGGCATTCATTCCCATTAGCATCTCTTGTCCGCTTTCTTTATCTATAAATGCGGTCGCACCCTCAATCCGGCGGTTGTTGTCTTTAGTATTAACTAAGTCCGCACTATCCGCATGGATGGTCAAGTTGAATCCGCGTGGCTTGGCGGTTTTAATCTTCACGGGCGTGGTGGCCTCATGCAAATAAGGATCAGCCGAAGGCTTGAGGTCGGCATCCGAGCCAATAGTGAGCTCGACTGCGTTGTCGGTGGCATGGGCTGGCGTAGTAAGGATGAATGGCGCAACCGCGAGCGCAAATAAGCCAAATGCTGCCCCACGAGCGAGAGTGTCTAATGTAGGTGCGCAGAACGCGCGCCCTGTTCTGGCGGTATAGTGGTTAGTCGTGTAGGTAAGACTACTTAATTGGCCCTGCTTCTGGCGACTACTGTTTTTGCTCTTCATTTGGTTGTTCTCCTCTTTGCTTTTATATCCGCCACCACCGGCTAGATACTTGCATTATAACATAGGCGCAATCGATTCACCAAATTGATCCCTGCTCTACCAAATAAAAAGTGCAGCAGATGACTGCTGCACTGGGAGTTGAATTATGGGCATTTGTGCCGCAGATTGGTTGAGGCTATGAGCCCCACTTCACTTCAGAAGATGTCGCACGCGGCCAAATTGTTTCAACTGCTGCTCGCCGGCTTCGTCATACTCACTACTGTAGTGGTACAAGTCGACTTTGATGTGTGACGGCTGGTCGCCCGCGTACCAGATGTGGTAGCGCAGCACTATATTGCCGTGCCGTTTGTCGCGGTCGAGATATTCGACCCACGTATCGTCCTGATTGGCTCGCTCCAGCAAACAGTTCGCGCCGTACCAGATGTCACTCTCACTGATGGGGTATCTCAGATAAAATTCTGGTGAGGTACGTTGTCCAAAATCTAGCTCATCCATGTATCCAATACTCAACATTGTCCCTCCTAATGTACTTGACCGTTGGGCGTCACCCCCGCCCGCCTGCCGCGGGCTTAATTATTATAGCAGAATGGGCAGAAATATGAGCGCGGACTTATGCATGAGATAAGGGTGGCTACGGAGAACAAGCATAAAATCATGAGAAACCATAGCTATAGTCCAGCTGAAAGGCCAATGCCATGCGATCGTAGTCCAAGTAAACCACTAGTTGTGCAGTGCTGGCGGTTTAGAGCCGCCAGTGGGTTGGCAAGCCAATCAACCCAACCGCCCACCGCACCGAAGCTAATGGATTACACTGGGCGGGAGGATAGGACAACGCGCAGCGAGATGTCGCTGCCGCTGCCGCCGGCGTTACTGCCGGAGTCGAAGATGCCGGCAGCCCCACCATTCGCAATGTTCCAAGTGCTAGAGCCACGATAAGCCCAATCAAATCTACCATTACTATATACACCAGGCGCAAACGAAAATAGACCGTTCCAAGCACCTTTATTATCATTAAAGTTTTTTATCACCTCATAAGTCGCCTGTCCACCACACGCCGCCCAAGTGCACTTGGCGAAGGTATTAAAGTTATATAGGTCAACGTACGGTTTATGTGCTGGCGCTAACATATATTTATGCTCAGTTTCAGTACTAGAGTTGGTCAGATTAGCATCATCCGTATAACTGGCTGCCACATACTCCCATCCACCACCAGCCATATCATATACGCCGGTTGGGTTGTTAGTCGTGCTGGCGAGCTGGCCAAGTGTACCGTTATAGGCGCGCTGCAAGTTAGACTTACTACAAGCTGACTGCTGGCCGTAATCGCCTGGATCTATATACATTTCTTTGCCGTTACCATCGGCTACCGGGCCGCAGCCAGTAATATCAAGGCTACATCGCCCCTCACTGCCAGCAAATTTACTATCGCACGTAGAAGCGTCTTTACTATATGTCATTGCCGCATTCGGTTGAACCCACTTATATCCAACACCAAATTGGCTAGCACTGAGGTAAGCTGCCGCACCCCAATCAGAATTCTTCGGCATGCGCGAGCTAAGTTCTGCAAGGTGATGGCTATTTTGGGCCGGTGGAGTGAAGTCATTGTTGCCGCCGGTATTATGTGGGTCTTTGATGCCAAGGGTGGTAGCAGTAACATACTTATTACCTATAAACCTTGTTGCCGTGTCCCACGTCATAGCACGTTCGTTCGGTAAAATAGTTGGCTGTTTGCTGGTGCCGGTTACTTCAAACTTCGCAAACCAGATGCCGTTAAGTTCTTTGGCGCCGAAGGTAAAGGCTGGATGGGTGGCCCAAGTGCCCTGCTCGCTTGGCTGCCCCTTAATGTAGTCGCGGTCAAGGCCACAAGTAGTGCGGTAGTCCATATTGCGGCCAGCGCACTTTGACTCTGCTGGGTAGCGCTTCGGGTCGGTGGCCTTTTCGAAGTGAATGGTAAAGTTTTGTGCTGGCACCGGCGCATCGGTTGCATCACGCCGCATGACTTCATAGGCATAGCGCGGGATGTAGACCCAGAAGCCCAAAATATCAGCTTGGTCTACTACCATATCTTTACCCTTGTATTTGCTTGGGTCTTTCACCGTTACGGCGTTCGCCCACTGCTTGTTATTGTAGTTATACCACTCGCCCTGGTTGGAGCTATCTTCTGGGTTCGCTAGGCTAGTCCACTGGGCGTTGGTGGTTGTGCCGGTATATTTAACTGGAATCATATTTGAGTCAATATCCACCTGGCAATCGTTCTTTGGGTCGCCAGACTTACAAACCGTTGGGTCAACCACTGGTGGTTTTGGCGCTGGCTTAGAAGTAGCGGTATAGGTAATCGTGGTCGAGTAGCTACCACTGGCCAACTTCGATGAGTCGACATTAGCGGCAAAAGTCACAGTGGTAGCACAATGGTCTTTGCAGTTGCAACCAGCTTGCTTACGTTTAACTGCCGTGTCAATAATCACAGAGGGTGCGTAACCTGGCATAGGCTTGCCACCATGATGTGGAACATTACTCCGGTCCTTAGCGATAACCATGCTAAACTTAGTTGCATTTTTATCTAGGCTGTAGCCCCACTGGTTGGCGCCAAGCTCAGTTGGCCTGTCGCTCGGCACATAAGAGATTTTGTGGGTTGGGTCTTTGCTGTTTAAAAGGTCAGCCGTATCGGCTTTCATAGTGAGATTAAAGCCATAAGGCTTGCCGGTTTTGACGGTGACATTGGTGGTGGCTTTGTAGAGGTTGCCGGTTGGCTTTAGCTCGGCACTCGGGTCAACGGTGATGCTAACAGTATTGTCGTTGGCGGCGTAAGCCGGCGCAGTGAGGATAAACGGCGCAGCAACTAAAGCAAACAGACCAAACACCGCGGCGGGCGCCACAAAGTTACGGTTGGCTGTTGGCGCCGCAGGCGCCAAAGTGGCTATTTTACCCCTACTTTTAGTAATTTGGGATAAGAGGCTTAAAAGTTTACCCCCTCCCGCAGCTGTTTGCCGTAATTTACTCATGTTGTTTGTCCCCCCATTTTTGGTTATTGTCTCCTTTTAGGTTTATCTCTGCCACCACGGCTAGATACCTGCATTATAACACAAGCGCAATAATTCACCAAATAAAAAGCCCCTCCAATGGAAGGGCTAATAAGTAGGACTAATTACATCTGTAATCGTCTTCGTATTCATCACCCCTAACGTCACGTGGCGTATAACAATCGCGTTCGTATTTAATCTTGCCATCTTCGATCCAAGCATGGACCATATATGAGTCGCATTCGCGGTCGGTGCCAAGGGCAAATGGGTCAATCACCAAAATATCAGTGGTAAAATCACCATCGCGCCGGCGTTTTGCAAATTCCTGCCTCAAATAGGCTATCATTTCAGAACGCTCGTCGTCATCCTCGTAATCGTCAGAATCGTCTTCTGCGTAATCCGGTAATGAATAATTATTATGTGCGGTGCCACTAGTGGCACTCATTAGGTAGGCGCAACATGGCGCCAAATTATTTGCTTTATCAGCTTCATCGAGCTTGTCACTGTATTTCATAATACATTAACCTTCCTCGTGTAGAGCCTGACATAGCAGGTGGGCTGCTAATCCCCGTCCGTAAGTACGAACTAATTATAACTTACCACTGTTAGCTAATAATGTCAACAATTTTGTGTTCAATTAATACCATAAATCTTGAGGGGCGCTGAGAGCTGCTCTACTCTAGTAGCACGGAGACCCAAGGGCTTCGGTAAGGGTGTCGGCCACTTTCTTGGCGTCGGCACTTCGATTATACTGCAAATAATAATGTGGTTTATCAAGATAATCCAATGCATCATCCATAGCGCAATAGTCGTCATAACTACACTTCGACTCATCTGGCGCATTAGTACACCCCATCGCGTGCAAGCCAACCCAAAAACCATATTTACCTTCATAATGAGTATTAAAAGCATCATCGACACCACTATACTTACATGTATTATCATAACCGTAGCCAATAGTGCGGCAAAAATTTATATAGTTACCTTGTCTAGAATAGGCTGGAACATAAGCAAATATCTTAGCTATGTCATCCAAATCCAGCTTAACTTCTGACATACGAGAACCATACAATAAATGATCAGTCTTCTGTTTACTAGACTTAGTCAAAATAGCAGCGTGTGCCCAAGTCGTGCCGTATTCGCCGTAATTAAACCATCCATTGTAATATGTTGGCTTAACTACATACCATGCATCGCCCTTCCATACAACCTTTTCAGTATTAGGATTCATAGGTGTAGCAATAAACTGACAATTATACCAATCACCATTACTGTAATAGCATCCATTAGTCGTCCACTTTGGCTTTGGTGGGATGTATGGTGCTGGGGCTGGCGGCTCTGGTGCTGGTGCCGGTGGTACATACGGTGCGGGTTTACTTGTGGCAGTGTAGGTTAGGCTGGTACTGTAGCTGCCAGTTGGCAAGCGCTTCGAGTCTAAGTTGGCGCCAAAAGTTAGGTAAAGAGTGCAGTTATCAGCACTAGTACAGTTCCCCTTACTGTCACTAGTGACGTCGGCGAGGGTTGCGGAAGAGACTGAACTAAACGTGGTGGCATTCTTACCCATACCATATCCCCACTGGTTGGCGGCAAGTTGCCGGTTGGTGCCAGATACAGAATCTATTTTATAAGTAGAGTCCTTATCGTTTACCAGATTAGGTTGGCTAGCATTCATGCTGAGTGTAAAGCCATAGGTGTTGCTGTTGCGTACTCGCACGCTACTGTTGTGTTTGTAGAGGTTACCGCTACGCTGCAAGGTGACGGCGGTGGTGTCGAGGTCAATTGAGATGCTGTCCGCGTGGGCTGGCGCGGCGAAACCTAGCAGGATTATCGCAAGAGCGATAAGGCTTAAAAATCTACCCCCCCCCCGCAGCTGTTTGGTCGTAATTTATTCATTGTTATTTGTCCTCCATTTTTACACCCATTTCCTTAGATACCTGCATTATAACACAAGCGGGATAAAATACCAAACAAAAATGCCCCCGAAGGGGCATCATACAAATAATACTGGTGGGCGCGGACTTGCGCCGCTCAAGCCCACCGCATTATATGCCAACAAGTGGCATATAATGACAAAAATAAAAACGTCCCTTGCGGGACGCTCAATAATTTCTGGTGGGCGGTTCAGGACTTGAACCTGAGACCTCGTCATTATCAGTGACGCGCTCTAACCAACTGAGCTAATCGCCCACAGCGTGGTGGAGATAAAGAGACTCGA
>CAMPVQ010000017.1 GCA_946997535.1 uncultured Candidatus Saccharibacteria bacterium
CTGAGGCGCTGTGTCTAATTGGAATGTCGGCTGAGGCGCTGACTGAACAGGCTGCGTGAATTGAGGCGGCTGCGCCGTCAATGGGGTTGATTGAAATTGAAATTGCTGCGTCGGCTGAAAATTCTGCTGTGGTTGCGGGGCTGGCTGAGGTGGCTGAAACGGCTGCGCTGCCGGCTGAAACGCCGCGGCCTGCTGAGGCGGCTGAAGCGCTGGCTGAATATTAGTCTGGTCATTAGGCTGCTGCACGTCGGCCTCTGCTGCTTTGCAGGCTCTATTCAAGACGTTAAATGGATCGCTTGGCATAAATATCCTTTTTTTGTTTAAGCTTATACCACCATGTTACCACACCCCGCCGCGCCCGCGCAAACTGTACGGAGAGTTCTAGTGTCAACAAGCTAATCTAGTCATGTAGCGGCCGAAGGCTCTTAAAGCCTCGCCTCACCTCACCTCTTGCCCTGGCCAGCACGCGGTGATTCTGCCGGCAAACGGAATTTAATCTTACGAGACGGGAGCGAGGGCCACACGAAACGTAGAATCTAGATTAAATGCACCACCATCGGCACCACGTGCATAAAATATCCCCGGTCGATCACCCAACGTAATACCAATGAAATAACCCCCACGGCCAAACCAAGGAACGGATGCACCATCTTGCTCTACGAAATAGGCGTATTGGTTAAGCCACATATTAGAGCCGGTACTACTTGAACCGTTGTGAGTTTCATAAAGGGCTTGGCCGCCACAAGTTTGGTATGTACATGAGTTGAAATCTTTAAAGTTATATATATTAACATATGGTGGATGTGCTGCGTTAGAACCAAAGTACTGGTTGGTGTCTGAGTTGTTCAGGTTGTCACTGTAGCTAGCGGCTACGTATTCCCAACCACCACCAGCCATATCATAGACGCCGGTTGGGTTATTAGTTGTACTGGCAAGATGACCAAGAGTGCCGTTATAGGCGCGCTGCGGGTTATCTTTACTACAAGCTGACTGAGTGCCGGGAGTACCACCAGTATCATAGCCATATGGCTTTAAATCTCCTATAAACCCAGGGCCGCAGCCAGTGGTGCCAAAGAACCACTGGCTGTGCATAGTACCATTACCATTAATCTGAATACCATTGTAGCCAGCACCATACTTACTGGCGCTTAAGTATGTAGCTGCACCCCAGTCGTTATTGTTAACCATGTGAGAACTGAGTTTAGTTAGGTAATGGTTGTTTGAAAAAGCATTAACGCCGCTTGTATTGCCGCCAATGTTATTCGGGTCATTAACTCCCATGGTCTTGGCTAAAGCATAGAAGCCACCAATATGCTGTATACCTGAATCATATCCTTCTATATGGCGTTCATTTGGTAGGACGGTCGGCCGGGTGTTTGTGCCAGTTGTCTCAAACTTAGCAAACCAGATACCGTTAAGCTCTTTCTTACCAAAGCTAAAGGCTGGATGAGTAGACCACGTAGACACCTCACCACCCATCAGTGGTAACTCACGGCTCACGTTACACTCAGTGCGGTAGTCCTTACCATTGCCCGTCTTACAGGCTAGTGGACGCTTCTTTGGGGTCTTGGTATTTTCAAATTTAATGTCAAAGTTCTGCTCTTTAACTGGTTTGTCGGTGCCGTCACGGCGCATTACCTCATATGTGTAACGTGGAATGTAGACCCAGTATCCCAAAATATCAGCTTGGTCTACCACCTTATCTTGGCCTTGATATTTAGCGAGAGCCTCCTTCTTCACTGTGATAGCATTTGCCCACTGCTTCTTACCATAGTCGTACCAATTACCCTTGGTATCTTCGTCTTCTGGATTAGAGATGCTAGTCCACTGAGCGTTAGTGGTGGTGCCGGTATACTTCACTGGTATCATATTCTTATCGATGTCGACCAAACAAGAGCTGTTGTTGTCACCCGAGCGGCATACCTCTGATGGGTTGGTTTTAGCAGTACGCTGGTCCCAGTCGGTGAATGCTGGCTTTGGCTTCGCCGTTGCCGTATAAACCACCTCAGTACTGTACTCACCTGGGGTAAGGAGGCGGGTATCGACGTTGGCGGCATAAGTTACGTGCTTGGTGCACTGCTTGACGTCTTGGCAGCCAGCCGGCTTAGCCTTCGTGACGTCGGCTAGGACGGCGGCAGGTTGAGTAAGATTTGGCACGCGACTAAAGGTGGTGGCTTTAGAGTCTAGGGAGTAGCCCCATTGGTCGGAGTTCAGTGCCATTGGCGTAGTGGCTGGAGCGCTAGTAATTTTGGTAGTTGGGTCAGAAGTGTTGGTTAGATCAGAATTGCTTGCTTGCAGTGTAAGATTAAAGCCGTAAGGCTTAACTGTATTGACGGTAACATTAGCTGTAGCCTTAAATAGTTGGCCTTGACGCTCAAACTGAGTGGTGTCCGCCACGGTAATTTCTACGTGGTTGTTATTGTCGTCTGTCGCATACACCGGCGTAGCTAAGATAAACGGAGTGATAGCCAGCGCAAACAGACCAAATGCCACGGCGGGCGCCGGAGTGGCTATTTTGCCCCTACTTTTAGTAGTTTGGGATAAGAGGCCTAAAAGTCTACCCCCCCGCAGCTGTTTGCTGTAATTTACTCATATTGTTTTTGTCCTCCTTTTGCACCCATTTCCTTAGATACCTGCATTATAACACAAGCACAATAATTCGCCAAATCATAACTTATTCAGGGCGCGGCGACAGCACCACGCGCAATTCGCTCTCCCCGACCAAGCCAAACGCAACGCTCGAGTCTCTATCGGACGCTGAGGCGTTATACCCCAGCCAATGCGTGCCGCTCTGGCGCCCCTGAGTGTCAGGGCGCAAAAAGACATCCCGCGCATCGTCCGCGGTGTCCTTACTTAAAATCTCGTACAACGCCAGACCACCACAGTCGCGCCAAGTGCAACTGCTGTAATTAAACACCTTTAACTGCTCAAAATACGGCGCCACCGGCAGCTCCTCGAAGTTCTTCTTTATTACTCGGTCGCGCGGCTCCGTCATCGCGCCCGTCATCGCTATGACGTTGTAATAAGTGGTACTTAAGTCATATATGCCCGTCACATTGCCCGTACTACTGGCGGTCTGGCCGAGCTTGCCGTTGTATCCATGATCAAAGTCGCGCTCCAAACACGCCCGCTCAGTACCAAGCGGGCCGCCGTCGCCATAAGTCTCATGATATTTATAGTCGTCATCAGGGTTAGCCGGCTTAGCAATATATGGCCCGCAACCAGTCACCGGACGGTCAAAGCTGCCCGTGTTGGTTTGCTCCGCCATATTTCGCTCAATGCCATTCCAGCGCCCCAAGCCGTACTTGCTGGCAGACAAGTAAAACACAGCGGCCATTTCACTCCCCCGCGGCAAGCGCGAACTGTAGCTCGCCAAGTGGTGCGAATTCTGCGGCGGCACCTTAAAGTCGTGGCTGCCACCCACGTTGCTCTCATCCTTCATGCCAAGAGTCTGCGCCGTCACATAAGCGCGGCCGACTGTCTTGTTCATCGCCACGTTGTTGCCAATACCTAGGCTGTTCGGCAGAACAGTCGGCTGGTTGGCGTCACCCGTCACTAGGAACTTGCCCACCCAAATACCGTTCAGCTCCCTTTTGCCAAACGTAAAGGCGGGGTGCGTCGCCCAATCGCCGGTCTTCTTCGGCTCCTCGCGCCGGACGTCAACGTTATCGAAGCGGGTTTCAAACTGCAAATGCTTCACCACTGGATCTTGTGGTGAGAAGCGCAACACTTTATAGGAGTAGCGCGGAATATACACCCAGAAGCCGAGAATGTCGCCTTGGTCGACCACTGCGCGCTTGCCCTTGTACTTACTCGGGTCCTTCACTGTCACAGCGTTCGCCCACTGCTTCTGCCCATAATCGTACCACTCGCCTTGATGCGAAGCGTCCTCGGACTTAGCCACGCTCGTCCACTCGGCATGGCCCGGCTTACCGGTGTAATGCACGGGTATCATGTTCGGGTCAAGGTCAACCCGACACATATTCTGCTGGTCGCCCGAACGGCAATTGCGCACCGCGGCGGACACATAATTTCGCTTCATCTGATAGCCGCTCTTTTGTGACACGCCGCGGAACACGCCGAATTTGTCTGCTAGCACATAAATAAACCCGCAGACCGCCACCACTAGTACGATAATGCTCAATAATAATACTATTTTTAAAGACACGCGGCGGCTTGAATTATGATTGCGCGGTGGCATTTCAGCGGCTAACCCGCCAGTCGCCGAAACTGGCTGGCTAACCGGCGGCATAACCGGCGCCGTCTGGTTAGCTACTGGCATAGCCCGCACTGGCGGCACAGCTGACGCTGGTTGGTCGGCCGGCACAAACTGATTAGCTGGCGTAGTTGGCGGCACTGGCACTGCCGGCTGCTCTGACGCCGCTGGCGTCGTAAAGTCATCACCCTGTTGCATACCTGCTTTAAGTATATCATAACGCTTAAGGCAATAAAATATCTTGTTTCACCACCAAAAATACCCGCCGAAGCGGGTATTTAGGACAATCCAGTAGTGCAAGTCACTTTCCGTACATCAAGGTGAATTCTATCCATAAAATGTTATCTCGCGAATTCGATTCAAGATAACTGGACCGACCTGACTATTATTGGACGAACCAATAACGTCTGTTTACTCCCTAGAAAGGAGGTAATCCATCCGCACCTTCCGGTACG
>CAMPVQ010000018.1 GCA_946997535.1 uncultured Candidatus Saccharibacteria bacterium
TTGCAAAGCAGGTGCTCTAGCCAACTGAGCTATATCCCCATGCCGAGCTTCTACTATGTAGACTATAACTAGTCTACAATATCCGCGCAGCAATTGCAATAGTATTTATTTAAATGCACCCCCTCATTTAATGACTACTATAAAGAAGCGAAAACGCATAGCCGCACAAAAAATATTATGATGCAAAGGACAATATTGCAATTATTAATGATAAGGCATGCCTTAGCAAACTGGTCATTACTATCCTGCCGCAGCGCCCGCCAGCTACAAATCCGTGCTACTGTAATCGGCACTGCGGCCCCATTAACTATAATTATTGGTATTGCTAAGAATATTGGTGCAATAAAATTAAGTGCCATGGCGAGTCGGTTGTATGTATTACACGGTTTAATTGCTTTAAACGCAGCAGAGCGAGAAAACAAAACGACGCTTGCGCCTGCAAATGCAATAATGGATACGATGCCTAGTGGAAGCCAGCACGCAGATGCTATTGCTGCGACGATATAAATAGCTTGTACTATCCTGTAGGTGCTAAAAACGCGGCTGAATTTAGCGGTACGAGTGATAATGAACCTACCGATTGCATAAATAATTAGCGTAGTGATACAGATTATGTCAGGTTTTGACACCATACCTATATCCGTAAATATGTCTTTATGCAGGCTTAGCCCATCTAGTTCGAGGCATGCCCCCATATACATTCCAGTGGCAAATTTTGACACTAAGAAAGCTAGAATTATCATGCCGGCAGCGGCGAGCGGCACTAAAGCGGGTTGCTTGCAATCGGTTACCTTTTGTACTGCGTCACGCCTTAAAGCCATAACACAGAGAGCGATAGTGCTAAAAAATGACGTCATCAGTAAGATAAATGGAATATCTACATGAAATAATGCAGAAATAGATCCCCACCCATCACGGTTTATCGTACCGTTCGCAAAACAAATCATGGCAGCGGCTGGAATGGCGCCAACTACGGCAGCTAATATGATAGTGCGAATTAGACCCTTGGCGTCTGGCCCTAGTTTTGGCGACTGCACTGGCAAAAATTTCTTTAGCGCAAATATGATTAGCACCGCTATTATGAGCGCCACCAGTACAATTAAGGCAGCGTCATTTATCTGGTCAAGGTAAATTGATTTATACGTTGCCCGATCCTCAGCATTACCTCTGGCGATTAAAGCTACAATCGTTACGGGTATAGCATGTAGCATGATAATCGCAGCCGCTAGCCAAGCCGACCAGTGTAGTGTTCTGCGTGATTGTTCTGACAGCGTTGTTTTCATAATTCTTAATTCTTAACCAATAGCGCGAGTGCGCCCCCGCTACCGCGTCTTTTACTTCTTGCCTTCAAGAGCACTGTGGAGGTCAGATAATTTATCAACAAACTGGTTGCGAAGGCTGGCTGTCTCCTCAAAGTAATCGCCCAGTTGCTTAAATTCCTCACTTATTTTCTTAATAGACTCATAAAATGATGTGTTTGCATAAAATTCTCTTGATATGTCATACATACTTTTGCCAGAATTAATATTTTTACGTATCTCTACAACTATTTTATTCAGATCACCGATTGAGTTTTTAGCGAGTTTATCAAAATCATTGTCGCTTGACTTAAATTTGTTCATCTCGTTATTTAACTTATTTATCAGCTCAGACACCTGATTAATAGCGTCTTTGCCTCCATCCTGAATATCCTGAGCCTTGCTCATACTACGATTTATTTCGTCACTATATTTATTAACTACCTTGAAAAACTTAATGGATGCGTCAGCGTGCTTCCTGAACTTCTCATAAGCCTCTTTAGTGGAGTCAATCTTTTCCGCCACGGTCTTGTCGCCAAACGCATTGCGGCGATTTGAGAGCTGCTTCATAACATTATCGTATTTAGCAAGAGCTTCTTCAGGTGTCTTAGCTTCTTTGAATAAAGTTTTGTTTGGAGCGCCGCCGGTCTTAACAAAGTAATTTTTTAAGTTATTATTAAGTCCATCAACAATCTTCGCAGACTGCTTTCTGGCGACATTTTTTACACTGTCAATAGCGGCAATGGAACTACTGTACGCCTGTGCGCGCAGAACCGCCTTAACACCAAACACACCCGCCACCAACAAAACCACGGCAGCGGCGGCGGCAGCTGAATAAATAATTGTCTTGTTCGGCTTCTTCTTGCCATCGGCAGCACTCGCGGCAGCGGCAAAGTCGGGCATAGAAGTCACAGCCGGAGCAGTGATTATCGGGTTTGACTGAGCTGCCGATTGAAACGCCGGCTGGTCTGATTGGAATGATTGGGTTGGCTGTACAGACGAAGCTGGCTGCGATGATGGAGCTGACTGGAATGCTGGTTCAATCGTTTGGGCTGATGATTGGAATGTTGGCTGCGACTCCTGAAGTGTTGGCTGATCTGACTGGAATAATTGGGTTGATGGCTGGAATGCCGATTGCGGCTCAACGGTTGGCTGAGATGGCTGAGATGGCTGAACTAGCTCTGGCGCGACAGGCTGAATTGCCGCGTTGTACTGCATTGGCTGGGTGGTCTGAGTTGGTTGCTGAGACTGGTCTAGATGCTGGGTTTGCACTTGTACTTGTGACGCCGACTGAGTTGATTGAGTCAACTGAGACGCTTGAAATACTGGTTGCGCTGACTGCACAGGCTGAGCCGCTGGCTGAAATGCTTGAGTCGGTTGAACTACTTGAGCTTGCTGCACTGTTGATTGAACCGGTTGGTCCTGTTGGACTGGCTGTGCTGATGGCTGAAACGCCGACTGAGTTGATGGTTGGTCTGGCTGGGATGGTTGGTCATCCCTACTCCAGACGTTAAATGGATCGCTTGGCATAATATTAATATCCTTTTTTGTTTAAGCTTATACCTATATAATAAACTATTTTGCCGATAATACAACCCTACTTTTGCCGCTTGGCGACCTCGTCGCGGAAATACGCGAGGCTGTCGACGAACCGGTTGCGGTAGTCCACCGTGTCATTAATGTATTTGTTCATTTCTACCGACTTTTGCGCCACATCCGACGCGGCGGCCCGCATCCCTGCCTTGTCGAACAATTCCTCATCAATCTTCGGGTGGATTTTGCCGTATTCTACGATGTACTGCATAAATTTATTTAGCGAGCCAACCGAATCCTGCACTATTTTGTCGAACTTCTCGTCACCCGAATCAAGGTCGGAAACCTTGTCGTTTATCCGGCTGACGGCGGCGGCGATGTGGTTGTACTGCTCCAGCGTGCCTGAGGTATAGTCGGTGAAGCCCTTCTCGACGTCCGTAATGTCTGCCGCGCAAAGGGTGAAGTACTTTGTGGCGGCCGTGGCGTGCTGGTTGAACTGGTCGTAAATCGACTTGGTAGTCGCGAATTTTTGAGCAAGATTTTTATCACTCGAAATGGTATGGTTGGCGGACAGCTTGTCCATCGCGGCCTTGTACTTGGCGAGGCCATCCTCCGGACTTTTTGCCGCGTTAAAGAGCGTCTCGTCAGGCGACTTGTTGGTCTCCGTGAAGAAGACCTTGATTTTCTCCATCTGAACAGAGGTGATGCCGTAGGTGTCAACGCCGACTTTCACCTCCCTGCTGTACGCCACGCCCTTGACGCTGTCAATCGCCGCGATGGCGTCGGCGTAGCCCTTGCCGCCGAGCAGAAGCACCGCCAGTGTCGCCGCCACCACTACCACGGCTGCGGTCAAGACGCCCGCAATCGTATAAACAATTGGCTTATTCGATTTGGGCTTCACTGGAGATGACTGAGTGGGCTGAGACGGTTGAGGTTGTATCTGGAGTGCTGGGGTGGACTGCGGTAACTGAGTTGGTTGGAGCAATGCGGCGGGCTGCTGAAGCTGAGGCTGAGGCGCTGTGTCTAATTGGAATGTCGGCTGAGGCGCTGACTGAACAGGCTGC